>JAZKFX010000044.1:0-75421 GCA_040386215.1 Pseudomonadota bacterium
CGCTATTACATGAGAATCAACCCGTAACCACCAATGCGGTATTAGAGCACGGTGCAGATTTGGGAATTGCGTGGGATGGTGATTTTGACCGTTGTTTTTTATTCGATGAAAAAGGTCAATTTACCGAGGGCTATTACATCGTTGGACTTTTGGCCGAATCCTTTCTGATTAAAAATCCAGGTTCGAAAATTATTCACGATCCGCGGTTATCCTGGAACACGCAAGATATCGTCCAGCAAAACAATGGTATCGCCATTCAATCCAAAACGGGTCATGCTTTTATTAAAGAGCGTATGCGTTCAGAGGATGCAGTTTACGGTGGAGAAATGAGTGCGCATCATTATTTCCGCGATTTCTTTTATTGTGATAGCGGTATGATTCCATGGTTGCTTGTAGCTGAGCTTTTGAGTCGTAAGGATCAAACTCTATCTTCAATGTTACAAGATCGTATTGCGAAATTTCCTTCACCTGGAGAAATTAATCGCCATGTAGTAGATGCAAAAGCAGCTATTGATAAGGTTTATAACCATTATGTTGATGGCGCTATAGTTATTGATAAAACGGATGGCATTAGCCTTGAGTTTCCACAATGGCGATTTAATTTACGGATGTCCAATACTGAGCCAGTTGTGCGTTTAAATGTAGAAAGTCGTGCAGATAAAGGTTTGGTTGATGAAAAAACGGCAGAAATTTTGGCTATGTTAAAATAAATATTTTCACAATAATTAAATTGGTAAATATTTTCTAAATTTATTTAATATATCGAAGGAAAAAAAATGCAAATCAAAAAAGCGGTCATTCCTGTTGCAGGTTTAGGTACACGTATGTTGCCTGCGACTAAGGCAATTCCCAAGGAAATGTTGCCTGTTGTTGATAAGCCATTAATTCAGTATGTAATAGAAGAAGCAGCAGCTGCAGGAATTAAAGAAATCGTTTTGGTAACACACGCCAGCAAAAATGCTATTGAAAACCACTTTGATACGAGTTTTGAATTAGAGGCACAATTAGAGGCACGTTTGAAGCGCTCTTTATTGGAGGAAGTGCGTTCCATTACTCCACGTGGGCTAACTGTTATTTCGGTTCGGCAAGCAGAGGCAAAAGGTTTAGGGCACGCAATTTTGTCTGCTCGCTCAGTGATAGGTGATGAGCCCTTTGTAGTCTTGTTGCCAGATGTATTAGTTGATAATGTCGAATGCAATTTGAGGAAAGATAACCTCGCAGGTATGGTTAAGCGCTTCGCGGCCACCGGACACAGTCAAATATTGGTGGAAGAAGTTCCTCATGATCAAGTGGATAAATACGGTGTAGTGGATTGTGCTGGCGTACAAATTGCAGAAGGAAATACGGCGCCTGTTAAGGCCATGGTTGAGAAGCCGCGTATTGATGAAGCACCTTCCAATATGGCTATTGTGGGTCGTTATGTATTATCCAAAAAAGTATGGGAGTTATTAGCAACTACCCAGCCTGGTGCTGGTGGTGAAATTCAATTGACAGATGCTCTTGATGCGCTTTTAGGATTGGAAACAATAGAGGCTTATCAATTAATTGGTCGTAGTCACGATTGCGGTACAAAACTGGGTTATATGACCGCGAACGTAATATATGGTACGCGCCACGCTGCGATTGGTACTGAATTTGAAGCTTTTTTGAAAGAGCGTTTTTCTAAATAGCGACCCCCATATGTTGCTTATTTGTTTGGTCTTCACCGCGCAATAGGGATGTTTTCGTTTTTTTTAATTATTGGTAAAAAATATGATCATTCCTGTCATTCTTGCAGGCGGTTCCGGTACGCGTTTGTGGCCGTTGTCACGTCAACATTATCCTAAGCAATTGTTAAAACTTTTTGGTGACAGCACCATGTTACAGCAAACTGTTTTGCGGTTAGCTGGTTTACCTGATCTTGCTTCGCCTATTGTGGTATGCAATGTTGAACATCGGTTTATGGTTGCCGAACAGTTGAACGAAATTGGCATAAAAGACGCAGTAATTATTCTTGAGCCTATTGCAAGAAATACTGCTCCCGCTTTGGCTTTGGCTGCTTTGCAAGCTGATGCAATGAAATCGAATCCTACATTGTTAGTGTTATCAGCTGACCACATGATACGTGATGTTGAAGCCTTTCATCATGCGGTAAAAATTGCAATTAAGGCGGCGGAGAAGGGACGCCTAGTGACTTTTGGTGTGCAGCCGACACATCCTGAAACAGGTTATGGTTATATAAAAACGCAACAGAGCGCTACTGATACTGAAGGTAGTTATAGGGTTGAGCAATTTGTTGAAAAGCCTAATATGGAAACTGCCGAACAATATTTAGCGGCTGGTTGTTATTACTGGAATAGCGGCATGTTTGTTTTCAAAACGGATGTGTTTTTGGAAGAGTTAAAAAGGCATAGTCCAGAAGTTGTTGCTGCTGCGGAACAATCTAAAAGCTGGGCGGTGCGCGATTTGGATTTTATCCGTGTCCATAAAGATTCTTTTGCTACCGCACCTAATATTTCTATTGATTATGCGTTAATGGAAAAAAGCGCTAATGTAGTCTGTGTTCCCTTGGATGCTGGCTGGAGCGATGTTGGAGACTGGAAATCCTTCGCGAATATTTCGGACAAAGATAATTCCGGTAATAGCTTCATTGGTGACAGTATTGATGTCGGTTCATCCAACACCCTGGTTTTTTCGCGCGATAAATTAGTCGCTACTTTAGGTGTTGAAAATTTGATGATTATCAATACACCTGATGCAATATTGATTGCAGATAAATCACAAGCGCAACACATTAAAGCCATCATTTCACAAATCGAACAACAAAAACGCAGCGAACATATGCAACATCGCGAAATTTATCGCCCTTGGGGTTGTTATGACGCGATAGATGATGGCGAGCGTTATCAAGTGAATCGTATCCGCGTAAAACCTGGTGCTAGTTTGTCTTTGCAATTGCATCATCATCGAGCTGAACACTGGATTGTTGTTAAGGGTACTGCGTTGGTGCAAAAGGGCGATGAGGTATTGTTATTATCAGAAAATGAATCTACTTATATCCCCGTTGGTATTAGACATCGTTTAAGCAATCCTGGAAAAATTCCTTTGGAAATTGTTGAGGTTCAGTCGGGTTCATATTTGGAAGAAGACGATGTCATTCGCTATGAAGATAGTTATGGGCGATCCTAGTTCTACAAGCAAGCGCTCTCATAGTTGTATCATTTTGCGAAATTATTAAAGGTAGTGAACAATGAAAGTTACAATATTTGGTACGGGTTATGTGGGCTTGGTTACAGGCACCTGTTTGTCTGATGTGGGGCATGATGTTTTATGTGTCGATATCGATCAGAAAAAGGTCGATAACTTGAATAACGGTATCATTCCTATTTTTGAACCAGGTCTGGATGCGATTGTTAAGCAGTCTGTGCAAAATGGTTTACTGAATTTTACGACAGATATGGATCGCGCTGTTAAGCACGCCGAAATACAAATTATTGCCGTAGGTACACCGTCAGGTGAGGATGGCTCAGCAGATCTACAATATGTAGTCGCAGTAGCCAAAACTATTGGTCAGCGCATGAGCGCTTATAAGGTGGTCATTAATAAATCAACGGTGCCTGTTGGCACTGCTGAAAAAGTTAGTGAAGCATTAAAAGGTGAATTGACAACGCGCGATGCGAATATTCTTTTCGATGTGGTATCAAATCCAGAGTTCTTGAAAGAGGGCGCTGCGATTAATGATTTTATGAAGCCAGATCGTATCGTGATTGGTACTGATAGCGAAAGAGCTGAAAAACTTTTGCGCGAACTTTATGCACCATTCAATCGTAATCATGATCGCATGATTTTTATGGATGTGCGTTCTGCTGAATTAACAAAATACGCTGCTAATGCCATGCTTGCGACAAAAATTAGCTTTATTAATGAAATGGCAAATTTGGCGGAAAGATTGGGTGCAGACATCGAACAAGTCCGCAATGGTATTGGCGCTGATCCGCGTATTGGTTATCACTTTATTTATCCCGGCTGCGGGTATGGCGGTTCATGTTTTCCTAAGGATGTAAAAGCATTAATTAATATTGGTAAAGATATTGACTACAAAACCACATTAATGGAGGCGGTTGATCAAGTTAACCAGGCGCAGAAAAGTAAATTATTTGGCTACGTAAGCAAGCATTTTGGCGATAGCCTTAAGGGCAAAACGTTTGCAATCTGGGGTCTTTCCTTCAAGCCAAATACCGATGATATGCGAGAGGCGCCTAGCAGAGTATTAATGGAAGCTTTGTGGGCAGCTGGTGCGAAGGTGCAGGCTTACGATCCAGTGGCTATGGATGAAACCCAGCATATATACGGTTCACGAGATGATTTAAAACTTGTGGGTACGAAAGAAACCGCTCTTGAAAAAGCTGATGCGCTAATAATCTGTACCGAATGGAAAAATTTCCGGGCACCTGATTTTGATCTTATTAAATCTGCCTTAATCAATCCTGTGATATTTGATGGCCGTAATCTTTACGAGCCGGAACGTATGATTGAGTATGGTTTTGAATATTACGCCGTTGGTAGAGGCAAGAGTATTACAAAATATAATTAAACCAAAAGCCCGCTAGCGGGCTTTTTTTTGGTGCGGATTTTCTGTGCCTGAGTATTTTAATGATTGGTCGATAATTGTTCTGACATAGAGTCACAGCTTGGTGATGGAGCACTTGTCTCAGAAAAGATTTGGCCGCTCCAGCTTTCCTCCCTAAATTCCTATAACTTCTTGAAAAATAAGGCCGATTCTGCTAGTGTGCCGCTCCTGCTGAAAAGTCTATTGATTTTCAACGGAAAAATTATAGGCGCTAGCATCCAGCCTGAGGAAGCGTCTATTCCCTCTATAATTGACCCGCATGACTGGCCGCGCGGTGTGGCAGGTGTTTTTCGCCTGTTTTAATAAGGTATTCTCATGAGTATGACTGAAAGTTTTGCTGAGTTATTTGAAGAAAGTTTAAAGACTGTTGATATGATGCCCGGTTCTATTATTACCGGCGTTGTTATTGACATCGATAAGGACTGGGTGACTGTTCACGCCGGCCTGAAATCAGAAGGTGTAATTCCTGTTGAACAATTCCGCAACGAAATGGGTGAGTTGCATCTCCAAATCGGCGACGAAGTTCAGGTAGCCCTGGAAAGTGTTGAAGATGGCTTCGGTGAAACCAAGTTATCACGTGAAAAAGCCAAGCGCTCAGAAGCTTGGAAAGTTCTTGAAGCAGCTCATTTGGCTGAAGAAGTTATTAAAGGTGTTATCAACGGTAAAGTTAAAGGTGGTTTCACTGTTGATGTTGCCAGTATCCGTGCGTTCCTCCCAGGTTCATTAGTAGACGTTCGCCCAGTACGCGACACCAGTCACCTTGAAGGTAAAGAGCTTGAGTTTAAAGTTATCAAGTTGGATCAAAAGCGCAATAACGTGGTTGTTTCTCGCCGCGCTGTGTTGGAGCAAACCAACTCTGCAGAACGTGATGAATTATTAGCTACCTTACAAGAAGGTCAAGCAGTTAAAGGTATAGTGAAAAATCTTACCGATTACGGCGCATTCGTTGATTTGGGCGGCGTAGATGGTTTGTTACACATTACCGATATGGCTTGGAAGCGTATTAAGCACCCAGGCGAAATAGTAAATGTTGGCGACGAAATTGACGTTAAGATTCTTAAATTCGACCGTGAGCGTAATCGTGTATCTTTAGGCCTGAAACAACTCGGCGAAGATCCATGGATACAAATCACCAAGCGTTACCCGGAAGGCGCTCGCGTTAAAGCTAAGGTCACCAATCTGACTGACTACGGCTGTTTCGCTGAGTTGGAAGAGGGTGTTGAAGGCTTGATTCACGTTTCTGAAATGGATTGGACTAACAAAAACATTCACCCATCTAAAGTTGTTCAGTTGGGCGATGAAATTGAAGTTATGGTTTTGGATATAGACGAAGAACGTCGTCGTATCTCTCTTGGTCTGAAACAATGCCAGGAAAATCCATGGGATGCTTTCGCAAGAACTTGTGCGAAAGGCGATAAAATTAGCGGCAAAATCAAATCAATCACTGACTTCGGTATATTTATCGGTCTTGATGGCGGTATCGATGGTTTGGTTCACTTGTCAGACATTTCCTGGCATGAAGCTGGCGAAGAAGCCGTGCGTAAGTACAAGAAAGGTGACGAGCTCGATACAGTTGTGTTGGCCATAGATCCAGAGCGTGAGCGCATTTCTTTAGGTATTAAGCAGCTGGAAAATGATCCATTCTCAGAATACGTTACTGTGAATGATAAAGGCGCTATCGTTAAAGGTATTGTCAAAGAAGTTGATGCAAAATCCGCAACTATTACTTTGCAAGGTGACATAGAAGCTACTTTGAAATCGTCTGAATTAAGCCGTGAAAAAATAGAAGACATGCGTACCGCCTTAAAAGTTGGCGATGAAGTTGAAGCAAAAATTATTGCAGTAGATCGCAAAAATCGTAGCATCAGCCTCTCTGTAAAATCTAAAGATGTTGAAGAAGAAAAAACTGTATTGAAAGAGCATAGCACTAAGCAATCTGAACAAGCTGCAGCCCCAACAACCTTGGGCGACTTGATCAAAGCGCAAATGCAAAACAAAGAGTAAGTCGTAATGAAAACAGCCAGCAATATGCTGGCTGTTTTCATTAATTTTTATCTTTTTGTAAATTTGGTCTAGAATTTAAAGGAATGTAAGCAGTAATTGTAAGTCTTCTCTTTTTCCACCTATGCCAAACAGATTAAAGAAAATTTACCATCCAGTCGTCTAGCTTAAAACATCAAATTCCAAGCGATTAACTGTAGAGTAAGTGTAATGACAAAATCTGAACTTATTGAACTCATTTCTGAAAAACAAAATCAACTTCCGGTAAAGGATGTAGAGATTGCAGTTAAGTTGTTGCTTGATTATATGTCTGATATTTTAGCCTCGGGAGATCGTATCGAGATCAGAGGTTTTGGTAGTTTTTCCCTTCATTATCGTGCGCCGCGCACTGGCCGCAATCCAAAAACTGGTGAATCTGTTGTGCTTGAGGGTAAGTATGTCCCGCACTTTAAACCAGGTAAGGAAATGCGGGATCGGGTTAATGAGAGCATTTTAAATAGCTAGGAATTCATTTTAATTTTCTTAAGCTAAAATCCATTTTTACATTTATATCATTTCCTGCTCCGGGCCATAATTTCTTGTGGTTCACAATGGGTGGGCAAACTGCTACACTTGCGCCGCTTTTTTAGGTTATTGCATTTTCAAAATTTTTCTCAATGATGTTCATAACTGCTGAATTAATGACGCGTAGTAATTATATGATGTTAAAAATTTTAGTAACGGGTGGAGCAGGATTTATTGGATCTGCCGTAATTCGCCATATCATTAATAATACCCAGAACATTGTTATCAATCTTGATAAGCTTACCTATGCTGGAAATCTTGAATCACTTGAATCGGTCAGCGGAAGCAACCGCTATCATTTCGAGCAGGTTGATATTTGCAATCGCGTTGAAGTGACTCGAATCTTTAAGCAATATAAGCCTGATGTGGTGATGCATTTGGCTGCAGAAAGCCATGTTGATCGCTCAATCGATGGCCCTTCAGCTTTTATTGAAACGAATATTGTTGGAACCTATGTGTTGTTAGAAGTTGCAAAGCAATATTGGAAATCACTTGATCACAACGCACAAACAACTTTTCGTTTTCATCATATCTCTACGGACGAAGTTTATGGCGATTTGGAAGGCCCGGAAGATTTGTTTACTGAAACGACATCTTATGCGCCGAGTTCGCCTTATTCTGCCAGCAAAGCTAGTTCTGATCATTTAGTGCGAGCCTGGAGTAGAACCTATGGTTTGCCAACCATTATTACCAATTGCTCAAATAATTATGGACCGTTTCATTTCCCCGAAAAATTAATACCGCTCGTTATTTTAAATGCGTTAGACGGGAAACCTTTGCCTGTGTATGGTAAAGGAAACCAGATCCGTGATTGGCTTTACGTAGAAGATCACGCGCGTGCTTTATACAAAGTTGTAACAGAAGGTAAGGTGGGCGAAACCTATAATATCGGCGGCCACAATGAAAAACAAAACATTCAAGTAGTTGAAACTATTTGTGCGTTACTTGATGAATTAAAACCTGTCGCGAATACAAAATTAAAAATTAAATCATACCGGGATTTAATTACATTCGTACAAGATCGCCCTGGTCACGATCTGCGCTATGCTATCGATGCTTCCAAAATAAAAAAAGAACTAGACTGGTTGCCAGAAGAGACATTTGAGTCAGGTATTCGTAAAACGGTAATGTGGTATTTAGAAAATTTAAACTGGGCGCACCGTGTTCAGGATGGTAGTTATCAGCGTGAGCGCTTGGGGTTACATTAATAAAATCCAATTAAAGCTCGTCTTGCAGTATTAACAATTCGTTTACTTTTAAGTGATGATGAAATGAAAACTCTGTGTGTCTTTGGGACTCGCCCTGAAGCAATTAAAATGGCTCCATTAGTAAGATCCTTAGCTGCGGACGATAGATTTGAATCCAGAGTGTGTGTCACTGGACAGCATCGTGAAATGCTTGATCAAGTACTTGAGTTATTTTCTATTGTTCCAGATTACGATTTAAATATAATGAGTCCGGGTCAAACGTTGTCAGGGATTACCTCCGCTATTCTTCAAACATTAGATTCTGTACTTTTAGATTTTCGTCCTGATGTTGTCATTGTTCATGGCGATACAGCTACAACTTTTGCGGCATCCTTAGCTGCGTTTTACCGACAGGTACCAGTTGCACATGTTGAGGCCGGCTTGCGAACCCAAAATTTATATTCGCCTTGGCCGGAGGAGGCGAATCGTAAGCTTACTAGTGTTTTAACTAATTGGCACTTCGCGCCCACAGATACTTCTAAAGAAAATTTACTCAGAGAAAATGTATTAAATTCTCAGATTACGGTAACAGGAAATACAGTTATCGACGCTTTATTTTTAGCAATTTCAATGCTTGAAAATAATCCATCTTTAAAGTTAACAATAGAAAAAAGTTATGCTTTCCTCGATCCCTCCAGACGGTGCATCTTGGTTACTGGTCACAGAAGAGAAAGTTTTGGCGATGGATTTGAGCGAATATGTCAAGCTCTAGCGGAAATAGCAAAAATGAATTTGGATGTCGATATAGTATATCCAGTTCATTTAAACCCTATGGTAAGAGATCCGGTCAATCGCTTGCTATGTAACTTGTCTAATATTTATTTAATCGAGCCGTTGGAGTATTTGTCTTTCGTTAATCTCATGAATAAATCATACATAATTTTAACTGACTCCGGAGGCATTCAGGAGGAAGCTCCTTCTTTAGGGAAGCCTGTATTGGTTATGAGAGATAATACAGAGCGACCAGAAGCAATTTCTGCTGGAACTGTAAAATTAGTTGGAACTTCGGTTGATAAAATTATTTCTTCCGTACAATTGTTGTTAGATGATTCTGTTGAATATCAAAAGATGAGTAAGGCCCATAACCCTTATGGCGATGGGACTGCTTGTCAGAAAATATTAAATGCATTAATCAATAAACCAACAGATACAAATATTTAAACGAAAAGGAAACAAAATGAATTTCAATACAATTTCCGTAATCGGGTTGGGATACATTGGTTTGCCAACCGCAGCAGTTTTTGCATCGCGCAAGAAAAAAGTGATTGGGGTGGATGTTAATCAAGATGCTGTCAATACCATTAATCGTGGTGAAATACACATTATTGAACCTGAATTAGATATTGTTGTGCATGCGGCTGTAACGGAAGGTTATTTGCGCGCGACTACCAAGCCGGAGCAAGCTGATGCTTTTTTGATTGCGGTGCCTACCCCTTTTAAAGGAGAGAACCACGAGCCTGATCTTGGCTACATTGAAAAGGCCTGTAAATCTATTGCGCCCGTTTTGCAAAAAGGAAATTTAGTCATTCTCGAATCAACTTCGCCTGTAGGTGCAACTGAACAAATGGCTGCTTGGTTGGCCGAGGCTCGTGGCGATTTAACATTTCCGCAGAGCCATGGAGAAGAGTCCGATATTCGTATTGCTCATTGTCCAGAAAGAGTATTGCCTGGGCATGTGATGCGCGAGTTAATAGAAAATGATCGGGTAATTGGCGGCATGACTCCAAAATGCTCCGCGGCGGCAGTGACCTTATACAAAACTTTTGTTCATGGTGAATGTGTTGTAACAACTGCTCGAACTGCTGAGATGGCAAAGTTAACCGAGAACAGTTTTCGCGATGTCAATATCGCTTTTGCTAATGAACTTTCAATTATTTGTGACAAGCTTGATATTAATGTATGGGAGCTCATTCGTTTAGCAAATCGTCACCCCCGAGTTAATATTTTACAGCCTGGTCCCGGTGTTGGAGGGCATTGTATTGCAGTTGATCCTTGGTTTATTGTTAGTCAGGCACCGGAACAAGCCCATCTTATTCGTACTGCCAGATTGGTAAATGATAGCAAGCCTGTTTGGGTAATTGATAAAGTTAAAAATGCGATTGATCAATTTTTATTAAATAACTCAAATAAGACCATTGCCGATGTAACAATTGCGTGTTTCGGCTTAGCATTTAAACCCAATATCGATGATCTCCGTGAAAGTCCTGCGCTTGCGATTACTTCCCAACTTGCACAAAAACACGCTGGGCGAGTGCTAGCTGTCGAACCTAATATTCATGAGCTGGATAAAAAATATTCGCAAAATATTGAATTGATCGCGATTGATAAAGCCTTGCATGAAGCGGATATTATTTTATTGTTAGTTGATCATAAAGAGTTTAAGGCAATAAGTAAGGCTGCTCTTGCTGGCAAAATTTTAGTTGATACCAGAGGAGTCTGGGTCGCATGATTTATGTAACTTGCGTTCTTGATAGGTTATTAACTAGTGATTATTTTTGCGTCATGTTGAAGGTTAAATGTGATGAAAAAATTTAAAGGTATTATTTTGGCCGGCGGGTCCGGTTCGCGTTTACACCCTATTACAATCGGCGTGTCAAAGCAGTTACTTCCTATTTATGACAAACCAATGATTTATTATCCCCTTTCAGTTTTAATGTTGGCGGGTATTCAAGATGTGTTGGTGATCTCCACTCCGACAGATTTACCATGCTTTCAGCGGTTATTAGGTGATGGTAGACAATTTGGCATCAGTATTAGCTACGCTGAACAGCCTAGCCCGGATGGCTTGGCGCAGGCCTTTACTATAGGGGCAGATTTTATTGGCAACGGTAATGTCAGCCTGGTGTTAGGTGATAATATTTTTTATGGGCAGCACTTTTCAGACAAGCTGAAGGCTGCTGTGAATCGCGAATCAGGTGCAACGGTATTTGGTTATCACGTACCCGATCCAGAGCGCTATGGTGTTGTCGAATTTGACCTCAATGGTAGGGCTCTAAGTATCGAAGAAAAGCCGGTTAAAGCGAAATCCAGCTATGCAATTACGGGGCTTTATTTTTATGATAACGATGTTGTTTCCATCGCTCGTGACATTAAACCGTCCGCACGCGGCGAATTGGAAATCACGGATATCAATATGGCTTATCTCAATCGCGGTGACCTGAATGTTAATCTTTTGGGTCGTGGTTTTGCGTGGTTGGATACAGGTACACATGATTCGTTGTTAGATGCCGGGCAGTTTGTGCAGACTGTTGAATACAGGCAAGGCTTAAAAGTTGCCTGTCTAGAGGAAATTGCGTATCACCAGGGCTGGATCAGTACTGAACAATTAATGGCCCAAGCAAACTTGCTTTGTAAAACTGGATACGGCCAATATCTTAAAAAAGTGGGTGAGGGATATAGATGAACGTAATTCAAACCGGCCTTAAAGATTGCGTGATCATTGAGCCCAAGGTTTTTGGTGACGAGCGTGGATTCTTTTTAGAAACATTTCAAGCTGAGCGCTATGCTGAACTCGCGGGAATCAATTTGCCTTTTGTTCAGGATAATTATTCTCGCTCCAGCAAGGGCGTATTACGTGGGTTACATTTTCAGAAAAAAAAGCCTCAAGGTAAGCTGGTTAGAGTTGTCCGTGGTGCCGTGTTCGATGTAGCAGTAGATATTCGCCTTGATTCTTCTACGTTTGGTAAATGGGAAGGTGTAATTCTTTCTGAAGAAAATAAACGTCAATTTTGGGTGCCACCAGGCTTTGCGCATGGATTTTTGGTGATAACAAATGAAGCAGATTTTGAATATAAGTGCACAGATTATTATGATCCTAGTGACGAAGGTTCGATTATCTGGGACGATGTTGATATCAATATTAAATGGCCTGAAAATATCAACATAAAGCTGTCAGAAAAAGATACTCGAGCTCCAGGGTTTAAGGGATTAGTATTCTAATGAAAATACTTATTACTGGTGGACATGGACAGCTAGGTCGTTGTTTACAAGATAGATTAACGGGTTCCCTGCATGATTTTTATGCACCGGGAAAACTTGAATTAGATATAAGTTCTGAAGCTTCCGTTAACGAAATAATAGAGCACTTCAAACCGGATGTTGTTGTAAACGCCGCTGCTTACACTGCGGTTGATAAGGCAGAACACGAAATCGAGTTAGCTTTTTTAATTAATGAGACCGCTTCGCTGTATTTGGCAAGTGCTTGTGCAAAACAAGATATTCCAATGATCCACGTTTCTACAGATTATGTCTTTGATGGTACTGCTTCAAGCCCCTATTTTCATGATGATAAAACCGCGCCTCAGTGTGTCTATGGCAGGAGTAAACTTGCTGGTGAAAAGGCCATTCAGTCAGTATGGCAAAAGCATATTATTTTGCGAACATCTTGGGTTTTTAGTGAGTATGGTAGCAACTTTGTAAAAACTATTTTGCGTTTGGCCCAGGAAAAAACGACCCTTAATGTGGTTGCTGATCAGCAAGGTTGCCCGACCTATGCAGGAGATCTTGCGCTAGTGATTATAAAAATATGCGAACAAATTGATTCGGGTAAGTCTGCATGGGGTGTGTATCACTACTGCGGCGATTTGGCTACGAGTTGGTATCTGTTTGCCAAATCTATTTTAAATATTGCGGCTCTACCCTTGATTTTAAATCCTATAGCTACAGAGCAATATCCTACACCAGCCAGGCGACCCCAATACTCGGTTATGGATTGTCGCCATACCACCGAGGTATGGGGTGTAAGTTTGTCGGATTGGTCGCTCTCTTTAAATAGAGTAATAAAATTATTGATGTAGCTTCACTAATAATATTTACCCCTTAATTATCGTTTTTGGCGATTACCCATTATTGTGATCGTTTGCAAATCAATATGGATCAAATAATTCTGCCAATGAACAAAAACAAACTGAATTTTATATCTTTAGTGCTAATACAAGCATCAAACGCTGTGCTCCCCATAATAATTTTTCCATACTTATTATCTGTAGCCGGAGTGGATTTATATTCAAAAATTGCCATAGCTGAAATTTTCTCGATAGTTGTGTTAGCAATAGTCATCTATGGTTTTGAAATAGATGGAGTAAAGAAAGTTGTTGCTGCTTTAGATGATAAGGATGAGCTTTCAAGGATCTTCAGCAGCATATTTTTTTCCCGAATAACATTATTTGTAGCTTCTCTTTCGATCACTCCGATAGTGTATTTGGTTTATGGCTATGAAGTATTATTGTTAACCTGTTTTTGGCTTTTTGTTCCCTTAAGTTATGTATTCCAAAACACTTATTTTTTTTTGGCGGCGGAGAAAAATCATCCTATTGCTGCTTTAAATATAGTTAGTCGTTTTCTGGCGGTTGCGCTTATATTGCTTTTTGTAAAAACTGTTGAGGAGAGTTTTTATGCACCAGTAATTATTGGTGCGTGCTACCTTATTGGTGCAATTACTACGTTTTTCTTTCTTTTGTATTCCTTCCAGATTAAAGTTAAATGGGTTGGTTTAAGAGAGTGTTTTTTGAATTTAAATGACAGCTTTCATGTTTTTTTAAGTAATGCTTCGGTCCTACTGTACAGAGACATAAATGTTATTATTTTAAGTCTTGTTATTCGTGATGCTTCGGTGATTTCTTCATACTCATTGGCTGAAAAGTTTGTGAAATGTTTTCAGGCAGTTTTTCGCCCCGTGAGCCAATATTTTTTCCCTAAGGTCGTATCTTCAATTCGAGGTTCGACAAAACCCGATATGTTTACGTTTCTAAAAATCCTCAAATCAGTTCGCATTCAAATTTTATGCTTTTTCGCTATGCTATTTTTGTTATTTATGTTTGATTTTGTGGTGAGTTACAG
This sequence comes from Pseudomonadota bacterium, assembly GCA_040386215.1. Classification (GTDB taxonomy): domain Bacteria; phylum Pseudomonadota; class Gammaproteobacteria; order Pseudomonadales; family Cellvibrionaceae; genus Cellvibrio. Next base: position 14,260 of record JAZKFX010000044.1, read on the forward strand.
CGACAAATACTATGCCTATATAAATAGCTACATGTTTTCTACCCAATTGTTTTTTATTATGTCATTTTCAATATTATTTGGCATACCCAATTTTATGTTGGGAAGTGTTGGTTTGAATGTTTTAGGTTACAAGCGTTATTTTGCTGGCGCTGTTTTAGCTACGGGGCTGATTAACTTGACAGTTTGTTATATGTTGTCAACTTTTTTTGGTGCAATTGGAGCAGCAATTAGTTTCGTATTGGCTGAGGTTGTATTAATGATATTAGTATTTATGGCTTATTTTAGGAATGTAAAATGAGCATTGACTATCTTGAAAAATTTTTTGCTATTGCATTTAGTCTTTTAATTTTATTAAATGGTTTTGTTATAGCAAAAATTGCCAGAACCTGGTTTACTCCAAGTGGAATAATCAGCATATTTTGGTTTGCGTACACATTTTTCCCTCTTGCTATGGTGTTTAATGCACCGGTAAATGCCTTATCTGTGCTCTATATATCCCTTGCTATTTTTTTCTTTACTTTGTCATCTTATGCACTTAACTGGCGAGCGGCATTTATTCTAAATCAATCAAAATTACAGTCAGCGCTGTATTTGGAATTTCATACAAGATTTTTGCGTTATTCATTTTACGCAATTCAATATTTTTCAATATTTGTTGTGTTTTTAGATATATATGCCCAAGGTTTCTCTATTAATGATATTGTTTTCAATCTGATGGAAACTTCTTCACGTTATATTTCCTTGCGCTATGCGGAAGAGCTAAATAATAGCTTTTTATCAAGAATAGGCACAGTTGCTATTTATGTAGGCGTAATTTTAGGCGGTTTAGTTTTTTCTGCTGCAAATACTGTATTTAAAAAAAGCATCATATTATTTGTGGCTCTCGTTCCTTCGTTACTGATTATGGTTGTGCAGGGGGCAAAAGGAACTTTGCTATTATGCGTTATGTTTTTTTATTCAACCTTTCTCATTTATAAATTATACGTTAATGATATATCGTTGACTGATAAAAAAACCAATAAAAATTTATTCATAATCGCAGTTCTACTTCTTCCTGCGCTAATTTCCTCGTTTCTTTCCAGAGGTCTATATGGATATGATCTTGAACTTATTGTGGAGCGTCTTTTGTCTTACATAGCGTCTTATGCTTTTGCGCATGTATACGCATTCTCAGACTTTTTCTCTTTTTACATTGGCGATCCCTATACGCTTTTCTACGCTCCTTTATCAGATCATTATTATGGATTTTATACATTCATGTCCATTTTTAAGGCATTTGGCAGTCAAATTGAAGTCCCGCTTGGTACTTTTGATGAATATTATAATTACAACGATTTTCTAAAAACCAATGTATTCACGTTATTTCGTGGATTAATACTGGATTTTGGTTTATTGGGAGGCTTAATTTTTATGTTTTTTTTAGGTGCAATTGCTAATTTATCATTTTACAATTTACTTTGTTCTCGCCGTGCTTATTTTTCTATAGCTTTTTTTGCGATTATGTTTGGTTTTTATTACACATGCTTTATAAGCATTTTTATCTGGAATAGCATATTTGTTGCTTTTTTTATTTTTGCTATGTTGTTAATTATTAATCGAAAGATTTTCGTCTTCAGGCACAATCATTCTGCAGAGTGAAATAGAACTGGATGCAAATAGGTGAATACATGAATGATATTTGTTTTGTTGTTACTAATTTTAATAATACAAATTATACGGAATTTCTTCTCAATTCGATTGAAGCTTCTGATGCGAAAGGTTGCTCTGTTGTTGTTGTCGATAATGCGTCTGAGCTTAGCCACGTAAATGACTTGAAACTGTTGGAGACCAAGCATTCCAACCTCACGGTAATATATAATCAGACAAATGTTGGCTACTTTACCGGTCTTAATGTGGGCATTCATTGGGTAAGAGCAAATGCTCCAGCTGCTAAATATCTGGTTATTGGGAATAATGATCTGCTCTTTCCTGAAGATTTCTGCGCATCAATAGTAAAATCCAAACACCGGTTTGAAAAGTACCCAGTTATTTCCCCGAATATCAGAATGCTTGATGGAACACCACAAAACCCGCATGTTGTCTCCAGAATCAGCCGGGTCAGAGAGTTTATATATGATCTTTATCACCTTAACTACTATCTTGGTGGATTAATTGTTAAAGCCGCCCAATTCACGCATCGTTTTACCGATCGCGATGATGAGCAGCAATGTGATGTAGCTCAGGAGATTTATCAAGGCTATGGCGCATGTTATATTCTCGGCCCAAAGTTTTTTGAGGATTTTACGGAATTATGGTCTCCTACTTTTTTGATGTATGAAGAGTTTTTTTTATCTAAACAGTTGGAAGGCAAAGGCTTCAAAGTTTTCTACGAGCCAAGTATTCATGTTCAACATTATTGTCATGCATCAACAGGTCAATTACCGGGTAGAAAACGTTGGGAATTTGCCAAGGCGGCCCATCATGAATACCGTAAATATGTAAAATTTTGGCATTAGACACTAAAGGTTAATTATGCGCGCATTTCAAATATGTACACGTTGTGTGATGGATACAACGGACTCCAAAATTAAGTTTGATGAAAGTGGTGTTTGTGATCACTGCCGATCATACGACAAAGATACTTTGCCGAATTGGCATACCGACGAGCGTGGGCGCAAGGAGCTCGAAAAAACCATCGTTAAGATTAAGAAGGATGGCGAAGGTCGCGACTTTGATTGCATTATTGGCATGAGTGGCGGTGCTGACAGTTCATATTTACTTCATGTAGCGGTTAAAGAATTAGGGTTGCGTCCTTTAGTATTTCATGTCGATGGTGGCTGGAATTCACAAATAGCAGTGAATAATATCAGTGTAATGATCGAAAAATTAGGCTTGGATCTTTACACAGAGGTTATTAATTGGGAGGAAATGAAGGATTTTCAGCTTTCTTATTTTAAAGCTGGTTTGCCAAATACTGATATACCTCAAGATCATGCATTTGTAGCGACCTTATATAATTTTGCTGCTAAATATAAAATTAAATATATTTTAAATGGCGGCAACTTTTCTACAGAATGTGTGCGCAATCCGATGGAGTGGCTATATTATGGAACTGATATGGCTCAAATCAATGATGTAATAAAAAAATTCGGAACAATTCCGCTAAAAACATATCCTTTTAGCAGTATTTTACGACACAAAATATATCTCCGGTACATTGTAGGCGTAGAGGTTGTCAAACCTTTAAATTTTTTCCCCTATATAAAAGCAGAAGCAATGAAGTTTCTGGAGCAAGAATATAATTGGCAGCCATACCCACAAAAGCATTTTGAATCGAGATTTACTCGTTTTTATGAGGCTTATTGGTTGCCGCAAAAGTTCGGATACGATACTCGGAAAGTGCAGTTTTCAAGTTTAATTTTAACTGGTCAGATGACACGAGATGAAGCAATTGAAAAATTAATCCAGCCAGCCATGAGCGAAGATGATGCACGTCAAGAGTTTGAATATGTGGCGACTAAACTTGGTATAACTACTGCGGAATTCAAAGGCTATTTTGACGCACCGAATAAAACTTACAAAGACTATAAAAACAACGAAACAATGTTCGTTTGGGGCGCAAAGATAATGAAACTGCTTGGCATTGAAAGGGCAATCAAGCGATGATCGCAATTATCGATTATGGGTTAGGAAATATTAAAGCATTTGCAAATGTTTATAAGCGCCTGAATATTCCACACACCTTTGCTACTACCCGGGAGCAGCTTGAAGGCGCCAGCAAAATTATTTTGCCTGGCGTAGGCGCTTTTGATCATGCAATGAGTATGCTCAATAATTCTGGCCTGAGAGACACATTGGACAGCTTGGTGCTTGAACAAAAAATACCAGTTCTTGGTATTTGTGTTGGTATGCAAATGATGGCTAATTCAAGTGAAGAAGGCGAGATGTCGGGACTTGGATGGATACCGGGAACTGTTAAAAAGTTTAGTCATAGCGATCCTGTTGTAAAAGAAAAATGTCCTCTACCGCATATGGGGTGGAATAACATCGTTATTGAAAAAGAGGATTCTTTATTCAATGATTTGGATGAAGAGCAGCGCTTTTATTTTTTACATTCTTATTTTTTTGAATGTGATGAAAAAGAAAATTGTCTGGCTACCGCGGACTATGGGTTTCAGTACAGTTGCGTTGTACGACGTGATAATGTTTATGGCATTCAATGCCATCCTGAGAAAAGTCATCATAATGGTGTAGCCTTTTTAAAAAACTTTGCGACAAACTAATATGTTATATCCAAGAATTATCCCAGTGCTTCTCGTTAAAGATAAAGGTTTAGTGAAAACTGTAAAGTTTAAAGATCCCAAGTACGTTGGCGATCCATTAAATGCTGTAAGAATATTTAACGAAAAAGAAGCTGATGAGCTTAGTGTTATCGATATAGATGCTACCGCGCAAGGGCGTGAACCAGATTATCAAATGATTGAAAATCTAGCCTCTGAATGCCGTATGCCTTTGTGTTACGGTGGCGGCATCAAGACAGTGGAACAAGCAAAAAGAATTCTTAGTTTGGGTGTAGAAAAAATTGCTTTGAGTTCGGCTGTGTTAGAGCGGCCCGAACTTATCTCGGAAATTGCTGAGCAGGTTGGTAGGCAGAGTGTAGTCGTGGTGTTGGATGTCGCTAAAAAATTCTTCAGCACAAAATACGAATGCTACACGCACAATGGGAAAAAAAATTCAAAGCTTTGCCCCCTTGAATTTGCTCAATTAGCGGGACGTCTTGGAGCGGGGGAATTAGTAATTAACTCAATCGATAATGATGGTTGCATGAAGGGTTATGATCTTGCTTTGATTAGAGAAATTAAATCATTGGTTGCTATTCCTGTTACTGCATTGGGCGGCGCGGGTTCCTATGAAGACATTAAAAGTTTAATTATGCAAGAGAGCATTATTGGAGCTGCAGCTGGCAGTCTTTTTGTGTTCAAAGGAAAATACAAGGCTGTGTTGATAAGTTACCCTACTAAAATCGAGAAAAGCAATATTATTGCGGCAGCACAGCAATAGCTGTGCAAATAGGAAATATATTACCAATGAAACAAATTCTTCAAGATTTGGCCAACGGTGGCACTATAGTTATCGAAGCCCCAACGCCAGTAGCGTCTGGTAAAGCCGTGCTTATTGATTCTAAAGTGACATTAATCTCTGCAGGTACGGAGCGTATGTTGGTGGACTTTGGTAAGGCTTCCTTGCTTGATAAAGCCTTGCAGCAACCTGATAAAGTCAAAATGGTCCTTGAAAAGGTCAAGACGGACGGCCTACTGACTACCGTGGATGCGGTGCGGTCCAAGCTCGCCCAGCCCATACCTTTGGGATACTGTAATGCGGGTGTTGTAACCTCTGCAGGCAAGGAAGTAGTTGGTTTTAAAGCAGGTGACAGAGTGGTTTCTAATGGCTCTCATGCTGATGTAGTTAAGGTGCCGCAAAATCTCTGTGCGCTAATACCTGAAAAGGTTACTGACGAAGAAGCAGCTTTTACCGTTCTCGCTAGTATAGGTTTGCAAGGTATACGTCTTGCAGCTCCGACCCTGGGGGAAGCTTTTGTTGTAACTGGCGTTGGTCTTATCGGATTGTTAACAGTGCAATTATTGCGTGCTCAAGGTTGCCGTGTACTTGCGATTGATTTTGATAATGCAAAATTGCAACTTGCAAAACAGTTTGGTGCCGAAATATGTAACCCGGGTATTGGCGAGGATCCTATTGCAGCGGGCATGGCATTTAGTCGTGGCAAGGGTATCGACGGGGTCATAATTACAGCGTCTACGAAATCCAATGATCCCGTAACCCAAGCGGCTCGAATGAGTCGTAAACGCGGTCGAATTATCTTGATTGGCGTTACCGGGTTGGAATTAAATCGTGCCGATTTCTATGAGAAGGAATTAAGTTTTCAAGTGTCTTGTTCCTACGGTCCCGGTCGTTACGACCCTCTTTATGAAGAGCAGGGACAAGATTATCCACTTGGCTTTGTGCGTTGGACTGAGCAGCGTAATTTCGAAGCTATATTGGATATGATGGCCAGCGGATCGCTAAATGTTAAGCCACTTATTACCCATAGATTTGAATTTGAAAATGCAACAGAAGCTTATGGGCTGCTTAGTAATGATAAATCTGCATTGGGAATTTTATTGCAATATAGCAGCGAGTCTTCGGTGCGACACACCAGCACCGTTAAATTAGCCAATGCCTTAAAAATAATACCGCAAAGACCAGTGATGGGTTTTATTGGAGCGGGTAATTATGCATCGAGAATGCTAATTCCTGCCTTTAAAGCTGCCGGTGCACAATTTCATACGATTGCAACTGCCGGTGGTATTAATGGCGTAATTCATGGTGAAAAATCTGGTTTTGCAGAAGCAACAACAGATACTTTAGCGATGATACAAAACTCCGAAATTAATACGGTGGCTATTGTAACCCGTCATAGCAGTCATGCTTATTTTGCCATTCAAGCATTGAATGCCGGCAAAAATGTATTTGTAGAAAAACCTTTAGCAATTACTCTTGACGAGCTGGCTGAGGTTGAAGTTGCTTATAATAACCAAAAAAATACTAGCAGCGCGCCAAAATTAATGGTCGGTTTTAATCGTCGATTTGCGCCACAAGTGCAAAAAATGAAAGCATTGCTGGAGCCAATCAAGCAACCAAAATCCTTCATCATGACAATGAATGCTGGTGCAATACCTGCTAATCATTGGACGCAAGATAATGATGTTGGTGGTGGTCGGATTATCGGAGAGGCATGCCATTTCATTGATCTTATGCGCTATTTGGCAGGCTCGGAAATTATTTCGGTGCAAGCGCGAAGAATGGGTGATGTTGCGAATGGTGAAATAGTCGAAGATAAAGCTGCAATCACATTAGCTTTTGCCGATGGCTCTTTTGGCACCATTCATTATTTCGCCAACGGCGCGGCCAGCTTTCCTAAAGAAAGAGTAGAAGTGTTTGCAGCGGGGCGAGTTTTGCAGCTTGATAATTTCCGCAAATTAAAAGGATTTGGTTGGCCAGGATTCAATAAAATGAACTTATGGTCGCAAGATAAAGGGCAAAAAGCTTGCTGCCAGGCTTTCCTTCAGGCAATAAGCACGGGTAGCTGTTCGCCAATTCCAATCGAAGAAATTATTGAGGTTGCCAGAGTTTCTATAGGTGTCGCAACACTATTGCGCGACCAAAAGGACTAAGGTGATGTCGTTACTTTTTAAGGCGACTCGATTTTATAATACGGTAAGGCCGTTAAAATGGGAGCAGATCTTTTACCGGCTGTTTTACTTGTTAAAACCATTGCGGAAACAAAGAATATTTTCTTACAGTGCAGGTTGCCACGATTGGGTGTGGCAAGGACCCGAGATATTCGCGCAGAGTTATTTTGGTCATGGCAAAGTTAAATTTCTTTCTCTTGAAGGAACCATTGTTTCAGCTTCTGATTGGAATAACTCCGACTATGAAAAGCTCTGGCTTTATAATCTTCATTATTTTGATGATCTTGTTGCAATAGCAAGTCTTTCTCGCCGCGAGCAACATTTACAATGGGTGAAGCAGTGGATAAACGATAATGCTCTTGGCAAAGGTAATGGCTGGGAACCCTATCCCATTTCATTGAGATTGGTAAATTGGATCAAGTGGTATAAAAGAGCTGGTGTTGACGACGAAGAGATATGTAAAAGTATCGCGAGCCAGGCAGCAGTTCTGTGCAATTCGTTGGAGTACCACATTCTTGGAAACCACCTATTTGCTAATGCTAAAGCACTTATTTTTGCCGGGTGTTTTCTTAAAGATGCTATTGCAGACAAATGCCTCGCGCTGGGCATTAGTATTTTGCAACATCAGCTACCCGAGCAGTTTTTGAAAGATGGCGGGCATTTTGAACGTAGTCCCATGTACCATGAAATTTTACTGTGGGATTTATTGGATTTAATTAATTTGGCTCAGTTGAGTGGTAATAAACTACTGGGTGATTTAATAAATGATTGGTCCGGCTATGCGCAAAGAGCATTGGATTGGCTAAATGTAATGACACATCCAGATGGCGAGGTCAGTTTTTTTAATGATAGCGCTTTTGGTATAGCAGCTACATCGGCTCAAATTTTTGATTATGCAAAGAGCCTCAATTTAAATCCTGCGCAAGAATCTTTACCATTGCTCACCACATTACAGGAGTCAGGTTACAGTCGGGTTAACATGCCTTTGCATTCGCTGATTTTTGATCATGCAGCTCTAGGTCCAAGTTATTTGCTGGGTCATGCTCATGCCGATACCTTGAGTATTGAATGGTCTGTAGGTTTGGAGCGGGTTCTTGTTAATTCGGGGACTTCTGTCTACGGAGTGAGTAAAGAGCGACTTAGGCAAAGGCAAACTGCGGCACACAATACCGTGAGTGTTGACAATCAGGACTCCTCCGAAGTGTGGAGCGGCTTTCGAGTTGCACGTTGCGCTCATGCTTCGCTCGAAACCGCCCGGATTGTTGAAAATACAGTGTCTTTAGTTGGCTCGCATGACGGCTATAAAAGATTAAAAGGCAAAGTTTTACATCGCCGGGAAATTGCCATTGAAAGTGATTTGGTGAGCATCAAAGATAGTCTTGTCGGGCATTTTAATTCAGCTGAAACATTATTTCATTTGCATCCCAATATTGAAGTGAATCAAATATCATCAAAAGAAATATTGTTAATTTTAGCTAGCGGAAAGAAAGTTTGTTTAAGGGCATCAGATCCAATTGCGGTTGTTGAGTCAACATGGCATCCCCGATTTGGAGAGTCCATACCAAACAAAAAATTATGCATTCGCTTTGTTAATTTACACGTTGATGTATGTTTTTCGATTCTCAGATAGTGATGATGCTATAGCTAGCAGTTATATTTTCGCTGTCTCAATTATGTTTTTCAATTAGTGATTATATTAGGTACATCATTGCGAATATTATTTTTAAGTTTTTATTATCAACCTGACCTATGTGCAGGTTCATTTCGTAACACGTCATTAGTGCATGCATTACAACAACAGCTGCCTAAAGAAAGTTGTATTGATGTGCTTACGACATTACCTAATCGCTATTCTACATTTTCTGCTGATGCGCTTAGTTATGAAAAGCAGGACGCTGTACAAATTTATCGCATTGCCTTGCCTTCACATAACAGCGGCATGATCGATCAATCAAAAGCGTTTATGGTGTACGCCCGCAACGTACTAAAGTTAGTCGCAAATCAACAGTACGATATTGTCTATGCTAGTTCATCTCGCTTGATGACGGCAACCTTGGGCGCTTACATAGCACGTAAGAAAAAAATACCGTTATACCTGGATATTCGCGATATATTTGCTGACACGCTAAGAGATGTGTTGCCCAAAAAAATTTCCTGGTTTTTCGAATTCTTATTTTCGCAAGTGGAAGCCTGGACGGTTAAGCATGCTGCAACAGTTAATGTCGTTTCCGAAGGTTTCATACCTTATTTTAAAGAGCGATACCCCAAGTTACAATTATCCAGATTTACTAATGGTATCGATGATGAATTCCTTCACCTCCAGCCTAATGTTTCCGAGCCCATTGATCGGAAAATAATTCAAGTGCTCTACGCTGGTAATATAGGCGAAGGGCAGGGCCTGCATCACATTATTCCCACCTTAGCCAAGCGGCTCGAAGGGCGGGTTAGCTTTAAGATTATTGGCAGCGGCGGTAGGTTGGAGCAGCTTAAATCTGCCGTGACCGCAGCTGGTTGTCAGAATGTAGAGTTGTGCGCACCTTTGATGCGAGCAGCTTTAATTGAAGCCTATCAGAATGCTGATGTGCTTTTCTTACATCTGAACAATTACGATGCTTTCAAAAAAGTTCTTCCGTCTAAGTTATTCGAGTATGCCGCTATGGGAAAACCTATATGGGCCGGGGTTGGAGGTTTTGCAGCCGAATTTACTAATAAAAATATTCCCAATTCAGGTGTTTTCAGTCCCTGCGATCAAGAACAAGCGATGCAAGCTTTCGCTTCATTAACCCTGATTACCGAGCCTCGCCATTTATTTATAAGTAATTACGCACGAGTTAATATTATGCGAAATATGGCAGCCAATTTAATGCAAGTTGTACGGAAAAATTAATATGCGGGTAATGGTTACAGGTGCTGGAGGTTTTGTAGGTAGTGCAGTTTTGCACAAGTTAATTTCGTTAGACATTCCTGTTTGCGGTGTGGTGAGGACAGCGACTTCAGGATGTAGCACTGAAGTTACAGTGAAGGGAGATATGGACGCTACGACAGATTGGGCTGACACTCTAAAGGATATTGATGTGGTAGTTCACTGTGCTGCTCGTGCACACATTATGGATGATAAGGCTAAAAATCCCTTGGCTGCTTTTCGCAAGAATAATGTAGAGGCAACCCTGAATCTTTGTCGTCAGGCGGCAAATGCGGGAGTCAAACGTTTTATATTTATTAGTTCTGTTAAGGTAAATGGAGAGGCAACAACTTCGAATCAAAAATTTAGTGCAGATGATCTGCCGGCACCATTGGACCCCTATGGAATTTCCAAATGGGAGGCTGAGCAAGGGCTTCGTATGCTTGCCTCTGAGACGGGTATAGAGGTGGTAATAATTCGCCCACCCCTGGTGTATGGATCTAGAGTAAAAGGTAATTTTCAAAGTTTATTAAAATTGGCCAAAACAGGGATACCCTTACCTTTAGGCGATATATCGAATAGACGTAGCATGATATTTATAGAAAATCTCGTGGATTTTATTGTACTTACTTTAAAGCATCCCGCTGCAGCCAATGAAACGTTTTTAGTGGCCGATGAAGATGACCTTTCCACTGCGCAGCTGCTACAAGAATTAAGACAGTTTATGAAGGTACCTGTGCGTATTTTTTCAGTGCCTCAAATATGTCTTTATTGTTTAGGTTCAGTAACGCGCACTACCGCAATTGTAGAGCGTTTATGTGGCTCACTTTGTCTGGACGTTACCAAGACTAAAAATATGCTAGGCTGGAAACCAACTTTCACTGCACGTGAAGGCCTCCAACAAACCGTGACGAGCTGGCTGTTGCAGCGCAAAATTATAGTAAATTAGGGGTGTAATATTTTGACTAGAGTTTTCGATATCCTATTTTCCATCTTTGGCCTGTTGGTAGGATCCCCATTATTGTTAGTTCTCACTATTATCGGTTTATTTGATACAGGTTCACCCATATTTAAACAAACAAGAGTTGGCCGCAATCAAAAACCATTTAATTTAGTTAAGTTCCGCACCATGAGCGTTAATACGATTTCTGTCGCAAGTCATTTAGTGAACTCAAATAGCATCACTAAATTTGGTCATTTTTTGCGTAGAACAAAACTGGACGAATTACCTCAGCTTTGGAACGTGCTAGTTGGTGATATGAGTTTGGTGGGTCCCAGACCTTGTTTATTTAATCAGATAGAGCTGATTGAAGCACGACAAGCCAAGAGTGTTTTTGATGTGCTGCCGGGTATTACAGGGTTAGCACAAATTAATGAAATTGATATGTCTACGCCGGAATTATTAGCTGAAATCGATGAAAAAATGATTTTATCTTTTTCACTTAAATCTTATTTTTACTACATAATACAAACCGTTACTGGAAAAGGGCAAGGCGATAGAGTAATTAAATAAAGCAGTTGTGCAACTCCTTGTAAATAATTATTTTCATTAAAATAAACTTTAAAATTATTTTTGGTTAATTTTTAAAATTATCTTTGAGCATACAATTTTATTTTGGTGCTCTTTCAACTCGCTACTAACTCATTGTTACTGAGCGTGACTAATCTTGAAGGGCGTCACATGCATTCATTTCGTTTTAAAAAATACCTCATTTGTTTTGGTTTAGCTATATTAAGCGTAACCCCGTCTTTTGCCAGCGGCGGATCAGAGCCTAGCGGATTAAGTGTTAATTTTATTTTGCACCCAGAGCAGGTTTTTTCAAATGGTTATCTAGTAGATGTCCCTTTACTTGAATCAATTAATAGGAAAGAGCAATTTCAGTTTACAGAGATTGCACAAAAAAAACCTTTTTTTGGTTGGAGAGTAAATTCGAATAAAGCAAACACAGTTCAATCCGCATATGAAATAGTGGTTTACGCTAACGACAATACCCCAGCTAATGCCCAAACTATTATGTGGGCTTCCGGTAAAGTGTTGAGCAATGATTCTATCAATGTTAAATACAACGGAAAACCTCTCGCACCAAATAGTATTTATTCATGGAAAGTTAAAACCTGGAATAATTACAGTGAAGAATCTACCTTTTCAGATATCCAACAATTTAAAACTGCTCCCGTTCTGCTGGATTATTCGACCGCTCGCTATCCACTTCAAAAGAAAGATGATTATCCTGTTTTGCTACAACGCTTAAAAAAGTCGAATGATTTATTTATAGACTTTGGAAAAGCCGGATTTGGTCGGCTTCGTCTTACTTTGTTTGGAACGAATGCCCCTGGCAATGTAACAATCCATGTTGGGGAGGCAGTTAAGGATGGACGAGTTGATAGGAAACCGGCTGGCACAATTCGCTATTCATCTACTTCATTAGCTTTAAAGCCGGGATGGAATACTTATATTGTGACAGTTGCACCGGATGAACTTAATACCAGTGCAGATGCTATATTAATGCCTACTTACATAGGTGAAGTAACTCCATTTCGCTACGCTGAAATCGAAAACTACTCAGAAAAAAATATAGGTAAAGAGAATGTTGTGAGAGAAACAGTTAACTATCCGTTCAATGATCAGGATTCTTACTTTGAAAGCTCTAACAATGTACTCAATCAAATCTGGGAATTAAGTAAATATTCTGTAAAGGCTACTTCATTTGCTGGAATTTATGTCGACGGAGATCGAGAGCGTATACCCTATGAGGCGGACGCTCTAATAAATCAACTTAGTCATTATAGTGTTGCGCGTGAATTTAATTTAGCGCGGCATACACATGAGTATCTTATAAAAAATGCTACCTGGCCTACCGAATGGATTTTGCAGTCTGTGCTTGTAGCGTGGAATGACTATCTTTATACGGGAAATAAAGACTCACTTGAGTATTTTTATGATGATCTTAAGCATAAATCTTTAATCGTTTTAGCAGACGAAAAAGATGGTTTGATAAGCACCAAGACTAAAAAACTTGATAAATCTGTTATGGGGTTGGTTCATGCTAAATGGGATATAAGTGATATAGTCGATTGGCCACATGCTGGAGTGGTTAATAAAATTGGTGAAACTGACGGTTTTATATTCACTGAGAAAAATACTGTTGTTAACGCGTTTCACTATAGAGCCATTTTTTTACTGAGTGAAATATCAAAAGTATTGGATCGAAAAGATGATCATCAATTTTTTTCTGCGAAGGAAAAGTTTTTGAAAAAGCAGTTCAATGATAAATTAGTTGATAAAAATAGGGGTATATACATTGATGGTGTGGGTACTACTCATTCATCTTTGCATGCAAATATGTTTCCTTTGTTGTTTGGTTTAGTCGCAGAGGAAAATAGGGCAGCCGTTATCAGTTTTGTGAAATCCCGAGGAATGGCATGTAGTGTATACGGAGCGCAGTTTTTGTTAGAAGCAATTTATGATGCTAATAATGCACAGTATGGAGAGAGCCTTTTAACATCCACTGGAAAACGCAGTTGGTTTAACATGATAAAAATCGGGTCTACAATTTCGCTGGAGGCTTGGGATAACGAGTTTAAACCGAATTTAGATTGGAATCATGCTTGGGGCGCTGCACCAGCAAATATTATTCCTAGAAAAATTATGGGAATTGAACCTATTGAAAGGGGGTTTCGAAAAATTCAAATTAAACCCCAACCTGCAAATTTGAAATTTGCCAAAATTAAATATCCGACAATTCTTGGTGATGTATTAGTATCTTTTACAAATGATCCAGGTAAAAAGTTTATTCTTGATATTACCTCCCCGGCTAACTCAACAGTCAAAGTGTATTTGCCAAAAGTATCCGAAAGATACCAAATAATGGTAGATAACGAAGTAGCAACAGGTATTGAGGATGGTGCCTATGTAGTTGTAGATAACGTAGGTTCGGGCAGTCATTTGTTTTCTATTTCAAGCAAATAATTTTCTGTTATTACGAAGCATTGTTAAAGGGGATCTCACCCGAGAACTGGTTATGTCTATTAAAAATTTATTTTTAACGCGTATCGTTTTCGCAATTTTCTTTTATGCGTTTGCAGCCGATGTGCATGCAGCAGCTATCCTTTACGCTGGAAGTGCAAAAATTGAAATTTCTGATAGGTCTGGCCCAGTGAATGACCCGGCCTATGCGAAAGCCCTAGTGCTCAAACAAGGTTCAAAGCTACTTGTTTTGGTAACACTGGACGCTGTTGCACTTGCTGAGATCGGCAGAATTCCCAACAGTTTTATGAGCGATGTTCGGAAAAAATTGAAAGATGAACTAAACATTGACCCACGAAATATCGTGATTACGGCGAGTCATTCCCACAGCATCGTTCGCAATGATGTTGCTGATTTGACCGTGAAAGTAGTAAAGAATGCATTCGCCAAATTTACGGCGGTACGAATTGGTTCCGGCGCAACGCAAGAAAGTCGTATCTCCGAGAATCGGCGTATTAAGCTTAAAGATGGCAGTGAAACTGATGTGCGAATGGCATACTCGCTACCTGCAGATGACCAAATAGTAGCTGTTGGTAATATCGACCCTAATGTAGGGGTGTTGCGAATCGATACTCTAGGGGGAGCGCCCTTTGCGGTGCTTTATAACTTTGCTGCACATCCTATACTTGGCATTCCTAGTGGCGCCAATACTGCCGACTACCCGGGCTTTGCTTCACAAATAATTGAGGATTCTCTTGGTGAAGGTGTAATTGCATACTTTCTGCAGGGCGCAGCGGGAGATATTAATCCTCGTAAATATAAAGATATTCATCAGCCACGTGATGCCGAACCTATGGGTGGTCGTCTTGCAGCAGATGTGTTGCGTGTTTGGAAACAGATTGAAGTCAAGAGGGGGGCAGGCCTTCAGGTGACTCGAGAGTTATTGAATTTACCGCTCGCAGAAGATCTCAAAAGCCGAATTGAAAAAAACGAGAAGCAGCAAGCTGAATTGCTTTCATCTATAAATGGCAGCAGTTTGGATTTTCGTTCCTTCATCGAGCTCTACATGCAGCGCCTTGCTAACTCTCAATATCCCTCGGCTTCCAAATATCGGTATCTGCAGGAAAATTCATTAGGCATATCCGATCTCACGAATCTTGATCTGGAAAAGTCCAGAAATATGGAAGCTTACATGGACAATATTTACATAATGGAACAGCTCACCAGATTAAAGACTAATATCGATCTGCTCAAAAAACATGAAATTAATATTGCTAAGTCAAAACAAAATTCTATCGAAGTGGAAGTGATAGGTGTGCGAATTGGTGATGTAAGGATGGTAACTTTTCCTGGTGAGATTTCAGTTGATATTGGTCTTGGAATTAAAGAGCGTGCAGGAGGCAAAGATGTATATGTGGTGGGATACACAAATGGCTACATCTACTACACACCCACTGCGGTTCAAAAACAAAACACCGGCTTTGCACAAGAAGATTGTGAGAGTCTGGTTGCACCAGAGTGGCAGGAAAAATTTGAAACTGCTGCGAGTAAGGTATTAGAGCATCTTTTACAATAAATCTTTACTTTCATTGAAATGCAAATTACCCATTCTAGCTATTCATCCAGCTAAGTATTTTTCAATATCATCTGTATGCTTTTTCTTAGGAAAGTAGTATGACGTTTCAATTTTTAATGACCGGAGTACGCGAGCAAAAAATGCTCTCGTGGGCGTCTGTAGGTTTTTTAGTTTTTTTGTCCGCATTTTTATGGGCTCCTTCGCGTGATGGTTTACAAGCTGTATATGTTCTATCTTTTTTTCTCCCTATAGTCATAATTTTACTTTTTAGAAAGCCTGACTTTCATAAATACGGCGGTTGGCCAACCGTTATTGCAATAGCCTATGCAACATTTTCCGTGTTAAGCACATTATGGGGTAAGTCTGAAGATTTTTTTTATTTTGTATTGCAATGGTTTGTATTGGCAACCTGGTTGTGTGGGTCATGCTTAATATTTTCGAGGCGTGACCTTGATATAGAAAAGTATTTACGTTGGTTTGTGGTTTTGGGTATTTTTATCACTGTAGTAACAATTGTACGTTATTACTATTTTGTTTTTGGTGTTGCTACTTCCGATAAGCGGCTTTGGGGTTGGAATACTTTTAGAAATGCCAACGAAATAGGTTCTATGTGCGGAGTTATTGCCTTGTTGGCTTTTACTATTGCCGTTCAATCCAGGTCGTTGGCGCGAACCTGGTTATTTTACCTTTTTGCTTTTGTCGCAAGTATTGGTTTGCTGGCATCTTTTAGTCGAGGTGCATTAGTAGCATTTATAGTAATGGCAGCAGTCGCATTAATTACTGTACGTCCACAGCTAAAAGTGTGGTTACCCCCGGTACTCATGGTAGTTGTGATATTTTTGATGCTTCTCAATACTCCTGATGTACATATTTATTATATTCGAGGTGTAAGTGAAGGTTTTGGCGGAAGATTTACCATATGGAAAAATGTTATTGAACTGTGCCGTGAAAATCTTTTTACGGGAATAGGAATGTCCAAAAACACTAGTATTGTTATTCCGGATTTCGAAGTATTTAATCATGCACACAATGCCTGGTTGGACACCTTCTATCGGACGGGTGTTGTTGGGCTTACCTTGGTAGTGTTGCACCTGACAGCGGTTTTGAAAAATTTTTCCCGTGACCCTAAAGTTTTACCCCTATATTTGTGGCTAGGTTACGGCTGTATTTGTGGTCTTTTTGATGGAAGATGTTTTTTTTGGGAGCTTGGTGCCAAGTGGTTTTTATATTGGATCCCTATTGGCCTGATTACCGCTATAATTACTGGATCATATATTCGAAAGCACGAGTATAAAATAATAAAATAGTTCATATACGAAAAAAAGCAGTTCGATTATATATAGATACGAGCAGGCGAATTAACCAGTCTCTTTGGTCGGTAAAGGTGATTAGCAATAAGTCTATTGTTTTACAAATTTTTGCAAATTTTGAGTTGCTGTGATTACAGTTTTAGATATGTTGTTTATAAAATATCGGAATTAATCTGGCTCCGCTTATTTCTGCGCAATATAAATTTTAAATGTTGGTGGTGTAATGACAACAATATTAGGATTATCTGCTAGCTTGAGAGGCGCACGTTATGGGAAAGGTGGAGAAAATTTATGTGTAAGTTTATCGAAGCTAAAGTCGCAAAGAGAGCTTTTTGATTATTTACAACATGAAGTTCAGGCGCTAGCTGATGTTTACGAGCGAGCAGATAAAGCTGGATTGTCGCAAGTTGACATATTGTCTTCATTATTGGATGCGACATCAGGCAACAACGGATTAAGTAACAGCGAGGCAGCTCTAGCTGCCGGGTTGTGGGGAGCTCTGCAAGAAGGTGTTGATATATCCTATTGCAATCTTGCGCGTTATTTTCCTGAATCTGGTAATACGCGTTATTTGGAAGAATTAGAAATAATCATTTTAAAATCTGAGGGAATAATTTTATCCGGCCCCGTTTATTTTGGAGATCGTAGCTCCTTAGCACAAGAATTTATTGAGTTTTTAGCTAAAAATGAAAAATGTAGGCTTCATATTCAAAATAAAGTTTACGGTGGAATATCGGTTGGCGCAAAGCGCAATGGAGGGCAGGAAACCTGTTTGGTGTATCAATTAATTGATTTAATAAACTTGAACATGTTGGGCGTTGGCAATAATTTTACCTCTA
This sequence comes from Pseudomonadota bacterium, assembly GCA_040386215.1. Taxonomy (GTDB): domain Bacteria; phylum Pseudomonadota; class Gammaproteobacteria; order Pseudomonadales; family Cellvibrionaceae; genus Cellvibrio. Next base: position 32,083 of record JAZKFX010000044.1, read on the forward strand.
CTTCGCAATATGGCGGTACGGTCATTGGCGGTGATGTTGGCACTGCAGTGAGCGATGAGTATGGCATGAGTACTGCAATTGATACCGGTAGACGTGTTGCCAAAATTGCAAAGGCTTTATCTGAGACGTCACTGCCGAAAAAAGACACGAGCACCAACATTGAAATATGGCTTGTTCAGGATGATATAAATTCTTATGGATTGAATTGCATTAAGGATTTGGTTGGCGAAGTCACGATTTCTCAAAATACCAAAATTACAATCAGAGATTTCACTCGTGAACAAATACATAGATGCATCGCTTGCGATATATGCCCCGTTAGTACTGGCCCCAAGCAAGAATATCGTTGTATCGTTACCAAGAGTAATGATCTTTTTGTTATGAATCATGAATTTCTAGTTGATGTTGACGCCGTTTTACTTGCGGCTTATAGTCCGGTAGAAAAAAATAACGTTTCATCTGTCTATCAAAAATTTATCGAGAGAACAAGATATTTGCGGCGTGATGATTATGCTATAGGAGATATAATGGTCGCGCCCTTAGTAATAAGTGAAATAAATTCAAATCAAAATCTTCATATTCGAATGACCACATCTTTAATTCGGCATCACACTATCGTTCACCATCCAATATTAGCCTTTAAATATAATGACAAAATTCTTGAGAAAAATTATGTTATAGGAAACATGGAAAAATTTGTATTAAACGCAGAGCATCTATCAAGATGTAAAAAGTCCGCTGGAGATGAGGCCGAAGCTAGAGATTATAATCCTATTGGTTATATCATCAGTGCGCAGAAAAAAAAGATTGACATTGAAAACACGAGTAAATTAGAGGCAAGTCTGGATGTTAAGACAATATAAAAATCTTAAATTTACTTTCGAAAATGATTCGATAACAACCAGGCTTGTTTATTTTATCCAATATATATTTTGGTGTGTAATTTTCTTTTCGATAGCTTTTGTTTTGTTTGAGGATACTAATATGGAAGCTTTTCGCTATATTGGATTCTAGTATGCTGGGTAAATTTACATCGTCTCATATTTTTTTGATTCCACATTGGGGTCCATTCGTTTTTGCTATTTTAACCATAACGTTATTTTTGTATGGCATTGAGGCGCGAATTGAATCACTTTGGTTGCAAAAACTAAAAATAGAAAATATTTTTGTGGGTGATGCCTCATATGCTGCTTTTTATGCGCACCGTGATGAAAATATTAATTTGAAGTCTGTCGTGATGATAGGTGGGTCGGTCACCCGTGAAGCAAGTTTACGCGACGATGAAATGGAGCAGTTGTTTTATACTAAGTCCGGGCAGCATTTTCAATTTTTAAATCTTGGAAGTTCTGATCAATCCCTTCTTGAAAGTGCTGCTATTCTTAAAACACTAAATCTAGCACCAGGAAGCATTGTTTTTATTCAAATATCATTCAAGAAGTTAACTTACTCACGGGAAAATTTGCGAGAGGAATATTTCCGACCAAGAATGGCGATGTTGGATTACAGCATGTTAAATAGTTTTTTAAGCTATTCTGATATTTTTATGCGCCTGATAACACCAAAAATTATTTTAAACAGAAATCCATTCCACAACATGGAAAAGGAAAAAAAATGTGGGCATGTAGACTTACTGTTCGATTCCTCAGCATGTTATTACGCTAACGAGGTGATTCGGCACAAATATGAAAAAGTAGAGACTTTAAGTTTAGATAGCAAGAAGAAGCTGGCGAATAATATGGAAAATACAATGCTTCCTGCCTATCTAAAAAACAATCAATTCAGTAGTCAGGTTTTACGAGAAATAGTGACTCAATTAAAAGCAATAAATGTCACGCCTATTTTGATTGAGTATCCTGTTAGCGAAGTAGAGAGGCCTTTGGATCTTCATGTAAGGAGTGAGACGGACTACCTCCAAAAAATTGCTGTGTTGTTCAGTGATGTCATATATCTTGATTGGGCTTTAGATCCTGATTTTAAGGTTGAAGATTTTGTTGATTTGCAGCATATGCTTATTAGCGGGAAGCAGAAGTTATCTAATAAACTTTTAAATTATATAGAAAGTAATTTTTTTATAAAAGAGATCTGTAATGAACATTCATCATGTAGTTAAAAACTATCTTATTAATGAGCTCGGTCTTGATGAAAATATTGAGGACAATAGGTCATTATTTTCTGGCGGTGTGTTGGACTCTATGGACATTATAGGGCTACTGTCGTTTATAGAAAAGGAATTTAATGTCAGGTTTAATCCCTTTGATGTAAGTATTGAGTCATTAGATTCGATCGAATTAATTGTAAGTACAATTCAGAAAAGTATAAATTAGTTTAATGCTTACTCGCACGCATTTTTATTGTCTTATCTGTGTTCTGGCCATTTTTTCTGTATCGTTTTTTTTCGCCTCTCCGCCTAATGTATATATTAAAGCAGACAAGAAATTAATAGAAAAAAATTCTTCTTTTGCGCATCAAGAAGTAAGTTCAGTCGAACTGTTTTTTCATTCCAGAGGTTACAGTGAGCACATTAATATTCGTTTTAATGTGCGCGGTTTTCAGCCCACCGTTACCATTAAAAATCACCATCATTTATATTTATGTGCTTTGAAAAGTAATGGAATCTCTGAATGCTCTGTTGATTTTGTATTTAACGGCGAAGCAGTTTCCTTAACTGTTGATTCTGGCGATGTTAATAAAAAGTTTCAAATGATAAGTATTAACGCATTAAAACAAAAGTCTTTAACTCCTTTAAATCGCGAGACATTTAATGAAATACTCGTTCTTTTAATAATAATTTTGCCGGTGTATTGGTTAACTTTTTCAAAAATAAAATTTAATCAATGGCTGATTGTCGGGCTATCAGTTTTTATACTTGCAAAAATTCAATTGACATTTACATTAGTGTTGATTCCATTTCTTTATCTGTCTTATTTTATGGGCGTGAGTTCAAACAATTATGTGAAATTCATGAAAAAGCCGGTTTTATTTTTAACTGTGTCCTGCATTTTTCTATTCATCTTCAAGCTTTTTATTGTTCATTCGTTGTTTTTTGATAAGACGCTCAATGGGCTGGATTTTGTAGTGCCTCTCGGCATATCTTATTTTGTGATAAGACTTATTGACTGCCAGTTAAAATGGTATAGAGGTGAATTAAAATGTGTATCATTTCGAGAATTTTTATTATTTATCATATTTCCTCCAACACTTGCTGCGGGTCCTATAGATACTCTGGATAGATTTATTGCTGGGCGTGTTAATAGAATTACCACTGACAGTATTTTTGTTGGACTTAGCAGGATTGCTTTTGGGGTTTTTCAAAAATTTGTTATTGCCGACTATTTTCTGAGCTCGTATTTAGGTGATAACTTTTTTTTAATTCCTTTTGATGTTTCTAGCGGGGATGACTCTGGGGTTTTTCAATTGCTTTTTGTAAGTTTCATATTTGTTTATGTGGATTTTTCTGCGTACTCTAATATTGCTATTGGATTGAGTCGGTTATTTGGCTACCATATTTGTGAAAATTTTAATTGGCCTTTATTTTCAACCAGCCCTCGAGATTTTTGGAAGCGCTGGCATATGTCTCTATCGGGATGGTGTATGAGAAATATATATTTTCCGCTGCTGATTAAAACAAAAAGTTTTGTAGTACCTTCATTTATGGTCATGTTTGTTGTCGGCATGTGGCACTCTATCTCTCTATCGTGGTTTTTTTGGGCTGTCCACCATACAGTGGGAATATTAGTGACGATCATTTTTGAGAGAAAATTCAATATCAAAATAAGTAAGTTAGGTAAATATGCCTTCCTATTACGAGTGTTGATGATTGTATGCACTCTTGTTTTTGTTGCTGGAGGTTACGCTTTCGCGCAATATAGTGACGCATCGGTTGCTGTCAATATGTATTTAGCATATTGGCGTTCAATAATACTTTTTCTATTTAAATTTGTACCATTATGAGTTTTATTAAAAACTTACTTCTTGATAATCTCTTCATGTCTGCCGATCTTTTTTTCTCCGACGGAAAAACGAAAGTCTCGCGTGCAGAGTTTGCGAAACAAGTTAATGCGACCGCCATTGCATGGCGTGCAACTGGTATAAATTCTCAATCTGTAATATTAATTCCATCAGGGCGGGGGGTTATTTTTTTTATAGAGATAATAGCCGCGTGGATATTGGGATCAACCGCTGTTCCTTTAGATAATAAAATATCAGAAGATAAACTAGCTCATTTACTGACAGTATTAGGTGCTCCCGAATCGGTTTTTTGTCAGGAGCTTATTCACTCTTTGAATTGGGAAAATGACAGCTTTTTAGCTGTGGATGCGATACTTTTTACAAGCGGCTCATCTGGTACCCCTAAAGGGGTTTTACACACAATTGATAATTTGATAGGTAATTCGCTAGCTACATTAGACGTTACTGGGCTCAATCGAAATGATCATCTATTTTTCAATATACCCTATCACTTTACAAGCGCTATATGCCATTTTTTATCGGCTCTGATTTCTGGTGCTTCATTAACTGCAATTGAAAGAAAGCTCTTCCCCGTAGAGCTCCATCAAGAAATTGACATAGCTATGCCCAACTGTTTTGGTGGTTCGCCTATACAGTTATTGTGGCTTTCAAGTTCAAGCATAATTTTATTTCCACATATTAATTGGTTTATGTCTTCTGGCGATGACTTGCCTATCGTTACTATTCAATCATTAAAAAGTAAATATCCTGCAAGTAATGTTTTTGTTGTATATGGACTTACAGAAATTGGTGGGAGGGGGTGCATCTTGCTGCCGGAGTTTGTTGAGGCGCGAATGGGATCGGTAGGAAAAAGTATAAATGGTTTAAGTGTGAGTATTAGAGATGAAAACTTTTCGATATTACCCGCTAACCAGGCAGGCGGTATATTCTTCTCTGGCGACTACCTTTTATCTGGATTTGTGGAACAGCGGCATAATTCAGACATTACAGAGTTTGGTTATTTTACTGGTGATTTAGGATATATCGATGACGACGGATTTTTATTTTTACAAGGTAGATCTGATGACGTTTTCAAGGTCGCTGGAAAAAAAGTGTCAGCACTTTTAATTCGGAGAGCTATTTTGGATTCCGACTACGTGGATGATGCCGCAGTGATCCCTCAAAAGGACGAAATACTAGGGTGTGTTCCAATTGCTTTTGTAGTTCCTAAGAATATCGAATCGTTCACCAAGGCCAAGCTCTTGAGATTTTTACGGCAAAATTTGCCTTCTGATAACATACCTAAATCTATTATTTCCGTTCAAAAAATTCCCAGAACTGATTCAGGAAAAATAATTAAAAAAGAAATTGTGAATCTATTAGATAGTTAGATAAAATTTACTTTTTTATAATTCTTAGTTTAGATGTATCCTGTTTTTTTACCCATACTGCGTCACCTAGTATTTCAGTTGAAGTGTATTCGGTTGGCGCATTTATTAGCAGTTCCTTTACCAGCTCGCATTCGTAGCTACGACAAGCCTTATCAATGCTAGTTAATAAAAGTTCCGTTTCCTGCCAACTCATGCATTGCTCCTCTGCCCGCATTATCCTCATATGTTCGGTACCAGTTACATTGTTGCCAATCAATAATTCTTCAAATAATTTCTCGCCGGGGCGTAAACCGGTATATTGAATTTCCATGTCACCATTCGGATGCTTATCGTCCTTAATTTCCAAGCCCGATAAATGAATCATGCGTTTTGCAAGATCAACAATTTTGATTGGTTCGCCCATATCCAAAACAAATACATCGCCGCCTTTGCCCATTGACCCGGCTTGAACTACTAGCTCGGCAGCTTCAGGAATGGTCATAAAGTATCGAATAATATCGGGGTGAGTTACAGTGATCGGCCCACCTTCTTTTATTTGATGGCGAAATAATGGAACCACTGAGCCAGAGGAACCCAATACATTACCAAAACGTACCATAGTAAATCGCGTTTTGTTTTGGCGTTGAGCTAAACCCTGTAGTACCAATTCAGCCACGCGTTTTGACGCGCCCATAATATTTGTAGGGCGAACAGCTTTATCTGTTGAAATTAAAACGAAAGATTCGACACCTGCTTTAATGGCTGCTTCTGCACAGCTCCATGTACCGAAGATATTATTTTTTACACCTTCAACAATATTGTGTTCAACTAACGGAACATGTTTATACGCTGCTGCGTGATAAACAGTCTGCACGCTAAAAGTAGTCATAATGTTGGTTAAACGTTCCTCATTTTGTACAGAACCTAATAAGCTGGTTAATTCAATATGCGTGTGGCCATTTTTTGAAAGGTCTGTTTGGAGTTCTTTTTCAATGGTGTACAGGCTGTATTCGTTCAGCTCAAAAAGTATTAGGGATTTAGGCGACTGCTTAATTATTTGGCGACAGAGTTCGCTACCTATGGAGCCACCTGCACCAGTTACCATTACCACTTTATTCTGTATGCACGCATGCAGAAGGGCTGGATTTGCTTGTACCGAATCACGGCCTAATAAATCGTCAATATCTACATCACGTATTTGCTCTATCCGAGTTTTCCCGCTTAATATATCTGCAACTGCCGGTATGGTTTGCACCGATATAGCGTAAGGCTCAAGCATTTTAATAATACTTGCTCTGCGGGAATGAGTGGTGGTGCCTAACGCAAGTAGGACTTTAGATATTTTTTTTTCGCTTTTAAGGTAATTAATTTTTGATGGAGAGTAAATTCGTACCCCAGCAATAGTTTTACCATGAATGCGTTTGTTGTCGTCGATAAATGCTGCTACTTTGTAATTACTAACGTTTAGTGCTAAAGCAAGTTGATGACCTGTATAGCCGGCCCCATAAATCGCTACCGTTTCTTTGTTGTCATAGGTTTGATTGTTGAGCATCAGCACAATACTGCGGACAAGTAGTCTGGGGGTTCCAATAAAAAGCAGTAGTAGTAATGTATAAATAAACGGTACTGAGCGCGGTGTTAGTGAATGGGTAAAAAAACTTGCTGCTGTTAGTATTAGACCTGATGCGCATGCGCATATAACAATGGTTATCATGGCTTGCGTAGACATATAGCGTAATATAGCGCGATACATACCCATACGGATAAATATAAAAATACTCAGAATTGCTGTGCTGCTTATCATTAGCAATTCATTAATTCCAAGTGGAGGTATCAGTGTTCCAAGCCTTATGCAGCTTGCAAAATAAAAAGCGCAAAGAATAGCGAAAGTATCAAAGAGCAAAGAAAACAGACGTTTTGTAGCCCGCGATGATTCGAAAAGGGATGGGAGCATAAAATTTACCTGATTTTTTAATCCTTTGTAGAGTGAGGATTGCTATATTTTCTTTGCGCATTTTAACTCATGCAAATATGTATTGGGTATTTAAAGCACAAATATCCAATTTTGTACAAACTTGTAACAAAAAATAATTGCGCTTAGTATCTATTAACGACAATTTATGACCGGAGCTCATATTTTAATGAATATTAATTCTGTTTTGTTTATGCTTACTGTCTTTACCCATTCTGCTTTTTTACAGCCCAGGAGATAAATTTTGACACAACCTCATCAACTTCGTCAGCCTCATTTACCAATGGATAATCCATCTGTCTCAAATGATGAAATTGATCTTTTGCTGCTATTTAAGTTGTTGTTAAAAACGTGGAAAACGTGGTTCCTTGCGTTACTAGTAGTTTCTATTGTTTTCGGAGCTGTAAAAGCACTGCAAATTGTATTTGTTATTAACGAGGCTGTGTACAGCAAGCCGATTCGCTTGACTTTTCCTAACGCGCAAAATTTGGTATTTCCAAGCGGCGCTAAATTTGCGTATAGCGATATTGTGGCTCCCGCAGTAGTGCAATTAGCATTTGAACGCAATAACTTAAATGATTTTGGTTTAACCGTCTCCGATTTGCAGGGTAGTTTATCTGTGATGCCTTATGCGCCAACTTATCCTTTAATTATTTTAAAATATGAAAAGTTAATGAGCGACAAAAAATTAGCAGTTGAGAGAATAAATGATTTGCAGAAGCGTATGGAGGAAGAGTTGGATCAAGCTACTAGTGGTGAGGCGATTATTACCATGAGATTGGAGAAAAAGGAGCTCCCCAAGAGCATAGCTGACAAATTATTGAATGATATTCCTGCGATTTGGGCTGAACGAACGATGAAAGACAAAGGTGTGTTGGGGGTAAATGCTCAGCTGGCCTCGGTCAATTCCTTAAATGCCGATTTAATTAAAAATACAGATGGTTTGGTAGCGGGGGATTTATTAAATGAAAAGTTGGCCTTACTAACAAGAAATATAAAAGCTATGTCTGTGTTTGAAGGCTCGCAATCTGTGACCGATCCTATAACAGGTATGAAACTCATGGATTTGTCCTTTGCTGTTGATGATCTTGGTCGTTATGTGATTGGTAATCTTATTGCACCGCTTCGCCTGTTGGGTTTGAGCCACGATGTCAAGTCGGCTATGTATTATTATGAAGATAAAGTGAATAAACTTAATATAACATTGGCTTCCTTACAGCATCAGTCGGTTGTTCTTCAAGATGTATATAATTCATACCTGCAATATGAGCAGGGTCCCGCGCGGCAAAGTAACGAAGGTAAGGCCGGCTCCTCTGTAGTTATGCCTCAACTAAGCATCGATATGCTAGACAAGCTAGTCAGTCTATCTGGTGATGCAGCGAGAGAAAAATATAAACAACAATTGAATGGTCAGCGCCTTTCTTTAGCTAAAGAAATTGCAGATACTGAAAGCGCAGCTTCGGATGCTAAATTAATTCTCGCTGCCGTGCGAAAAGTTGCTTCCACTGGTGGAAAATTATCGTCAAGCGATGAGCAGTATTTAAATAAAATACAATCAGATTTGCCGCAAGTATTGGACAAAATGTCAGATTTTTTTCGTGTATCAGACCGTATATATAGACAATTAAGTATTGAATCTGTAGGGATTCGAGATCAATTGTATGTTCCTGTCACGAATACAATTTTGGTTAAGAAGACTCTTTTGGATACCAAAGCGACAATATTAACCTGGTTGGCTCTTATGTTTTTAACAACAGTTATTGTTGTACCTGTTTGTTTGATTCGTAATGCCATGAATGCGCGTGAAAAAGCGCGGGCATTAGTTGAGTAATTTCAATTAAAATACTTGTTGATTATGCATTTGCTTGGTAAAGTGCGCCCCTCTCAATAGGACTATAGCTCAGTTGGTTAGAGCGCTATCATGACATGGTAGATGTCGTCAGTTCGAGCCTGACTAGTCCTACCAAATTGCAATAAAAAAGGCGCCTTCTTAACGGAAGGCGCCTTTTTTATTGCAATTCAAACTTCACTATTCTTAATGTCCCCTGCTTCATATGGTTAATCTCTTACAAAATGTAACGATTTTACTGACTATTTAGGGGCATGGGATTTGGTAATAATGGTTACTCAAGGACATCTTCAAGGAAAGCTAAATGACTAGGGAGGGGGTCAAGGGATGCGACTAATTGAGTTACTAAAGGTCTGGTTTTTTAAGGATTGAAGAGATTTGCAAAAGGATCTTGTGCGGTCAAGGATGTGGGGAGAGGGGGGGTGTAAACCCTTTTATTAATGGATTGGCGTAATGCCAAATGCAAGGATGGCGGGGTGGTATTTAAGGGATTATCAGGGGCGGGCATCTCCAGGATGATGTAGGGTTGGAATGGTTGATAAAGTTATGGGGCTGCGCCGAAAGGGGCAGCCCTTTTCTTTTGCGCCGATTGAATGTTTTCGCTGAAATGACACCACAGTTTTATGGTCCCCTTGAATTTCTGCTTCTTCGCCCCATCTCATCACCACAGGTTTTTTAGCCTTTTGCACATTCTCTAATATTGATACCGTACCAGGAGTTACACCATGACCGTAGATGCCCAAAAAGAAACGCGTGGATTTCAAACAGAAGCTAAGCAATTATTACATTTGATGATTCACTCGTTGTATTCCAATAAAGAAATTTTCTTGCGTGAGTTGATTTCCAATGCATCTGATGCTGCGGATAAGTTGCGTTTTGAAGCGGTGACTAATGGTGACTTGTATGAAGGCGATGCTGATTTAAAAATTCGTATCAGTTTTGATAAAGATGCAAAAACCTTAACGATTAGTGATAACGGTATTGGTATGACCCGTGAAGAGGTTATTGAAAACCTCGGTACTATCGCAAAGTCCGGTACTGCGCAGTTTATGCAAAAATTGAGCGGTGATCAGAAAAAAGATGCACAACTCATTGGCCAATTTGGTGTTGGTTTTTATTCGGCATTTATTGTTGCGGACAAAGTAGTTGTAACCTCGCGTAGAGCAGGCACTGCGGCATCGGAAGGTGTTCGTTGGGAGTGTCATGGCGATGCAGAGTTTAGTGTGGAGACCATTGAAAAAGCACAGCGTGGAATGACAGTTGAACTGCATTTAAAAGATGATGCGATTGAATTTGCTGATCATTGGCGCTTACGTACAATCATTAAAAAGTATTCCGATCATATCGCCATTCCAGTTGTGATGCAGAAGCAAACTCCGGTAGGCGAAGATGCTCAAGAGCCGGAAGATGAAGTTATCAATACAGCGACTGCACTTTGGACCAGGTCCCGTACTGATATTAGTGAAGAAGAATATAAAGAATTTTACAAGCACATTAGCCATGATTTTACCGACCCTGTGAGCTGGAGTCACAACCGTGTTGAAGGCAGTTTAGATTACACGAGCCTGTTATATCTCCCGTCGCGTGCCCCTTATGATTTGTATAACCGTGATGCGCAGCGCGGCTTAAAGTTGTATGTGCAACGTACATTTATTATGGATGATGCAGAACAATTTTTGCCTTTGTACTTGCGCTTTATAAAAGGCGTTGTTGATTCAAATGATTTGTCGCTGAACGTATCGCGTGAAATTTTACAAAAAGATCCTAATATCGACAGCATGCGCGGTGCTTTAACGAAGCGCGTTTTGGATATGTTATCAAAGCTGGCTAGTAATGAGCCTGACAAATATCAGACCTTCTGGAATGAGTTTGGTCAAGTGATTAAAGAGGGGCCTGCTGAAGACTTTTCTAACCGTGAAAAAATTGCCAAGTTGCTGCGTTTTGCATCTACTCATACAGAAAAAGCTGATCAGGATCAGTCGTTGGAAGCTTACGTTTCTCGCATGCAAGAAGGCCAGGAAAAAATTTATTACATTGCAGCTGAAAATTTTAACACCGCTAAAAGTAGCCCACATTTAGAGGTTTTCCGTAAAAAAGGCATTGAAGTATTACTATTAATTGATCGTGTTGATGAATGGTTAATGAGCCATTTGGCTGAGTTTGATGGAAAATCATTTCAGGATGTGGGCAAAGGGGAGCTGGATTTAGGAAGGTTGGATTCTGAAGAAGAAAAACAAGCGCAAGAAAAAGTAGCGGAAGAGTTGAAGCCGTTGTTGGAGCGAGTAAAAACCGCTTTGGCTGAACAAGTAGCAGATGTGCGGATTACTCATAGGCTTACGGATTCCCCTGCTTGTGTGGTCGTTGCCGAGCATGATATGGGCGCACAAATGCGTCGGATTCTTGAATCTGCCGGGCAGAAAGTACCTGATTCAAAGCCGATTTTTGAATTAAATCCCGAGCACCCCTTAGTTAAAAAATTAACCCAGGAAACTGGCGAAGATCGTTTTAATGATTTAGCACATATCCTTTTTGATCAGGCAAATTTGGCTGAGGGTGCTCAATTGCAAGATCCTGCTGCTTATGTGCAACGTTTAAATAAATTACTATTAGAGCTAAGTCATTAAAATTAGTTGAATCATTAATATTATTTGAAATTAAGTCGTATTGTCTTTTATTTAAGGCCTTGGCTATACTCTAGCCAAGGCCTTTTCTTTTATTGCCGCCCTTTGGAGCGAATGATGGAATTTAAACTCGTAACTCTTGCCGCAAAAAAAAGTATCGCGCTGGTTGCGCACGATAATAAAAAGAAAGATTTGGTTGCCTGGTGTCAGAAGCATAAGTCTGAGTTAATAAAACACACCCTTTATGGTACGGGAACGACCGGGCTGATTATCGAAAAGGAAGCCGGGATTGCAGTTAACAAATTAGTGAGTGGGCCTTTAGGCGGCGACCAGCAAGTAGGCGCGTTGATTACTGAAGGCATTGTTAATATGTTAATTTTCTTTTGGGATCCATTTGCACCTTTGCCTCATGACCCTGATGTCAAAGCACTACTACGAATTGCCGCAGTTTGGAATATACCCATTGCAACAAATCAAATATCAGCGGATTTTATCATGGCGTCACCTTTATTTAATTCGACTGTGGAGCGCTTGGTTCCAGATTATGAAAACTATTTAATGAAGCGCGCAGCGGAAATTGCCGGATGAAATTATTTAAAACTCTTGATGATATGAATTTTCACAGTCAGTGCCTGTTTAATCTTGATGACACTGAGCAAGCGCTCGATGTTATGGTACAAAAAATTACTCAGGACATGAGTGAAAAAAAACCAGTAGTGATAGGTGTTATGCGCGGAGCCTTGGCCATGTTCGGATACATGTTGCCGCGCTTGCCATTTTATCTAGAGGTTGACTATGTGCACGCCAGTCGTTATCAAAAGCAATTAATGCCGGGTCCATTATTGTGGTTGCATGAGCCCCACATTTCATTAGTGGGGCGCTGTGTGTTATTAATTGATGATATTTTAGATCAGGGTGTGACCTTAAAAGCGATTTCGGAAAAATGTTTTGAGTTGGGTGCTAACGAGGTAAAAATTGCGGTGCTGTGTAAAAAACATATTCAAAATTTTACACCTGCTATTGAAGCTGATTATGTTGCACTGGATGTTCCAGATGCTTACATTTTTGGTTATGGGATGGATTATGAAGGTGCATGGCGCAATGCGCCGGGTATTTATAAGCTCGTTATGTAACGTTTATTATTCTGCGGTTACTTTTGCTGGAATTTCTACGCTAATTTTTAATCCTTTTAATGTTTTATTTTCTGCCCAGATTTTTCCATAGTGCAAAGTAACGCTGCGATGAGCAATAGCTAAACCTAAACCATGGCCACCACTTTCTCGATTGCGCGCCGAATCCGTGCGAAAGAACGGCTGGAATATATCATCGAGGTTTTCGTTGGGGACGCCGCTGCCAGTATCAACGATGACGACAACAAAAATATTTCGCTCATGTAAATAATTCAGTTGTATATCGATGGTGCCAAGTACAGGCGTGTAATAAATGGCGTTGCGAAGAATATTTTCAAATACGCCTACCAACATATTGCCATGAGTAGCTACTAATGCCTCTTCGCAGTCTGCATTGAATTCTATGTGAATGGATTTTTCCGCTGTGCTTTCTTTGTAGTTTTCAATAATGGTACTTAATAATGTGTTTAAGTCCAGAGTGTCATCTAGTTGCCAGCCGAGTTGATCGTGTACAGGCAGTGAAAGAATTTCTGTAATAATGTTGTTGAGGTAATCGGCAGCTTGTTTTATGCGCTCAAGCTCACTGTCTACAAGACCGTTACTACGCTGCTGTGCAAGAGCGAGGGCAAATTGTAAACGCGCTAAGGGCGAGCGTAGTTCGTGCGAGACATCTTTAATTAACCGTTTCTGTTCGAGCATGGCTTTTTCAAGGCGTGCCGTCATTTGATCAAAGTTTTGTCCCAATGTGGCAATTTCGTCTTTGCGGCCGCTAAAGTGTTTACTGACGCGCGCGCTAAAATCACCGGCAGAAACGCGTTGAATAGTTTCTTGCAGTCGTTTTATGCTGCCAGTGAAATAGCGAGCTAATAAAAAACAAGCACTACCGCTGACTAAAATGGAAACCAATAATAAGGGCCAAATATTATTAATAAACAATTCCCAAATAATATCGCGGTCAGGTCCCTCATCCAGGCCATCAGAAATGGTAATTAATTTAATGCTATTGCCATCGTTCAGGGTGAGGTAGCGACCAAACAATTTTCGATTTCTATCCTGAACTTTTTCGTAGGGATGTTTGCTTGTCAATTGTGCGCTAAGTAATAAAACACCGGGGGGCAGTGGACGTTCAAGTAGGTCCCTGTTGCTACTATCTATGGCATAAATAAAATACGCAGACCATGCGGGAAATTCACGCATATCGTTCAAAATTTCACTCTGTGTTCGGTTGATACTGCTGCCTGCTATTTGAAAAAGCAGGCGCTTGGCGGGTTCTTCTTTTTCTCTTATATGAGTATTGGGTAGATTGTTTTTTGAGGCTATTTCAAACCAGTGCACTGCGATGTTAGTCCCGACAATTATAGTCGCAGTGATTAACCAAAATGTTAAAAATATTTTTAAATAAAGCCGCGTCATTCGGTATTAATGTTGATTGTGAAGCGTGAGCATGTAGCCCGCACCGCGAACATTAATAATGAGATCTTTATGAGCTCCGGCGCTGATGAGTTTTTTACGAATATTACTAACATGCACATCAATGCTGCGGTCATAGGGAGTAAGTTTACGATTCAGCGCTTGCTCGGTCATTTCATCTTTGCTGATGACTTGTCCGGCATGGCGAACTAAAATTTCCAACACACTAAATTCAGTTCCTGTAAGTACGATATCAGCAGTGCCCCAATTTACATTGCGGTTGCCTAAGTGCAGCGTAAGTAACCCGGAGTCAATTTTTTCTACTTTTGTTTGTACCGGTTCATTGGTGTTGGCTCGGCGCAAAATTGCGCGAATGCGCGCAACTAATTCGCGTGGATCGCAAGGCTTGGGTAAATAATCATCTGCGCCAATTTCCAGACCTATGACGCGATCAATAGTATCTCCCTTGGCTGTAAGCATAAGCACAGGAGTTTGATGTGTTTTTCGTAGCGTCTTTAATACTTCAAAACCATTGCGGATTGGTAGCATGACATCGAGCACTATGGCGGAAAATTGTCCTTGAGTAGCGCTAAGTAAGCCGCTTTCCCCATCGTAAACTGGAGTTACTTCGAAGCCTTCAGTGGTTAAATATTCACAGAGTAATTGGCTAAGTTCTTTGTCGTCATCAATAAGCAGTAGTTTATTCATAAGTTATATTATATTTTTAGGGAGAAAGTGTGCGGTAGGCTATTCGTTTGTGATATGACAATTGTAGCTGTTTAACCTTACTTAACATAATGAAAAGCAGAATTTACCAAAAGTAACGAATCCTAAAATTAACTTTAAGGTTAACTGGATAGTCCTTAAGTGTCTATTGCTTGCGTAAGGGCGTTTTTGTTGGGAAAATCGCCTGATATTTATTTTCCAGTTTGTATTAGAGGTGTTTGTGGTCAAGATAGGTCTTTTTTTTGGGAGTGACGAAGGCAATACTGAGCGGGTCGCATATCGTATTCAAAAGCGATTGGGAGATGATGTGGTCGATGTGCGAGATATAGCTGATGCCACACAGCTTGAATTTGCTGAATATCATAGAATTATTCTTGGAATTCCTACTTGGGATTTTGGCCAGATTCAATCTGATTGGGAGGAGTTTTGGGACGATATAGCCGCTGTTGATTTTTCGGGTAAAACGGTTGCATTCTTTGGTCTCGGCGATCAATTTGGTTACGGTGATTATTTTCTCGATGCCATGGGCATGCTTCATGATGTTGTTATTCAGAGCGGAGCCGATATTGTGGGGCACTGGCCAACAGAAGGTTATGAATTTGACGCGTCAAAAGCTGAAATTCATGGCGAAAAAAAATTTGTGGGTTTAGCTTTAGATGAGGATCAGCAAGAAAATCTCACTGCCGGGCGTTTGAATCTCTGGTGTGCGCAGATCCATAGGGAGTTTGGCTTGGATACACCTATACATAACATCGAAGACTAATTTGTTGTGGTCGCTATGAAAGGTGACCATTTCTCTAGTTCCGCAAACTGGTTCATATATGGGATGAACTAAATCATTTTTATGTAAAATTTTCTTGCACAACCAAAATTGCTGTATATAATCACACTTACTGTATAGGCAAACAGATAATTAATGGAGGTGTAAATGTACAATCTTACTGCACGTCAGGAACAGGTTTTACAGCTTATTAAAAGTTATGCGGAGGAGACGGGCTATCCGCCGACTCGGGCAGAAATTGCTAATATTCTGGGTTATAAATCTCCCAATGCCGCTGAAGAGCATATTAAAGCTTTAGCGCGGAAAGGTGCGATAGAAGTTATCCCCGGTGCCTCGCGCGGTATCCGCTTGCCAGAAAAGACATCCGGGATTCCGATTGTTGGGCGGGTTGCAGCAGGCAGCCCCATATTGGCGGTTGAGCATATTGAAGATTACTGCAATATCCCACCAGGTTTTTTCTCCCCCCGGGCTGATTATTTATTGCGTGTAAACGGCATGAGTATGAAAGATGTTGGGATACTCGATGGTGATTTGCTCGCTGTGCATCGAACGGATCAGGTACGAAGTGGGCAAATTGTGGTGGCGCGAATCGGTGAAGAAGTTACCGTTAAGCGATATAAGCGTATTGGTAATCGTCTGCAAGTTGAGTTATGGCCTGAAAACCCCGACTTCGATGTTATACATGTGGATTTGAGTGATCAGGAATTTGTTATTGAAGGTTTGAGCGTAGGAGTAATTCGTCGTGAATAAAACTTATCAATTTCATCCTGGCAGTGCAAACGAAGTTTCTCCTGCATGTGGTATTACGGAGTTAATTATCGCTAATGGTTCATCTGAGCATTTATCGTTCCTGATGCCAATGATTGCATTTATCAGTCAAAGTTGTAAAAACCGCTGGGTTACCTGGATAGCTCCAGCGCATGTTACTCGAGAATTTTTACATTCCTACGGAGTTAACACTCAGTTTTTGCGATTAATTCATTGCACGGATGAGGCGCGCCGTCTATGGATTACCTGGGAGGCCTTAGCTGCTGGCAATAGTCATACTGTTATTTCCAGTCCTGGTAAATTAACTGACAAAGAGCTAAAGCAGCTTGAAAATGCCGCTTATCAGGGGCAGTGCCAAGGTTTGCTATTAAGGGCTAGATAAAAATAAAAGGGATTTGGCGGTATTTTTCTATTGTGTAATTAAATTTTTATGGTTGGAGCTACGCTTCAGCGACAAATACTGCGCGTATTGGAGCAGGGTGGCCTTCAGCAGTCAGTTTATTATTTTGTGGATCAAGAAATTCCGGAAGCGAATGAAATTTCATCCATTCCGTTGAGCGTTGTTCTTCTATAGTTGTTTTGCCGATATCGACAACACGTGGGTTTTTGTAACCCATTTTTGTTAGCCAGCTGAGCATAGTTTCGCAACTTGGCAAAAACCAAACATTATTCATCATGGCATAACGGCCTTCTGGCACTAATACATCTCCCAGCTTACCTTCTATTACCAAAGTTTCCAGAACTAACTGGCCACCGGGGCGTAATGCTTCTTTAAGCTCGCGCAAGTGATCCATGGGTGACTTGCGATGATAAAAAACCCCCATTGAAAATACAGTATCAAAGGCCTGTAGCTTGGGTGGTAGTTCCTCTATACCTACAGGCAGTACATCAATTGGATAGTGGTTTCCTGCCAAGTGTTTAATTGCGTGAAATTGCATTACAAATCGTGGGGAAGGATCAATGCCGATAACGCGTTGTGCGCCTGCTCCAAGCATTCTCCAACAGTGATAACCGTTGCCACAGCCTACATCCAGAATCAGGCGATCTTGCAGGGAGTCTAAGTGAGAAATTACACGATCCCATTTCCAGTCAGAGCGCCATTCGGTATTGATGTGAATACCCTGTACCCAGTAAGGGCCTTTGCGCCAGGGAATAAGTGCTTCGAGAGTTGTTTTTAATGCGCAGCGCGCATGTTCATCGCAATCAGCTGGAGTACCAATTTCAACCTTATTTAAAAAGTTGTTCGTGCTGATTTTGCAGTCAGGTAACGCGGCCAGTGCGTTTATCCATGTTGGCAAATCCCCATAGCGTTTTGTGCATAATCCTTCAGCTATTTGAGCTGGTAGAGTTTCTGCCCACGCCGCTAGCGGGCTGTTGGATAAATAATTTAGAAATGGTTGGTAGTTAATCATTGCTGGTGGCGTCTTTAATAGCGATTAGCGAAGCAAAGTTAAAACACTGAAACCACACATCTACGCTCGAGAAGCCTGCATCTTTAAGGCGCTGGCGATGGGTAGTCAGTGTTTCCGGGATAAGCACCTTCTCAATTGCAGTGCGTTTTTGGGCAATTTCTAAATCACTGTAACCATTTGCACGCTTAAAGTTATGGTGTAACTCAATCATGAGGGCCTGATGCTGCTCATCCTCAAAAGCGAGTTTTTCAGACAATATCAAAACGCCGTTAGGTTTCAGGCCTGTATATATGTCAGTTAGGATAGTGTTGCGCTTTTCAACAGCAATAAATTGTAGGGTGAAGTTCAAGACTACAATCGATGCGTTTTGGATGGGGAATTCGCACAAGTCTGCACAATGTAAATTCACTGCAACTTCAGCACTATCTGCCGCCATTACTTGCTGGCAGCGTGCAAGCATTGCCTCCGAATTATCAACGCCGACAATATTGCAATTTGCAGCCTGAATACGGTGGCGCATAGCCAGAGTTGCGGCCCCCAGTGAGCACCCCAAATCGTAACAAGTGCTTTCGGGTTGTGCATAGCGTTCAGCCAAATTACCAATCATATTTATAATAGTGGCATAACCAGGCACTGAGCGTTTGATCATGTCGGGAAAAACATTCACTACTGTTTCATCAAATGCGAAAGTTTCTACTTGCGCAAGCGGATTAGCGTAAAGAGTATCGGTTGTAAGCATATCGATTGGGAATCACAATTCGTAAATTAAGAAAGCTAATTGGTATTTGGTTTTATAGGGAGCAAGGGGTTAATTGTAACTGGGTTGGCCGAGATTAGAAAACTTATATCTGTTGTCATCACTTCCGCGTTTTGAGCTACTTTCACCGCAACCATGGTCTAAACTAAAATTGTTGCCGCTTGAAGTATCGCTTGGCAAAAATCTATATTACCCGGATAGCATTCATTGAAATTCAATCAAGAGAAACTTAATTTATGCCTGATCTGCGGTATGAAAAAATACAAGCGCTGATTGTCGATGATTTTGATAAATTTCGAATTATGCTTTTCAATATGCTGCAAGAGCTTGGTATAGTCAATGTTGATATGGCATCGTCTGACCAGGAAGCTTTACAGTTATGCGCAATGAATACCTATGACATTATTTTGTGCGATCAAAATTTGGGAAGTGGAAAGTCCGGTCAGCAAATTTTAGAGGTGTTACGCCATACGCCGAATTTAAATAGTGACAGTATATTTGTGGTCATTTCTGCCGCAGCCAATAAAAGTATCATAATGGCTGCGTTTGATTATGAGCCGGATGATTATCTTACCAAGCCTATTACTCCCCGTACCTTAGAGCAGCGTTTAAATCGCTTGTTAACGCAGCGGCTACTATTAGCCCCTATTTACGCTGCAATCCACAAGCCTAATATTAACTTGGCAATAGATTTGTGTCGTCGTGAAATCAGTGGTGTGAATCGTTACAGTAATCATTGTCAAAAATTATTGGGGCATTTATTGTTGAAAGCAGACCGCTTTAGCGAGGCTGAACAATTGTATCGTGATATGTTGGAAGTGCATCAGTTAGATTGGGCAATGCTTGGTATGGCGAATGTAAAAAAGCGACAAGATGATTCTTTAAGTGCGCAACACTGGCTTGAGGAGCTTATTCAATTTAATCCATTATGTCTAAAAGCTTACGACCTGTTAGCGGATATCCTGGGTGAACGAGGAGATTTTTGTGCGCAGCAAGAAATTTTTGCGCAAGCTTTAGTTTTTTCGCCTCTGTCAGTTTTGCGCCAGCAAGCTTTAGCCGAAGTCGCATTAAAGAATAATGATTTAATGAGCTCTGTCGGTGCGTTTCGCAATGCCGTAAAATTGGGTGAGAACTCATGTCACGATAATGTAGGTGTCCATATAAATTTTATACGATCGACTATTCAGTTGGCAAAAATAGACAAAAATATACCAAAACCAGTGTTGCGAGATGCATTTAAGTCTGTTTCCGAGTTTACTGAAAGATTTGGTAAAAGTGTTGATATTAAAGTTAATTCATATTTGCTGGAATCCCAACTACACCACTCTATTGGTGAAGAAAAAAAAGCTAGTGAAGCTATGTTGGCTGCTGAGAAAATTATTGATAAGGAGTCAGCTCATTTAGCTTTATCAACAAAAATTGAATGGGTAACCACATTGCGATCACAAAATAAAATAAATGAAGCTGAACGAATAACGAAAGACTTGCTGAACGAATACCATTCAGACGAACATGCATTACAAAAAATTGATAGTTTGTTGGAAGAACCATGCAGCGAAATAAATAAAGCTTTAATTGAAAAAATTAACAAAGATGGAATTGGTTATTATGAGGCAAAAGATTTTACGCGAGCGATTGCAGCTTTTAATGGCGCTTTACAAGGGTTGCCGCAACATATCGGGTTACGTTTGAATCTGGCTCAAGCACTTATTGAACAGTTAAAATTAAACCCGGAAAGTCAGAAAGTTGTTTTGATGACTCGGCAAACTTTACATTGTGTATTGCAAACAATATCTTCTACGCACGCACAATACTTTCGTTTTCGACAGCTGGAAGAATTATTTAAGCTCTATGAAATAGATAAAAATATGCTTCATTAATGTGATACAGGTGATCAAATGAAATCAAAAGCCACAGGTATAGACTTTTCATTTGTGCTCGCTTCAAGTGTGCATGATATGAAAAATTCTCTTGGTATGTTAATGAATACTGTCAGTGATGTTATAAAAAAATATCCGCCGCAAAATGAGTCTCACGCTAATTCCTATGCGGTGCTCGAGTATGAGACGGTAAGGATTAACAGTGAGCTAATACAGTTGTTATCGCTGTATCATTTGGATCGTGAAGATGTTCGTGTGCAGGTTGATAAGCACTGCGTTATTGATATTTTAAACGATCAAATTGCACGTAATGATTGTGTTTTTCAGAGCCATAAAATTAAATTAGATTTGGTTTGTGATGAATCATTGCAGGGTTATTTTGATGCGGACTTGATAGGTAGCCTAGTGAATAACGTATTAGTAAATTGTGCCCGTTATTGTAAAAGTTCCTTACGCATTGCGGCGCATCAGGAACAGGATTACTTATGCATATCCATTGAAGAAGATGGGCCTGGTTATCCGCAAGACATGCTTGATGCGGTCGCTTCTGATGCAGAAATACATTGTGGTTTTGCCGGAGGCAGGCCGCACCTTGGTTTGTTATTCGCGCAAAAGGTCGCTTTGATGCATCAGTCTAAAGCCCGACACGGATTCATTAGACTGAGTAATGGTGGTCGACTCGGAGGGGGCTGTTTTAATTTGTATTTGCCCTGAGTCCTGCAGGATTAAAAGAATCGGTACCCTGGGCCAGATTTTAGGCAGGTGTTGGTAAGGGAATATGCTGAAAATGAGAGTTTACTGCTTGAAATGCGTAGTGAGCTATAGCATTATCAGTTTCCGGAAAATCGCTTGGGATTGTTCATTCAATGTTAAAAATTCGCTATAAAAACAATAAATACAACTCCGTATGGCTAGTTGAACCTAAGATTAGCATTGGTCGTTCTGCAACGAACGATTTGATTATTGATGGTTCAGGTGTAGCCGATAAACATATTGAAGTTCATGTATCGCACGAAACCTTAACGCTGAAAAATTTGGATCCGTTAAAGCCCGTAAAAGTAAATGCTGCGGATGTCACAGGTACCTGCGCTCTTAAGGAGGATGACGAAATCACAATTGGTGGGGTGGAGTTAATCGTTATAGATCCCAAGCGTGAATCCAAAGTTGTATTACCAGAAGCGGCTAATGCGACTCAATTGCGTGCTGTGGTATCCAGCGGTTGGGCGCTCAAGGCGAATCACACCGCATTGGCCAATCGCGTATTTCCATTAAAAGACGTTACAGTTATCGGGCGGGCCAATGAATGTGACATTAGCTTGACAGCATCCCACCTGTCTCGCCGACATGCGCAATTACAAATTGTTGATGGTGCGCTGTTTGTTAAAGATCTTGGCTCTGCTAACGGTACTTTTTTAAATGGTAAGCAAATTATGGAGGCCCGCGTTAAGCGTGGTGATGAGCTGCGGTTTGACTCCCTTATCTTCGGGGTAATGGGGCCGGCAGATGAATTAGCTAAAACCACCGTACGTAATCCTTCTGCTGCAGAAAGTTCTGTCCAGGCAAGAAATGCAACACAGGAAATTGAAAGACCTATTTCGATGGCTTCAGCTAATAAATTATCTAGCCATTCGACATCCAATACCTATAACTTGAACAAAGACGAGCCAAAAAGCTCGGCAGGTAAGTTTGGTCTATTGGTTTTAGGAATTCTGGCGATAGTCGTGGTTACGGTATTGTTGACCAGACGTTAACCGAGTAGCTGATTGTGAAAGTGATTTTATATAGCACAGTTGGTTGTCATCTTTGTGAGCAGGCGAAACAAGTCTTGTGGCCGCTGGTAGTTCAATATCAGTTTCGATTCTTCGAAATTGATATTGCTGAGGACGATGCTTTAATGTCTCGCTACGGTATACGTATTCCCGTATTAGCCTCTCCCGGAATAGAGCGAGAACTGAGTTGGCCTTTTAGTGTGAAAGATGCGGATGTTTTTTTTGCAGAGCTGGCCGATATGTGAGGAAACGCTGGAAGGCTTTTAGTCATACTAGGGTTTTTATGATTTAATATTTTCGTAAATCCCCAGCTCCTTCATAGTGCTTTCTACCCATGAAAGAGTTTCAAGATAAATTTTTGTAAGCCTTTCAGGATTAATATTGTGTTGCTGTAAAAAGTCCCAATCTATTTGCTCCCATTCTCCCTTCTCATAATGTTTTGTAATTTCCAGGACCTTTCCTTCTTCGCCACGCTGATCAAGAATAGCTTCGTTAATATGTTGGCTGAGTGAAATATCATTCAGTAAGCTTTGCAGCGGCGCATCCATAAAAGCATCAATGGTTGAGAGTAAGCCAACCGTAAAATAAGCGTCTGGTTTTACTTTATCGTTTAATTGATTCGCAATCATTTCGCACATTCGCGCGCGGGTCAGCGCGGCAACACTTAATTCGTGTGGCTTACCGCTAAGATTGGACATGACTAAAATATTGACCCAGTTTCTAATTTTGTTAATGCCGAGCAGTAAAATCGCTTGTTTGAGTGAATCTACTTTACGCATAGCGCCAAAAGCCGCTGAGTTCACAAGCAGTAAAAGCTTAAAGCTAAGCACGGTATCACGCGCAATCATTTTTTCGATAGTTTCAACCTGAACGTTGGGGTCATGCAGCGCAGACATGAGCTGTAAGACTGATTGCTTGTTATCTGACATTTTTCGACCCGTCATAATTTGCGGGTGCGCTAAAAAGTAACCTTGAAATAAGTCAAAACCCGCTTTTTTACAAAACTCCAACATTTCATAGGTTTCAACTTTTTCGGCTAAGAGTTGAATGCCAAATGGTCGGATGTGATTGATATGCTCCTGCAGTTGTTTTGAGGGCAGTTGTAAGACGTCCAACTTTATAATGTCGGCATAGGGTATTAAGTGCTGAGTTTCGGGAGTAAGAATAAAGTCGTCCAAAGCAATAGTGTATTGCTGCTCACGGAGGACCTTTAAGGAATGTAACATCTCAGCATCAACACGTTGGCCTTCAAGCACTTCAATAACGAGTTGGCGGCGGTCAAAGGGCGGCGGCGAAAGAAGCAAGTTGCGTGTGAAGTTTACAAACGCAAGATGTTTACCAACGACTTTTTCAATAGAGAGCTCGGTGAATGCATTTAATAACACTTGCGAGCTGGCGATGTCGCCATTGGTAAATGTAGCTTTATTAATATGGCTGGAGCGGCACAATAACTCGTACCCAATCACTTTCATCTGCGGATCGAAAATGGGCTGGCGTGCTAATAGCGGCAAAGAATCAGACATAATAATAAATGTTTGTTTGATGAGTATTTTTTTAGTGTAGCTCTTGAGAGTAATTACTGATAGTGATGATGCAATTTTTTGTGCCTGTGAACTATCAACTTTACTTATTTTGCGATGCATTAAGTAATATTTTGGGTTATAAAAACCACGCACAAGTTTCATTTGTTGCTTGAGGCGGCGTTAACAATATTAGAGTTCGGTTTACGGAGAGAGCGCTGCGGGAATTGTTATTGGCAGGAACAATTTAGCTGCCAATAACAATTGTTAAATAAACACATAAATTGCTATTGGTTATAACCCCTGAGCTGCTTCTTGGGAGGTAACAAAAGATTGCTTATCGCCAGAGCGATAACCATAAATTACCGAATAAAACAAAACGTTTTGTACATAATTACGAGTTTCTTTATAGGGAATCGTTTCAATCCATACGTCATAAGGTAGTTTTTCATCGTTATTTTTTGTCAGCCATTGTCTTACTCGTGTGGGGCCAGCATTGTAAGCTGCGGCGGCTAGTATGCGGTTCCCCGAGAAGCTCCCCAGCAATTGGTTCAAGTAATTGCTTCCTAGGGTAATGTTCTTTTCCGGCAATAACAAATCTTGATTTTTAAAGCTTACTCCATATTTTTTTGCGGTGGACTTCGCCGTCGAGGGTAGCATTTGCATCAAACCCAAAGCGCCTGAAGGTGATTTTGCACCGGGATTGAATGCGCTTTCCTGACGAGTTATGGCAAAAATAAAATATTCACTTAATGAAGTTTGACGTGCGGCGTTTTTTATATTTTCGGGGTAAACGAGGGGAAAGCGAACCTGAAGTTCATCCCAAAGTTGCGCATCAGCCATGGTTTGAATTGCTTGTTGATGCCAGCCCCAGCGATCTGCCAGACGCCCGGCGGCAACAATTTCTTCGGTGGATGAATACCGCATAGTATGAGTCCACTCGCGATTTGAGGCGCTCAGATTTCCCATTAAATACAATTCGCGAGCACGTTGAATGCCAGGGGAGAGCTCCACTGAAGTAATAAATTCCTTGGTTAATTGCAGTGGTTTATCGACTAGGCTGTAATCCGAGCCCAGTTTGTCCGAAGATAAGAAACCGTAAAAACTGCGCGTGTTAGCGAGATCTGCATAAATCTCCAACGTTTTTTTGCCTTCAAGTTCTTTAATGTTGAGCTTGTCCATAATGCGAGCTTGCCAATAACTCCAGCGTTCACTTTTTTGGACTTCAGGGGGCAAGCGCGAAATCCAGCGGTAGGATTTTTGCCAATCCTGTTTACGCAAGGCTTCGCGAATCAATGCTTCAAGTAAATCTGCGTGACTGAGATTGGGGGCCGCTGTTACTAAATGTTCAGCTCTATCATCCTGATCTTGCCGCAGTAATTGAAGTGCGAGTAAGTAATTAATATGAATGATTTCATCTTCAGTAAATCCACCTTTTTTCTGATAGCTTTTCCACAAATCATCGGCTTCTACCGCATTGGTTTGTCCGTAGCGCTCAAGACCCAATGCAACGCTGGTGCGAGGTTCGCGTAGTTGGGTATTGAAAAGCTCGGTTTGCAAAACGAGACTCGGTGTTTCAGCTACATTTTGATACTGCAATGCAAGTACTTGTTGTGCGGGAGTCATCTGTTGGGTGAGGTTACTGGCCAAAATCATTTCATTTGCCTGAACTGCTTTAATGTAGCGGCTCCAGAGCAATGTCGGGGTTAACATTCCAGCTTGTACCCATTCAGTAAATACCGGGTCGCAGGCCTTGGACTGTGGCTTCTCGATATTCCACAGGGGTTCAACGTCCATAAGCGCGCTTTTGTCGCCAGCAAAAAGGCGCGCACGAATGTTCAGGCACGCCAATTCCGAATCGTGCAGGTTGGAGTCATAAAAATTACGATAATCAACCCACAGCTCCTGGCTTGCCAGTGTACGAAGCCAACGATGACGTAAACGTTCGCTTAAAAAAGAGTTCGGATAACGCTCAAAAAAAAGTGCTACTTCTTTTCGCGGTAGGGCCATAAGCCGATCGCCTAGCGCTTGATATTCGAGGTAAGGACGAAGCGGGTAATTTTTGAGCTTGGGTAAAATTTGCTCGTAACGGGACAGCTGATTTTTATCTAACGCTTTTTGTGCTTCTGCATAATATAAGCGTTCTGCTTTACGTGCGCTGGAAACAAAATTGATTGGGTTCGCGGCAGCTGATATTTGCTCAACACTAGAGCCCTTGGGAGCATTTCCTAATTTTGCTATGGCATGAGCAGCACCAAAAAAACCAAGTAATATGCCTAGCGTATATTGCAACGACAGGTGAAACAAAAATCGGGATTGCATTTCTAAACCTCAAGAAATGATGTGCATAATAATGTGTCTGTCTATTATGTCTCTCATTGACTAATTATTCTATGAATAATTATTTTATTAGGGTAATCGATTTAAAAGCTTTTAAGCTTTAACTAATCTATATAGATAGTTCTAATTTCATACTTTTACTTTCTGATTTAAAGTCTGTGTTTTATCCCAGGCAAGCTATTGCTGAGCTAATATTTTCATGCTTAAGTTGTAGTCTATTTACAGTTGTTTTCCAGTTTTTTTCGATTGTATATTAGGGTTTTTTGAGGGTTATTTTTATTGTCTGAATTTAAATCTAAATAAGCCAATTCGCTTTAATGGGTAGCTCGCAATATTTTCGTCGAGCTTAAGCTAATGGTTGCTTTGTAAGTAACAAGAATTTTTGATATTCACATTGTTTCTGCGCAACGACAAATTCATAAAAATATATATAAATTCATAAAGGTTCGAATAGCCATAAGGGATAACTGCTACAGTAATATTTACAATATGACTAATATTATTAATTTCTCCCTTGGTTATACCTATTTGAACACTTTAATCTATACTCATTGTTGCTGTATCCATAGCCATCAATAACTTTAAAGAACGGATGGCTGCACTAAGGCAATGGTAAGGCAATGGATTTTTTGAAACCATATTGACTAAATCGGACGGATAAACTCATCAATGAGAGAAAAAAAACCATTGTTTTTTCATGGCATCTCATTTCAGTTAGCTAAAATAGGTATTATTTTGGCCTTTGTGCTCAGTTTTATTATGAGTTCTGCGCAGCTATATCTTGATTTACGTCATGAACAAAGCAAATTAGAAGATCTGATTGCCCGTGTTATCCAGGTTGCGAAGCCGCCTGCCGAACGTTCTGTCGCAACTTTAGATGAAGAGTTATCTGATGAGGTCGTTAGCGGATTGCTACGCTATGGCTTTATTTATGAAGTTATTATTGCCGATGAGCAGGGTAATATTCTGGCTCAGGGAAATAGTAAGCGAGAAGAAGCTCCTACGCGTTGGCTTACACAAAAGATTTCTGGGGACACTCGTGAATACACCACCGATTTGACAATACCCGGTTACATTAAAGGGAATGCAGGCAGTATTCACTTCAAGGTGGATATGGATCTGGCTTTAGCAGATTTCTATGCGCGGCAAAAAATTGCAGTAGTCACCGGTATCTTGCGCAATATGGTATTGGTTTTAATGTTGTTCGTTGTGTTTTATTTCACCTTAACTAAACCTTTGGTAAAACTTGCACGGGAAATAAACAGCATCAATCCCGATCACCCCGGCGTGAACCGTTTAACTCTTTTACCGCTACACAGACGCGATGAATTAGCGCAACTCATTACCAGCTCTAACCATTTGCTCGATGTTGTCGAGCTGTCCCTTGCCAAGCGGCGTTCAGTCGAACTGGCATTGCGGAAGAGTGAAGAGCATTTACGTCAAATTATTGATCATTTGCCGGTAATGATCGGCGCACGCAATATTGCTGGCTACTATTTGTTTGCCAACAAAGCTTTGGCGGATGTACTGGGTTTTACGCCGGAACAAATGCGCAATTTGCATGTGCGGCAGCTACTTAAAAACTCAGTGTTTGATATAGATACCATGTTGCAAAATGACTACCGGGTTATTCGCGGTAACGAAGAGCTGGATGTTATTGAAGAGCGTTTTATGTCCGCTGCTGGGCAACAACTTTTTTTTCAAACTCACATTATGCCCTTGGCATTTTACGACGAGAAAGTCGCTCTTATAGTTTCTGTCGATATTACGGAACGTAAAAGTGCCCAAGCCAAAATGGAATTCATGGCCCACCATGATGCGCTTACCGGGCTGCCTAATCGCGTACAATTAATTGAGCGGCTTGAGCACGAATTACGTCGCGCTGAACGTCATGGCTATTATGGTGCTGTGTTATTTATCGATCTGGATCAATTCAAAACCATTAATGATTCGCTGGGGCATCCAGTGGGTGATCGTGTGTTACAGGAAGTTGCTGTTCGCTTATTAAACACGGTGCGTGACGAGGATTTGGTCGTACGTTTAAGTGGTGATGAATTTGTCGTTGTCTTGACCGTGCTTGATCAAAATATGGAAACCGCAGCCTTGCGAGCTGGTGAAATCAGCGAAAAAATTCGCGTTGTCATTTCACAGCCCTGCATGTATGAGAATATGGAGTTGCGTGTAACTTGTAGCGTGGGTGTTGTAGTTTACCCGGATAAAAATAATTCAGTGCATGAATTATTACGTTATGCCGATACCGCTATGTATCAAGTAAAAGAAAAAGGCCGCGATGCTATAGAATTCTTCAATGAGGAAATGGCAGAGAAAGTAAGCCGACAATTAGTCATGGAAGGTGATTTGCATCGCGCCCTTGATGAGCATCAATTCCAATTATTTTATCAACCTAAAATTGATGTTACTACCGGCCATATTACGGGTGCTGAAGCATTGTTGCGCTGGCAGCATCCCACCAAAGGTACGATTTCACCCATCGATTTTATTCCCGTCCTGGAAACATCGGGAATGATTATTGATGTTGGTGAATGGGTCTTAACGGAATCCTGTAAAGCGCTAGTGCGCTGGCACGATCTCGGGTTGTGGCGTGCGGGCATGCGCTTGAGTGTTAATATCAGCCCACGTCAATTCCGCCGCAATGCGTTTGTGGATGATGTTGCGCGGATATTGAATACTTATAAAATTCCGCAAAATTCTCTCGATATGGAAATCACTGAAGGCATAGTTATCCAGCGTGTGGATGATGCAATTACGACCATGACGACATTGTCAGATTACGGCATAAGTTTTTCGCTTGATGATTTCGGTACAGGTTATTCTTCTATTAGCTATTTAAAACGTTTGCCAGTGAGTACGTTAAAAATCGATAAATCATTTATTCGCGATATTATTGATGATCGCAATGATCGGGTTTTGGTGGAAACTATTATTACTATGGGACGTTTGTTGGATATGGTGGTAGTTGCCGAGGGCGTAGAAGAGGCGGAGCAACTTGTCATTTTACGTAGATTTGGTTGTCACGAGTATCAAGGTTATTTATCGAGCCCTGCTGTCAGTATTGAAAAATTTGAAAAACTGTTAGGAATTAATTATAAAAAATAGCAGTAATTTCCCCAGCGTAGTTTTGAAGAAATTGTTTTATGGGAAATAGCCCTAAGGAAATAATCGTCCTAGTAAGTAGGGCACTACAGTTTCTACTCGCATAATTCGTTCGCCTAGATTCACCGCCGTAAATCCACTATTTTCCAATAAATCTATCTCGTAGGGGATAAAACCTCCCTCGGGACCAATGGCAAGTGTAATTGGGTAATTTATTTGCGCAGGGCAGGCGGCCTCGGTGTAAGGGTGCGCGACAAGGGCACAACTACTACCGATAATTTCCTTTAGGTTGTCTTCTACAAAAGGTTTGAAGCGTTTTATCAAAGTTACACTGGGCATTATCGTATCGCGGCCCTGCTCCAGGCCTAGCAGCAAATGTTCCTGGATAGCTGCTTCATGTAACAGCGGAGTTTGCCAATAACTTTTTTCGACGCGATAACTATTGATTAAATAAATCGTTTTTACGCCGAGGGTGGCAATAGTCTGCAGCGTACGTTTAAGCATTTTGGGGCGCGGTAGTGCGAGTATCAATGTCGCAGGCAGTGCTGGCGGAGGTGTTTGTGTTAGTGAAACTTCTAAACAAATTTCTTCTGTTGTGTGCGCAACAACTTTACCTTTACCCATCATGCCATTTAATAATCCCACGTTTAAATATTCACCCACGGTGACCTGATGTACATGGGTAATATGATGTAAACGGCGGGTATCGCGGATACTGATTAGATTGTCAGCAATAAAATCGCTGTTGAAAAATAAAACCAGATTCATGAAAGAGATGGTGCCCCGGAGACGATTTGAACGTCCGACCTGCCGCTTAGGAGGCGGCCGCTCTATCCAACTGAGCTACCGGAGCATGGTCGTGTTGAATGAGGGCGCATTGTAGGGAATATTGCTTGATAAACCAAGAAGCAGCCGGTGATTAACGCTGGATTTAATTTTATTAATTTAAGCTTTAACCACAGTGTGCGAACTATTTTGGTTGGTCGTGGCGCCTTTTTGCGTGTAGAGCGATGGCATGGCGACTTGTCCACGAATAAGGTTTAGTAAATTCGTAAGTGTTTGCCTGGAGCGGTTAATCATCCGGCCATTAATTTCATTGGCTTTTTGACATTGCAAAAAGTCGGCGGTAAGTGTTTGCCATGGGTTAATAAGTGGTTGCGTTAAAGGTGAGCGGGTTAAAAATTGTTCCCAGCCCGCCAAGGTTGTTTCCAGGCCTGCCGCGCGCAGTACTTGCTCGCGCTGTTTAGCGTTGAAAGTAAGTGTCTCAAGCAGTTGATCCTTTTGCATTACAATTTCTTGTAGACCTTCGTGCTTACGTTGTTCCATAAGCTCACGCTCAAGTAATAGCAAATTCTGCAATTGCGTAACGGCGTTGGAATCCTGAGCGTACATATCACGCAAGTAATTGATGTTTAATTCTGGCGTGGGGGATTGGGCTTTAAATAGTTGAGACATAGCAACCTCACTAAATTGAGTAGGGGGGCTGTTGTTGGGGTAACAGCCATATAAGACAAATGAATTTAGCCTAACAACTCATCTTGCCTGAGCATATTTTCTGCAATGCGTTCAGGGTTAAAATCAAAGCGACCCTCGGCAATAGCCTGTTTAATAGCTGCTACGCGCTCCAGATTGACATCCGGTAGCGAATTAATTTTTGCCTGTAGGCGCGAAAGATTTTGTGCTTCCGGGCTTAGAACCACATTATCTTTATTGCTGGAAACAATGGCTTCAGTTGCCACCGTTTGCGTTTTGGCACCCTTGGCGGCTACCGGTGTTGTAGTGTTACTCCGAGAGCTGCCAGATGAATTGATGTTGTTTGTGTCTATGACCATGATGTCGTTCCCCAACGATTGCTATGTGTTTGAGGATGTGATGAAAAAAACGTCCTCATTGAGTTGTCGGCCAAGGGCTGAGAAACTTTAGCAATGATTTTTGATGTGTGGTAATTAATTTTGTATGCCTTCATAGATCTTCCAACGTTTATCAGTGGATTGCTGCTTGCGGATAACTTACCGATTGGCGAGTAACTACAAAATACTTTGAACCTTGCCAGGGCCAATCACCTTTGCGCTCACAATTCGTGTGGACTGGTTATTTTTGACCCTGATTTGTTGTCCGATACGGCCGTTAGTAATGGCAGTACCCGTGGTCACTACGCGTATGCTCCCCGCTAAAGACTCCAGGCTCACCTCATCGCCGCGTTTTATGGCTAGCTGGGTATTCAGGGCCGATTCGCGGAATGCATCACCCTTGTTAACCGGGTATTTTAGTTCTTTGCCAATAATATCTTCAGGATTGCTGCTATAACCTTGGCGATATTGGCTCGCATCCAACACTTCAACCCCTACATCTTCACTATTCACCAGTTCGCCGCGTTGTAGATTGCGGCTAGCCACTGCCATAGGGCGGAAAACTGTTGCCTGTGCCGGTACTAGAATTGTCCATTGCGAAGTACCCCGACAAGCCACTTGCGTATTGACGTTGCCGCCGTTATTGCTGGGATCTTGTAAGTTAAAGGCAAGTGGCTGGTCGCACTCTAAACGCAAGCGTGAATCCAATGCGCCTACTTTGATATTGACTCTGGTTGCGTTAGTACTGCGATATTCAGCCGTTAAAAATTGCGCAATATCGAGCCGTAGTTGTTCAATGCCGACAATGGCGGGCTGGGCCTGCAAATCGTTTGGACTCAGGCTTAATAGGATCATGGCCAGGTTACCCAGGCTTTTTAGGATGTCCTGGTGTGAGTAGGTGCCGACAGAAAAGAAAGCCTTATAAAAACTACGAATTTTCATATTTTGTCCTATCCTCTTTAAAACAATATAGAAACTTATTACTCAAGAACGTCGCTATTCATCAATTTCATTCCTGACTATTCATTAAGTTCCTGACTATTTATTAAAGAGTGCCGGTTTTCAGTCGTTAATAAGGTTGTAAAGGCTGGTGTAATAAATAGAAGCAAAGACTGTGCCGTCTGCTTTCTTTGTGTACTTGCTGTTATCGCTGGGTTTACCGAATCAAACCATTAAGAGGTGCTGGCATGGCCGGTGTATTGGATAGCGTCAATCAACGCACTCAGCTGGTTGGGCAAAACAGATTAGAGCTTTTGTTATTTCGCCTCGGCGGTCAGCAGATCTACGGCATTAATGTGTTTAAGGTGAAGGAGGTTTTACAGTGCCCTTCATTAAATGCCATTCCGGGACGCAATAGAATTGTTCGCGGTGTGGCACATATTCGCGGTGGCACCATCCCGATTATGGACATGAATTTAGCGATTGGTCGCCGAGAGTTACCGGATATAGAAAGTTGTTTCGTTATCATCACCGAATACAATCGCACCGCACAAGGCTTCCTGGTGCGTTCTGTTGAACGTATTGTGAATCTGAATTGGGGTGATATTCATCCACCACCCAAGGGTGCGGGTAAAGATCATTATCTTACGGCGGTGACGCAAGTTGATGGTCAGCTGGTAGAAATTATTGATGTCGAAAAAATTCTTGCCGAAGTTTCGCCGGCAAGAGAGCAGGTGAGTAGCGGCGTTGTCAGCGAAGGCATTGCCGAAAGAGTAGTGCAAAAACATGTATTAATCGTTGATGACTCGACCATCGCGCGGAAGCAAATACAGCGTGTGGTTGAGGGCATGGGGATACGCACCACCATTAAAAAAGATGGTCAGGAAGCATTAACTTATCTCCTCGATTTGATTAAAGAAGGCAAAAATCCCTATGAAGAATTGGTCATGATTATTTGCGACATCGAAATGCCGGAAATGGATGGTTACACGTTTACCGCCGAGGTGCGCAATCATCCTTTACTGAAGAAATTACATATTATTTTGCATACTTCTTTAAGTGGTGTGTTCAATGAGGCAATGGTAAGAAAAGTAGGCGCAAATGATTTCCTTGCTAAATTTCATCCGGATGAATTAGCGCGACGAGTGAATGATCGTGTCCTGGCTATCACGGGCGACAAGCTACTTCCGGCTACGGAAGATGATTAAGGCAAAGATAATTTGCCACAGATCAGTAGCAGTAGTAGGGCGACCATTAACACAATCAGTCATCACGCAAGCA
Source organism: Pseudomonadota bacterium (assembly GCA_040386215.1). GTDB lineage: Bacteria > Pseudomonadota > Gammaproteobacteria > Pseudomonadales > Cellvibrionaceae > Cellvibrio. Next base: position 65,520 of record JAZKFX010000044.1, read on the forward strand.
TTACCCATGAGCTTTAAAGGGCTGGGCAGTACCGACCACCAGTACCGAGAACAGCAGTGCCGTGTAATTAAATATTGTGGGTTTTCAAAAAACAGCTTTCTCTAAAAGAGCCGTGTTATCGAGAAAATATGATTAAAAAAGATCCTCAGCCTAACCTGTTTAATAAATTAGCGGAGCGCGATGGAGTTGATCAAGCGGAGTTTAATCATTTTCGCCAATTTTTAGAGGATGCTTGCGGTATTTCACTGGGCGATAATAAACAATATCTTGTCACTAACAGAATGCGCAGGTTGATGGATGAAAATAAAATTATTAATTTTTCAGACTTGGTATACGCACTAAAATCAGGTAATAACCGTAAATTAAAAGACGAAGTTATCGATGCTATGACCACTAACGAAACCTTCTGGTTTCGTGATGTTTATCCCTACGAGCATCTTAAAAACACACTTTTCTCGCAGTTTATGTCGGGTGCCAATAAAATGCCTGGTCCTGTACGCATTTGGTCGGCAGCTTGTTCTTCAGGGCAAGAACCTTATTCTATTAGTATGATGGTAGAAGAATACCGTCAAAAAAATATGAACGCTTTGGCCCGACCTATACAAATAGTTGCGACGGATTTATCGGCTACGGTATTAGAGCACGCACGCAAGGGCGATTACGATAAGCTATCGGTTATGCGCGGCCTCTCTCCGGAAAGACTGGAACGTTTTTTTGACAAGACCTCCGACTCAAGTTGGCGAATAAAACCATTTCTGCGCGATAGAATTGAATTTCGTCCCATTAATTTAATGGATTCTTATGCGGCGTTAGGCAAGTTTGATGTAGTGTTTTGTCGCAATGTATTAATTTATTTTAATGCGGATTTGAAACGGCAGATACTGCAAAAAATTCACGCCGCATTAAAGCCACAAGGTCTTTTATATCTCGGTTCTTCCGAAGGTTTAGCGGGCGCAGCGGATTTATTTGAAATGGTTCGCTGTGATCCGGGCATACTCTATAAAGCGATCTAGAATTAAAGCCCTATCAAAAGTTAAAACGATTTAACATTAAAACCAGCTGGAATTTTATCACAACAACCTGGCTTAAGCTGAGTCGTGCCAATGTCCGCTACTCTGTAAAATTATTATTCATCTCATACAACTCCAGCGGTAATCCGTCAGGATCTTTAAAAAAAGTGAATTTTTTACCGGTGTATTCGTCAATGCGAATCGGCTCCACTGCTATTCCTTTGCTGTGAAGTTCTTGTTTCGTTGCAGTTACATCTAACACAGCGAAAGCAAGATGACGTAAACCGCAAGCTTCAGGTGTTGATGGGCGCGATGGTGGGTTGGGAAAGGAAAATAATTCTAGTTGTGTCCCGTCGACCAAGGCTAAATCTAATTTATAGGATTGCCGTTCGGCCCGGTAAGCCTCTGCTATTACACGAAAGCCAAGAATTTCGGTGTAAAAATATTTTGATCTGGGGTAATCGGAACAAATAATTGCAATATGGTGAATGCAGTTGAGTTGCATGCTGGCTGCTCATTTTTTATCGGAGTGGGAAGGGCTTAAGTATGCGCGCTTCTATCGAGCTCTGTTAGCCCATTGGATGTTTGTTAGCGGTAAAACCTTGCCGCTTTTATTTTTTAGCGCCGCTTATGTTGCCGCTTTAGTCTGCCAAACATTTTCGATAACTTCAATAAAATCAATTGGTTGATAGTCTTGATGGATTTGGCACAGCCATTGCAAATGTGAATACAACAATGAAGTATTCGCAACAGGTAGAAATGATTATGGCAATTTCATTCGAATCAGCATTAGGAATCCACGAGTCGGCGCTGCGTGTTCGCGGGCAACGTGCGGCGGTGTTAGCCGGTAATCTGGCGAATGTGGATACCCCTAATTACAAATCGCGCGATTTGGATTTTAAACAAATGCTTAATCAAAAAACCAGTGAAACCACTTACTTTGGTGCGCAAACGACTAATGATCGCCATATCTCTGCCACTGCAATATTCGGTGAGGATGCGGATTTACTTTATCGTACACCGCAACAACCCTCTATTGATGGCAACACGGTTGAAGACCAAATTGAGCACGCTGAATATATGAAAAATGCTTTGGCATTTCAGGCGAGTTTCCAATTTTTAAACAGTAAATTTCAAGGTTTAAGAACCGCCATCCGCGGTGATTAAGCCAAAGATGATTAGCGTTAGTTGGGCGATTGGTTTTAAAAAGCATTGAATAAATAGTTAACCTTAGCGAGAAAAAATCATGGCATTGGGAAATATTTTTGACATAGCAGGCACTGGCATGAACGCACAAAGTTTGCGTTTGAATACCACTGCGAGCAACCTGGCCAACGCGCAATCCGCGAGCTCCAGTGTCGATCAGGTGTACCGCAGTCGTCAGCCGGTTTTTGCCGCTATACATCAGCAATTAATGGCAGGGCAAGCCAGCACCAATGAAGATCAGGCCAACGCCGGTGTGCAAGTATTGGGTATCGTAGAGAGCAGTGCGCCGCTTGATCGTCGGTATGAGCCTACGCATCCCAAGGCGGACAAAGAGGGCTATGTTTTTTATCCTAATGTTAACGTAGTTGAAGAAATGACTAACATGATTTCTGCTTCACGCTCGTTTCAAATGAACGTTGAAGTCATGAATTCTGCTAAACAAATGGTGCAACGTGTGCTCACGCTAGGGCAATAATCCCAGGTAGTTATTTAGGTCCGGTGACCTTGCAGCATAGTAGTTATAAAGCATAGTGTTCTTGAAGTAAGTAAGGGGAAAATCATGAGTAACATAGCCAGTACAATTCCTGCCACACCCATTGATCAATGGGATATTGCCAAAAAAAATCCGCCTGTCAAAAAATCCAATGAGTTAGGGCAGGATGCTTTTTTGGAGCTCATGATTACGCAAATGAAGAATCAGGATCCGCTCAGCCCGCAAAGTAATTCGGAATTTGTAGCGCAGTTAGCGCAGTTTAGTTCAGTGCAAGGAATTGAAAAATTAAATACTAATTTCAATAGTTTTAGCAGCGGGTTCCAATCCAATCAGGCGTTACAGGCATCATCTTTGGTGGGACGCTCGGTCAGTGTAGAAAGTAAAACCAGTATTCTTGTTGATAAAGGAATTATTTCGGGGAGTGTCAATTTACCAGCGGCAACATCAGAATTAAAAATTAATATTTATAATTCTGATGGTGGATTAGCTGCGCAAATTCCTGCCGGTGCTGCACCGCAAGGCGACACAAATTTTCGTTTTGATGGCCACAATATTGAAGTCAATGGTGAGTTGTTGGAATGGACATCGGGTGCAAAAGCACTGCCGCCGGATACTTATTCGTTTGAAGTCTTTGCTACCCAAAATGGTAAAGCGCAACAGCTGGCCACCAACTTGAGCGCTAATGTTAATAGCGTGACCCTGGGTAATGATGGCAAGTTAATTTTGAATTTAGCGGGTGCAGGTGCAGTCGATATTAGTAAAGTAAAACAATTCAATTAAAGTAGGGGCGCAGCTTGCCGCGCCCTGACAGTGTGAAACAAGAATATTCAAAAGAATGTTGAAAGTTCAAACAGAATATTCGAAAAAATCCAGGGCGCAGCAAGCGGCGCCCCTAGTGTTTTAATCAGGAGCTCATCATGTCATTTAATACAGCACTCAGCGGAATTCGTGCAGCCGATACTGATTTAAAAGTTACCGGCAATAATATTGCAAACGCTGGCACTATAGGTTTCAAAAGCTCACGCGCGGAATTTGGTGATGTGTACACGAGTTCGTTATTGGGTGGTGGCCAAGGTACACCGGGAAGTGGAGTGTCGACTTTATTACTGCGCCAGCAATTTAGTCAGGGCAATTTAAAATTTACGGAAAACACCATGGATTTAGCGGTTAATGGTGCCGGTTTTTTTGTGCTTGAGGGTAACGATGGCAGAGTCTATTCGCGGGCTGGTGCTTTCGGTTTAGATAAAGACGGCAATATTGTTAACAGCACCGGGGCAAATTTGCAGGGTTTTGTGGCAGATGGCACGGGTGCGGTCAGTGGCATTATTAATAATTTAAGAGTTGATGTTAATACCCAGGCGCCACGCCAAACGACAGGTGTAGAAGCATCATTTAATTTAGACGCAAACCAACCGGTGTTAGAAACCACGGGATCCAATTTCACTACTGACGGTACGGCAGTGGGAGTAGCAACTCTTGGTTTAATAGCAACGCCAGTAACCAATGGTTATGTGCCGCAAACCTTAGTCATTGTTGGGCCAACGGGCACTACTGTTAACTATACAAGTACAGACGGCGCTTCAGCGGCACAAACTGCCTCTGAGATTAATGCATTGGCTGGCCTCACTGCCACCGCCTCAACCACAGCAACCCTTTCTGCTGCCGGGTTTAACAATGCAAATGGTAATTTAGAGTTGAATAGTGTAACGCTTAATGCGACAAACATAGCGGACTTACAAGCGCAAATAAATACGCTATCAACATCTACCTTGCGAGGTATCTCAGCAGTCATTAATGGTGGGGGTGATTTAGAAATAGTGTCTGCTGTGGGAGCGGACTTAAATTTTTCATTCGCAGGTCCCAGTGCAGCGGGTTCCGTCGCTGTAACGGGCAGTGCGGGAGGTACCCAAACCCTTAATAATTTAACCGATGCCGCAGTGGTAGGTGGTAATTTGGATATATTGATGAGCTCTGGTTTTTCGATTACCAGCAGCACGCCCGCCTCAGGTAATTTATTTGCACCTTTAACTGCAGCGAGCTTTACCCCGGTTATCATTAATCCTTTTGATCCAACTGACCCAAAGACTTATAACCACGCTACCTCGGGAACTGTTTACGACAGTTTGGGTAATTCCCATGTCATGCGTTCCTACTTTGTGAGGCAAGCTTACGACGTAAATGACCCAACGACTGTGCAGAATCATTGGCGAGTTTACGTACAAATTGACGGGCAAGATGTGGGTGATCCCGATTCCAGCCTGCCGTCTCCTGCGAATACTTTGCCTACCAGGGCTGTTAAAAACATTTACTTTTCACCAGATGGCACCCTGGACACCACCTTGACTGATGAGATGTTGATATCCAACTGGACACCCTTAGATTCGCTTGGCAACCCACTGGGGACTTTGGCGCCACTCAATGTTTTACAAGGTGGAAGCACACCTGTAGTGGTGCCGCCATCGAGCTCCAACTTTGCCATTAATATGTTGGGTTCGACGCAATTCGGTAGTCCTTTCGGGGTTGAGAATCTTGATCAGGATGGTTATGCCACGGGTCGTCTGGCTGGGCTGGACGTAGATAGTTCCGGCGTTTTATTTGCCCGTTTTACCAATGGCGAGGCGCAGATTCTGGGCCAGGTTGCCCTGGCTAACTTCAATAATATCGAGGGCTTGAAGCCGGTCGGTAATACCATGTGGGCACAAACCTTTGACACCGGTGAAGCCGTTATAGGTGCACCTGGTTCATCGTCTCTCGGTGCCATTAACGCAGGTGCATTGGAGGAATCCAATGTCGATCTCTCGGAAGAGCTGGTCAATTTGATTATTGCGCAGCGTAACTATCAAGCTAATGCCAAGACGATTGAGACGGCAAACGCTACTACTCAGACGATTATTAACTTGAGGTAAGGCACACCCCACCCCGACCCTCCCCTTGGCAGGGGAGGGAGTAAGGCAACCCCACCCCGACCCTCCCCTTCACAGGGGAGGGAGTGAGTTCAACCCACCGCCGTACTCCGCTTGGCAAGCAGGGAGTCGGCTCCTCCCCCTGCAAAGGGGGAGGTTGGGAGGGGGTTGCTCCTTGGCGGGTAAGGGAGTAAAGGCAACCCCTTCGCAGGGGAGGGGGTGAGTTCTTCTATTCGACAGAATTTGGGAGAGGGTAAAGCGGCAAACAACGGAAGTTGTTTGCCGCTTTCCGCTTTTACATTTTCCTTTCTGCTTTTCCAATTTTAAAATTATTTATTAATTTCATAAGCTTACCTACCTTCACAAACAAGATCGCTAGATCAGCCTGACTTGGCACCCCTCTTGCAAAACCCTTATTAACGGCAACACTGCCAAAAAAATAGCGGAGTAAGCATTGTGGACAGAGCAATTTATATCGCCATGACCGGTGCCAAAAACAACATGATGGCGCAGACCAGTCATGCAAACAATATGGCTAATCTGAGCACTACTGGCTTTAAAGCCGACTTCGAACAAGCGCGCAGCATGGGCGTTTATTACGGTGATGGACAGCCCACCCGTGCTTATGCCTTAACTGAATCCCCTTCAGCCGATTTCGCTTCTGGCCCAATGATCGCCACCGGTAATCCGTTGGATATGGCGATTCAGGGTAACGGCTTTATTGCAGTACAAGCACCTGATGGTAGCGAGGGCTATACCCGCGCCGGCAATTTTAATATCGATGCCTTCGGTACCCTGCGTACTGCGAATGGCTTGGCAGTATTAGGTAATTCCGGCCCAATCAATTTTCCACCACTGGACAAACTGGAAATCGGTTCAGATGGCACTATCTCGATTATTGCCTTAGGGCAGGGCGCTGAAACCATGGTGGAAGCTAACCGCATTAAATTAGTAAACCCCGATTTGAAAAATATTGAAAAAGGCGTGGATGGTCTATTTCGTCAGCGCGATGGCCTAACGGCGGAAGTAGCAGCAAATGTGCGTGTCGCTGGTGGCATGCTCGAAGGCAGTAATGTGAACGCCATGAGTGAATTTACAGAAATTCTAGCGCTCGCGCGGCAATACGAAATGCAAGTGAAATTAATGAAAACAGCGGATGACAACTCAGCGGCGTCTACGCAGTTATTGCAAATGTCTTAGTTCCATCATTCCCAGCGAGGCGCCTCAGCTTAGCGGAGAAACATTTTAAAAGTCGGATTCCCGCCATTGGGGGTGATTGACTAAGGGTGGCAACAAAACAAGGTAATTGAGCAAATGCTCAGGAGAAACACAAAATGATGTCTGCACTGTATGTCAGTAAAACCGGGTTGGCGGCGCAAGATAAGCAGCTATCCACTATCTCTAACAATCTCGCCAACACCAGCACCGTAGGTTTTAAACGTGACCGCGCCATGTTTGAAGATTTACTTTATCAAGTCCAACGTCAGCCGGGCGCGCAATCAACACAGGATTCGCAATTGCCCTCAGGTTTGCAATTGGGAACAGGTACGCGCGTAGTGGCTACGCAAAAGCAATTTAGTCAGGGAAATATTCAGGTCACTGAGCAGCCACTGGATGTGGCGATTAATGGCCGTGGCTTTTTACAAATATTACAGGCTGACGGCACTATCGCTTATACGCGCAACGGCCAGTTGCAAATCAACAGTGAAGGCCAAGTTGTGAACAATGATGGTTTGGTATTAGAGCCAGCCATCACCGTTCCGCAAGGTGCCAATCGTATTACCATCGGTAAGGATGGCACAGTCAACGCATACACAGTGGGTCAGGTGGCACCACAACAATTAGGCAATATTACTCTGGCTGATTTTGTAAACCCTGCAGGTCTGCAAGCTATTGGTGGAAACTTATTCGTGGAGAGTGTTGCCAGTGGTGACGCACAGCAAGGTGCTCCCGGTGAAAATGGCATGGGTGCGTTATTGCAAGGCAATTTGGAAAGTTCCAACGTGGACATAGTGGAAGAAATGGTCAACATGATTACCACTCAGCGTGCTTATGAAATGAATTCAAAAGTCGTTTCAACAGCCGATCAAATGTTGCAATACATCTCACAAAATCTTTAACCGGTTGAGTAAAAATATTATGCGCCAGTCAATCGTTTTTCTTAAATATAACTCCATCCTCCTTAAGTTGGGGGTGCCTGTGTGTGCGATAAGAACAGCGATGAAACAATTGGCAATGAAAAATATTTTTATGAAAAGTCCAAAGCTGGGCAGCCCAGTGTTGGAAAGCCTCTTGGTGAAAAACCTGGCGGCAGAAAATTTAATTAAAAATTTACGTGTTGTCGCATTGAGTACGTTAAGTATTTCTTTACTCAATGGCTGCATGTTTAATGCTAAACCTCAAGTGGGTGATCCTTTTTACGCGCCGACAATTTCAGCGGCACAAGCTATGCCGCAGCGCACGGATGGTTCTCTGTATCAGGATTCTTACGGACTATCCTTGTTCGGTGATCGTAAGGCACATTTCGTCGGCGATATTATTACCATTAGGCTAAGTGAAAAAACAGTTTCTACCAAATCATCAAAAGTGGATGTTTCTAAAGACAATAGCACCAGCTTTAACAGTGGCGCTGATACTTTATTGGGTACTAACCCAACGCTAAAAGGTTTGTCGCTGGCGACAAACATTGCCCAGACCAGAAAATTTGCCGGCGATGCGGGCGCAGATCAAAGCAATAGTTTACAAGGCAACATTACTGTCACTGTGGCGGAAATTTTACCTAACGGAAATTTAGTTGTGCGTGGTGAAAAGTGGATGACCTTAAACAGTGGCGATGAATTTATTCGTATCAGTGGCATTGTGCGTCCCGATGATGTAGCGCCCGATAACACCGTAGTATCCACACGTTTGGCCAATGCAAAAATTTCCTACAGTGGTAAAGGTACCTTGGCTGATTCACAGTCCATGGGTTGGATGTCGCGATTCTTTAATAGTGACCTTTGGCCATTTTAATTAATGCGCGTTTACGTAAGTCAATTTACTGAGTAACACTTATGAAAATTATCCATTATTTAATGATCGTTTCATTAATGCATTTTTCATTCAGTGTGCAAGCCGAACGCATTAAAGATTTAACCAGCGTTGCTGGCGTTCGTGCTAACCAGTTAGTCGGTTACGGTTTGGTTGTAGGGTTGGATGGCACCGGTGACCAAACCACGCAATCACCTTTTACCACGCAATCTTTTAACTCCATGCTGAAACAATTTGGTATCGCGGTACCAGAAGGTGCGCGTATGCAAATGAAAAACGTGGCGGCAGTGATGATCCAGGCAGAATTACCGGCGTTTGCAAAACCAGGGCAAACGTTAGACGTAACGGTGCTATCAATAAGTAATGCAAAAAGTTTGCGCGGAGGAAGTTTACTTGTTGCACCTCTGAAAGGATTAGATGGAAAAGTTTATGCGGTGGCACAAGGCAATTTAATTGTGGGTGGCTTTGGTGCCCAAGGTGCAGATGGCTCCAGTATTAAAGTGAATATTCCCAGTGCCGGTAGAATTCCCAGCGGCGCCATTATTGAACGCATGGTAGAAAATAATTTTGCCGGTGGCCAGCCCATTGTGTTTAATTTAAATCGCGCGGATTTCACTACTGCAAATCAATTGGCAAAAAGTATTAATACATTGTTAGGGCCAGATGTTGCACGCCCTATAGATGCAGTTTCCATAGTGGTGGATTCACCGCAAAATCCGGCGCAGCGCGTAGATTTTATTGCCATGCTGGAAAATCTTGAAGTAGTACCCGGTGAAGAATCAGCAAAAGTCATTATTAATTCACGCACTGGCACTATAGTCGTAGGTAAAAATGTACGCGTTTCCCCAGTTGCTATTACTCACGGTAGTTTAACGGTGAGTGTGGCCGAAAGTTTAACGGTTAGCCAGCCCGAAGCCTTTAGCAAAGGTGAAACAGTTGTAGTACCTACCAGCAATTTGAAAGCGGAAGAAAAAATAAATCCTATGTTTAAATTTGCTCCCGGAGCAACCTTGGATGATGTGGTGAGAGCCGTTAATAATGTGGGCGCATCGCCCAGCGATTTGATGGCCATACTCGAGGCTTTAAAGCAATCCGGCGCGCTCAAAGCAGAATTGGTGGTGATTTAAATGTTTCCTATAGATAACAATTTCAATCCCGCCGCTGCCGCCGCCGCATTGTCGACCGCTGGAAAGGATTCGCTGATTAAAGACAATTATCTCGATCAAAATTCATTGAATGCAGTGAAAGCCATGGGGCGCA
>JAZKFX010000045.1:0-3112 GCA_040386215.1 Pseudomonadota bacterium
TGATGCAGGTTTAATTCAAAAATTAACCTACCCTTCGGCAGTGACGGCAGAAAATGCTTTTGACAATGCTGGTGCTCTGGCTTCCATTACGGTAAAAAATACACTCGGCACTTTAGAAGCATTAACCTATACCTACATCAATGACATGACTATCAGTAGTATTAATTCTACGCGCGATGGTGGTTTGCACACTTACGCCTATGATGGACTGGATCAGCTGACGCAGGTGACCCACCCTGCCGGTTTTGGTTTAGCCAATGAAGCTTATCAATACGATAAAGTCGGCAATCGCGATTTACCGAGCGACCTAACGATCTACCAATACGACAACAATCACCGTATCACGCAAAGCCCCGGCTTGCTGCAATACACCTATGATACAGCTGGAAACCAAACGGGAAGAAGCGATGGTGTGGTGATGACCTACGACACCGACAATCGTTTAATCAGTTACACCAAAGGCACCACCAGTGCGACATATGTATACGACCCTTTTGGGCATCGTATTAAAAAAACCGTGAATGGTGTTGTCACTTTTTATGTATGGGATGGCAGCAAGCTCAGTGCAGAATATTCAGCAACGGGAGTAAGACAAAAACGTTATGCGTATCTACCAGATACGCTGAGTCCTATACAAGTTGAAGACACAAATGGTATTTATAATGTGTCTGCAGATAATCTCGGCACTACGCGTTTCTTAACCAATAGCGCACAGAAAATTGTGTGGAGCGCGAAGCAAAGTGCGTTCGGTGAAATGCTGGTAAATGAAGACCCCGATGCGAATGGTGTGACTGTTACTTACAATCCACGGTTTGCAGGACAGTACTTTGATAAGGAGTCAGGCTTACATCAAAATTATTTCCGTGACTATGATCCGAGCATTGGTAGATATATTCAAAGTGATCCGATTGGACTCGATGGTGGCATCAATACTTATGTTTACGTAAGTGCAAATCCGATGATGGCTATTGATCAGTTTGGATTGTCGCAAATGTGTCACAGAAATTTATTGATGCCGATACCCTATGCAAGACACTGCTATATGAAGTATGACGATGGGTCAACTTCAAGTTATGACCCTAGTGGAGTTAAGCCAGATCCTGATCAGCAGCAGGAAGGAACAGTCTGCACCGCTCCACAAAAGCCAGAACAAGATAATTGTATTAAAAAGGCAATGGAGCAGTGTAAAGGTGCAAATTATAATTTTACTCAATTTAATTGTTGCCACTGTGCTGAACAAGCTATGAAACAATGTGGTGTTTCTATCCCAACTCCGTCATGGCCAAATTGGCCAATGAATCCAGGCCCACAGCCAGGAGAGCCAGGCTATAGTCCTACCCCTGTCTACGATTCTAATTTGGGTGGAAAATCGAAATGAAAATAAATCACTTTTTTGCTTGGGGGATGGGATATTTATTAATACTTATGTCTATTCTCCTGGGTGAGCTTAGTGTGGCTTTTCATGATTATTTTTATCAAAGACTAGGGCTTAATCGGAACATATTATTAACCCTGTTATGGGGACTGTTTTTTTTGGCGGCATACATTGCATCGTATTATTCAAGCCGATTTAAATTGTTATTGGGGTTTTCTTATATATTTGTAATACCCTTAACCGCAGCAATAGTACATTATGTTAATGAACAGCTGGGTACGACAGTAGATTTTTCGGGTATTGCAGGTGCAGTTACTGTGTTTAAAATTTATTTTTTTGCAGGAGGTTTTTTGGCGGTGGCTGGCACTCTTTTAGGTCTTTTTTTTTCGCGAAATAAAATCTAGAACCGTGATAAAATTCGTTCGGAATGAGAAAAAATAAATATGTAATTGCATTCCGCAAGTTTTTGTTATTTATGATTTCTTCTTATTGTAGATGGCAAAATATGTAGTAAAAGTGTTATAAAATTTAATTTAAAGGATATTCAAATGAAAAACTTAGTGACGTTTAAAAAATATTTTAAATCTATAGTTGTTATCAGTTCTGTTTTGGCGGCATCTCATGTGTTGGCCGGTGCAAAAGTGACTCAGACAGTATCTGCCAGTCCAACATTTATTCTGGGTAATGTTGGCGATGCGCGTAATAGTGCAAACACCATTGAGTATATTTCGATAGAAGATTACGGCACATCTGTGTCCGTAATCGCTGTGGCAGCATCTGGCAGTATGGCTAGTTGTTACACCAACAATTCAGCTGTTATGGCCCAATTACGGTCTGCAAGTTCAGATTCACAAATTCGCGTTAATATTTCAGCGGGTGTGTGTTCGACTGTTTTTCTAATGAAATCATCAAAAAGTGCGCCTAAAGTTTAAGGTTTCAACATGTCATTATCAAATGCTGAATGGCTAAAGCGCACTTCGTTTATCGGTTGCGGGCTATTGCTGGGTTTTGTAGCTGGTGTCAACACTGTTTCAAAATCAGATGCAGTAAACTCAGATGTAGTAAACATAGATAGCCGGGAAGAGAAGGCTTGCCAATCTTTTGATAGTGATTTAAAAGCTTCACTCGAACAAATTGTACGTTCAGAAATGAAGGTGCAATTTGCCGCCGGGCTTGATAGTTTACATAAGTCAATTCCGGCAAATATTGCAGCTCCTCCAGTCGCTCCTGAAAAAAATATTAAGGAAGTGCGAGTTGAACAGTTTACTGATGCAGCATTAATTTATGATTCCGCGAATGATGAATTAGATGCAGTTATATCGTCAGGGGGTTTTAATTCTGAGTCGGCAAAAAAATATGTTAGTTATTTGCATTCATTGTCACCTGAAAAAGCATTTGAACTCAGAGTAAAGTTTGCGAACGCTGTTAACATGGGATTAATAAAAAATCCATCTTCCCCTGAGTCAATGATGGATCGAGATTAGTCAGCAGGATTGGTATAAAAGTGCGTCAGAGTTTGTTAGATGTCACGGCAAGTATATAAATAGTTCGTGTTTTCTTCTTGCATGCTCCAAATAAATTGCGTGCAATATCTTGCATTGAAAGCAATCTCGCATCGCAGAGTATTCGTGACAATCAGTTAACCGCTACCAACAAATTTGGGTGGCATTAATTTTTTATGAATGTTAAAACGGAAAATTCCAGGATGTTTATGTTAAACGCTAAATTAAAAACGTC
>JAZKFX010000046.1:0-6024 GCA_040386215.1 Pseudomonadota bacterium
GTTTGAATGAGTGACACACCGTCATTCGCATTACGTACCGCTTGATCAAGACCGCGAACCTGAGAGCTCATACGGTTTGCAATTGCCAAGCCCGCAGCATCATCTTTTGCAGAGTTAACGCGTTGACCAGATGATAAGCGTTCTGTAGCACGATCAAGAGCCATGCCTGAACCGCCCAATTGACGTTGAGCATTTAATGAAGCCACGTTTGTGTTAATGACTAATGACATGATGTATCTCCAAGTTTGTTTTCGAACTACAGTAGTGCTGTAGTAGTGGGTTGATGAAGCCTGAACAAAGCACTATCAGCACTTCTGTAAAGGTTATCGTCCGACTATTGAGGAGCTTGAGGATATTTTTATGCAGTATTTAAATCATTTATGGCGGTGTTTGCATTTTTGTATTGCAGAAAGTAATAAGCAAAGCATTTACAACATTAACTAGCCAATTTACCGACTATAAGCATCCAGCGCTTTGTCCGCTTGAATAAATTGCCGTAATTCTGACGCAATATCGGCGTGCGCTTGCTCGGCGAAACTATCGAGCTGTTGATTGAGCTCCTGGATTTTTACAATAAACTCTTGCGCTTCCGCTGCTAAATTTTCTTCTTTCAGTGTTTGCAGATAAGTTGCATCTGCCAACAACAGCATTTGTTGTTGGTACTCAGAAAACTGTGTTTGCATCTCCTCCCAATTCTCAGCTTGTGCCAGCTGTAACAGCAATTGCGCTTGCACCAATAATTGCTTGAGGGGTTGCAATAAAATGTCGCTGCTCATGATGCTTTACCTTATAGCCATACTCGCGCATATACAGTGTATATACGCGAGTATGACAGCGAATGAAAAAGAGCTAAATATTACCCGGAAAATTTTATAAATAATTAAATAAACTCAAGTCACTGATTTTGACAAAGCTTTGTTGCGATGCACTGAGCACCATAGTTTGTAATTGTAAGCGCGTTGACGCCTCAGCGTAATCCAGATCCTGCAATTGCGCCAATACTTTCTTACCATAAACTTCCGTATCAGCATGTAAATCTTTGGTGCTCTCCAGCATATTTTGTCGCGCTCCCAGATCACCCAGCACTGCACCAGTATTAACAATAGCATTGCCTAAATTAGTGAGGGTTTTCGCCACAACTTTTGCGAACTCGGTCTTATCCGCTGGTGTATCTTTTACGGCTTTCATCGCGGCGCTAAGACGTGCAACAGATGTTAGCAAACTTTGTTTGTTGGTCGATTCAATAAAAAAACTATCGCCTGGTGCTGTTACAGTTGCCGAATTAGGCGTACCAAAAATTGCAAACTTTGCTCCGTTTAACTCAATGTCCTGACCCTCTACATACAATTGATTTGCGGCTAAAATTTTACCGGTAGCACGCTCTGTAATCGTGTAATTCGCAGCAGCAGGAATAACTGCTGAATTTTGATTAAAGGTTATCTGCATATCTTGCGGGTAAAAAGCATCATAGGCTTCCTGATCGACAACTTCGCCCACCGTAATAATCGCTGCGGGCAATGAAGTGTTTGCCGAGCTAGCCGATGAATTAAATGTGTTATGGCTGCTTGGGATATCCATAAAGACACGCTTGCCGGAATCAGTCACTGGAACCGTCACAGTCGCTGAGGCTTGCAAGCGCAATTGTCCTTCATCACCTTGATACGAATAATTTCCGCCTCCTTCATCCAAAAACGGAACGGTTTCACTTTGATAGCCAGCAAAAATATATTGACCCGATGCATTGCGGGTATTTTGTAAATTAACCAACTCCTCGAGGCGAGCATCTATTTCTGCGGCCAGAGATTTATAGTCAGCTGCCGTAAACACTGCGGTATTGCCTGCAGAAACGGTGATTTCACGCAAGCGCTGGACAATACTGTCGACTGACTGCAAAGCGGTTTCTTCTAAATCCAGGCTATTGACCGCAGCATCGATATTTTTTTTAAATTGTTCGGTGCGCGATAACTCTTGATTGAGCGATAAAATACTGGTTGCCGCAATGGGGTCATCTGCCGGTGACAACACGCGCTTGCCCGTGGATAGCTGCTCATGGGTTTTTTCTACCGCAACTTGCGCATCGCGCATGCCAATATCGGCAATGCTATAGATTTGAGAAGTAGAAATACGCATGATAAGGCTCCAAAAAACTTTTTAACCAAGCTAAATAAATATGTTAATAATTGGACTAGCGCTTAAGCAAAATACCTTTGCTATATAATTTTTAAACATCTGCATTTATAACAATAGCCTAAATTTTAAAAGCGGCCCGCTAGCCCAATGAGTTAACTAATGTATCAAATAAATCTTTAGCCACAGTGATAACGCGGGCATTAGCCGTATACATTTGCTGAAACAGAATTAAATTCGCGGCCTCTTCATCGAGATTCACGCCCGACACACCGTCGCGCAAGGCTTTGGTTTGTTCTAATAGACTTTTACTGGCTTCAGTATTAATTTTTGATAAATTACTTTTGGTCCCAAGCTCTTCCACTAAACGGCCGTAACCTTGACCAAAACTCAGCGAACCATCCATAGTTGCCGCCGTTTCCAAATTGGCTAAGGCTAAAGCATTGCGGTTATCATTTTTAGAATTGGTATTAAAATTAATATTAAAAATATCTCCGGCTTTAGGTTGCCCGGAAATATTAACTTGATAGCCAAGGTAAGAACTTTGCGCAAAATTTACTGCGGTTGAATCACCTAAAAGTTGGCTGGTGCCGGGAGCGGTGCTCATAATAATTCCATCGGCCAGGGTAATATCAATTTTTCCACCTACCGTAGTCGCACTCTGTTCATTTAAACCCGTATTCACGCCATTCAATTGCACATCGGGATTACCTGAACCATCATTCACACTAATACTGTTAACAGAAGCATTGGTTGCATTAAAGCGAATATCCAAATTCACTCCGGAAGCCGCAACCAGATGTAATTCAGGCGCGCCGGTTACCGGATTGCTACCACTTTCCGCACGAATTCCCAAGGTGTTTAAATTCCCATTGGCATTAATACGCGCAGCCAGATAATCATTAAAATTGCCGGGACTTACATTAGGATTGGGCACAGCAGCATCCAAAACACCTGCGGTATAAGCCAATAAATCTTCACCATTTACACTCAGCTGTAACGGTGATGCAAATGCCGCAGGGTTAATATTAACATTGCCAATAGTAGCCGTCGTGAATGCATGCGCACTAACACCCGTCATATTGCTAATTTGTGCAGCCGTTTGTGCTGCTGAGAGATTCGCTGTTGTGGCCATTGTTTGGGTTGAAACATTGCCAGTGATGGGATTTGTTGTAGTGAAAGTATAAGTTTCAGCGGGATAACCATTAAGCTGCATAGGATTGGCTGCAAGTAAAGTTACCGGTGGGCGACCTGCAGGCAAACCAATAATTGCCCCACTACCGACAATGGTTGTTTCACCTTGATCAGTGGCAAAAATAGCGTTGTTGCGATTGGGGATAAATGTTTGTTCACTCATGCGTGGATTTAATGCAACAGGATTCGCAGGATCGGTATTATCCAGAACTTCGTAGGTAGTATCCGAAGTAAAACGAATGGCTATGGGTGGTGACAATTTTCCCGCTACTGCAAATGCTGGCAACAAATTATTATTGGCATCATTTAGGCTTAATATTTCGCCTGAACTAATAATACCTTTGCCAATGTTGCCACTCGCGGTGGCGGTGCGAATAGGCACTGCAAATGCTAAATTTTCTGGCTGCGCAATCACCGACTCAAGTTCACGCGCCGCATTTCGGGTAGGTTGTAGTATAAAACTATCACCTCCCTGAAATGATCCGCTCTGTAAATGCAAACTGATTCCATCAAATGTGATTTCAGTAGGATAAGCACCGGATAAAACCCCTTGATCGACAATAGTGTTATCCGCTGCGCGAGTAATAGTGTAATTAGAACTATTGGGAACAATGGAGAAATTATAATCACTCGCCGTTAATTTATTCGCATCTTCAATAGTCACATAGAGTTGGCGATTATCGGGTAACGCATTTTGGCCATGCTTTACTCTGTTATAAACAACATCTAGGTCGTTCATATCAGAAAACATGGGGTTCCCGTAGTTTCCATTTATATCCAAACCTTGTGCTTGTAAAGTATTAAACGAATCACTCATAACAATGGCAACACGTCCCAACTGATTGAAAGACGATGCCAATGCTTCATTTTTAAAATTAAGTAAACCGCCTAATTGACCACCGCTAATGTCATTGGTAATTTCGGACGAATTAAGGTTATTAGCTAAATAAATTTTTCCACCATTGCGAACTTCAAACTTACTCACGTTGGTACCGACAACAAGTGCTTCACCGTTACCAACGAATACGTTGATATCGCCATCATCTTCATGCACCAGCTGCACCGAAACCAACTCGGATAATTTTCGTATCGCTTCCTCGCGCTGATCGAGTAAGCTGTTCGGCTCTGCGCCTGCCGCACGCTGTGTAGCAACCGCCAAATTTAATGTGGCTACTGATTTTGCTAACTGCGTCAATTGGCCGGTCACAGTACTAATTTCGTCATTAACGCCTTTCTCGATTGCATTCAACCGTTCATGTAAATTATTAAAACGTGATGCCAGGCTCTCTGATTGTGCAACAACTAATTGTCGGGCCGATGAAGATGACGGATCATTGGCACCATTTTGTAAAGCAGCGAAAAAGTTTTGCAGCCCACCTACTAAACCAGTGTTGGTATCGGAAAGTAATTTATCAATTTTGCCAATGCTAGTATTGTATTTGTCTAACTGATGGAAGGTTGATGAATCCAAACGTAATTGGCTTGTTACAAAATCGTTCACAACGCGTTTAACGGATTCTACATTAACCCCATTTCCTAAAAAGCCTGCACTACCGTAACGCTGTTCAACGCGCGTATCAAAATTAACATTCTGACGGCTATAACCCACAGTGTTAGCATTGGAAATATTATTACCAGCAGTACGCAATCCAATTTGACTGGCTTGCAACCCTGAAATGGCATTAGAGAGAACACCCGCCATGATTTTTTCTCCTAACCGCTATGAAAGCTTGATGTGGAAATATCAACTGCAGACAATTTCACCGCAGCTTTCGCGTCATTCACAGTCGCTGAGCGAATGGCATCATTCATTAATAACTGCTTTATTTTTTCCGCATAATGTGGATCTGTGGCATAACCAGCAGCTTGCAAAGCATCAGCGTAACCGGCTGAACTAGCGCCAGAGTCCAGAGCATTTTGATAGCGCGGATTTGTTTTCATAAGATTTACATAGTCTAAAAAACTGTGACGGTAATCGTTGTAATGGCGAAACTCAGCATGCTCTTGTTGCGCAACGCCTTTCTGATATTCCACAGTTTTCACGCCGACACTTTTTCCTTCCCACGACGGACTTCTCTTAATATTGAAAATATTAAAACTATTGTTGCCCTGGGTATCGTGAATCACATGTTTGCCCCAACCCGTTTCAAGTGCCGCCTGCGCTAAAATCACATCGGGTTTAATATTTAATTCTGCTGCTGCTTGTTTCGCAAAAGGCATTAGCGCCGCTATAAATTCTTCTTGTGTTTGCGCAACTGCGCTTTTGCTGTCCTTAGTGACAATAGCCGCGCGCGAAATCAAAACCGGCGGCTCATTAGCCTGCGTATGCGTAGAAGTATTATTTGCCAGAGGTTTAATCATTAGCTCGAGACTGGATTGAGCATCACTAGCTTCCATAGGCGAGTTTTTGTTATGCATCGCCTGCATTTGTTGATACATACTGGTTGCCAGCCCGATGCCCTTACCACTGGTTAAATTGAGCACCATTTGCTGGTCGAGCATATCCTGATGAAATTTTACTTCGCTGCTGGAAAACATATCACCATCCGCAAATACCTCACTGGCATCGCGCATGGATTTCATCATTTGTTGCACAAACATAGCTTCGAATTTTTTAGCAATTTCTTTTAATGCCTGAGGGTCATTTTTGCGCCCCATGGCTTTCACTGCATTCAATGAATTTTGATCGAGATAATTGTCTTT
>JAZKFX010000047.1:0-202357 GCA_040386215.1 Pseudomonadota bacterium
GGAAAAGGTTTTACTTGCGTCTGTACGGAAAATGGTAAGCACGCTGTGACATTAATTTCTGATATTCAACCGGATGTGGTTTTGTTGGATGGTGCGCTACCGGGGCTTGATGGTTTTGAAGTTTGCAAAGCGGTGCGGTCATTTTATAAAGGCGCCATCATAATGATCACAGCGCGAGATGAAGAAATAGATGAAGTGTTGGGCTTGGAAGTTGGTGCAGACGATTACCTGATAAAACCTATTAGAGCCAGGGCATTGTTGACTCGCATTCAAAAATTACTTGAAAAGAAAAATACAACTTTTTCAAAGGCTCTTACATTTGATAGTCTCGTTATCGACCCGCATTCTCAACGTGTTCTTTTGTCGGGTATTGACGTAAAGCTCACATCAAAGGAGTTCGAGGTTTTGTGGGTTTTGGCTTCGCACCCGGGTGAAATTGTCACACGAGACGCTCTGCTGAAAGAATTGCGGGGCTACGAATTTGACGGTCTCGATAGGTCAATTGATTTGCGCATTTCGCGGGTAAGAAAAAAACTTGAAGATCATACCGATGACCCTTATCGCATAAAAACGATTTGGGGAAAGGGCTACCTCTTTGTAAAAGATGCCTGGTAACTTGATCTATGCTGACATTACGCACTCTGACCCTGTCACTCTTGCTCACGATTGTTGTTGCGTCGGTCGGTTCGGGTTTAGCGTTAGACAAACTTTATTCCGAGCTATATTCAAGCGAACAGACGAACAAGGGTTTAACGCAAACACAATTGAATGTTATAGGTGCGCAGCTTTCAGCAATCTTACGGAGGCTTGAAAATAAGGAAGAATTCATACGGGCGTGGCAGGAAGAAAATTCGCCTCTTTCTTTAGAAATAATAGACCGGGACGATATTAGAATTCCTGCGGAGCTTCTTCAGGAATTAGAAAATACAGGTCATATCGTTTTATCTTCCGCAACGAACCTCAGTTACTATTCTTTTTTAAAAGAAGACGGCAACTACCCTTACACTGGCGGCTATTTGGTAATACGCTCGCCATTGACCAGTAATCATAAGCAACCTAATTGGCTCCCTATTCTGTTTACCATCATTTTTTATACGCTGTTATTACTCATTATGTTCGCGTGGCTGTCTCCCTTAATCCGTCGTTTGCAAACTATGCAGTCGTCTGCAAAAAAATTGGGTGAAGGTAACCTGAGCGCACGCATTACCCCCAGTGTTGTTTCTCATATAAAGGACATAGAAATAGAATTTAATCGCATGGCGCAGCGCATTGAAGAGTTAGTGTCTGATATAAGTTTGTTAAGTTCAGCCATATCTCACGAAATGCGAGCGCCCTTGGCCAAATTACAGTTTGGTTTGGATGCGTTGCGGGAGGAAGACGATGAGGAAAAACGTAAAGTCTACGAAGATCGTCTTGATAAGGTCATAACCGATATGACGAACCTGGTTGAAACCTTATTGAAGTATGCGCGCTTGGATAAAAATATTATTCAACTACCGAAAGATGAGGTTGATCTGTTGGAGTTGTGTACTAGCTTAATCACGCCGGTAGCAAAACCTAACAATGGTGAAGGTAAATTACAAACGCTACAGATCGATATTGCTATAAACGCAAAAGAACCATTTTATATTGTAAAAGGCGATGTGTTTTATCTAAACCTGCTTGTAGAAAACTTGCTTTCTAATGCAATCAAATATGGTAGAGGTAAAATACTGGTTAGCTTGCATCAGCAAGAAAATGGAATCTTACTTTCCATTGAAGATAACGGCCCAGGAATAGAAGAAAATTTTAAACAAGATATCTTTAAACCTTTTATGCGTGGCGAAAAAAATAAGAATGAGGTTGGAATACAGGGCGTATCTCCAAAGGGTTATGGCCTTGGCATGGCACTGGTTAAGCGCATTGCTGATTTACACAACGTCGAAATTACCATTACAACATCAGCAGTCTTGGGCGGCGCAAAATTTACGTTATTATTCGCGTAGCTTAAACACAGATACACATTGATAACACTTGGTACAATTATAAATTAATGGGTGATTTAAGATGCCCCTTCCATATTATTGAAAGGGGTTACAATCATGTGTTTCAAAGAAAAAAGTATTTTTTCAACAAAATATGCAGTAGCTTTTGCCGGGTTTTTCCTGGCATTATTAACGGGCTGTTCTGAGGAAAATAACAAAGGAGTATCCAGCTCTTCGGCATCCAGTCATACAGCATCTAGCTCGTCCGCACCCAGCGCTGTCTCCTATAGCTCTGTCTTTTATAGCTCTTCGACATCCAACTCTGCCGCATCAAACTCTCCTTACATTGGGCAATGGTACGCGCCAACATACGGTTACATTTTATCTGTCAGTGCTGAGAATAATATTTTTAAGGTTGACCAATACAGCGTCACCAAAAATTATTGCTTGCTACAAGATGTTAGTTCTAACCTATCCTTAGATGATCTAAAACAAGGTTATGATTATTCAAATTTGGTCAATGAAGTGTTGCTGCAAAAAAAGGGAGACTATTTGCCCGGCATTGACTATGAAAGAGTGAAGCAGCTTCCAGCGATCTGCAAGGAAAACCTGCTAAAGGTAAAAAGTGATTCTGGTTATGTCTTTGATGCTAAAAAAGACTTTGAAATATTCTGGCAGGCATTCAGTGAGTTATACATCAACTTTGAATTGAGAAACTTTGATGTAGACAAGGCCTATGAAGAAGCCATTAAATCTGTAGCTGATGTTAAAGATGAACAGGAACTATTTGAATTTCTCGGTAGGATTATCGCTCCACTGGGTGATGCTCATGCGGCATTGCTGCGAGCACCGCTCGCTCAAGATTTGGATGAAACTATAGCGGCAGCAAGAGAAAATCCCGAAACCCTATTCTTTAGTGAATATACACAAATGACTCTGCATGAAAAATTATTAAATGAATATCTAGAGACGATTAAACCTTACAATGAATTAACCGATACGCAAATAGCAGCCGCAGAAAATTATATTCTTGTTAGTGTTGAGAAGTTGAAAGACATCATTTTTGATTATGCAAAGGAAAATTCTGGTATTGAAGTAAGAGCTGCAGGTGAAATTGCTTGGTTTAAAACAAACGATAATATTGGCTACTTATTTATAGGCTCAATGTCTGACTACAGCGAAGGCATATCAACGATTGCTTCTGACCTTGCTATTGCAGAAGCCACAATCAAGGAAGCCTTAAAAGATCTGGCTGATACTGACGGTCTTATTATCGATGCTCGCTTTAATAATGGCGGGGAAGATCAGGTAGCGCTTAATTTTGTTCGCCATTTTATGAGTCGGCCGCAAGTGGTGTACTCCAAGTTTTCTGGTAGTGGAGCTTCGTCAACGCCATTGAAACAAGTTGTATTGGACCCGCACAGTGACAATATCTATTTGAAACCCACGGCGGTTTTAGTCAGTGGGGACACTGTCAGTGCTGCGGAAGTATTTACTATTGCTATCTCGTCTCTAGCGCAGGTTAGGATTATCGGCGAGCCAACCGCCGGGGCATTATCAGATGTTCTCGTCAAACGACTCACCAGCGATATCCTATTTGGTGTGAGCAATGAAACCTATCTGGATGTTCAAGGAAATAACTATGAGGGAGTGGGCATACCTCCCGATATAGCGGTGCCTTTTGCAACACTTCAAGAGCGTAACGGTGGCTATGATAATGGTTTGAATACAGCTATCGATTGGATTAAAAGTGCGCGCTAGTTTTAAGCCCCGAAAGGGGCTTTTTATTTAATAGAGCGAACGTCAGCCCTCGTCTACATACATAGCTACCGATTCAGGCAATCGAACCGTGCTAAAGATCAGTAGCTTTTGTCCCGCCCGAGTCATAGCAACATAAAGCTTTCGATAGGATTCATTTTTAATAATATTGCTTTCTTCTTCGATTAAATCCACATTCTTTTCTTTATTTAAAATAGCACCGACACCCAGAACAAATGTAACGCCTGACTCCAAACCCGTACAACTGTTAATACTCACCAGCTTTAAACTGTTTTCATTCAGATTTGTATACTCGTCATTCTTACAATCAATCACTGTTCCACGACCTAACCGGGCCTCTATAGATTTTTTAAGGCTCCATAGCTTATAAAAATCACTGAATAAAATCAGAATCTGGTGCATAGGGACTTCATTTTGCCGAACGCAGCGTTCCAATTCATTTAAAAAACGTAGCTGTTCATCTTGCGGCGTTAGACTATAAATAACTGTCGGTTTAGCGCCGGTCTCCATTTTGTCAAAATCCGGCTTTAGGTAATCTTCTGTATTTTCTTCCAAGGATTCTATTAAAGCATTTGCCGCTTTTAATATCTGCACGGTAGTGCGATAGGAATGGTTTAATTTTTTAGTTCTACCGCGAACATTTAAGCCTACACTTTTCCAGCTTAATTTAGTTTTCAGAAATCCCTGATTTGGATCTGCGCACATAAATAACTGCCCATTCGCAGGCAAGGATTGTTTAACCAATTGCAACCAGGAGGGGAAGAAGAATTGAGCCTCATCTAACAAGATATGATCATATTTTGTAAGCTTATCACCAGCATCTTTATCCAAACACAGCTCTCGAATGAACAGGCTTGCCAGATAACCATTTGTATTTGAATTGAGTCGCGCCATCATCTCTTCATAAAGCAACCACAATAGCTTTCGTTGTGACTGCTGTAAGCTAAATCCACGCCCTTGCCTTTCAATCTCGAGATAAGCATTTTCATTCTCAATGAGATGATCGTTTATATATTCGAACTCCGCTACTATTTTATCCACAGTCAAGTTTAGCGAAACAAACAATGCATTTTTATCTGATAAAAATTCCTCAACAATAACAGGTTCATTTTTTATATCAAAAATAATATCAGCACATTTGGTCGAGCAAGCTTTACGTTTCTGCGCTAGTGCAAAAGCATGAAAAGTCTGCACCTCAAGATTGTCAGGTATCGCTCCTAAATATTTTTTTAATTTGAATTTAATATCTTTGGTGACAGGCTTGTTGGGGATTAATAATAAGGTATGTCTTTCCGGGTATAGCTTGCAATACAATATAGCCCGATTGATTAATATTAGCGTCTTACCTGAACCGGCAACGCCATTAATTAATCTGACAGAATAATCATCACTATCATCTATAGTTCTTTCATCGTCAAACAGATCAAGTTTGGTTGCCAGCTCTTGATCATAATCTAAAAAAAATGTCTGCAATTGAGCTAAATTACTTTTTTTCTTAAGTGGCACTCTGGTGGTACAGCCAGGAATTATCATTGACTCAGGGAACAAATAGGTTTTTAGCCAAGTGAAATGTTGTTCCCTACAATTTATTATTGCTTGGGCTATAAAAAATTGGCTTCGGCTTAAAAAATCCTCTTTATCGACAATCACTACACCGTCTATCGGCTTATAAAACAGATCTGCTGTAGCATCGTAATCCGCAACAATCGCTAAATAAGGAATATTAGAAAACCCACTTTCCCTCATTTTCTTTGCAAGCTCGGAATATTGATGTAACTCATCCGTAGCGGGCATTGATTCATGGCAACTTAAAAGCAACAGCGACTGACCAGGTCCTTCAATAACCACTTGAGCTGGGGTTCTCTCAGCCAAAACACAGGATCGAATAACATAACGATCATCCAGTTTTTCTAATTCCGGTTTAATTTTTCTTCTGTATTTATTATCAATATTTACCAGAGCGTCAATAAAGTTGGCCATATTAGTGTTGGCCTTTCGCAAATTGAACAAGCGAGCGATAGGATTTAACAAGATTTACCGTCGATTTTTCATCGCTGTTAATAATAAAATCCTCAGGCAAATCGGGGCCAATTAAAATCAACTTAGTCTTAGGGCGTGTAATGGCTACATTCAATCGTTCAGGTTGAAGTAAAAAGCTCGCAATATTTTTGATAAATAGTAAGTCAGTTGCACACAGAGAGATAAGAATCATTTCGCGCTCTTGCCCCTGCATACGCTCCACCGTATCGGTCACAATGTCTTTAGCAGTAGCCCACCCCAACTTATCGGAAAGATTTTTTTTAATTATTTTTGCCTGATTCCTAAAAGGCGTTACCACGCCGATATCCTTGGCATTTATACCGGCATGGATGGCTGACGCAATGATACTGCAAACAAGTTTCGCCTCTTCAATGTTTGAAGTTCGAGCGTTCACCCCGGGGCTTTTAATAAAAACAAAGGAGTTATCCCCCGACAGCTCATCAATGTAATTGAGAGGCTGCTTCGGCAAGATAAATCGAGAAGTTTCAGCTGAGCGAATGGATGTTAATTTTGTATTGTAGTATTCAACGCTCGGCCACTGCGATAGCTGCTTATTCATGCGATACGTTTGTTTTAACATGACAGACGTTTTGCTTTTCATTGAAATTAATGTTGCAAATATAGAATTATCGCTGGCATCTAATACGGACTTTGAAAGCACAACAGGGGGAAGCTGCTTATGATCTCCTACAAATACAAAACGTTTTGCTTTTCGCATCGCCATCACGGCCAAAGGCACAGTAATCTGACTGGCCTCATCAAAAATGACGGTATCAAATTCAAAATTTTCCAATCGGGAAGTACAGGTAGCAAAGGGCGTAGCACCAATAACATAACCACCATCACCGGGGCGATCTTCCCAGTCATCGCCATGGGCAAATAATTTAACGCCCGCGTTTAATCCTTTATTAGTGCCGAGGCCACCCACTTTAATAACAGGGATATTTTCCTCTTGAATTTTATTTAAGGCGTTATTGATCGCCATATGCGTGTGCGACGTCAGCAGAACACTTTTACCCTGATCAACAAGCAGTTTAGCAATGACACTAATTACTTTTGTTTTTCCGGTACCGGGCGGCCCTTGAATACACGCTAAATATGTCGCTGCCACTCCATTACCAACAGCTTCGATTTGATGATCGTTTAGCCCACGGCTTGCAGCAAAATGTGCGGCTGCATCATATTCGTGAGGGCTACTTAGGTTGATATTAAGCTGACCTGCCAATAACGGTAAGATAATTTCATGGCCAATCGTGGAGCTGGCAATATCATCTAATGCTTTATCAAAGTAGCCACGCAAATCCATACCGTCGACATCCGCGTAGTACGGACCTTCCATATTGCGAATGGCCTCAGCATCCAATTCCATCGGACGTACCAGCCATTGCCCATCATTTTCAGCTTCAATAGTTGCTTGTCGTACGAAAGCGGTTTCATGGGGAATACCCGTGTGCAAGCAGATCATATCGCCTTCACGGAACCGGGATTCATTGTTACCCAGGGTTAGCCATAGCGAAGACTTTTCACTTACTTCAAGTTTAGCAATGGCTTGGGTTTCTCCTGACTCAAGTTTTTTTGCTAAAGGCTTTTCCCAAATGCTCATGAGCTTATTTTTACTGGCCTCCTGTTCAGCTTTAACAAAACTCCGCAATTCATCTAATATCTTTTTAAAAAGCATTACATTTCCCAAAATACAAAACTAACTAACGATAAATAACACAATAAGAAGAACTATACATATTTAAGCGACAAAACCTCAAAAGATCCGCCTAGTGTAACCAAAACATGTTGGATGTGCTGAGAGAAAATACTTCTGTAACTTACTTGAAACATATTTTTCACCCTGCGGCCTGATTTAGAAATAAATGCAAATATTTTTGTGAACCATAACAATGGAAAATTTATATTGAAACTATATCTAATGTGCATAGACGAGAGAAAAGTGAAACTAGTAATTACGATCTACTTCATCATATTGAAATAATGCCACCGCAAAAATAGTAGAGAAAATTTTTCTGAATTAACTTGCAGATTACAATAAAGTAAGTGACAAAAATCATGGCTGCAACTTTTAGAATGCACTTGTTATCGCAATTTTATTGTTATTATTTTTATTTGAAGATGGATATGATGGGCTGCAAAGTCGAACACTTAGCCCGGATAAATAGAAACATATTAATTTATGAGGGAACACGCAACTTACAAATATTATCGTCAATTTTTAAACCGAATAACATCTGAGCTAAAAAATTATTTTAACTAGCACCCCTATCCCAATGCTGCCTTATACTGACCCCAAATGCCCCATCCTTATGCGCCTGCTTAATTAAAAATGCCTTATCTAAATTGCCTTTTTCAATCTCATCCAGATTTATCAGCAATGATTTTTGCAAGGGCGTATTTTGTTGATTAATGGCAATTATTTTAGGTAAGTGGCGATATTTTTTATTGGTTTCCAAAACGATACCAATAAGACCATTTACTAATTCCACTAAAGTTCCAGGCGGATAAAGGCCAATACATTTAATAAACTCCAAGGCTAACCGCTCATCAAAATGCGTGCCGCGATCTTTAAAAATAATTTTTAGCGCTTCGGTAGACGGTCTACTTTCGGAATAACAACGATCTGCGGTCATAGCATCATAAGCGTCTACTATGGCAATGATACGTGCAAATTCAGAGATACCACTGGGCGGCAATTGCCGGGGATAACCACTGCCATCCATTTTTTCATGATGGCTATACGCAACATCAATAACACTATTGGGAATACCGGGTGACGCCATGAGTAGATTGCGCCCATGAACGGTGTGCGCTTTCATAATTTTAAATTCTTTGTCAGTGAGCCTTTCAGGTTTGTTGAGCACCTCAAGGGGGATGCGCATTTTGCCTACGTCATGCAACAAACCGCAAAGACCCACTTTTTCCAGATCCGCCTCACTCATCCCCAGGTGGCGACCAAATGCAATGCAGTAGATACACACATTGAGCGAATGCTCTGCCGTGTATTCATCTTGCGAGCGCATTTTGGACATCCAGATTAGCGCATCTGGATTGCGCAATATGCTATCGACGCAATCTTTCACCATGGCCTTGGCTTCTTTGGTATTGATCACCCCACCCAGGCGAATATCATCCAAAAAAGACCGGGTTAATTGTCGGGCTACACGATAGATACCATCGGCATGTTGATGCTCAAGCTTGGCATCAACTTTATTGACATAATTGATTTTTTTGGGGGAGGACTTGAGTAGGCCGCGCTCTTCAGGCGCTACCCACACATGTTGTACCGCATCAATCCAGACGTGTTCGGAGTATTGCGCGATGGTATCAATATCCTCCAGCGTCTCAACCACAAAGCCTTGCATTAAGAACGGAGTTTCTAACCAGGGCCTGTCTAATTTGGAGACAAACATCCCTATGGTTAATTCGGATATGTGAATTTTTATCGTTTGCTCTGACGATTGCACATAGCCTGGTCGTATCTCTTTAGAATCCAAAATAACCTCGTAAGCTATGCTTTACTGCGGTAAGTTTTTACTTTGGATATATCCCTAGGGGGTGCCAACGAAAGGATTTCCATTAACCAAGAATAGACTGTTTTCAGGATTTTAGAATAATCAAAAAAAACTAAAGCAACGCTTTAATATAATAATTTTGGTGACAGGGCAGCGATCTACCTACAGGAATTTACATTTGGTTATATGAACCGGATTAATATTCACACTTCAGCAGTTCTTTGCTTCATCCCATAATTTATTCATTGTCTCGATGGACGTTTCGGCAAGCGGAGTATCGACATGAGTTTCGATATAGCGAAAACGCTGTTCAAATTTTAAGTTGGCCTGACGCAAAGCCTGTTCCGGATCAATCTGTAAATAGCGGCTAATGTTGACTACTGAGAAAAATAAATCGCCCAGTTCTTCGGCAATGGCTGCACGATCCTGGGCCGCCAGGGCCTGTTCCACTTCCAGTAATTCTTCGCGCACTTTGGCGATAGGGCCCTGAATATCTTGCCAATCAAAGCCCACGCTGGCGGCACGCTTTTGCAATTTTGCAGCGCGGCTAAGCGCAGGTAAATTGACGGGTACATCTGCTAATAAACCTTGTACGCCCTTTGCGTCACGCTCCTGTTGTTTTATTGCTTCCCAACGTTGCTTTACGTCATTGGGCAGCATATCGCGATTAGCAATTTTGCTGGTTAAGGTTCCATCGGGAAATACATGCGGATGGCGACGCACTAACTTATCAACCAAACCGGAAACCACGCTCGCAAAATCAAAACGATTTTCTTCTTTCCCGAGTTGGCTGTAAAAAATAACTTGAAATAATAGATCGCCGAGTTCTTCATTAAGATGCACAAAATCCTGTTTCTCAATCGCATCCACTACCTCGTAAGCTTCTTCTAAAGTAGAAGGCGCGATGCTGGCGTAATCTTGTTTGATATCCCACGGACACCCGGTTTGCGGGTCGCGCAAGCGCGCCATTAAATATAAAAGATCA
The DNA here is from genome assembly GCA_040386215.1 of Pseudomonadota bacterium. GTDB lineage: Bacteria > Pseudomonadota > Gammaproteobacteria > Pseudomonadales > Cellvibrionaceae > Cellvibrio. Next base: position 10,287 of record JAZKFX010000047.1, read on the forward strand.
TCGATAGTGTATTGGTTATTGGTCATGGCGATTTATTTTCCCGAAAGAAGATGATCTATTTTTTGTAAATGCTTTGTTAATAATGAACTATTTAAGTTCAACACTTGAAAATATTCCTCGGCCATAGCTGCAACACCGGAATTGTTGGGCAAAGGTAATTGTTGTTCGATCATAAAATAAAGGCGCGGAACAAAAATAAATTGCAACCACTGCGGAAAATTCAGCGTGTCAATGGCAAACGGTTGGGTGCTGGCCAGCGCTTCTGCTGAGGGAGATACGGAATCCCATAAATGCAATTCGCGCAATTCTTTTTCAGTGTTCGCCAAGAGCTCTGCAATTGCGATATGTTTATTGTGCATAGGTATGAGCTAAATAATAATAGAGCTGTAAAAAATTACTACCGAGGCACAAATAAAGAATACTGTTTGATTCAAGACCTTATGAGGCATGGACGACCTACATGGACGTAGGAAGTTTCCCGAAGCGACCGGATCGCGAAGGGATGCCGATTAGAGCCTATAGGGACATATTCACTCGTCGCTTCCATGCGACTCGCCTGCGGCAACTAGTTGTGCAAATTGCTCCTGCAATTTGTCACGGCGTGTTTTGAATTGAACAGTATTCTTTACTACGAACTCATTAGTAATGTGTGCCATCGAAAAAGCCAAGTGCGTCAGCGAAAATATTTTTATACTTTATTTATGAACAATCTGCGTAAACGCAGGAAGTGAATTTAAAATCGCTTTGCCGTAACGCTTGGTGAGAATGCGACGATCCAGCAAGCTAATTTTACCCGTATCCGTTTCAGTGCGAAGCAATCGACCACAGGCTTGAACGAGTTTCAACGAAGCATCTGGAACCGTAATATCCATAAACGAATTGCCGCCGCGCGCTTCTACCCATTCCGCTAAGGCTGATTCGATGGGGTCATCCGGCACGGCAAACGGCAACTTCGCAATAATGACATGGCGACAATAATTGCCCGGCAGATCCACACCTTCAGCAAAACTGGCCAAACCAAATAAAATACTGCCCTCGCCTTTATCTATTTTTTGTTTGTGTTGATTTAACATTTCTTGCTTGGACGTATCGCCTTGCAGCAAAATTAAATCGCGCATGTCGTCGGGCAATTCTTCATAAACTTCAAGCATTTGTTTACGTGACGAAAACAATACCAGAGTACCTTCGTTTTTATTAATCAATGTTGGGAAATGATCGATTAACGAAAAGGTATGCAATTCGGCATTACTCGCATCAACGGCAAATGCCGGGACTTCCAATGTGGCTTGCGCAAAATTGAAAGGGCTTGGCACTACCTGATAATTGCTGTTCATGGGCGTGCCTGCACGCATTTGAAAGCGTTGATAATTTCCCAACGCGGTCAGCGTAGCTGAGGTCACAACGGCACCGCAGCATTTATCCCACAAACTATATTCAAGTGTTTTAGAAGCAAGGATTGGGCTGGAGCAGACTTCAACATCCAGGCTACCTGAGCCCTCAACTGGCGTTAGCCAACGCGCTTTAGGCACTGCACCGGCCGCCTCGGGCACTGCATAACTTGCCCACAACTCGCGGTTAGCTTCGGCGCGTGATTGCCAGGTGCCAAGCACGGGGTAATTATTTTCCAAATCAATTTTTGGCACGGGGCAATGCGCATCTTCCATGGCCTCGTTTAACTCACTGCATATCTTTTCTAACAATTCGGTCAAGCGATGAAAACTGCGTTGCAATTCTACGGCTGGAAATAATAATTCTTGCGGCACTACACCTTCTTTAAAACGATAATTAGATTGCCGATCTTCGAGTGAAATCTGCTGGATAAATATATCCAGCAGCGGATAAATTAAATCCAGACGTTGCTTGCAATCGATAAAAGCGGCGGGCAATTGTTCTGCGTATCTATCGACATTACCTGCTCCGCTAATTTGCCCCAGAATTGCACCCAAACCTTTGTTGCACTGCTCCAACCATTTACTGGTCGAAAGTACACGGCTGTGGTGGGCGAAATGACTTAAGGCTTTTTGCGGTAAATGATGCCCCTCATCGAATACATAAAAGGTATCGGCTGGGTCTGGCAAAATGGCACCGCCACCGAGCGCTAAATCCGCCAGGACTAAATCGTGATTAGTGACAATACAGTCCACACTGTGCAACGAATCGCGCGCTTTAAAAAAACTACAAGCGGAAACATTCGAACAACGTCGCCCGGTGCACTGGCGATGATCCGTGGTAATAATTTGCCATTCATTTTGTTCTAATGCTTGCGGCCAGGCATCGCGCTCACCGTTCCATTTGTTCGATGCCAGTGCGTCCATCATAGATTGATAAAGCTTTATTCCCTGCGCGGTTACACTTGGCATTTCATCTTCATACAATGCGCGGGTTGGATTCATTCCGCTTTCGTACTCAGCCAACACATTGTCGAGTTTGGTTAAACATAAATAACGGCCACGCCCTTTAGCAAGCGCAAATGAAAAAGATAAATCGCTGTGACGCAGCAATTCCGGTAAATCTTTACTAACAATTTGCTCTTGCAGGGCGACTGTTGCGGTGGAGACAACTAATTTTTTTCCCATTGCTTTAGCAATCGCAATGGCAGGCAGTAAATAAGCAATAGTTTTCCCTGTACCCGTGCCCGCTTCTATCACACAAATGTGTGCACCATCTTTTTGCTGACCGTTCTTCGCTGACGAGTCAGCGTCTTGCTGATCTGAAATGACACGTTTATTTTCATCATCCAGTTCAATATTACCCAGCGTTTTTGCAATCTCCGAAATCATCAATTTTTGGCCGTAGCGCGACTTCAAATTTTTATTTTCTAAAAATTTACTGTACGCACCCTGGATTTGTTGCTTGAGCTTTTCGGTTAGCATGTTTTATAAATCTGGCAATTCATTATCGATCATATTAGTAACGATCATTTACTAACAGGGCACAAATAAAGAATACTGTTTGATTCAAAACCTTATGAGGCATGGATGCCGATTAGAGCCTATAGGGATATATTCACGGCGTGTTTTGAATTGAACAGTATTCTTTACCTCGAACTCATTAGTATGTTAACTATCATTTTCTCAACTATCATTCTTAACTATCATGTCGTATTTAAAAGCATCATCGGTCAGTGCAGTAGGAATATCTTTCATGACTAAAAACTCATTCAACTTAGCCACTACCGGGTTGGCATAAATACTTAAGGCAATATCGCGATGCTCCGCTGGCATGGCGTTAATACGTGCAATAAATTCCGCTTTTTGGTTAGTGAGCAAACCTGGATCGTAAGGTATTTGCTGATGTGTGTAATTTACTTTTGGCACTTTACCGTGCAAGATTTCGTAGGCAATACAATTGCTCGGATGTAAGACATAACTATCCACAATATGACTATCTATATCTGCAACTAATTCATCTGCACCTTCATAAGGGCCCACTAAAACATCGCCAAATGCCAAATGTACATGACCCTTTTGCCCGGCAATACCCATGGCAATACTTTTTACATCTTCGTGTTCTTCTTTTTTATAAGTGCCCTGGGTACGTTGCTGATAAAGCTCGCGAGCTTTGGCGGCATCACAAGGGTCAAGCTCATAAGAAATAGCCACCGGCACGATACAAAGCTCTTTAATATAATCACCGTAAACTTCAGTTTTTGGTTTGTTCAGCGAAATCATTCCGAGCACGGCTGAGTTAGTTTTATCGCAACCATCTTTGGCACGACCTTCACGCTGCGCAATCCAGATACTGCTTTTTTCATTGACAATAGAATGATGAATATACGCCGACAAATGCTTCGCGGCTTTTAGCTTTTCACGCGGTGCTTTCGCAGAGCGATTCACAATAAAACTTTTATTCAAACGCATCAAATCGGAAACATAAGGCTTGGTTAATAGATTGTCGCCTATTGCATTGCGTACCGTGTTGCAATGGTTATTAAACAAACTCCAACTCACAAAGGCAGGGTCCATCGCAATATCGCGATGGTTACTGATAAATAAATACGCTTGCGTTGGGTTAAGCTTGTCTAACCCGGAAGTGGTCACGGCGGTGGTAGCCTGGGCAATCATTGCTGACATGTATTTCTCAACGACTTCCTGAAAAGCCAGCACTGTATCAACGCCAGCCAATTGATCGCGAAGATTACGCTTGACGAGTGGTTTTAAAAGCCAGCCCAACCAATGGGTTAAATGCGGAAATTTTAATTTGGTAACGGCTGCGATAAACTCAGGGTCCGCCAGCAAACGATCTAACGTAGGGCGAACTTCAGAATCATGGTAGGGGCGAATATCATCAAATTGAATCATGCTGTATTTCACTGTATGCAACTGAAAAAAAGCACACCAAATGGCCCAGCTGAATTATAGGCACGGCACCTGGTGAAAAAGAGTCGCACAACATACCGAAAAGGGGTCAAAAATGCCACCTACAAAAGTAGTTAACCCACAATTAGAATGCCCTTGTGGCAGCGAAATAACTCTCGCAAATTGTTGTTTGCCCTACATCAACAGACAAACACTTGCACCTACCGCTGAAATATTAATGCGCTCGCGCTACACCGCACATGTTCTGCTAGCTATAGATTACCTGTGGGATACATGGAGCCCGGAACAACGTTTGCGTTCCAGTCAGCAGGAAATTTTGGCATGGGCCAGTTCCTGCGAATGGCTAAACTTGCACATCATTTCAACATCAGCCGGCACAGAAAAAGATGAGCAAGGCATAGTCATTTTCACCGTCAATTATCGCCAGTCCGGAAAATTACAGCAGCATCATGAAATATCTTTATTCAAAAAGATCGCCAATAATTGGTTATATGTTAACCATCAAGGTCATGAGTAACATCCAGTCTGTGATTACTGCTAAGACTCTAATAAATTCCAGAATAAAAAAGATAGAGCGAAGGTAAGGCAATACAAACCCGGCAAGTGTGAGCGACTCTACGACCTGGATAAATACCTGTCGCCTGCCAAATTTTTTCATCGACTCACCCTATCATGGCGCCTTACTATTCAATGCTGAACGGCGCACGAATACTGACGTGCGCAGACAGGGGGCGAATAAATAACGCATCCGAAAAAAGCAGCTACACTCAGAACAATTTAATCCGAAAGATCAATCCTAATCAGAATGATAAAAAATCCATGAAAATTCTTCTTGTTGAAGACAGTGCCACACTCCGTTTTGCCATGCGCAGTTTTATTCTTGAGGCAGGCCACACCGCACTAGTGGCACAAACCGGTGAAGAAGCACTGCAATTACTCGAAACAACCCCTGTCGATATGATCATCATGGATGTGGAGATGCCAGGCTTGAATGGGTTTGAGACTACTCGCCTGATTCGCGAATGGCTGGGCGGACATTGGATACCCATTATTTTTGTGACCGGACGCAATGAAGATGAGAGCTACCAGGAAGGTATTGAAGCCGGGGGCGATGATTATTTAATTAAACCTGTTAGCGCTATGATCCTTAAAGCCAAAATACGCGCATTAGAGCGCATCTCGGCAATGCGCGACCAACTCAACCACCTCAACGCTGAACTCGAAGCCTTAAGTCAATTAGATAGCCTTACGCAAATTTACAATCGCCGCACTTTTTATGAGATGGCGCAACAGCAATGGTTAATCGCATCGCGCAATAAACATTCACTTAGCGTGCTAATGATTGATGTCGACCACTTCAAACTTTATAACGATCATTATGGTCATCCCGCTGGTGATGCATGCTTGAAAAAGCTCACCCATTCTTTTCGCGAATGCTTGCATCGACCACTGGATTTATTAGGCCGTTACGGCGGCGAAGAATTTATTGCACTGCTGCCAGAAACCGATAGTGGCGGGGCCCTACGCGTAGCCCAATCTATCACCGCTGCCATCGAAAAACTTGGGCTGCGTCACGACGTTTCGCCAACCCACCCTAACGTCACTGTTAGCATTGGCGGAGTCACCAGCACCGACACCACCAATTGTTCACTCGAAGAATTAATTAAACACGCCGACCGCGCACTTTACAAAGCCAAACACAGTGGCCGTAATCGCGCGCTGGTGGACGATATAGCAATCCACGAATCTATTCTGGTTGCCCACCATGATGCAGCCCACACGCAAACCCTGGCGCATATGCTGAGTTCCCAATACAACACCTTGATTACCGAAACCGCAGAAGAGGCATTGGATATCTGCCTGGATATTCATCCGGATTTCATCCTTATGGAAAGCGCCATGGCGGCAGAGAATGACGCAAGATTTTGTCGTCAGCTCGCACGCAACAACAAAACCAGCAGTATTCCCATTATTTTAATTTCCGACAGCGCATGCGGAGAGCGGCCTCCGTCAGACCTAGCCCTTGGTATCCGTGGTTGTCTGGAAATGCCAACAAACTCCGCGACTCTTTTACAAAAAATTCAGCAGTTAACTTCTTAGGTTAGGGCGATTACCAGCAGCAGGATAGCTTAGTCCGTTTGCGAGCTCCTGCGCCGGTCGCAATGACCACCGTCACGCTTACCGCTCACGTAAACTTTCTGCACTATGCTTCATTAGCGGATCAAGGAAATATTCAATCACCCGCCGCTGCCTGGTTTTAATTTCTACGGTTACTGCCATGCCGGGCGAAAGTTTTACATGTTTACTATCAATCCAGATTGTATTTTTATTCAACCGCACTCGCACTGAAAAAACCAGGCCAAGCTTTTCATCTTTAATTGCATCCGATGATACGGCGATGACTTCACCTTTTATGGTGCCGTATTTGGTGAACGAAAACGTTTCGATTTTTACTTCGACTTCCTGGCCTTTATGCACAAAACCAATATCCTGGTTGGACAAAAAGCCTTCCACCTCAATCGGGCTGTTGGTGGGCACTATGGTCATTAAGGGTTGAGCTGGAGTCACCACGCCACCGATAGTGTGCACTGCCAACTGCTGCACCGTTCCATCGACCGGTGCCGTTAAACGCATAAAGCGGCCGCGGGAGTCAGCCTTGATAAGTTCTTGTGATAATGACGAACTTTTTTGCTCAGCAACACTTAATTTATCCAGCCAGATACGGCGAGTTTCGGCGTAGAACTGTTTGCTCTCGCGCTCCGCTTCCACTCGCGATGCCGATATTTCGGCAAGCTTTTCGGTTTCCGCTTCCAAATCACGCAACTGCTCAATCAATAGCTTTTTGATTTTAAGGTGCTCGTACTGCGACACATACTTTTTCGCAAGCAAACCTTGAAAATCTTTTTCCTGTTGTTGAATAATCGGTAAGGTTTGCTGATATTTTTCCACTATCGCATGCGTCGAACGTTGCTCAGCTTCCTGGCGCAGAATCACAGCGGCCAACTGTGAAGCGCGAGTTTGATAAGCGTTAAATTGCCCGAGAGCTAAACGCTGGTATGCCTTTAGTTCAAGCAACGAAATGCCGACCGGAATGTCTTTTTCATCCGGAAATAATTCAATCGTATTTTTTACCGACGCGTTTTTTGGACGCGATGATTTCACTGACGTTTCGTTTTCTTGCGCGTCTAACAACGCCTTATACATGGCCACATCTAACGCCGACGATTGAAACTCAGCCCGCAAACGATCGCTATCTGCTTGCGCAATGGTGGCATCCAGTTCAATTAAATTATCACCCGCCTTCACTTCCTGCCCATCAACAACATGAATAGCAAGCACCGATGCCGTTTCCATAGGCTGAATAATTTTGCTGCGGCTGTCGGGTATTATTTTTCCTATGGCCGATGCCACCACATCCAATTTTCCAAAAATCGACCACACCAATAACAACACCACAAATAATAAAATTAATCGCATAAAAATTTGCGGCGCAGGGTGTACTGGTGTTTCTTGCAAGGCCAAGGTCGCCGGTAAAAATTCATATTCGTGACGCAACCTGGGTACCGAATCCAACTCTTTACGGCGCGACCAGGCTTCAGCAAATATCGTTTTATAACGTGTGATTAAATCAGAAAAGGCTTGTGCCTTGATGTTTTTATTAACAGCATTGCTCATAGCCTTAGCCCCCCTGCAATTCTAACAGGCGTGCGTAAGGTCCTTGATTTTCGATCAATTCAGCATGATGGCCAGACTCTACAATCTGCCCACGTTCCATCACCACAATACGATCAGTGCGGCGCACGGACGACAAACGATGCGCAATAATAATCACTGTACGGTCGCGACAAATATCCTGCATATTGTCCTGAATAATGCGTTCTGATTCGTAATCCAACGCACTGGTCGCCTCATCAAAAATTAAAATGCGCGGGTTGCCCATTAATGCGCGAGCAATAGCAATACGTTGGCGTTGACCGCCCGAAAGCGTAGATCCATGCTCGCCCACCATAGTGTCGTAACCATCTTGCAGCTCTAAAATAAATTCGTGAGCACCCGCAAGTTTTGCCACGGTAATAATTTGCTCAATGGTTGCACCCGGGTCGACCAACGCAATGTTTTCACGAATACTGCGATTAAATAAAACATTTTCTTGCAGCACCACACCAATCTGGCGACGCAGCGAAACTGTATCCGCTTGCGCTAGATCCACACCGTCGATTAACACACGACCACGCTCAGGCACATACAAACGTTGCACCAAACGCGTCAAGGTACTTTTACCGGAGCCGGAGCGCCCCACTATGCCGATAATTTCACCCGAATTAATCGTCAGACTTAAACCCGACAATACTTCTTGACCATCCGCCTTGTAGCGAAAACGTACATCATCAAATTCGATGCGCCCATCAATGCGCGGTAAACTCGAGCGATTATCCGCAGCCAATTCCGTGCGTGTATTTAAAATATCGCCGAGGCGCTGCATGGAAATGCCGACTTGCTGAAAATCCGTCCACAATTGCGCTAACCGCATAATCGGTTGGGCAACACGGCCTGCCAACATATTAAACGCAATCAATTGACCCACACTTAAATCGCCATCAATCACCAGACGCGCACCCAACCAGAGCGTGCCAACTACAACTAATTTGCTGATTAAATTCACACCTTCATGCGCGATAGTGGCAAGCGTAGTCGCGCGAAAACTGGCAGATACATAGTGTGCAAGTTGGTTGTCCCAATGGCGGGTCATCTGCGGTTCTACCGCCATACTTTTTAGCGTATCTATACCGGAAAGGGTTTCTACTAAAAACGATTGGTTCTCGGCACTGCGATTAAATTTTTCATTTAAGCGTGCGCGTAACAAAGGTGTAATCAGCAATGAAATTAAAATATAAAAAGGTAAAGAGCCCAATACAATTAAGGTTAACCACCCGCTGTAAAACAACATCACAGCAATAAATACAACCGAGAAGAAAATATCCATGACCAGCGTAATTGCATTGCCCGTAAGGAATGAGCGAATATTTTCAATTTCGCGCACGCGTGCCACCGAATCGCCCACACGTCGCGCTTGAAAATAACTCATGGGCAATGCCAGCAGATGGCGAAAAATACGCGCACCTAATTCCACATCAATACGACTGGTAGTATGCGCAAAAACATAAGTGCGAAGCGCTGACAAAACAATTTCAAAAATGGACACCACCAACAAGCCAGCAGCAATCACATCGAGCGTTGTTAAACCTCGGTGCACTAATACTTTATCCATCACCACTTGAAAAAATATCGGCGTCACCAAGGCAAATATATTTAACGCAAAAGACACCAATAGGATTTCGCCTAACAAGCGGCGATATTTAACTACTGCAGGAATAAACCAGGTGAAATCAAATTTGGCAAGGGAACCTGAAACAGATGCGCGCGAAGCAAACAACATTAACTGGCCGCTCCACAGGGCAGAAAATTCTGTTTCGTTTAACACTAGTGGCCGGGCGGATGCCGGATCTTGCACAAGAAAACTATTACCATCCGCTTCAGACGATAAATTAATTTGCGCCAACACAAAAAACTCACCGCTTTTACTAATGGCAATAGCAGGCAAAGGCGTGCGATCCAACCGCTCTAAGGTAGTGGATACTTTTTTAACTTGCAGTGAACATTTTTTTGCAGCGAGCATAATTTCGGTTACACCGAAACTTTTTCCAGGCTGGCGAAATTCGTGAATTAACTGATCGGTATCGGCGGGCAATCCGTGAAAGCGTGCTAACAAAATAAAACTGATTAAGCCAGTATCGACTGCCTCAGCAACAACAGCCTCTTGATTCATTGCATCGAAACTTATTTCAGAACTTTCCTGACTAGTTCCCTTAGCATTAATAACAGACATAAAAACCTCAAAGATAACCACGCTTGTTTTGCAACAAGCGCGGCCAAGTACAACAAAAAATAAAAAATAAAAAATTTATTCAAGAAATTTGTAGCCTGTATGGAGCATCGCGCAATACGGGATTATTCCCTGCATTACGCTGCGCTCTATGCGGGCTACAACTAAAGCTTAATTAACCATGGCTCGCCAACATCGGCTGGCTATTATCGTAGTAACCAATCAATGTTTTCGTTTGCGCCGCCGTGGGTGGTGCAAACGCAGCCATGGCTTGAATCAAGGCATCTGCCTGCGCAGTCGTGGAAGACGGTGCAGACATTTTAACTGTCTTGATGGATGCCGCAGTAGCCGTAGTAAGCACAGGTGCCGAAATTGTTTTTGCCACCGAAAGATTACCGGCCGCATCATTGGCAATTACCCTTACCGTTTCACCCTGCGTTAAGGGTGTTGCCAGGGTGATGGTGTAATTACCGGTGGTGCTGCTAGCTTTAATATTGCCAATGCTTACGTTTGCCGCATTGTACACATGGACCCTGCTACTTTTTTCCGCATTGCCGGTAATGATTGTACCCGCTGTATTAAAATCGGCGGTGGGTTGCAAGGGCGCGGTGAGATCGCGTGCGATGATGGGCATTGCAACAGAAACATTTCCTGCGGCATCTTTCGCGGTGACGTTTACCGTTTCAGCATTAATTAATGCAGTGGTCAGCGTAATTGAATAAGCACCTGTCGTTGCGTTAGCAACAATAGTACCCAGCTCAACAGCGCTCGCGTTTTTAACGCTGACCCTACTGCCCGCTTCTGCTTGACCGAAAATAATTTTCCCGGTGGAATCAAACGCAGCGGTGGGTCGAGTTGGAGGAGTCGTATCGCCCGGTGCGATTAAAGGTGCAGTAATAGTTTTCGCAACAGAAATATTTCCTGCTACATCTCTTGCCGTTACGTTTACCGTTTCTGTATTCATTAATGCTGTGACCAGCGTAATGGAATAAGCGCCTGTCGTTGCATTGGCAACAATCGTTCCCAGCTCAACTGCGCTCGCATTTTTAACGCTGACCGTGCTGCCCGCTTCTGCCTGACCAAAAATAATTTTTCCGGTGGGATCGAATTCAGCGGTGGGTGGAATCGGCGGAGTAGTATCACCTGATGCGATTAAAGGTGCGGTAGTCGATGTTGATGGAGAAATATTTCCCGCCGCATCATTGGCCGCAACTCTTACCACTTCACCGCGCGTTAAAGGAGTTGTGAGGATTAAAATATAATTGCCGGTACTGGTGCTGGCTTTAATATTGCCAATGTTTACGTTTGCCGCATTGTAAACATTAATCCTGCTACCTTTTTCCGCATTGCCCGTGATGGTTGTGCCTGTTGCATTAAAAAACGCGGTAGGTGGCAAGGGTGCCGTTAGATCCGGTGCGATGATTGCTTTTGGAATAGAAATATTTCCTGCAGCATCTTTCGCGGTTACGTTTACTGTTTCAGTATTAATTAATGCAGTGGCAAGTGTAATGGAATAAGCACCGGTAGTTGCATGAGCAACTATAGTGCCCAGCTCAACAGCGCTCGCATTTTTAACGCTGACTGTACTACCCGCTTCTGCTTTACCAAAAATAATTTTCCCGGTGGGATTGAATTCAGCGGTGGGTGCAATCGGTGGAGTCGTATCGCCTGATGCGATTAAAGGTGCGGCAATCGTTTTCGCAGCAGAAATATTGCCTGCGGCATCTTTCGCGGTTACGTTTACGGTTTCTGTATTAATTAATGCAGTGACCAGCGTAATGGAATATGCGCCTGTCGTTGCATTGGCAACAACAGCACCGAGCTCAACAGCGCTCGCATTTTTAACGCTGACCGTACTGCCTGCTTCTGCTTGACCAAAAATATTTTTTCTGGTGGGATCGAGTTCTGCAGTGGGTTGAGCTGGCGGAGTCACATCGATCAAAGGAGCATTAATGGATCTAGCAACAGAAATATTTCCTATTGTATTTTTTGCGGTCACGTATACGATTTCAGAATTAATTAATGCTGTTGTTAATGTGATCGAAAAAGCACCACTCAACTCATCTGCAACACCAACACCAACACCTAGTTCAACTCCGTTAGCATTTCTAACACGGACAGTACTCCCACTTTCGGCAACACCGAAAATATATTTACCTGTGGTATCAAATTGAGCCGTGGGTTGAGGTGGTGCGATAGTAGAACTACGTCGCAATAATTCGTTTATATCCCATTTTGTTCCATCAGAAAATTCTACAAAACCAAAGTCCTGGGCAGCGTAAGAATTACTTCTGTTAAAATGGCCGGTCAAATAAACCGATTGATTATTGCTGGTTAAAAGAATATTTCTCGTCGATGATTCATAATTGCGATACCACAATACGCCATTTTCAATATGAGATACTTCGTGTTGTGGGGCCAATCTCACCTGAACATCATTTTTTGAAACAGCATCCGAAAATAAAACTCTATTCGTTTGGCCAGAAACGTTAGCATAAGAAGTAATGATTTGTGTTCCACCGTCATCATTAATGAAGTATGTATTGTTACCTTTACCTCCGTCGAGAAAATTAATTCCATGACCACCCATTAATCTATCATTGCCGTCACCACCGGAAATATCATCATTGCCATTCATACCATAAATTAAATAATTGGATGTGCCCGCAAGATGAATCTCATCACTCCAATTTCCACCGACTATAAGCGCAGGATTTTGCGCCGATTCAATTATTTTTTGTTGAATCATTGTAGCGTCCCAAATAGTGCCATCTACAAACGTTATTTTTTCAATGGCAGAGGATGGGTCCAGTACTCCATTCAAAAATTCATCGGTAATCTGAATACTATTATTACTACTAGCGATGGAAATAAATAAATTTTGATCGACTTTCATCAGCGTAACATCGGTAGGTAAAACACCGGTTAAAAATTGAATAGTGTCCGCACCACCAGTGTCTTTAATATTATCTACGCCATCTCCGCGTGCGAATTGGTAGGTATCATCGCCCGCACCACCCACTAATCTATCAAAACCTAAACCACCATTAATCACATCATTTCCGGCACCACTATTGATCATATCAGCGCCCGCACCACCACTTATGGTATCGTTGCCACGAAAGCTATAAATTTCGTCAGCGCCGCTTGAGCCTTTGATACTCTCCCGATAAATGCGTGCCGCATCCCAAGTGAGGCCGTTAGCAAATTGAAGGCTTCCTACTTGATCACCGTCAAGGCTTGCACCGTAACCAAAATCAACTCGTTCTCCAGTATTTAAGTAAAAAGAAGCAATTCCCCAACTGCTGTAACGTACAATGACATCACTCTCAATAATTCCTGAACCGAAACGAATTGTGCTTATGCCTCCATCATCCTTAATTGTATCGATACCATCACCCCGATTAAGTAGGTAGGTATCATCGCCACCACTACCGTAAATAGTATCGTTACCTTTTCCTCCAGCAAAAGCTTCATTAGTATTGAAGCCAACGATTTCGTCAGCAGCGGCTGTACCTTTGATTGCCTCGGCTTGAATATAGGCAGCATCCCAAATATTGCCATTGGCAAATTCAACTTTTTCAATCGTTGTATAATCAAACACTATCCTTTGCTCGCTAGTATTTGTCGTAACGATTAACCCACGCGAACTTATCCTGACATTACCTTCAAAAATACCTGCGCCGAATTTAATCGAGTCAACACCGCCGCTGTCAACAATGGTATCCACACCATCTCCCAAATTAATCTGATAGGTATCATCTCCATATAGCCCTCTTAGAGAATCATTGCTTTTTCCACCGATCAATGTGTCATTGAGATCTGAACCGACTAAAATATCAGGACCATCAGTTCCTTGCAGGGTTAAAGGTTTAACAACTTCTTGCTGAATACGATTTAGATCCCAAACATTGCCATTTGAAAATTCAATTTTTTCAACAGCCGCATTTGAAATAGTTGCACCTGTTACAGCATTAAACATCCACCACACCGTAATTTTTTCTCCGGTGCTTAAACCTACAATCAAATGAGCCTCGCTTCTACGCAGCAAAACATTGCCGTCCAGAATTCCTGGTGCGAATTTAATCGTGTCCAACCCACCTGCTTCATAAATATTATCCGAGCCATCACCCAAGGCAAATTGATAAAGATCATTACCTAAGCCACCTCCCATATCATCATCGCCAGTGCCGCCATTTAAAATATCGTCACCTTGATTAGCATAAAGAATATCTCCCCCGGCGTTACCATTTAAAATATCATTGGCAAAAAAACCTTGGAAATTATCGCGTCCACTTGTACCTTGCAGCACCACACCTTTGGTTATTTCTTGTCGAATACGATTTAAATCCCAGCTATTTCCATTCGAAAATTGAATTTTTTCAATTGCTTTTGCAGGGATGATTTCGTTTGTAGCCATATCGAACATATTTTTGACGGTGACATATTCGCCATTACTCAGTAACACACGTAACTCGTCAAAATATCGATGAACACTTACATCAGTTTCACTAATGGTGGCGCCAAATTGAATGGTATCTGTACCCGCAGTCTCGGTTATGTAATCCCAACCATCACCCATTTCAAATTGATAAATATCATTACCACTCCCGCCATCTAAAGTGTCATTGCTTTTATGTCCTATCAACATCTCATTGCCAGTTGTCCCGATTAGCTCATCATTAGAATCAGTTCCTATAACCGGGGCACTCACCGTCTCCGCCCGGATACGAGCCGCATCCCATACACCGTCCGAAAATTGAATACTTTCAATTTCATTAAACACACCAACGCTATTAATAAATTGTTGTGGAATAATAATATTAAAATGGGTTGACGGGCCTGTAGCGATGTTGGGAATAATCGCATTTGCATCCAGTGACGCATTGCCATTATCGGAACCTGCAATAGAACCTGTATCCGCATTGTTTAAATTCAACAGCGTGTTCATGCTGGCATAACCAACGGTTAGGAAATGCGCTTCAAAGGTGGATAAGTTATTCCATAAACCGTTCATGCCACTGTGGGCAAGACTTACTGCAGCTAATGACTGATCTAACGTTTTGCCAGTTTTTAATTCCACAAATAAATCTTTAATACCAATGCCGCCATTCGCTCTTATTTCCTTATCCAACAATTTAACAGCGATATAGCTGACTGAATAACCCGCGCTGGTTGCAGGCGTACCAACAGTCGTAGCAAATAACAGATTAAAATTAGATTGATTACCAATAATATCCATTTCATTTTTGACACGCTCATCAGCACCTTGAATATATTCTGCAGTCCCTTCTAAAAACCAACCCGGCATATTGGTCAGGTCCATGTTACTACTCATGGCCGCATGAACCATTTCGTGAGCGATAGCCCGGTCGTAATACCAGGGGCCAGTACCATCTGGTGATACGGAAAAATGATCTAAGTTAATCGTTAAAATCAAATTATTCGTTTGGTTTACATCTTTTGGCAAAATCTCAATCTGTGCCGAATTGAGACTGCCTGTATCACGAGTAAAATTCAGCGTGATATTTCCGCTACCCACCAACCCGTAATGATTTTCGATTAAGGTTTCGGCTTGTGATAACCATGTGGTTTGTAATTGTTGGATAATGGAAGTAATTGCAGGGTCCACTGGCGTTTGTGGTTTAATCACAAACATATCCTTTACAGTAACTGTTCCGCCATCTTTTAACGTCAGGATCAAATCATTACCGTTGGAGCGTGCTTTTGTTTCTGCTTGTGTGATACCAGCGGTAAATACAATGCGATCCACTCCGGCTATATCGGTAATGACATCGTTGCCGTCGCCTAGCGCATATTGGTAAACATCATCGCCTGCATAGCCACTAAGGATGTCATTGCCCGTACCACCAGTAAAAATATCCTTGCCCGCATCGCCGATGCGCGTATCGCTACCTGTAGTACCGTTAATGACATTGCCAGTATATTTAGCTGCTTCAAGTTTGATGCGTGCTGCATCCCACGAGCCATCTGAAAATTGAATGGTTTCAATATTTTTCGATGTAAAATTTCCTGCCGCATCAAACGCGCCAGTGACGGTAATTTTTGCACCGTCCACCATTCTTAACACTAAATTATTGTACGCATCGCGAAATGCTGTGACCTGATTTTGCAAAATGCTGGATGCAAATTCAATGCGATCTGTTCCCGCCGCATCGACAATAATGTCATTGCCATCACCCAATGCGTATTGATAAACATCATTACCCGCACCGCCATTTAGATTGTCATTTCCTTTGCCACCTTTCAGCGTATCATTTAATTCAAAACCACCGATGACATCATCACCCGTTGTGCTGATGAGTGATTGTTGTTTTATTTTTGTGATGTCCCAGCTGGTATTGTCATAAAATGAAATAGTTTGAATGCTGTTCGCAGCAACGAGCGCACCGGTGTTCATATCAAACATATCTTTCACAGTGATGCTTTGTTCACTTGAAATAATAATCAATAAATCTGCACCGTTACGGTGTGCCACTAGGGGTGTAGTGAGTTGATTTGCAGTGATAGCTGCATCCAACTTAATCGTATTGATGCCGCCTTTTTCGATAATGATGTCATTGCCATCACCGCTGCGAATTAAATAATTGTCATTGCCGATATCGCCATTAAGAACATCATTGCTTTTACCACCGATAAAACGGGTTCCGCCAATATGGGCAGTCAGAGTATCGTTGGCTAAACCTCCGGTTAAATAAGAGCCCGCTGTGGTTGCCGTTACGTTGATGGAACGCTGTAACTTGCCCAGCATTAAACTTGCGGTATTGATTTGTGGCTGTGCAAGCAGATCGCTGCCGTTTAAAAAGGTGTCGTCGGTGATGGTTGCAAACGTCACGGGTGTTGCCACAATTTGCTCTACGGAGCTGCCAGTGACAAGGTGCATGGGTGCGCTGCTGGCACCACCTTGAATCATTAATTTTTGATCTGTGCCGGTGTTGATTAAAATATTATTGTCACTGACATCAAACCCGATGTCAGAAAGATTTTGCACACCAACGAGCGCAAGCGTATCACTGCCTTCGTTGTCGATAATGTAGATGCTGCTCACTGCCGGTGTGGGATCGATAAACACATCGGCCAATGAAGCGTTACTGGTCGATTGATTGGTCGTGGCAAGTGAAGCCGGTGCCTTAGGCGTTTTGGTAACCTGGTGCGTGTTCCAAATATAGATGTCATTGCCGCTTCCGCCTCCGGCGACATCAGAGGTACCCATGACCATGATGTCGTCGTTGCCGCCACCGATTAATTCATCTCTTACTTCGTCGTCACCGCCGTATAAATAATCATTGCCCTCTTCGCCAAGCAATGAATCACTGCCAATACCACCGTCTAAATAATCTTTTCCCTCGCCACCATAGAGTTCGTCGTTGCCATCGCCGCCGTAAAGTGTGTCATTATCCGGCAGGTTTTTTTGTGCCGCGTGCAGGGTTACGCCATTACCTTGCAGTACGTCATTGTTGTCACCGCCGATCAGGGTGTCATTGCCGGTACCACCTCTGAGGTGATCTATACCTTCACTGCCATCCAGGATGTCATGGCCATCTAAACCGAACAGAGTATCATCGCCAACACCTCCAATAAGTTCATCACTCATGATGCCACCATAAATAACATCATCGCCTTCATCACCAAATAAATGTTGGCCTTGCAGGTCTTGAAAATCGGCGATATTTAAATTCGGAATGTTTAAATAATTTTTGGATAAAGGTTCAGTTTGCCAGCCGCCATTAATGGACCATTCGCCGCTTGATCTGGTACCGAAACTGGGTGCGGTATCACCGTAATTCGTGGTGACGATGATTGCGTTGGCATTTATATTGGAGGCGCGTTGTAAATAAAAATAATTCAAACCGGTTATCGATTGTGAGGCTTGCCATGCGTTAGACGTTAAGCCCCGATCAATATAGTCAAGGAAAAAGCCGGTAGGTGTTTCGGCGAATTGCGGACGTAAAAATTTTCTAAGATCGGCCCAGACATTGTCCACACTCACGTCATAATCATCCACTGAGGATACACCGCCATCTGCTTCATAAGGCTCAACGTTGATCTGCAAATATTCGTCGGCGCGAATAAAATCATTTTCGGTGCCGCCGTGCGCCACGGAATTTTTTCCACTCACGACAATGTAATCACTACCGGCGCCACCGTTAAGCTGATCTGTGCCTTGCAGATTTAGATAATCGAGCATATGCAGCTGAGCACCAAATTCAGCACCGTACATTTGGTTGCCGCCGATAATAAAATCATCGTTTTCGCCACCGTTCAGTGTGTCACTGCCGTTGAGTGTGCCCTGCAATAAATCGGTTCCTATACCACCATTGGCAATTATCTGTGTATAGGTTTTGGTATTACCGGCAGGCAAAGTTTTTAAAAATTCATTCAATGTCATTACATTGGCGTTGGCATTTCCGGTGAAGGACCCAGTAACGAGCGGGTTTTGATTTTGCGGGTCAGGTGCTTGAAAGGCAATGCCGAAACTATTATCTTGCCAATTTTTTATGGTGACGCTGTTAGTGGAATTGGTGAGTGAAGAAATAATTAATGAAGTGCTGGTACCTTCCTTTACTTTTACAGCTTGATAAGTTTCATTGCGATAAACGATGCTGTCTTTTGCCGTTTGTTTAAACGTAAGTAATGCACCATCGATTTTTAACGTGCCGTTGTGATCGGAATCTTTAATCACATCGCGACCGAAATTATTTCCGGTGAAAAGATAAGTGTCGTTGCCGCTGCCTCCTTCTAAAATGTCATTGCCTTCACCGCCGTCGAGAATATCAATACCATCGACAACTGAAAATGTAAGATTACCGCCGTACAAGTGATCGGAACCGGCACCGCCTTTAAGCGTGTCATTGCCTTGATTGCCGACCAATAAATCATAACCAGCATCACCATTAAGTTCATCATTGTCGTTGCCACCAAACAAAAAATCATTTCCGTCTTTACCGTAAAGCGTATCTTTTCCTTCGTCGCCATCGAGCAAATCATCTCGCGTGCCACCGGTAAGCGTATCGTCACCGGTGCCGCCGTTCATGATGACTTTTTTTGTAGAGTCTTCTATAACTAAATTATCGTTACCATATTTTCCGACTTGATAGTTAGTTTTGTATCCTGTCAGGCTATCCCACGCAGCATGTCCTCGATTAAAAAGTAAATCATCGCCTGGAGTAAATACGCCCTCAGCTAACTCATAATATTTTGCAAAAAATGCGTTGGTTTGAGCAATCAAATTATCTTGGTTGGAATCTACAACATTGGGGTTCAACAAATTTAAAAAAGCATCAATAGAATTATTACCAATACCAGAAGCCACTTCTGCAGCAGCTCTTGTGGCTTGTAACATTGAAATTAAATCGTAGGTGCCCGTAGTATATTTAATTATTTTTGCTTCACCTGTAGCCGTATCAAACCCGATATTGGCGGTGACTCGTTCGGAATTTAATAATAAATCCCTGTAAAAATTATCAATTCCCAAAAAGGGAAATAGTAATGTGCCCGCCCAAGGTGCGTAATCTGCATTACTATCCGGCAAATGATTAAATACTTTACTCGCTGCAGCGCCAGCATCAATAGCTCCTAAACCCAATGGGGACGGAAGCGTGCCTGCATTAGCGATCATATCTAGAGCCAAGTTAAACGCAATATTGTTAGAGCCAACCTGATTGTACTTTATTGCATCGCTTTCACTGCCGCCGCGCAAAGTGAATTGCTCAATGGTATATTCGCGGATAAAATCCGCATAAAATCCCAAACCACTATTAACTTTCATTGCACCCTGAACCCAGCGCCACACAGCAGGGTTAACTCCCTCTTTTGGTACTACAATTTCAACATTTCCAGAAAATTTAATTTCCGAAATAAAATTAAATATTAATTCATAAATAGGTACACCAAGCCCTAAATCTGAATTAGTCGCAGCCCCTTCCTTACCATACAAATCTCTCTGTGCCGTTAAAACGCGCCTTAACTCTTCTAGCTGGCCAGCGGTTAATTGAAAGATGCCGCCAGCACCGCGATCATAAGTTGTAGTTTGCATTATTCATACTCCTGTTGGGTGTTTCACTGTGTTGTAGTTAGGGCGACTGTGGTTCTGACTTACGAGTTACTCGCATATTTTCAAATAGTTGTCGAAAATACTGGTCAAATACAAGAATATTTTTTTTATTTAATGCTTCTGGAATAAATTTATAACCAATATCTACCGATGGATAAAGACGATATTGAGCCTCACATTGAAGATAACCAACATAACCATGACAATCTAAAACATAAGGCCGATCCACTGCAGTAGTGTATACATCGTTATTTGCCATATATTGACCATCCCGATTTTCGGGATCAACCTTAGGATCATCATTTTTAAATCCACATCGAGTTAAATTATCTGTAACCTCCTCACAACTATTATGCTTATCTTTAAGAAAATAAAAATATTCCTCCTTATAACTCTGAGCAGGACTGATGATGTTATATTTATCAGGCGACACCTCCTTTAATCCAAAACCATCAGACGTAAATTTTCCTATAATTTTTTCTGCTTCGCTAAAATCGACTTTCAGGCCGATATGTGTATAAGGGTTACCCTCGCAACCTTCCGGAATAGTTGTATCTTTAATTTTTCGTTTCAACCGCCATTCTGAGTTAATAGAAATCAAACCTACCTTAATTGGCGAGTCTTTCGTATAACGAAATACCTCTTCACCAAATTGGAAATAAATATAGCCTTCAGGGTTGTCTTTACATATAGAAGGATCAATAGGAGGCACCGACTCATCCCGCTTACGTTCCGCAACCATTTCGTCATAAGTTTGCATATGCTCTTTCGGTTCATTTTTTTTAGAGCAGCTCGTTAAAAGAACCGCAAGAAAAAGCAAACACGATAGCAAGACATTGAAAATAGTATTTTTATGCATAGTAATTCCTTAAAGGCGATAAGAGCTGAGTACCCGCGTTACGAGTATAACGGTAGAATTCTATCTATGAGAGGCGGGCAGTACCCGCCAAGATAAATGTGCTTTTTGACTAAATACCTGAGGGAAAAACAATTTTCTATTCGAGGTCCCATAAAATATTCCATGTATACATCCGTTTGTTACGCCGATGGCAGCATCTGCTATCCACACCTGTGCGAGGTAACTGGAATTAAGGTTATGCGTAGGGCGCCAAGCTTAGCAAAACCAACCAGTTTCTGATAGAGATTAATACCGTATTTTTTAGAACATTTATGTTACTCAGAAATAAACGAAATCTATTGCACATATTTTCATTTAATCCTACTGTTTTATATGACTATGAAATACTTATGACTATTAGTTTTGGATTACTATGCTAACTCTTCATCATTTACCAAACTCAAGATCGCAGCGTGTCATATGGTTGCTGGAAGAATTAAATCTTGACTATACCCTTGTTATTCATGGGCGTGATCTCTTTCTTCGCAGCGCTGACGAAAGCTTAAAAAGAATTCATCCTTTAGGTAAAGCTCCAGTCTTATGCGATGGGAACACAATGATTGCCGAAACCGGTGCGATTTTTGAGTATCTCTTGGATAACTATAGTGGGAATATATTAGTCCCACCAAAGGGCTGTCCTGAAAGAGTTTTCTACACATACTGGCGATATTTTTCTGAAGGCTCACTGATGCCCTTTTTAAGCATGAAGCTTGTATTCGCACGCATTGTCAGCGGTACTCCGTTTTTTATACGCCCACTTATGAGTAAAATCTTTCGTATTGTCAATACTCGCTATTTAAACCCGAATATATTTTCGGAGCTGGATTACATTGAACAACATTTAACTCAGCATCGCTGGTTTTCCGGTGCAGATTTCACCGCAGCAGATATTTTAATTGGTTTTTTATTAGAGGCTGTTTCAGGGCGAATTACTGACATTAAAAAATATCCAAAAATTACTGATTTTGTTGTTCGTATTCGTCTTCGACCGGCATACCAAAATGCTTTGAAGAAAGGCAGTTGGTCACAGAAAGATTTTAATAACTATTGGGCTTTTCTCGCAAAGATATAACGCAAAAATTATTTATGCGTTCGTGATTGCGTTTTAAGCAGCTTCTGCAAAACCGTTAGACAACATCATAATATCTCCACTACCCACCAAACCGTAATTATTTTCAATCAAGGTTTCGGCTTGCGATAACCAGGTGGTTTGTAATTGTTGGATAATGGAAGTGATTGCGGGGTCTACCGGCGTTTGTGATTTAATAGCAAACATATCCTTTACAGTAACTGTTCCGCCATCTTTTAACGTCAGGATCAAATCATTACCGTTGGAGCGTGCTTTTGTTTCTGCTTGTGTGATACCAGCGGTAAATACAATGCGATCCACTCCGGCTATATCGGTAATGACATCGTTGCCGTCGCCTAGCGCATATTGGTAAACATCATCGCCTGCATAGCCACTAAGGATGTCATTGCCCGTACCACCAGTAAAAATATCCTTGCCCGCATCGCCGATGCGCGTATCGCTACCTGTAGTACCGTTAATGACATTGCCAGTATATTTAGCTGCTTCAAGTTTGATGCGTGCTGCATCCCACGAGCCATCTGAAAATTGAATGGTTTCAATATTTTTCGATGTAAAATTTCCTGCCGCATCAAACGCGCCAGTGACGGTAATTTTTGCACCGTCCACCATTCTTAACACTAAATTATTGTACGCATCGCGAAATGCTGTGACCTGATTTTGCAAAATGCTGGATGCAAATTCAATGCGATCTGTTCCCGCCGCATCGACAATAATGTCATTGCCATCACCCAATGCGTATTGATAAACATCATTACCCGCACCGCCATTTAGATTGTCATTTCCTTTGCCACCTTTCAGCGTATCATTTAATTCAAAACCACCGATGACATCATCACCCGTTGTGCTGATGAGTGATTGTTGTTTTATTTTTGTGATGTCCCAGCTGGTATTGTCATAAAATGAAATAGTTTGAATGCTGTTCGCAGCAACGAGCGCACCGGTGTTCATATCAAACATATCTTTCACAGTGATGCTTTGTTCACTTGAAATAATAATCAATAAATCTGCACCGTTACGGTGTGCCACTAGGGGTGTAGTGAGTTGATTTGCAGTGATAGCTGCATCCAACTTAATCGTATTGATGCCGCCTTTTTCGATAATGATGTCATTGCCATCACCGCTGCGAATTAAATAATTGTCATTGCCGATATCGCCATTAAGAACATCATTGCTTTTACCACCGATAAAACGGGTTCCGCCAATATGGGCAGTCAGAGTATCGTTGGCTAAACCTCCGGTTAAATAAGAGCCCGCTGTGGTTGCCGTTACGTTGATGGAACGCTGTAACTTGCCCAGCATTAAACTTGCGGTATTGATTTGTGGCTGTGCAAGCAGATCGCTGCCGTTTAAAAAGGTGTCGTCGGTGATGGTTGCAAACGTCACGGGTGTTGCCACAATTTGCTCTACGGAGCTGCCAGTGACAAGGTGCATGGGTGCGCTGCTGGCACCACCTTGAATCATTAATTTTTGATCTGTGCCGGTGTTGATTAAAATATTATTGTCACTGACATCAAACCCGATGTCAGAAAGATTTTGCACACCAACGAGCGCAAGCGTATCACTGCCTTCGTTGTCGATAATGTAGATGCTGCTCACTGCCGGTGTGGGATCGATAAACACATCGGCCAATGAAGCGTTACTGGTCGATTGATTGGTCGTGGCAAGTGAAGCCGGTGCCTTAGGCGTTTTGGTAACCTGGTGCGTGTTCCAAATATAGATGTCATTGCCGCTTCCGCCTCCGGCGACATCAGAGGTACCCATGACCATGATGTCGTCGTTGCCGCCACCGATTAATTCATCTCTTACTTCGTCGTCACCGCCGTATAAATAATCATTGCCCTCTTCGCCAAGCAATGAATCACTGCCAATACCACCGTCTAAATAATCTTTTCCCTCGCCACCATAGAGTTCGTCGTTGCCATCGCCGCCGTAAAGTGTGTCATTATCCGGCAGGTTTTTTTGTGCCGCGTGCAGGGTTACGCCATTACCTTGCAGTACGTCATTGTTGTCACCGCCGATCAGGGTGTCATTGCCGGTACCACCTCTGAGGTGATCTATACCTTCACTGCCATCCAGGATGTCATGGCCATCTAAACCGAACAGAGTATCATCGCCAACACCTCCAATAAGTTCATCACTCATGATGCCACCATAAATAACATCATCGCCTTCATCACCAAATAAATGTTGGCCTTGCAGGTCTTGAAAATCGGCGATATTTAAATTCGGAATGTTTAAATAATTTTTGGATAAAGGTTCAGTTTGCCAGCCGCCATTAATGGACCATTCGCCGCTTGATCTGGTACCGAAACTGGGTGCGGTATCACCGTAATTCGTGGTGACGATGATTGCGTTGGCATTTATATTGGAGGCGCGTTGTAAATAAAAATAATTCAAACCGGTTATCGATTGTGAGGCTTGCCATGCGTTAGACGTTAAGCCCCGATCAATATAGTCAAGGAAAAAGCCGGTAGGTGTTTCGGCGAATTGCGGACGTAAAAATTTTCTAAGATCGGCCCAGACATTGTCCACACTCACGTCATAATCATCCACTGAGGATACACCGCCATCTGCTTCATAAGGCTCAACGTTGATCTGCAAATATTCGTCGGCGCGAATAAAATCATTTTCGGTGCCGCCGTGCGCCACGGAATTTTTTCCACTCACGACAATGTAATCACTACCGGCGCCACCGTTAAGCTGATCTGTGCCTTGCAGATTTAGATAATCGAGCATATGCAGCTGAGCACCAAATTCAGCACCGTACATTTGGTTGCCGCCGATAATAAAATCATCGTTTTCGCCACCGTTCAGTGTGTCACTGCCGTTGAGTGTGCCCTGCAATAAATCGGTTCCTATACCACCATTGGCAATTATCTGTGTATAGGTTTTGGTATTACCGGCAGGCAAAGTTTTTAAAAATTCATTCAATGTCATTACATTGGCGTTGGCATTTCCGGTGAAGGACCCAGTAACGAGCGGGTTTTGATTTTGCGGGTCAGGTGCTTGAAAGGCAATGCCGAAACTATTATCTTGCCAATTTTTTATGGTGACGCTGTTAGTGGAATTGGTGAGTGAAGAAATAATTAATGAAGTGCTGGTACCTTCCTTTACTTTTACAGCTTGATAAGTTTCATTGCGATAAACGATGCTGTCTTTTGCCGTTTGTTTAAACGTAAGTAATGCACCATCGATTTTTAACGTGCCGTTGTGATCGGAATCTTTAATCACATCGCGACCGAAATTATTTCCGGTGAAAAGATAGGTGTCGCTGCCGCTGCCTCCCTCTAAAATATCGTTACCGTCGCCGCCATTTAAAATATCCACGCCATCTACAACGGCAAAGGTTCCGTCACCACCGTAAAGGTGATCTGAATCGGCGCCGCCTTCGAGGGTATCATTGCCCATACCGCCAAATATAAAATCGTAGCCCTCATCACCATACAGAGTGTCATCACCGCTCTCTCCGGCAATGTAATCATTTCCTTCACCACCGTAGATTGTATCTTTATCGTTAGTGTGTCCGGGCGTGTATTCCGTATCAACCGTTGCGGTGTAAGCATTTTTATGTGCGTCAGAAAATTTCCAATTGTCGGTTTTATAATTTTCGCCGTTGCCATAAATAAAATCGTCGCCTTTACCACCCTTTAATTCGTTGCTGGTGCTGTTGCCGATGATCACGTCATTACTATCGCCACCAATTGCATTTTCAATAATGGTATCGTAAGCGATTGCGAGATTTTCTAGCGGGGCTTTTCCGTCAATGTTACTGCCATAAGAACTGAAATGGCCATCGCGCAAGTCAATAATATTTGCTTTTTGATGGCCTGCTGCGGAAATAGAATCTTTACTTCCAGCCGTGTCATAAATGGTGTGATAAAAACCATTAATATTTGCATTTATAAATACATCTGCATCTCCGGTTCGATAAGCTCCCAATAAATTAGCATTTTGTAGAGCCAAATAGTCGAGTAACATTGGAGAATCGGGAGTTACTGTTAAGTTGTTGTGGTTGTAGCTCATCATGGTATATTTAAAATTATCATACCTGTAAAACTTATCGGAAACGTCCCAAGGATGACTCAATCCCAAAGCGTGTCCGATCTCGTGCAATACTGCCCAGTAGCGCTGTTTAGCAAAATCAAATTCTAAAGCCACGTTAAGCCCAATAATAGACTCGTTATTTGAATCAGCAGTTTTTCCTAAATCAGAAATTGCTGTGGTGCCCAACGTTGTTCCACGAGAGGAAGGCAGATTTGCTTGCAAGAAACTTAAATCAGCAATTTGGCCATTGCTGTCCAGTGGAGTGGTTACGACTTGAGATGACTTTATTGCACCAATACTTTGATAAAAACTTAAGGCTGATTTCACATCGTCCGTAATAAACGAAGACATCATTTCAATGCTATTCAGTCCCTGATCCAAACCCAATTGATGGGCTCTTTGAGAGTTAACATCGTTAATATTGGCTAATAATAAATTTAAATCTGAAGGTTGCCAAAAATATACCTTCAAATCCATTCCGGAAATACCATTTACTAGACCTAAGGTATTTAAACCATCGGTCGTTCGAGTTTCAATAAGTAGCTGCGCGGCTGACTCGTGTTCTGATTTACTCATAAAACTATCTCCATTTTAAATTATAAATTAAACGCCATAGGCTCTTTAAATAAGTACTCAGTAAATTCATTTTCTGCGAAATCAGTAAGCGCAGCTTTCACGCAAGAAACCGCATCCCTACCATTGCATTTGACTACGTCAAAAAACATATAGTCTGATGCTAACAACCTGATATCAACGTCTACCGCGCCTTTATCGCAATCATTTTGACGGAAAATAATAGTTGTCAGAATCATGTTCGCGGAATTGCTTCTCAAACTTCGATTGAGCAATCTTTTGCTGTCTCTTTCAACTTTAGAGTAATGGCTGGAGGTGCCACCCGGTCTTGGATCCGATTTAGTTCCATAACCTGTATTCCCACTCATTTTCATTTTTTTATCAATGATGTTTTTTATTACATCTTTCGTAGCAGATAGATCGACTTCCGTCGAATTGAGCTGATTAATTTGGATTCTCTCAACCGACTGACAATACTTATTGCAAATTAGCTTTTCTTCCTTTTTTAAGTCCGTCCCTGAAAAACAATTTAATGAAAAAACAGCCATTACGTTTAAAAACAAAACAGTTTGCAATTTAATAAATGATTTCACAATTAGATCTCGTTTAGGTGGAATAAAATTTAGGAAAATAAACTGAATAATTTTTTAATGGATCTATAAAATGAGTAGTGCAGGCAAAACATTTCCCGCCAGAATAGAAAAATACAGCAAATAAAGTGCCGAAGGATAAATGTATATAGAACTACAAGATTGAGAGTAAAGCGACCGTCAGTTCTGGGTGGCATAAAGTATTCCATATTTACGTCCGTTTACTACGCTGATCGCAGCGTTCTGTTATCCAAACCTGTATTTAGAGGCGGGTGACGATAGGGCTAAGTATGTACGCCGGCAAGCTTAACCGAAATTGACATCCGATTGATAGCGCCAAACTAAGTATCTTTGGGTCATGCGCTCTTTTAATGTTGCTGTAACGCATTACTTTAACCAGAATCGGTAAATAATCTACCAAGCTACCAGTGAACGCATATGATCGCAACACTCATCCTTCATCAATACCGCCCTGACGCATTTTCCTGCATTGATATGAGAGCAAGGACAAATCAATGCATCCTCCCGAATATCAAGGTTACTTGCTAACCTTAAAATTATTGCCTCGCACGGATATTGACTGCAAGAAGCATGAAGAAACCTAAAACTAATACATAAATTTGTCGCAGTTAAATATACCTTGCCGCTTAACTTAAACTGCTCAAAACCTGAGATCAAAGCTACTGAATACTCATTTAACATACTGAAAGAAATATCTCGTTTAAAATAAAATTCAAACTCACAAATATTTAATTTAACGCTTGCACTGCCAGCAAAATCAAGAGCACTTCTTCAACCAATAAACTTTATAAGTTTCTATTGATAATAATTTTTTTACTTTTGCCAGAAAATCTTTAAACAGTTTATGTGTGTGGGCGTACAGATAAATATTTTGTAATTAAACGAATGTGAATTTTACATCCGTTTTAATATTTCTCATAACGCGCCTCCACCCCATTCGCATTGAAAGCAGCCCAATCTATATGTACGATACCGCTCAAACCAAAGTGAATTTTAATTGATAACGAAATAAAATTATTAATTTTTATTCAATAGGAGTTAAACGTCGGCGTTCACTCACCTGAGAAAAATTATTACTACTGCACTAATTATCTTACTCATCTTTACTTTCATTTTATTTTATTGCGTGAGTTTTCAAGAATCTGTTCAGAAATTTTGTTACAGAGATTTTTTTTGCAATCTTCTGAACAATTTTTACACGATTAACGCAACTAAAAAGCGCAATATTTTTTTCACCACGTTACAATAGCCACACTTAAAATTCGCGTGGCGCTTAAAGCATTACTTATAAATAATATCGTCAGCGTATAGTTTTATTTTGTGCAAATAGATTCGCAAGTGTACTTGTGCTACCTAATTTGCTTTTGTTCTTTTGCTCCCGCATTACGATTTGCTTTCGCATCCGCTGTTCGCCCGGGCTTTTGAATTCATTAAGATCGTTTGGAATAAATTTATGAAACGTATTGCACTCATTGACTACGCGCGTTTTATCGCAGCCATGGCGGTGGTGATTTATCACTACACTTTAATTGGCATGTCTTCAGGGAAGGTAGATACATTTGTAATCTATGAACCTTTTGCGGCGATTGCACGCTATGGTTTATTTGGTGTAGAACTGTTTTTTATGATTAGCGGCTACGTGATTTTTTATTCCGCGCGCAATCGTAAGGCAAGCGAATTTGCCACATCACGTGCACTGCGCCTTTTACCTGCTTACTGGATCGCCATTATTTTTACTGCCGTAGTGACTTATTTTTGGGGCGAAGCCCTGTTCCCGATATCGATTAAGATGGTTTTGGCAAATTTCACTATGCTGCAATCCTTGTTTCATATTCCCCATGTTGACGGTGTTTATTGGACATTGCTCTACGAGGTTATTTTTTACTCGGCGGTGTTCAGTTTATTGCTTTTAGGTTTTGGTAAAAAATTAGATATGATTTTTATTGCGTGGCCCTGGTTGATGCTCGTGGCACAACTAGCTGGCGTTGGCCCTAAACATTTATTAGGTGGCTATTATTTTTATTTTGCATCGGGGGCTTTATTTGCGCTGCTGAAGGATAAATCCAGCCCGCTGGTTATTGCATCACTGGCACTCTCATTTGTAATGTCCACACTTTTTTCCGTTAATCATTACGCGTCTATAGCACTCATTCCTTCGGTGCTGATTATTAGCAGCTTTTACTTGCTGTTCCTGTTTATCACCTATCACAAGGCGGGCCAAGTGAAGCTTGCACAATCTGCTTTGTTGGGTGCCCTAACCTATCCCCTTTATCTGGTTCACAGTCATTTTGGTTACATGGTATTCCGCAAATTTGGCACACCGGAAAACCAGGTGTGGCTAACCTGCTTAACTATTGCTGTGGTACTGGTTGTTGCTTATCTTATCCATCGCATTGTTGAAGTTGGGTTGGCGCAGTTCTGGCGTACGTTTTTTGACACTATTATTGGCAAGCCCTTACGTTTAATTGAAAGCTGGTCTTCAACCAAAATTGAGGTTGAGGATGAGGATGAAGAACCGGCGATGAACTGAGTGGAGACTAACGAATATTTGCTCGTTGACTACGCAATATGCGTGACGAATCGCCGGATTTATTCATTGAACAATCATGACTTAATACTTTGCGGATGGTTAATAACATTATTTGGATCGTATCGGCTTTTTACTTCTTGTAGTCTTGCATAATTTTTACCGTAATAGGCTGTTTGCCAATCTTTAAATTCCAGACTGCAATAATTGATATATTGGGATTTTATTCCATTGCTTGAAAAAATTTTTAATATTTCCTGGGAAACCGTTTTAAGCTTTTCCTCTCTTGTTGGAACTTCCCAATAAGCTTGTAGTTCGGAAATAAAATTATAGGCGCGATGAGGGTATGAAGATGCTTTTTCAAAATCAGAATTAGCTATATTCCCTCCCAAGGTATTTACCTGATAAATTATCCCCGGTGTAGACACTACTTTTTCAAGAGCGCCTGTGATAAAGGATTCAATATCTTTAAACGAACGATAGAAGCCTGCTGACGAATTCTTAAAATACACCGGAACAAGTGACCCGTAGTAACGTTTTAATTTTTTTGCAATTTCATCTGCAGGACTTGATTTGAACTCATCCATTGCCGTTGCTAAATTTTCTAAAAGCAGCTGCAATTCCGGGGTGTGAGGTTCAAAATTGGTGACTAAAATATTTAATGTTCCGCCATTGAGCACGAAACCCGAAAAACAAGAGTTTGGTAAGTTTTGCGCAAATGCAAACCATTTTTCCAAGAGATCTTTTGCGCGCTCAGCTGTTAGTTTTCTCGCCTTAAGATGATGAGCCTGCACAGTATCAGGGGCCTCATAGGACTGAAATACTAACTCGGTGGCCACACCGAAATTTCCTGCACCGCCGCCACGAAGTGCCCATAATAATTCCGGATCATCTTTAGTTGAATGTACAACTCCATTTCCATCCACAATGGTTGCTTGCAAAAGACTATCGCAGGTGAGCCCATACTTTCTGGAGAAAAGTCCATAACCTCCTCCCAGTGTTAACCCACCAATGCCAACCGTTCCGCAAGTACCTGCAGGAATAATTCTTTTCCGTGGCAATGTCTGATCATAGAGTTGCGATAGGTTACAGCCTGGGCCTACTTTAATTTTATGATTATCCAAAAATTCGACGTCATTCATTCGGCTAAGATTAATAACCAGCCCATCATTATTGCAGGAAAACCCTTCCATGCTGTGCCCGCCACTTTTTACTGCAACTGATAAGTTGTTATTGTTCGCGTATTGAATAGCTTCTACGACATCCTTGGTAGATGAGCACATTGCAATCACTAAAGGGAACTTGTTGATACGTTTATTAAAACCTTTTCGCAAACTCTCATATTGGGCATCATCTTTACGAATGAATTCAACAGAAGTTGTAGAGCTGCTTTTCTCTAAACTTTTTTTATTCGCATCAGCTTTTCCCGATGCCGAATCGATTACTTGGTTAGCGTTAGCTTCACTATAAATACTTGTAAATAGACCAGCACTTAACACTGCACTGAGCTTGAGAAAATCTTTACGTGAATATAATTTTTTTATGGCCATGTAAATACCCCAAAGATTATTAATGCACTGGTAAATTTCTAGGTAGTTGCATTTTTGAATTCAGGTAACGGGAGAAAAATTGGCTTGACGATGGGATACTCAATATTGACTGCCTCAGAGCAGTAAAGAGTAAATCGTCGCGAGGCTTTAAGGCGTGTGGGTTAAAGCTTATTCTGTATGTTATAAAGCATTCCATGTATACATCCGTTTCACTAAATTACTTGCAGAATTTATTATCCATACCCTGTATGGGTGGATCAGTTCAATATGTACGAAACCAAGCTTAACTGAAATAGATATTAAATTGATAGCGATCCAGCTTTCTATTCCTAGATCATTTGGTCGAGTTCCAATCGAGTCATATGTTTTATTCGTTGTAGTATCGATATCGTCTTATTTTGAGGATTTGTATTACATATCTTCCAGGCTGCGAAAAATTTTATGCATTGTGAATGCTCGCTATTTAAATCCTGCTGTTGCTTCAAACTGGTTACATTGAACAGCATTTGGCGCAACACCGATGGTTTTCGGGTGCTGGATTTAGCGCAGCGGATATTCTGATTATGCGGATAAACAAGGACGCGTTACTCTGAAATAAATTAAAGCCAACACCCGGAATTTGTTAGAACAAATTTCCTATCTTTTATTGCTCAAAAAATGATCTTCACACCCATTCCTTAAGCAAAAATATTTAATAGTTTCACCCTGGCCGTAAAAACAACTAGGCTAAAGTATGGCATTATCGCTTACCTGTAATTCACTACTGTTAACCGAGGATTATCCATGCAAATTACTGCCAAAATAATGGATGCTGCCAAACAATCCACGCAATGTCTTGTGGTTGCTTGTTTTGAAGGCGATGCATTATCAGCCTCGGCGAGCGCTATTAATCTTGCCTCTGCGAAACAACTTCAGACATTGCTCAAACGCGAAAAATTCGCGGGCAAGTGTGGCCAAAGCTTACTGTTACTTAACCCCCAAGGAATAGCCGCCGAGCGGTTGCTGGTGTTGGGGTTTGGTAGCCTTGATAAAACCGGCAATGTGAGTGCCGATAATTTTCGCAAAGCATTATTTAAAATAGCCGATGCTTTAAAGGCAACTCATTGCAAAGACCTCAGTATTAGCCTGGGCGACATTAGCGTTTATGAAAAAGACGCAGCCTGGCAAGCGCGCCAAGCCAGCGAGATTTTAATTGCCAGCCAATATCGTTGCGATAGCTTAAAAAGCAAACCTGCTGAAGTGAGTTTCAAACCTGCCAAATTAACATTGGGTTTCAGCAAAGCACAGATTTCAATTGCGACAAAAGGTATTACGCTGGGCCAGGCTATAGCGAATGGTGTTAGCTTTGCACGCGAGCTCGGTAACCTGCCAGGCAATATTTGCACGCCCACTTACCTTGCCGAGCAAGCTAAAAACCTGGCCAAAAATCAAAGCAAATTAAGTGTAAAAATCCTTGAAGAAAAAGCCATGCAGAAGTTGGGCATGGGTTCGTTACTGTCGGTGTCTGCAGGGAGTGATCAACCGGCAAAACTTATCGTGATGGAATACAACGGCGGCAATAAAAAAACCGCTCCTATAGCATTGGTGGGCAAGGGTATTACGTTTGATACGGGCGGCATCAGCCTTAAGCCGGGTGCGGCAATGGATGAAATGAAGTTCGATATGTGTGGCGCTGCCAGTGTGCTTGGCACCTTCAAAACCTTACTTGAATTGCGACTGCCCATTAATGTGGTTGGCATTATTGCGGCAAGCGAAAACATGCCTAATGGCAGTGCAACTAAACCTGGCGACATAGTGACTTCTATGTCTGGTTTAACTATTGAAGTGCTTAATACCGATGCGGAAGGCCGTTTAGTATTGTGCGATGCGCTTACCTACACCGAACGCTTTAAACCCAAAGTGGTGATTGATATAGCCACCCTAACCGGTGCTTGTGTGATTGCCTTGGGTGGCCATGCCAGTGGTTTATTCAGTAACAATGAAGCCTTGGCGGAGGCGCTGTTAAAAGCTGGGCAAACTGCAAATGATCGCGCCTGGCCCATGCCGATTTGGGATGATTATCAAAAACAACTCGATAGTAATTTTGCTGATATCGCCAACATTGGTGGCCGCGAAGCGGGCAGTATTACCGCAGCGTGTTTTCTTTCCCGGTTCACTAAAAAATTCGCTTGGGCACATTTGGATATCGCGGGTACTGCATGGCTTTCTGGCGGTGCAAAAGGGGCGACGGGTCGCCCGGTTTCGTTGCTCGTTCAATATCTGCTAGATAACCAATAGCGGGACAATTAACAAAGAAATCAGTAAAAGAACCCAATAAAAGATACCCATAAACCTTATGACTCAAGTTGATTTCCATATTTTGCAAGACACTAGCCTGGAGGCACGCTGGTTGTATACCTGCCGCCTCGTTGAAAAAGCGGCAAGCCTTGGCAACAGCGTTTTAATTGCGGTTGATACTCTGGATGAAGCACAAGCGCTCGATGATTTACTCTGGAGTTTTAAACCGGAAAGTTTTATACCGCATCAAATTATCGATAGCGAAAGTGAAGCTGATGAAGACGTTAAAGTGGAAATTACTTTCTCAGATCATAGTGGTGATCATCAGCAAGTATTGATCAATTTACGCAGTCAGGTACCGGAATACTTCAGCCGTTTTACACGCTTAAGTGAAATCGTTATTCAAGAACAAAAAGTGCTTGAAAGTACCCGCGAGCACTATCGATTTTACAAGCAGAGGGGTTATCCTATTGCACAGCATCAACGTTGAGGAAGAAAGCTTTCACATGGTCGATAAAAATAAAACCAAAACCAAAGCGGAGATGCTACTTGAGCTGGAGTCTATTAAAGGACTTTTACATGAGGAGGATGACATCCCTATTTTGCAAGACACGACTATTCTGCGAGAGTCTATCGCGGGGGAAAAAATCTCGCCAATAGTGAAGCCGGTTGCCGCACCTTCCCTTGCCAATACGCCTGCTGCCAAAGCCCCTGATCTTAAATCCAGGGCTGACGAACAACCTGATCTTTTTCATAAGCCTGCAGCAACAGATTCGGCCACGCAACTATTGAATACATTAAATGATTTTGCTGCGTTAGCCGAGACGGTCACTACGCACAAAGCTTCAGGCCAAAGTGCCGCAAATCCAGCTGCTGTTAACCAACGTGCTGCCTATCAAAACACTGTAAGCCAAAGCGATGTGAATCAAAATGCTATAAACCAAAGCATTGCCAACCAGCAATCTGCAACTAACAGTGCGGTGGAGAAAGCCAGAGCTGCTGTTGCGCGGGCTGAAACTACTAAATTTTCTGGTGAAAATCCGTTTTTACCGCAACATATTCGCACACGTTTACACGGCAATAACCCGCCACCGAATTTTGAATTTGAAACTGCAAAAAAAATCTCTAATTCCAGCCGCCCCACTACGCAGCTTGGCAATACTCAACAAAATTTTGCTACAACAAAACCGATCAGTCATCAGCAAGAAATGATCGATGACATTATTGAAGCAATGCTGCCGCAGATTACAAAAGCATTGCGCGACCGCTTGACGGGCATGAGTAAAGAAATGCTGGAAATTCTATTGGAAGAGAATGATAGATTTTAACCACGCGTAAGCGAGACTAACCAAAATAATGAGTTCGTGATAAAGAATACTGTTTGATTCAAAACCTTATGAGGCATGGATGCCGATTAGAGCCTATAGGGATATATTCACGGCGTGTTTTGAATCAAACAGTATTCTTTATTTGCGCTTCGTTAGTAAATAAAAAAACACTATCAAATAAAAGTCAACCAAACACATCATCCTTATCTTTAGGATAATAACGTTCAGCTTTAACATCATCCAGATCAATCGCCCCACTTAAAAGACCGGTGACATCGCTTAAGACTTTATTAATTAATGTAACTCTTTCGCCACGCTTAATGGATTCGATTAAGGCATTGCCCCACACCACCACATGACGCGTTAAAATTCGCCGATCTTTTTTCGTTTTTGCCCATTCAGTGGCGATGGTGGAACCGATAAATTCCATTTTTGTTTTTATTTCTTGCGCTACTACCGGATCTGTTACGCCAATTAATGAATCGGAAATAACTTGCGACCAGCCATTGCGGTACAACTCCCAACCTTTATAAAAACGAAATACCCACAATAAATATTCATCGCGATCCTGGATTTCTTTGTTATCCAGATCCGCCTCATAAGCTGCAACAAAAAAACTACGCGAAGGAATATCCGTTGGCCACTGCGCTTCTTTCGGTGCATGGGTGACACAGGCGTTCAATAGCACAACGCTGATGAGCAGCAAACTCAAAGCAACGCAACGTTTAAAAAAATGACTGTTCATAATAGATAAATTACACATACTCAAAACATGAAATAAGTTACGTAAACTGCGCGGCAGCAAAACCTGAGGCCCACGCCCACTGAAAATTAAAACCACCGAGGTGCCCGGTTACATCCACAACTTCACCAATAAAAAACAATCCCGGTTGATGTTTTACTTCCATTGTTTTGGATGACAGGCAATCCACATCGACACCGCCCAAGGTGACTTCCGCCGTGCGGTACCCCTCGGTGCCTGCGGGCATAATTTGCCACGCATGAAATATTTGTGCAATGGCCTGTATTTCTTTTGGCGTATATTGATTAATAGGACGGCTATCATTACTAAAAAAACTGTCACAAAAACATTGGGCGATATTTTTGGTTAACAATTCTGCCATCAGTGTTGTTAATAATGTTTTAGGGCGCTGCCGCTGTTGTTCCGTTAAATAGTCTGCCAAATCCATCTGTGGCAATAAATTAATCATTAGCGTTTGACCCGGTTGCCAATACGATGAAATTTGCAAAATCGCCGGGCCACTTAAGCCGCGATGCGTAAACAACATATTTTCGACAAAGGATTGCTCGCCACAGCTAATGCTGACTTCTACCGCACTGCCAATACAAGCAGAGAATTGTTGCAGTTGTGCGGGCGCTAAAGTAAAAGGTACTAACCCTGCTGAACGTGGTTTTAACGGCAGTTTGAATTGTTCGGCTAGCTGGTAACCAAATCCGGTAGCGCCCATGGTAGGAATAGATAAACCCCCGGTAGCGATAACCAGCGATTCGCACGCAATAGTTCCCAAACTAGTCGCTACTTTGTAGCGCAGCGGAAGCTGATCTTCAGCGAGAGTAGTCACTGATAAAATTTCACAGTGTGTATGAATGTCTGCGCCTACTTGTGCACATTCATCAAGCAGTAAATTTAAAATATCCTGCGCTTTATTATCGCAAAATAATTGGCCTAATTTTTTTTCGTGATAGGGAATGCCGTGCTTAAGTACCAGGCCAATAAAATCCCATTGGGTAAAACGCGCGAGTGCGGATTTACAAAAATGTTCGTTGCCGGAGAGATAGTTTTTTGGCAGCACTTCCAGATTGGTAAAATTACAACGGCCACCGCCGGACATCAGAATTTTTTTGCCTACTTTATTGGCGTGATCAACCACTACCACTTGACGGCCGCGCGCACCGGCAGCGGCGGCACACATTAAGCCTGCTGCGCCAGCACCGATAATTAATACTTGGGTTTGTTGCGGGAGAGTCATAAATAATATTTGGTAACTACCCTTATCCAGGCTGCGCGAGCATAAGGGTATGGCGTGATGCAAAAAGGATGTCCATAAAAATGACTATTAAGTTTCCGCGTTAGGTTTTTGGCAGAGTTACACCGCGTTGACCTTGATATTTTCCACCGCGATCTTTGTAAGAAGTTTCACAAATTTCATCGGCTTCAAAAAATAACATTTGCGCTACGCCTTCGTTCGCATAAATTTTTGCTGGCAGTGGCGTGGTGTTAGAAAACTCGAGAGTAACGTGGCCTTCCCACTCCGGCTCCAGCGGCGTTACGTTGACAATAATGCCGCAACGCGCATAAGTCGATTTGCCTAAGCATACGGTCAGCACGGAGCGTGGGATGCGAAAATATTCCACGGTTCGCGCCAACGCGAATGAATTTGGCGGAATGATGCAAACATCGCTTTTGATATCGACAAAGCTTTTTTCATCGAAATTTTTCGGGTCGACCACGGTTGAATGGACATTGGTGAAAATTTTAAATTCATCGGCACAACGCACATCATAGCCGTAACTTGAAGTACCGTAGGAAACAATGCGTGAGCCAGCTGCATCATAACGGACTTGATTCGGTTCAAAGGGCTCGATCATGCCATGCTGCTCCGCCATGCGGCGCATCCATTTATCACATTTAATGCTCATGCTCTCTCCCAATGCGCCTGATATTCAAAGCGGGTAAGTGTATTTAGGGGCGGCATAATAGCCTGTTTCAATTCAGGTGCCCAGATTTGCGCGGTGATTTCAGCGCTTTCTTAATCTTCGGTAATTTCAATATCGGGCACGTTTAGCGATTCCAGGTTTTGCACCCACAAATTCGCCGCTAACTTACGGGCGATAGCGCGATAGATATGGCTCACCGTTGATTCAGGATCTGCGGCTACTGATGGCTTGCCGCTGTCCGCATCGACACGAATGGAAAGTGCCAGCGGTAGCGAACCCAAGAGCTCCGTCTGGTAATCATTGGCAATGCGTTCGCCGCCGCCAGCGCCAAATATATGCTCTTCATGGCCGCACTGGCTGCAAATATGGATCGCCATATTCTCCACCACTCCCAGAATAGGCACGTTGACTTTGCGGAACATTTCAATGCCTTTTTTAGCATCAAGCAAGGCGATATCCTGAGGAGTCGTCACTATGACTGCGCCTGTTACAGGTACTTTTTGCGCGAGCGTGATTTGAATATCGCCAGTGCCAGGCGGCATATCAATAAATAAGTAATCTACGTCTTGCCAGTAGGTTTGCGTAAGCAGCTGCTGCAAGGCGCCGCTCACCATGGGCCCGCGCCACATCATGGGTGTGTTTTCGTTGACCATATAACCCATGGAATTGGATTGAATACCGTAAGCTTCCACCGGCAACATACATTGTTGGCCGTTGTGGGTTACGACTTGCGGCGGGCGCACTGGCATGCCCAGCATTTGCGGTTGGCTTGGGCCGTAAATATCTGCATCTAAAATTGCCACGCGTGCGCCTTCAGCGGCAAGGGCCAAGGCGAGGTTAACCGTAGTGGTGGATTTACCAACGCCACCTTTGCCCGAGGCTACGGCGATAATATTTTTGACTTCCGGCAATGATTGTTGCGAATTAGCGGCGGGATTCGAATACACAGTCCAACCTATATCCAAACCAACCTGGGCAACGCCCTCCAATTTATTAAGTGTTTCATTGACCGCGAGCGCGATGGCTTCGTGCACACTTTTGGCGGGATACCCCAGCACCAGCGTCACATCCACTTTGGAGCCATTGATGACAATATCTTTCACCGCACCGAGGCTGACCAGATCGCGGCCGGACGTCGGGTCCAAAACCTGTTGCAGTGCTTGTTCGATAACGGAATGGGTAATAACTGGCATAAAATCCTCGAAGTAAAAAAAGGGCACTTCTCGGTTAGATGCCCTTTCGGTAGCGCATTGTAACAGCAGAATTCTAAAATTGAATTTGCGCTCCCAAAACACCTGTCAATTCTTTCGCTGTTGTTGTGCCATTTTGTGCTTTATCAAAGGCACCGTGAAGCATTGATACGAATCCTTCCCCCACCGCGACCTCTTGAAACGCATGGGTAGAAACACCCTTTGAAATCAAACCGCGCAGCTTATCGTCGAACACCAGAACTTCATGTATACCCCACCTGGCGCTGGCTCGCTGGGACTAAACCAACCATAATTGCTTGTTAATGTTGCGATAAAAATAGTGAACAAAGTGGCGGGAAACAAATGAAAAAAGAGAAAACGAAAGGAATGAAATCTTAATAAAAAATCTGCGCAAATCCTTTTGCTGAATATTATTAACTAACAAGCAATAATTAAACGGTCACCTATCTTATCGAAGCAATAAGATGGAACAGCTTATTAACCATGTTCCAACTCTGCTAAACGTTGTTTATCCAAATGGTGATCTTTTGCCAGAAGAACATAAACAGAAGGCAACACGAACAATGTAAAAATAGTACCAATGGCGATACCAAACACCAACACTATGCCAATAGAGTTACGTGCATTTGCACCTGCACCACTCGCAAAAATTAATGGCGTATGTCCTGCAACCGTTGCGATACTTGTCATCAATACCGGGCGTAAACGAATCACTGCAGCCTGACGAATCGCTTCAATTTTAGTAACACCTTGTTCCTGCAAACGATTAGCAAATTCCACCACCAGGATACCGTTACGCGCGATTAATCCCATCAGTGTTACCAAACCTACTTGCGAGTAAATGTTAATGGTGGTGGAAACTGAATCGGTAAAAAATGGCATAGGTGCTGGCATTTGAATAAAGGTAAACACCAGCGCACCAAACATTGCCAAAGGTACCGAGCCCGCCAAAATAACGATGGGGTCGCGAAAGCTATTGTACTGCGCCGCCAATACTAAAAAGATCATGGTAACGGCCATCAAAAATGCCGGCAGAAACGTGTTGCCTTCCCGCTTTAGCTGACGCGATTCACCGGTGTAATCAATGCTGTAATTTTTGGGTAGAATTTTCGCGGCTTCAGCTTCCAGCCACGCCAGGGATTCGCCTAAAGCTAACCCGCTTACCCCGCTAATTTTCACTGCGTTTAATTGTTGCAAACGGTTAATACTGCGCGGCGCAGTGGTGTGCGTCAGAGTTGCAATTTGGTCAAGACGAATCAGTTTTCCCTCGGGACCGGTGACGTATAATTTTATTAAATCATCAGGCGTTAACCGCTCTGTACGTTTCACTTGCGGAATCACTTTGTAACTTTGTCCCGCCATATTAAAACGGTTCACATAACCACCGCCCAACAAGGTGCCCAAATCGTGAATGACGGTTTGCATATTCAAACCTAGATCTGCCACTTTTTCGCGATCAATTTTTAATTCATAGTCGGGCTGATCCACCTTGGTATCCAACACACTAAAATAAAACTTTTGGCTGGCATTCATCACTTGCTGCAACTTAACCGCATAGTCATAAACTTCTTTTGCATCCGCCGTTGATGCAATCACAAATTCAACGGGGAATTGACCGCCGCCGGGTAAAGCGGGTGGTGTAATGGGCAGAATGCGCACCCCGGAAATCTGGGACAAACTAGCTTGAATTTCCGGCATAATTTCAAACACACTGCGATCACGGTCAGCCCAGGGCTTAGTCACCATGCCGCCAAACCCGCCGGTTGGAAAGGTAATTTGAAAGGTAAAGTCTGTTTCCGGTACCGCCATAAATGCTTTGTTCACCAGCTTACCGTAATGTGAAGTTTGATCTATGGTGGCATTCGCAGGAGCATCGACAATACCGAAAATAACACCCTGGTCTTCGGTAGGTGCCAACTCTGGTTTGGAATTCATATAAAGTGGAATACACAACAACGAAATAACAATCCAGAAAACATAAACGGCCGCGCGATTCTGCAATGTGTAATTTAATTTTTCGCTGTAAAAACTTTGGAAACGCGCAAAACTATTTGCCAGCGGTGCTTTTATTTCACGGTGCGGTTTCAACATGCGCGAAGCCAACATCGGCGATAAGGTTAAGGCCACTATTGCTGAAATGGTAATGGCGCCCGCAAGGGTAATCGCAAATTCGCGGAACAAAGTTCCTGTTAGACCACCTTGCAGGCCAATGGGTACGTAGACTGAAATCAACGTAATTGTCATCGCGATAATAGGGCCTGCAAGTTCACGCGCAGCGGTAATGGATGCGTTATAGGGTGATAGACCTTCCTGTATATGCCGCTCAATATTTTCGACCATAACAATCGCGTCATCCACCACCAGGCCGACGCAGAGTACGATGGATAAAAGCGTTAGCAAATTAAGCGAGAAGCCGCATAATTGCATGATGAAAAAGGCACCAATCAACGATAATGGAATTGCCAGTACCGGGATAATGACTGAACGACTCCAGCCCAAAAATAGAAAAATAACGATAACAATAATGATCAAGGTTTCACTTAAGGTTTTAACCACTTCGTTGATCGCTGAATCAATATACTTGGTCGCATCATAAGCCACAGCACCTTTTAAACCTGAAGGCAAATCAGCTTTAATTTTTTCCATCTCTGCAGTAACGTTGCGAATAACTTCCAGGGAATTGGCATTGGGTGCAACCCATACCCCCATAAACACAGCGGTGTCGCCCGAGTAATTTACCTCAGTATTGTAATCCTCTGCGCCCAATACCACGTCCGCAACATCTGCTAAACGAATGGTGCCCTCTTCATTATGACGAACCACCAAACGCTTAAATTCATCTGCGGTTTTTAAATCTGTATCTGCACGCAAGTTAACTTGCGTGTAACTGCCGCGTGTTTGGCCAATGGCGGCTTGCACGTTATTCGTTGCGAGGGCTTGACGCACCTCTGACGGGGATATATTTAATGCTGCCAATTTTTCTGACTTTAACCAAATGCGCATGGCGAAAGTGCGACCACCCAGAACTTCAGCTTTTTGCACACCGGCAATAGCGGTTAAACGTGGTTGCACCGAACGTGTTAAAAAATCGGTGATTTGATTTTGTTCAAGAATTTTTGAATTGAAAGTTAAATAGGCTGACGCAAATTGGCTATCTGCGGACTCAACTGTAATCGAAGGAATTTCCGATTCGGGCGGTAAATTGCTGCGCACCTGATTCACTTTGGCCGTAATTTCGGTCATGGCTTTCAGTGGGTCGTAATTCAAACGCAAATGCACTCTCACGGTGGATAAAGTCATCGCACTGCTTGATTCGATATAATCAATCCCATCGGCAGAGGCAATGGCTCGCTCAATCGGTGTGGTAATGAATCCGCGAATCAACTCAGCATTTGCACCCACATACACTGTATTAATGGTAATCACTGCGATATCGCTGCGCGGGTATTGCCGTACAGAAAGAGAACTTACCGCTTGAATACCGGCAATTAAAATAAGTAAGCTTACGACCAAAGACAGCACGGGTCGCTTGATAAAAATATCCGTAAATTTCATAAAATTAACTCAATGAATTTAAGTGAAAATAATTACAAAGCGTGAGCCTCGTGCACGACTATCTGAATGCACAGGTAAGTAACGGTAAAGTCACGAGGATCACGACAATAAAAAATTAATTATCAACAGGTTTAGGGTCTGTTTTAAATTCTGGCATGGGTGTTTTACTAATCACCACTGACTGGCCATTAAATAATTTGAAGGCGCCCGCGCTGGCAACCATATCACCGGCTTTAATACCATCCACAATTTCAATAAAATCACCGCGCGCTTTACCCAAGCGCACAAATTGTTGACGTGCCTTTAATGCACCGGCTTTATCTTTTTCAATCACAAATAGAGTATCGCCAAAGGGCGCAAAAATAACAGACATT
The DNA here is from genome assembly GCA_040386215.1 of Pseudomonadota bacterium. Lineage (GTDB taxonomy): Bacteria > Pseudomonadota > Gammaproteobacteria > Pseudomonadales > Cellvibrionaceae > Cellvibrio. The sequence goes on from JAZKFX010000047.1 coordinate 53,282, forward strand.
ACCGGCACGACTAAGACCGGTTGTGGATTAGCAAGCGTGACTGTTGTTTGCACAGCCATGCCAGGAATAAATTGACTGCCACTATTTTCCAAGGAAGATTGCACGGTCGCGTTGCGCGTTACGGCATTTATTTCAGCGCCTATGGCAGTGACTTCACCTTTTACAACTGTGTTAGTACCATCTCCCATTTCTACCGAAACTGGCAAACCTTTAGTCATTTGTACTAACCAATGCTGTGGCACCGGAAAATTCACACGCACACGATTGGTTGCTTGCAAAGAAACAATGGGTGTACCCACTTGCAAATCTTGCCCTAAGTCGACCTTGCGAATCCCGAGGCGCCCGGCAAAGGGAGCTTTGACTATTTTTTTCTCCAGGGTAGTGCGCAAATTATCGACTTCAGCTTGCGCCGATTGATTTTGTTGTAAGGCAGAATCCAATTCGTTTTGTGAGACAGTGTCTTTTTTGCGCAATTGCACCATGCGTTCATAGTTAGCTTTCGTCAAACGCAAACGTGCCGTGGCAGAACTTAATTGCGCAGTTTCATTACCGGATTCCTGCATTAAAATGACGGTGCCAGCAGTCACACGCTCGCCCGATTTGAAGAGAATTTTTTGCACTTTACCCGCGACTTCAGCAGAAATATCAATACCTTCATCGGCCTCTATAGTGCCCATAGCGGTAAAAGTATTTGACCAGGCTTGATTTTCAGCGGTAAAAACATTAATCGATTCGGCGGGCGGGACCTGGTTCTTGCCGGAATCTATCATGACAAAAATTTGACCAGCCTTAGTCGCAACCAATAGGGCAACAATTACAAAAAGAATAGCCACGGCTATGCCTATAGACTTGTATTTACGCATTGTGAAAAACCACTCAAAGAAAGGAAGTGAACATGAATTTTAACTGGAAAGGATTGTGCCACAGGGGCGCAAGGGATCGAAACTAACAAATGTCACGATATGTAACGGATTCTAATTTATAAATTTTATAGCGCAATTCTGCTCAGCTTTCGTCACTAAAATTCGTCAAGTCGCTGAACATCCACGGAAATAAATAGCTGCGGAGAGTGGCCACCGCCGAAGATAACGCCCTTTAGCGGCGTTACATCACAATAGTCCCTGCCCCACGCAGTGGCAATGTATTGATCACCTGTCATTTTGTTATTAGTAGGATCAAATTCATACCAACCTTCTCCCGGAGAAAAAACCGCGAACCAGGCATGAGTTGCATCGGCACCCACCATTTTTTTTTCACCGGGCGGCGGCAATGTTTCAAGGTAACCACTGACATAACGTGCCGGAAAACCTAGAGAACGCAAACAACCAATTGCAAAATGCGCAAAATCCTGACAAACGCCGCGCTTATGTTTAAACACATCGCTCAAGGGCGTGGCGACATCAGAAAATTTAGGATCGTAGGTAAAATCAGTGAATATTCTCCGCGTTAAATCCATTACTGCTGATAAAAAAGGGCGATCACCCGTAAACGAAAGCTCAGCATAACCGGCCAGGTCTGGATGTTGCTGTACCATCGGAGAATCGAGAATAAATTCCCGCGCATGCAAGGTTTGCGTATCAGTTCGTTGCTGTAATAATTTTTTCACATAGGAGCAGGAATTACCAAAATCGAGATTACTATTTTCACAGCCATCCTTAATGACAATAACACTGGTAACGCTTAACTCTAATTCACTGTGATCTTGTTCGATAGAAAATTGTAAAAATAAGTTACCAAAATAATCGGTGCGCGTATTGCGCGTTGTTGCCGGGGGCAGCAGAGTAATCTGCGTTGATTCTATATATTGCTTGTCGGTAGCGCGAGGAATAACAAACGCAAGGTTATAACAACTGCTCACGGAAAGTGCATACTGATAACGCGTACTATGGGTAACTCTATATCTCATAACTGATCCTGCCAGTCGATATGTTTTACCAGAAGTTGTGGACCCTGGGCGTGATCAAAATAACGCTGACCAATGGCTTTACCTGCTCTCACCACCAACGACTGAATACGCCCCAAGAGTTGATCCAGCTCTTGACGAATTTCGCTGTCGGTTTCCACCAAAGATTTAATATCACAAAGTTTTAATGCCGTTGTTGCTTCCAATAAAAATTTACTTTCCGCTGAAAATTTTTCTTTGTTGCCAGAAAAATCGGTAAAGTGTGCAGTCAATTGTTCGAGCTGATAAATGAGCGAACGCGGATTGCTGGTATTAAGCATCAGCATTTCCAAACCGTGCTCAATGTTGATACCGCTTTGGTAATGACGACGATAGGGAATAAGTACTTCGCCACACTGCAATGCCGATTCCACTAATATTTCTTGTTCAATATCATCTAATTTTGGTGTTAATAACGAGCGTAAACAGGTGATAACTTGCAAAGCACGCTCAATGCGCCGGCCCATTTCGATAAAGTGCCAACCGTTGCCGCGAATCATGCTCTCGTTAATTAATCCCGCTAATGCCAGCAAGCTGGTGACCAATCTTGCCAGCGCTTCTTCGGGAGCTGAAAGCGCACCGGGTGTAAGGGTACGTTTTAGCTCGTCTAATTCATCGCCAATATTATTAATGACACGCTGCGTATCACTCGATAATTGTTCTTTAACCTGTTCCGCTGATTTAATCATGGCAATTAAATTATTAGCCACGCTACCGTTTCTCTGTTGATCAACAATAATTGAAATCATTTCGGGTTCGGGATTTTGATACAAGGCTTCATCCTGATTGGAAAAACCAGGAAAAGTTGATGTTATATGCGTGGTCGCGGTCAACAGGGTACGGCACACCACATCCGGCAGGGTTTCGGTTTTATTAATTTGGATAAACACTGTGCGCAATAAGCGCAACGCAAATTCTGCGCGCTCGGCATAGCGCCCCATCCAGAATAAATTTTCAACAACACGGCTGGGTAATTCACTTGAATTTTCCTGCGGGACTGTGAAAGTGGTTGCACGCAAGCTCATTTTCTTTTCCGGCTCTGAGGCGATTATCCAGGTATCTTTGGATACCGAGCCACTCTGATTGGAAATAATTTTTTTACCAAGATCTAAATTAACGCGGGTTAAACCACCGGGAAGAATCGCATAAGATGTTTCACTTGCCACGGCAAACGTGCGCAAAATAGTGGCGCGTTGTTGAATTTTTCCCTCATGCCAGGTAGGCGATTTTGCACTCTGAATATATTCTTGCGCCGCAAATTGATAAGGATTTTTTCGCAAACGATTTTGCCATGCCTGTAATTTTGTATCGTCCAACTCAGCGCCATAGACTTCGTACAATCCTGGCTTGCGATAAGTGGGCTTGATGATCAACCGACTTAAGTTAGCGCACACATATTCCAGATCATCTGCATCACCACACCACCAGGTTTTCACCGATGGCATCGCTAAATCACGACCCAGGAGTGCCTGTGAAATTTGCGGCAAATAACGCAGCAATGCTGGATTTTCCAACACCCCTGAACCCAATGGATTGGCGATAGCAACATTGCCCATGCGCACCACGTCCAACAGACCCGGAACGCCTAAACGCGAATTACCTTTTAATTCTACCGGGTCACAATACACATCATCCACCCGCCGCAAAATGACATCCACCCGCTTTAAACCGTCCAGCGCTTTCATCCAGACATAACCGTTGCGCACACTTAAATCACTGCCCTGCACTAATTGAAAACCTAAATAATTGGCGAGATAAGCGTGTTCAAAATAAGTTTCGTTATAGGCCCCGGGAGTCAGCACTACAATACGCGCTACACCACCGTTAGGATTTAACTCATGCATTTTCTGGCGCAGACGCGAAAAAAAAAGTGAGAGACGATGCACGTGGCTATCGCGAAATAAGCTGGGAAATACGCGATTCATAACGGTGCGATTTTCCAGCGCATAACCCGCACCTGAGGGCGCCTGAGTGCGATCTGCCATTACTATCATAGTAGCGTCGGGGCCGCGCACTAAATCGACACCGTGCAAAATAACTTGATGGTTTCCGGGTAACTTTAATTGATTACAGGAACGTAAAAATCCGTTGTGTGAAAATAATAATTCGGGCGGAATAATACCTTGTGAAATGAGTTTACGTTCGCCGTAAATATCTTGCAGTAATAAATTGAATAATTCGGCGCGCTCGACCAACGCTGCTTCAGTAATACTCCATTCTTCGCTGTTAATTAATAATGGGATGGGATTCAATTGCCAGGTTTGATTTGCATCCGGTTCGTCATAAATTTTATAAGTTGCACCGTCGTCTCGCAAAATACGCCGCACTTTTTTCTGGCGCTCATCAAGCACAGCCGCACCTAATTCGTGCAAACTTTCTAACAAGTATTTCCAATGTTTTCGCACTTGCCCATTTTCGGCATAGGCTTCATTTATTTCTCTGTCAGATGATAAGTGTTGACATTGTTCTTCACCACCTTGAGTTTGTAATTGTGATTGCGTCTGCAATGGCGAAAAATTTTTATACATAGTGCTCAACTTTAGCAATTATGGCAAAATTCATTCTACCCTCATTTTTAATTGATCGGTGAATAAGAATTAAAAATAACTAGATTAAAAAAATATTATTATCGGCAATGAAAAACGCCCGGCGATTCATCATCACCGGGCGTTGCGAGAAACGTGCTAAAAATAATTGGACAGTAAATTTATTTGTACATCAGCTTGATGATTCAAAAGTAAAAAACCTCGTCAACCATCTGCTCTTTTTTAACCGCAGTCATCATCACTGTCTCTATCAACACAGAAGAAACGGAAATGACCTGCTGCTTGCCCCAAAATCTTATCGTTTTTATCCACCAGATAAGATTGGATATTCATACGGCAAGCAATTCTGCTGGCAGAAACACTTAATGCCGCCGCACAAGCAGTTACATCGCAATCTGCGGTGGGGTTAAAGCTATCCACCGAATAAAGTGCACCCGAGGAGACTTGCGCGCATTGTGAAGCCGGCGATACTTGTACTGCTCCGGTGTCCACGTGCGCAAATTCATAGGTGTACTTCACGGCATAATCACCCGCCAACAGCTCTGCTTTAACGGCAGTGTTTGCATTATCGTTGGCGATTAGATCGAGCATTTCTGCCGGTGATGTCCATTGATACAAGGGTCTTGAAACGCTAACAACAGTGGGGCTTCCACTATCCCCTGAACCCGCTTGAAAGACATCGTTGACAAAAACCTGACTGGACGCTTCAGGAATACGCGGGTGATTACGGTCTACCGTAGCGGTTACAGACGTTGAATCACTAAAGTTTGCAGTCACCGTGTAGCTCACCTCTTTGCCAAGATTAACGCAGACACCATCGGTATTGCTTTCATATGCGTTAAACGAACCAGTTGCTCCGGCGGTAAGTGTTTCCAGGGCATCACCACCCAGTACAGTCGTGTCGCTATCATTGGAAGCAACAGTAACCGAGCTAATGGTTTTGCCATTGCGGTTCACTTTGACTTTCGCCATAAAATGACCCTTGCCAGAACCTTCATTACAATTAAAACCACTGTTATGGTAGATATCGGCAAATGCAATAGCCGGGTTACCGAGCAATGGCTTATCCAACAAATCGGCAATGAATCCAAACAAATCCAACTGGGCGGTGAATTGGCATTGTTGCGTGCTCAGGGTTTGAATAAATGCCAATGCCTGGTCGGCATCAAGCTCGGTGTCGGCAGCAAAAGTTATTGGGTCCAGATCGCGCATAGTGTAAAGCGCTAATTGTTTCGTACTGGCAATTCCGCTGCTATCGACTGCGGGCGCCGCCAACTTATCTGCTACCTCAGTTAACATAGCTTTAAAACCGATTACCACTGTCGCTAATACAACATCCGGACCGCTAAAGTTTTGGTTATAGGCCGCAACAATTTGTGTTGCCGTTAATTTATTACCTGCCTTGAAATTTTCGCCAAAGGCTTCTGCTATAGGTTGTGGTAAATAGTCTCCCTGTACCTGGTTACAACCTTCGCGAATGACACGATTAATATAACCCGTAGCACTTGCTTCGGTTGAATCCGAATCAGTGACTAAAGCCATCACTTCGGCACTAAAACTTGCTGCTTTAAATAATTTTTCTGCGTTACCGCCATTTGCGGCAAGGCCGTTTGCGGCGGCAACCGAGTTAGCATCAAAACCGCTGGAAAGCGCTGAGGGAATTTCAATAGCTTTGTCATCCGATAAATCTGCAGCCTCACTCAGTACCAATTCGCGCACTGATTCCACCATTTGATTGGATGGTAGGGGTGGATTCTCCATACCCGGAACCGCCACTACCTCGGAAAGAATTTTAGCGGCCAGATCTGTTTCGGGGGAAACATTAGCTTCAACATCGACATTTGCAGCTATAGGTGTTTTAAGGGTGAGGTCATCTTTGGTAATACGCACTTCGTAATAGAAAGATTCGGGAGTACCTTCAGAGACAGGCACTTTTTCAACATCAGGAATGCTGTATGCACCTGTATCGTCGGTGATAACTGTGCCTATATCCACTGCCACTTCGGGGTTACCCCCACCGAAAACTTTTACCAGCGCGACATTAGCATTGGGTAACACTTCATTTGCTGTTGAACCTGTATCGGCAGCTGCCCAGACCCGTGCGACTGGATTTATTTTTGCCATAAACCTGCCGACATCTTCATAGAGCGAAGCGACCTCAATGACATCAGCGCTTTTCGCAACAACAACACCACTAATTGTCATGGTGAGGGTACCCACGGAACTTGCTGCAGTTGATGCAGTTGATGCAGTTGATGCAGTTGATGCAGGCGTGGAGCTTGCAGCCACTATACTCGCTGCGGTTGACGCAGGTGTGGATGCAGCCGCTGAACTAACAGCGACTGAACTCACTACTGTTGCGACCGGTGTGGAGCTCTTATTTGATGACGAACCGCCGCCGCAACCTGCCAATATCAACGACAGCGAAAAAGAAATAAGGTGAGCTGCTTTAAATGATGGAATTAACTGTGTGTGTAATTTCATGTGTGTGCCTCTGTGATAGGAATATCCTTTGGATCCGTAATCCATGTTCAACTATAGGAGATTCGCGGCACTTAATTGAACATATGGCAAATTGGTCTGAGAAGCGTATTTTTATTTGGAATGATTTATCAAACTACTTTTTAGTCATTAGGTTTTGTTCGAGCATTACAAAATTTGAAAAATGACGCGCTGTTGGGAATGGTGATTATTTGAGGCAGCTTCTCAAATTCTTTTGAAGATTACTGATGCCAAGTGAAAGTCGTCAGCCTCAGCTTGTTCCCCTGGCAGGGAACAAGCTGTTAAAAAGCAAAAAGTAAAATTGGATCTCCGAAAGAAAAGCGCCCAGCTAAGAATGAGGAGCTTAATTAAGAACCATTCCACTCTAATAAAATATACAGAAAGAAATCATCGTCTTAAGTCCAGTGTATGCGGATATTCATCTGCCGGTTCTTCGGATGGCGGTGCCATAGGCCGCGGCTGATGCGTGTGCTCAAAAAATTCGCGTAAGATTTTTCCTGCGGGCGAAATGGGTAATACACCCGAGGTGTAATTAAAATCAAAAAAGCGATTGCCACGACGCGACTCAGCTTCGTTAGCATTCACCGGAAAGGTTTCATAACTGCGGCCACCAGGGTGGCTTACGTGATAAGTACAACCGCCAATACTTTTACCATTCCAGGTGTCGATTAAATCAAATACTAATGGCGAATGTACACCAATGGTCGGGTGCAACGCCGATGGTGGTTGCCAGGCACGGTAGCGCACACCACCGACAAATTCGCCTTGTTTACCCGTGGGTTTAAGACAAACACGACGCGCATTACAAGCCAACACATAACGCCCGGCAGTGAGACCTGTGACTTTAACTTGCAAACGTTCGAGCGATGAATCCACATAGCGCGAAGTACCAAAACTGGAAATCTCTTCGCCCAACACATTCCAGGGCTCAATTGCCCAACGTAATTCAATGCCAATATCACCCAGTTGCACGCGCCCATAATGGGGAAAGCGAAACTCTTCAAATGCTGCGAGCCATTCCAACTGAAAAGGATAGCCGTGAGCATTCAAATCTTGTACTACATCGCGCAAATCTTCCCACACATAATGTGGCAACATAAATTTATCGTGCAACAAAGTGCCCCAACGTACCAGCGGCTGACGATAAGGTTCTTTCCAGAAGCGACTGATTAAACTGCGCAATAATAAAACTTGTACCAGCGACATTTGCGCATGCGGTGGCATTTCAAAACCGCGAAATTCTAAAATTCCCTGCCGACCGCTGGCACTGCCCGGTGAATATAATTTATCGATACAAAATTCTGAACGATGAGTATTGCCAGTGATATCAATTAATAAATTGCGCATTAATCTATCTACTAACCAAGGCTGATCGACAATACCCTCAGGCATTTCTTTAAATGCAATTTCTAATTCGTAGAGCATTTCATCGCGACCTTCATCAACTCGCGGCGACTGACTGGTAGGCCCCACAAATAAGCCGGAAAACAAATAGGAAAGCCCGGGATGATGCTGCCAAAAAGTAATGAGACTGCGCAATAAATCCGGGCGCCTTAAGAAGGGACTATTTTGCGGCGATGAACTGCCGAAGGTGACATGGTTGCCACCGCCGGTGCCGGAATGACGGCCATCGAGCATAAATTTTTCTGTTGCCAAGCGGCACTGCCGCGCATCTTCGTAAAGTGCTTCGGTGTTGCGCACTAACTCTGGCCAGGTTTCTACCGGATGAATATTTACTTCAATCACACCCGGGTCGGGGGTGATTAAAAACTTTTTCAAGCGGTAATCTTTTGGTGGCTCGTAACCCTCCAGCACCACCGGCATTTTCAGTTTCGCAGCCGTATCTTCAATGGCCTCGATCAAGGCAACATAATGTTCCAAATGGGTGAGTGGCGGCATAAATAAATGCAGACATCCGCCGCGGGTTTCAAAACAGAGTGCGGTGCGAATAACATGACCTGGCTCATTAAACGCACGTTTTTCTGCTGCAACATTATTAGCGGACAATGCACTCAGGCTTGCAAGATTTTCACCGGCAGTCGCCAGTGGCGGCAGTTCAGTTTGCTGATCACTTTCCGGATGATATTGTTCGTAATCGTGACTCGGCGCTTCAAGTGAATTTAAGGGTAAACGCAAGCCTAAAGGTGAATCACCGGGAATCAGCATTAGCTCGCCAGTACGTAATTTCCAGCGGCCAGAAAGCCAATGATTGCGAATATAATTCCATTCAATGGGTAATACGTAACCCGTTTCAATATTTAAACCGCGCGTTAATACATTGGCAATACGCTTTCGTTCCAGATCATCGCTAAGGTCTGCTTTAAGTGGATTAACATTGCCCGGTAATTTTTGCTCTGCCCACAAATAATATAAGGTGTCTTCGTAAGCGGGCATTAAGTGGCCCGGATTTACTTTTATTTTTTCGCATAAAGTGTGCGCAAATTTTTTCGCACTGGCATGGTTATAACCGTAATTTTTGTCTACCCGCGCAAGATATTTTTCATCGCGCCAGAGTGGCTCGCCATCGGTCCGCCAAAAACAACCCAGCGCCCAACGCGGGACTTCTTCACCGGGATACCATTTTCCCTGACCATAATGTAATAAACCGAAAGGCGCAAAAGTTTTACGCATACGCAGCAATAAATCTTTTGCTAAACGTAATTTATCTTTTCCTAAAGCACCGGTGTTCCATTGCTCCGATTCCATATCATCAATCGAAACAAATGTTGGTTCACCGCCCGTGGTCAGGCGAACATCTTGCGCTAATAATTCTTTGTCAACGGCTGCCCCCAGGGCATTAATGGTAGCCCACTGCTCTTCAGTGTAGGGTTTGGTTACGCGCGGGTCTTCCAGCACGCGAATCACTTCATTGCTGTAGGAAAACTCCACTTCGCATTCGCTGGTGCTACCGGTAATGGGTGCAGCGGAAATAGGATCAGGAGTACACGCTAACGGAATATGCCCCTCGGTGGTGAGCAGACCGGAAGTGGGATCTAAACCAATCCAGCCTGCACCCGGAATAAATACTTCTGTCCAGGCATGCAAATCGGTAAAATCTTTTTCGGGCCCGCTGGGACCATCGAGCGCTTTAATATCTGAAGTAAGTTGTACCAGGTACCCGGAAGCAAAACGCGCCGCATAACCCAGGTGACGAAAAATTTGTACCAGCAGCCATGCAGTATCGCGACAAGAACCTTTTGCCAGCGTTAGGGTTTCTTCGCAGAGTTGAATGCCCGGCTCAAGCCGCACGCCGTAACCAATAGCTGCTTGTAATTGTTGGTTGACTTGCACTAAAAAATCATTAACCAACCAGGGCGTTTTATTTTCTTCTTTCACAGAAAATTGTTGTTTAATGCCGGCCACAAATTTAATTAATTGCGGACCACTTTCAGTCACTTCAAGATAAGGTAATAATTCCCGCGCTAACTGTTCGTCGTAAGCGAAAGGTACTGCTTCTGCATATTCTTCAACAAAAAAATCAAAGGGATTAATCGAAGTCATTTCGGCAATAACTTCTACGGTAAATTTTAAAGTGGTGCTCCTTTCGGGAAACACCAAACGCGCTTGAAAATTGCCAAAGGGATCTTGCTGCCAATTAATAAAATGTTCTTCCGGTTCCACCTTTAATGAGTAGCTATGAATTTTAGTGCGGCTGTGCGGTGCAGGACGCAAGCGCAAGACATGAGGGTAAATCTGTGTTAGCCGATCAAAGCTGTATTCAGTTTGGTGATGAATGGCCACACGTATTGCCATAAATATTTTTCCTTCAAAGTTTTTAAATCGACAGACTAACTAGAGTAATGAATCCTCTTTGATGTAAGACCGTATGAGGCATGGATGCCGATTCGAGCCTACATGGACGTATTAACGGCGAGTCTTACATCAAAGAGGATTCATTACGGCCCTTCGCTAGCATTAATAATAAGGATCAGGCATCTCATCAAATGCCTGTCGTAAATGATCGCCCCACTGGCTGCGTAATTGTTGATAATAAGGATCGTTCATACCAATACTAACGTGAGTTTTTATGACTAAACTTCCCGCTTCGTAAATCACTAAATCAAGTGGCATGCCCACTGACAAATTGGAACGAATAGTGGAATCCATAGAGATAAGTGCACACTTTGCCGCATCGTTCAGCGATGTCGAGGTTTTAATAATTCTATCCAGAATAGGTTTGCCATATTTTGATTCACCCACCTGAAAATAAGGCGTGTCTGGTGTAGTTTCAATAAAATTACCCGCCGCATAAATTTGAAACATCGCCGGACGTGCACAACCAATTTGCCCACCAAAAATAAAACTGGCCGAAAAATCCAAACCAAATTCTTTAAAAGATTCACTATCGCGCAAATAAACTTTGCGCAGTGCATCGCCCACAATGCGTGCCGCATCCACCATGGTTTTTGCAAAGCTGAACGGACTTGGAATGCGGTCAGCCCCTTCACCGGCAGGTTTTAGCTCATTCAAAACCGCTTGACTAATAGCCAAATTCCCAGACATTAACAGCACCATAATTCGTTCGCCAGGCTCTGCAAAAATAGTCATTTTACGAAAAGTACTAATGTGATCAACACCGGCATTAGTACGTGAATCAGAAAGAAAAACCAAACCGGCATCCAGCTGGAGCCCTACACAATATGTCATAAAATAAACTTGGGTTAAGGCGCAAGTACAACCTGTGAAATCGGAGAACACAGGGAACCAGAGCATGAAAAATTAAATATTCGTTCCGATTTCGATTACGCTTTAATTATTTAAAAAATTATTGCTGTACGACTTTCAAATATCCACGCGGCATGGGCTTTTCAATCATCATGGATTGCACCAGCACACTTTTGGTTTCTGGATGGGCCACGCGCACTGCAACTTCCATCGCCTCCACTCCACCACCGTGACGCACACCGCGTACCGGACACGCATCCAAGTAATCGCGCCCCACCGCCAACCGACAATGTTCAGACGCAGCAAAATTTGCGTTGGTTACATCAAAACTGACCCAACCCAAACCATCCAGCCAAATATCTGCCCATGCGTGACTTGAGGCATGGTCCGTATCGCCGGGATAGATATAACCACTGACATAACGGGCAGGTAAATCCAGCGCGCGACAACATGCGATAAACACATGCGCATGATCCTGGCAGACGCCCACCCCCGCCGCTAACACATCAGCGGCAGTACTAAACACATGACTGGTACCCGGCAAATAAGCAACCGCTTTTTGAACGTGATTAATCAATGCAAACATCGCATCAATGGAACCCACTTTCGATTTGCGCGGGTGATAAGCCGAACTCGCCAATTCAAGCACTGCGGCATTGGCAGTGGTGAGATGCGTAGGCTGTAAAAAAGCCAACAAGGGAACTTCACCGCCGTCTGACGGTAAATGCGCATTCTCGCGCGTGATTTGTACTTGGCCGGTGACCGTTATGCGAATTTCATCGTGAGGTTGGTCAAGCACAAGAATGTGGCCGATATTGCCATAAGCATCTTTGTGTTTTTGATAAGTGCCCGGCGCTTCCACTTTCCAATTGAACGCTTGCTGTTGCGTTTCCGGGCGCGGTGTTAAACGCAAATGTTGAATGGTGTAATCAACCGGCGAGGAGTAACGATAAAGTGTTTCGTGGTGAATATTGAGTAACATAATATTTTCCTCTCTTTAATTAATTGGAAAAAATTTAGGGCGCTTCATAATTTTCTACCGAACAAATAATCACTGCCTGTTCCATCAAGCCGCGCGCATCGGCAATAAAAAATCGTGACTAATACGCATGCCCAAATCGTAAACACGTTCTTGAAATTTTTCTAAATAAGGATGCAGCCCAGCCGCCAATATTTCTTCAATATCCGCATAGCGTAGCTGCGCACTTAATTGCCCGGCTAAACGTTGCGTTTCTTTCGAATTGCGATTGGCTAATTTTTCTAACATAGCTTCCACTTCAATAATGCAAGCATTCAACGAACGTGGCATATCAGCGCGAGTAATTAATAAATCAGCAACACGGCTGGGCGATACGGAACCGCGATAGCCGCGGCGATAAATTTCAAATGCCGACACTGAGCGCAACAACGCGCCCCACTGATAATAATCCGCCGAAGTGCCGGGACTTTCCCCTTCAGAAATCATGTAATATTTCACATCCAGCAAACGCGCAGTACTATCGGCACGTTCTATATAGGTACCTAAACGAATAAAATAAAATGCTTCGTCATGCAACATAGTGCCGAAAGTAACGCCACGCGACAGTGATGAGCGAGTTTTTACCCATTCGAAAAATTCCGTTAATTCTTCCTCGTGTAATTTACGTCGACTCAGCGTTAACATTTCTAACCAGGTTGCGTTAATTGTCTCCCACATTTCCTGAGTCAGGGTTCCGCGCACGGCATGCGCATTTTCGCGCGCACTTTTTAAACATGAATAGATAGAGGATGGGTTGTTGGGATCAAACACCATAAAAGCTAGAACCTTTTCTGCGGTAACATCCTGATAAGTTTCCACATAGGATGGCAATTGATCGTGACATAAAAGCGCCGCCTGCCAATTGCGCCGCGCACTTTCCTGCGCCTGCGGCACTAAAGAAGTTTGCCAGGTGATGTCGAGTAAGCGCGCAAGATTTTCTGCGCGTTCGATATAGCGAGCCAACCAAAATAAGTGATCTGCAGTGCGTGATAACATATTTAATGTGCCTCTTATTTAATTCGCATTCGACTAACTTTAATTAAGATTTTTTAAAACTTAATACTTTTCTAACTACAAGTTTCGATTTTAAAACGCCTTCTATCTTTCTAACACCCAGGTATCTTTTGTGCCACCACCTTGGGATGAATTCACGACCAATGAACCTTCACGCAAGGCAACACGCGTTAAGCCGCCAGGGACCATACGAATCTCTTTACCTGATAAAACAAAGGGACGTAAATCTATGTGACGGGGTGCGATACCTGAATCAACAAATATGGGGCAAGTCGACAATGCGAGAGTGGGTTGCGCAATATATTTCGCAGGGTTTGCGATTAAATGAAAACGAAATTCTTCAATTTCTGCTTTGGTTGCCGCTGGGCCTACCAGCATTCCGTAACCACCGGCACCATGGGTTTCTTTTACGACTAATTTGTCTAAATTATCCAATACGTAAGCAAGTTCTTCTGGTTTGCGACACAGATGTGTGGGCACATTATTTAAAACCGGTTTTTCACCGAGATAAAAACGAATCATCTCCGGTACATAAGGATAAATTGATTTGTCATCTGCAACGCCGGTGCCAATCGCATTGGCAAGAGTGACGCGACCTGCACGATAAACCGATAACAAACCAGCAACACCCAACATAGAATCCTGGCGAAACGCGAGGGGATCTAAAAAATCATCATCAAGGCGGCGATAAATAACATCGACGCGTTTGGGGCCTTGGGTAGTGCGCATAAATACCGATTCATCGCGTACAAACAAATCGCGGCCTTCTACTAATTCCACACCCATTTGTTGCGCCAGAAAAGCGTGCTCGAAATATGCAGAATTAAAACTTCCCGGCGTTAGTACCACGACTGTTGGATTATCTGCACCTTTGGGTGCACAGAGCTGTAAATTATCCAGCAACATATCGGGATAATGTTCAACGGGAGCAATGGCATGTTTGGAAAATAATTCGGGAAATAAACGCATCATCATTTTGCGATTTTCCAGCATGTAAGATACGCCGGATGGCACGCGCAAATTATCTTCTAACACATAAAATTCGCCTTCACCCGCACGCACCATATCAATACCGGCGATGTGCGCATAAATTTGATTAGGTACATCGACACCTTGCATCTCGGGACGATATTGTGCGTTACGCAGTACCTGGTCGGCAGGCACTAATCCCGCGCGTAGAATTTCTTGTGAATGATAAATATCGTGGATAAATAAATTTAAAGCGCGTACACGTTGCGTCAGACCTTTTTCTAATAGACTCCATTCATCAGCGGGAATAATACGCGGCAATAAATCAAAGGGGATTAAGCGTTCGGTACCTTCCTCTTCACCGTACACTGCAAAAGTAATTCCCATGCGATGAAACGTTAAATCTGCTTCGGCTTTTTTTCGCGCTAAACGATCATTCGGTAAAGCATCTAGCCAACGTCCGTACTGCTCGTAATGCGGGCGCTTTTTTTCTCCGTCTAACAACATCTCATCAAAAAAAATCGGTTTTGACATTCGTCCACCCTAACAACTTATTATTCAATAAATTATGTAGAGCGAAATGTATGCCAACAAATTAGAGGCTTTTTTAAAGGTTTCAGAGCCTGAATGCACCAAGAAAACGCAACATCGCTTAAACCCTCATAATTAGATCCCCTTATGACTCAACAAAAAAAAGATCATGGAAAAATAAGACTATAAGCAGGCATTAGGAGGCAGCTATAGCAAAAGCCAGGCCGTCAAAAGTTTATGCAGCAGGAAAAATAACTCCAAAGCACACAATACATGCACTGAGTTATTTATTTTTTCAAGCTAATCCTTGCCCAAGTAGCCAAAACCGATCCCGCGCGGATTGACCAATATTTCCATCATTGAAAATTTGTGCTCCCACTTATAGCGAAATACACGCAATAGCACATAGTGTTTTCACTGTGACCATATTGACAAGATTTTCCTTATGGTCATAATGACAATATAATAATTGACTTGTGAGTAGTTCACAAAACAAGCACGCAATACCTCTCCATATTAACAATGTCAAAAAATATATTTGTATAAAAAGATGCTCTTTAACGTCTTGCATTCCCGCATCAAAAAGCTAATAAAAAAATAGCGGGATTAGCCATCAAAGGAGCCTTAACCTAATCCGATTGTGTTTTCAGGCCACGCGATCGGGTTAGTTATTTCCGTGGCCTGATAACCTAAAAATAGAGATCCACCATGAAAACAATAATGAATAAACTGGTTTTTGCAGCGATTTGTTTTACCACCTTAGTTAGCGGAATGGCCGCAATGCCCACCCTGGCAGCTGCGTTAACCGAGGTGACCAATTTCGGTACCAACCCAAGCAATTTGCGCATGCATTTATATGTGCCCGACCGCCTTCCCAACAATGCCCCGATTCTGGTGGCCTCGCATTACTGCACCGGCACTGGCCCGGCACTTTATTCGGGTACGCAATTCGCAGCGCTTGCGGATCGCTACGGCTATATCGTGATTTATCCTTCGGCAACACGCAGTGGGCAATGTTTTGATGTGTCGTCATCACAAGCACTTACCCGCAATGGCGGTAGTGACCCAGTGGGCATTATGTCCATGGTCACCTACGTTCAGCGCAACTATAACGTGGATTCCACACGCATTTTCGCCACGGGCGTTTCCTCGGGCGCCATGATGACTAACGTGTTATTGGGTGTTTACCCCGACGTATTCAGCGCTGGTGCGGCTTTTGCGGGTGTCCCGTTTGGCTGTTTTGCAACCACCGATGGCTCGCTCTGGAATAACGCTTGTGCCAATGGCACAGTGTCCAAAACCGCGCAAGACTGGGGCACTCTGGTGAGAAACGCTTATCCTGGTTACGGCGGAACGCGTCCAAGGATGCAACTTTGGCACGGCACGGCCGACGAAACCCTGCGCTACCCCAACTTTAACGAGGCAATTAAACAGTGGACCAATGTTCATAGTCTGAGCCAAACCGCCACTTTCACGGATACGCCACAGTCAGGTGCAACTCGCACACGCTACGGTAGCAGCGGCCCGAATGCTCAAGTCGAAGCTATCAGTTTGCAAGGCGTCGCGCACAACCTGCCTGTTAATGCAGCGGAAGCCATACGCTTTTTTGGCCTGGATACGACATCCGTAACATCAAGTGCCGCTTCATCACAACCGCGCTCAAGCCTCGGTAATAGTTCAAGAGCAGCTTCATCTGCTGGTACCCAGTCGACCAATACTATTGAAGTGCGGATGCTGGGTGTTGCCGGCACTGAATCCGTATCCTTACAAATAGGTGGTACAACAGTTCGTACCTGGACACCCGCTACTGCCATGACCAGTTACACAACGACGACCAATGCCTCAGGTGAAATTCGCGTGGCTTACACCAATGATGCAACCGGGCGCGATGTACGCGTGGATTACATTGTGGTGAACGGTACAACCCGTCAGGCGGAAGATCAGCAAACCAATACCGGCTCTTACAGCGGTACTTGCGGTGGTGGAAGTTACAGCGAATGGATGTATTGCACAGGTTATATTGCCTTTGGCACAGTCGGCGCACCAGTGAGCACGAGTTCTACCCCGACAACTACCAGTTCCGCAGCAACAGTTGCCAGTTCCAGACCAGCGATTGCCAGCTCCAGACCAGCCACTTCCTCGCGCGCGTTCAGCAGCTCCTCTTCGGCAACAACTGGTTGCCAACAATGTAATTGGTATGGCACCCGCTATCCGCTTTGCGCTACCACACAAAGTGGTTGGGGCTGGGAAAATCAACGCAGTTGCATCTCACGCACAACCTGCACCAGCCAGCCTTCACCCTATGGGATTGTAAGCGGCAGCACCTGTCCGTAATAAGCCCTTGCTCTCAACGTAGGTAGGTTGAGAGCTTTTTTACATTTCCTGTTATTCACCTTTAACATTCTTGCAAGATTTGCATTGGGCAAAGCACTGTCATGGCTGACGAATTTCTCGATAAATGCTATAGTCCGCGCCTTTTCCACAACTCCTGAAACCTTTAAGCCCTCACCGGCCACTAGCGGAAGCTGTAAAAAAATCCATGACTCAAACTCATCAAACTTCAGCTGGCAAAACACCAGCACGTAAAATATTGGTAACCAGCGCTTTGCCCTATGCCAATGGTTCAATCCATCTCGGTCATTTAGTGGAATACATTCAAACCGACATTTGGGTGCGATTTCAAAAGCTGCGCGGTGCCGATTGTATTTACGTTTGCGCAGATGACGCTCATGGCACAGCAATTATGCTCAAAGCAGAGCAACTAGGGCTTAGCCCAGAGCAGCAAATAGCGAACGTAAAAGCTGAACATGAGAATGATTTTGCAGCTTTTAATATTAGCTTCGATAATTACCATTCAACTCACAGTGACGAGAACCGCGAACTATCGGGCATGATTTACGAGCGTTTGGTGGCCAATAAACACATAGCTACTCGCAGCATTACTCAAGCATTTGATCCCGAAAAACAATTATTCCTCGCCGACCGCTACATCAAAGGCACTTGTCCAAAATGCAAAAGTGAAGATCAGTATGGCGATAATTGTGAAAAATGCGGCGCGACTTATTCGCCCATGGATTTATTAAATCC
Organism: Pseudomonadota bacterium; assembly: GCA_040386215.1. Taxonomy (GTDB): domain Bacteria; phylum Pseudomonadota; class Gammaproteobacteria; order Pseudomonadales; family Cellvibrionaceae; genus Cellvibrio. The sequence continues at coordinate 71,556 of JAZKFX010000047.1, forward strand.
AAAATCAGAAATCTCCGGTGCAACACCTATCGCTAAAGACTCTGAACATTTCTTTTTCACTCTACCCGCTTTCAGCGATTTTTTAAAAAGCTGGACCCGCGCGGGACACTTGCAAGATGAAGTCGCCAACAAAATGGCTGAGTGGCTGGATAGCGGTTTACAAGAATGGGATATTTCCCGTGACGCACCCTACTTTGGTTTTGAAATTCCCGGTCAAACCGGCAAGTATTTTTACGTGTGGCTAGATGCTCCCATCGGCTATATCGCCAGCCTTAAAAATCTGCTGGACAAAAACGCCACGCAGAATGCAACAGATAATGCTGACAACGAAGGTTGGCTGGAATATTGGAAGTCAGATTCCACCGCCGAGGTTTATCATTTTATTGGCAAAGATATTGTTAACTTCCACGCTCTGTTTTGGCCAGCGATGTTGCATTCCGCCAAGTTGCGCACGCCGACGAAAATTTGTGTGCACGGTTTCCTCACTGTTAACGGTACTAAAATGAGTAAATCGCGCGGCACTTTTATTAATGCGCGAACTTATCTTGAGCATTTGAATCCAGAATATTTACGTTATTATTTTGCCGCGAAACTCACCAGCAATGTTGATGACATAGACCTAAACCTCGAAGATTTTATTCAGCGCGTGAACAGCGATTTAGTGGGCAAGGTAGTTAACATCGCCAGCCGCACCGCGAAATTTATTAACAATGCTGGCGGAGTGCTTGCCACAGAAATTGCCGACATTGCGCTCTGGCAAAAATGTGTGGATGCGGGTGAAGTGATTGCTGCACTTTATGAAGCGCGCGACTACAGCAAAGCCATGCGTGAAATCATGGCGCTGGCTGATGCGGCCAACGAATACATCGCCACCCAGGAACCCTGGAAACTGGCCAAGCAAGTTGGCAGCGAAGCGCAAACACAACTCGTTTGTACCCAGGGCATTAACATGTTCCGCGCGATTCTCACTTATTTAAAACCCGTAGTGCCGAGCCTGGCAGTCGATGCCGAAGCCTTTTTGGGCGAGACTCTCAACTGGCACGAACCCATAAGCTTCCGCAGCGGAAGTAAAATCAACGAGTTCAAACCACTGCTGACACGAGTGGAAAAAGATAAGGTCGATGCTATGTTAGAAGGCAGCAAAGAAGCCGTAGCCGCTGCGACAAAAAAAGTCGACACAAAAATTGAATCAACATCAACGATAGAACCCTTAGCGGCAGAAATAGATTTCAATGATTTTGCTAAAGTCGATTTACGTATTGCTCTTATTGCCAACGCAGAACAGGTGGAGGGCTCAGATAAATTATTGCGTTTAACTCTGGATTTAGGCAGCGAAACGCGCAATGTTTTCTCAGGTATAAAAAGTGCCTACGATCCAAAAGATTTAATCGGCAAACTCACCATCATGGTTGCCAACCTTAAACCGCGCAAAATGAAATTCGGAATAAGTGAAGGCATGGTGTTGGCCGCAGGCCCCGGCGAAAAAGAAATATATTTGTTAGAACCCCACGCCGGCGCAAAACCAGGCCAACGGGTAATGTAACTGTAGGGGCGCTGCTTGCCGCGCCCATTGGGTTATCGGGATTAAGAGCGGGCGCAGCAGGCGGCGCCCTTACGAGCATTGATATGCACATCAACGAATTTTTTATGATCTTGCTCAGCACAGTGTTTGTTAACAATTTTGTGCTGGTGCAATTTTTAGGTTTGTGTCCCTTTATGGGAGTGTCCAACAAACTTGAAAGTGCTATAGGCATGGGCGGTGCTACGACTTTTGTCATGACGCTCGCTTCCGTTTGTACTTATCTCGTCAATCACTGGATTCTAGCGCCCCTGGGTTTGGAATATTTGCGCACCATCGCGTTTATTTTGGTGATTGCTGCCGTAGTGCAATTTGTAAAAATGTTTATGGAAAAAACCAGCCCGTTGTTGTATCGCGTGCTAGGCGTGTTCTTACCTTTGATCACCGTAAATTGCGCAGTACTTGGCGTAGCTTTATTAAATACGCAAAAAGCTCATAACTTTTATGAAGCTACCATGTATGGTTTTGGCGGTGCCTTAGGTTTTGCCATCGTATTAATTTTATTTTCGGCGATGCGCGAACGTTTAGCGGTGGCAGATGTTCCTTTACCCTTTAAAGGGGCCGCTATAGGCATGATTACCGCAGGCCTGATGTCATTGGCGTTTATGGGTTTTACGGGACTGGCTTCCTAATATTATTTTCTGACTTCATCATCAAGAAATTGCTGAACAGTTTAACTATCTAATGAATGAATTGAATTTCTGTAATTTATGTTCGAATTAATTACTCAACATCCCATAATCGCTGCGTTAGTTGCGCTAGTAGGTTTATCTCTTCTTTTCGGTGCGATTCTCGGCTTCGCTGCGGTGCGCTTCAAAGTTGAGGGTAATCCTATTGTCGATCAAATCGATACGATTTTGCCGCAAACACAATGTGGTCAATGTGGTTACCCGGGCTGTCGTCCTTATGCGCAAGCCATAGTCGACGGGGATGCCATTAATAAATGCCCACCCGGTGGTCAAAGTACGATTAATGCCCTGGCAGATTTATTGGATGTTGAAGCACCCGCACTCGATGCCGAACACGGGACCGAAGCTGAAGTAAAAAAAGTAGCGTTTATTCGCGAAGCAGAATGTATTGGCTGTACCAAATGTATTCAAGCATGCCCAATGGATGCAATTCTCGGCGCAGCAAAACAAATGCACACGGTTATTGCCGACGAATGTACCGGCTGTGATTTGTGTGTCGAGCCCTGCCCGGTTGATTGTATCGACATGATTCCCGTCACAACATCGGTTAACAATTGGGCGTGGGATATGCCAGCGCCACTGCAATTAATTGCCACCGACAGACACGACACGTCTACCGAGGCGGCATAGCAATATGAGTAGCCTGAATAATTTTATTAAATTATGGGAGCTGCCGGGCGGCATTCACCCACCCGAAAATAAACAGCAATCTATGCAATTGCCGCTGGGGCAAGTGCCGCTTCCACCGCAATTATTTATTCCGCTTAATCAACATATTGGCGCACCGGCAAAGCCCAGCGTTAAACCAGGCGAACAGGTTTTAAAAGGCCAACTCATTGCGGCAGCGGACGGTACTTTTAGTGCTAATGTTCACGCATCAAGCTCAGGTACCGTTAGCGCAATTACGCAACATGTTTTACCGCACCCATCTGGCATGAGTGGCGATGTCATTGTGATTGATACCGATGGCAAAGATGAATGGATTGCGCTTGAACAATGTGAAGAATATCTGGCATTGGATCGCCTTGCGCTATTGGAAAAAATTCGCACTGCAGGCGTTGCCGGTTTGGGTGGGGCGGGTTTTCCCACCGCCGTAAAGCTCAACACTAAATCCAATTTAGTCATTGATACCCTAGTGATTAACGGCGCTGAATGTGAACCTTACATCACTGCTGATGATATGTTGATGCAAGTGCGAGCCGATGAGATTATCGCGGGAACATTTTTATTAAGCTACATTTTGCATCATCCAAAACGTCTGGTAATCGGCGTTGAGGATAACAAACCTAAAGCGATTGCTGCATTACGAAATGCAGTGAAAAATTATTCAGGCAACAAATCTGCACAGGATGCAGAAGTAGAAATTGTTAGTGTACCTACCAAATATCCATCCGGCGGCGCAAAACAATTAATTCAAATTTTAACCGGCCGTGAAATCCCTAACGGTCATCACTCGGCAGACATTGGGGCAATTTGCGTTAATGTTGCAACCACCGCTGTGGCTTATCGCGCGGTGCGTTTTGGTGAACCTTTACTATCTCGCATCACAACGCTTGTGGGCGAAGCGCTCGACACGCAACGCAATGTCGATGTGCTACTGGGAACTCCCATAAATTATTTGTTGGCACAGCATGGTTATAACCCCAACAAAGCGCTGCGCATAGTGATGGGCGGCTCGCTGATGGGTTTTACGCTCACTTACCTCAATGCGCCTGTAGTAAAAACAACTAACTGTATTCTTGCCGCCAGTAAAAAAGAGTTACCGCCACCTGCACCTGCACAGGCCTGCATTCGCTGCGGACTTTGCTCCGAAGCATGTCCCGTAAGTTTGTTGCCACAACAATTATTTTGGTATGCGCAGGCAGAGGATATTGATCGCCTGCAAGCGCATAATTTATTTGATTGCATTGAATGTGGTGCATGTTCTTACGTATGTCCTAGCAAAATCCCACTGGTGCAATATTATCGCGCCGCCAAGGGAACTATTCGTCAACATACCATTGAGAAAGAAAAAGCGGATAGATCTCGCCAGCGTTTTGAATTCCGCAAAGAGCGCATTGCCAAAGAAGAAGCTGAAAAAGAAGCGAAACGCGCAGCGCGAAAAAAAGCTGCTGAAGAAGCAAAAGCTTTACTGGCAAGCAGAGCTTCTGCGCAATCAACGCCAGACAATAGTTCTGCCGCTATACTTACACCAACCACAATATCGGCGCCTATAATGCAACCGCAAATTGATGTGGTTGCCGCCGCAATGGCTAAAGCCAATCAGGTGCAAGCAACACCGGCAGAACAGCGCATAAAATTGGAACGGGTATTACAGGCTGCGCGCAATAGTCTTGCCAGCGCACAGGCACCACTAGTGCCAAAAAATATTGATTTTCCAATTACTGAAGAACAGCTGGTAAGACAGCAGTCGCGTATAAAGCAAGCAGAATTAAAACTGACAGAAGCGGAAAAGAAACTAGCAGATTTTGATAAAGAAAATACTTCTGCTTAAAAATGTAATCGTAGGTTGGGCTGAAAAGCCCAACATGACCCTGTGAAAATTAAGTAAAAGAAGCACGACGGAGTACTAACAGAAATGATCGCAAGAATTTGACAATGTTGTGTTGGGCTTTACAGCCCAACCTACGGTGCCAACATGACCATGTAAAAATTGAATACAAGAAGCTCGACGGAGCACTAACAAAAAAAGCGCAATAATTTATCAATGTTGTGTTGGGCTTTGCAGCCAAGCGTGGCCCGGCCAAACGTGGCCCGGCCCAACGTGGCCCGGCCCAACCTACAAATGCCACTAGAGATTTGAAATGGCTTTATTAAATGTTACATCACCCCATACACAGGGCGCGCTGAATACCAGTCAAATGATGCGTATGGTCATTTACGCTACCTTGCCTGGTATATTTACACTTGCGTATTTTTTTGGTGAAGGGGTATTTTTTAATTTATTGATTGCCTGCTTTAGTTGCCTGGGTTTCGAAGCAATGGTCATGGCGCTGCGTAAACGCTACGTATTATTTTATCTTGGCGATTACAGTGCATTGGTTACTGCATTTCTGTTAGCCGTGTCCCTGCCACCCTACTGCCCCTGGTGGTTAGTGGTAGTCGGCAGCTTTTGTGCCATTGTATTAGCGAAACAACTTTACGGCGGCATGGGCTTAAATCCTTTTAATCCAGCGATGGTAGGCTATGTTATTTTGCTGGTGTCATTTCCCGTTCACATGACGCAATGGGCAACGCCGGCGAATGTAGATGGTGCGCAAACATTAAGTATTATCGATGCGATTCACAAAATATTTTTTGGTCAACAAATTGATGCTTATAGTTCGGCAACTGTTTTAGATGTAATGAAACAAAATTCCAGCCAGGTTCTCGATGACCTTTATCGCAACGAACCCCAGCTTAGCGCAGGCTTTATTGCTGGCGCAGGTTGGGAATGGGTAAACATTGCTTTTTTAATGGGTGGAATATTTCTATTATACAAACGTATTTTTACGTGGCACGCACCTGTTAGCATGCTAATCGCTCTGGCATTGATGGCGATATTTTTTTACGACAACGGCAGTTCGCACAGCGGCGGTTCGCCGATTTTTCATCTGCTTTCCGGTGCAACCATGTTAGGCGCATTTTTTATCGTGACTGACCCGGTGACTTCTGCGGTAAGTAACAAGGGGCGTATTATTTATGGTGCGGCAATTGGTGTGTTAATTTATGTCATTCGTGTATGGGGAAAAGGCTACCCCGATGGTGTTGCTTTCGCCGTTTTATTTTTAAATTTCGCCGCGCCTTTTATTGACTACTACACCACACCAAGAACCTATGGCCACAATAAAGCACGCAATGTGCTCAGCAAGGAAAAATAAATGCTCAGCAAATCTATCAGTAAAAATAGCTTACTGCTCGGTGCTTTTGCATTAGTAACCACAGCAGTGCTCGCATTTACCGCTGAGTTTACCAAAGAGCGAATCGCGCAAGCAGAACGCGCAGCACAGCAAAAAGCACTCTTCGAAATAGTGCCGCGCAACACACACGATAACGATATGCTAGTGGACACCATCAATGTTCCTGAAGCTGCCTGGGCCGGCCTGGGTTTAAAAAGTGGTGGGAAAATTTACGTGGCCCGTCATGTCGATGAAGCTATAGCTATTATCGTTCCTGCGGTTGCACCTGACGGTTACAGCGGTGACATTCGTATGGTCATAGGAATTAATGTGGATGGCAGTATCGCCGGGGTACGTATTATCGATCACCACGAAACGCCCGGGCTGGGCGATAAAGTAGACATCAAAAAAGCACCATGGGTGTTAGCTTTTAATGGTAAATCAAGTAACGCACCTGATTTGTCGCGCTGGAAAGTAAAAAAGGATGGCGGTGATTTTGACCAGTTTGCCGGTGCTACTATTACCCCGCGAGCAGTTGTTAATCAAATTCGTCAGGTACTGGAATTTGTCGATGCACATCGCGATGAATTATTTAAAAAAAATTCTGGAACTACTGTTAGCAATACCGCTGACAAGCTTGAAAGTACAACAGCAAAAAGCCAATGATAGTATTACCAAGCTTTTGGATTACATCGGAGAATCATCGTGAGTGACGCTACAACCGATCAACCTAAAGAACAAAATATTTACCAGGATATTTGCCAAAAAGGCTTATGGAAAAATAATCCTGCCCTGGTACAAGTATTAGGCTTGTGTCCATTGCTTGCTGTTAGCGCCTCGGTGGTTAATGCCTTGGGTTTAGGCTTGGCAACATTAATGGTGCTCACTAGCTCAAACGTTGCCGTGTCATTAATTCGCAACCAAATTAGCGATACTATCCGCCTGCCCGCGTTTGTCATGATTATCGCTTCGCTCACTACCTGTATTGAATTAATGATGAAGGCCTACACTTACGAGCTGTATCAAATTCTTGGCATATTTATTCCGCTGATTGTGACTAACTGTGCTGTATTAGGTCGCGCCGAAGCCTTTGCCAGTAAAAATAAAATATTACCTGCAGCGCTGGATGGTTTTATGATGGGCTTGGGTTTTACTCTGGTGTTAGTGTGTGTAGGAGCGATTCGTGAAATCCTGGGTACGGGAATGATATTTAACAATATGTATTTATTGTTAGGTGATGCAGCAGCAAACTGGAAAATAGATTTACTCGGCGATAACTATCCCGGGGTAATACTCGCGCTCTTACCGCCTGGTGCTTTTATTGTGGTAGGATTTTTAATGGCAGCAAAAAATTATATTGATCATGTAATAAAAGAAAAAGCAGCTGCGAAAAATGCAGCACAAGAAATCATTAAAGGCAGTAAACGCGTGCGCACTACAGGGCATATTGCTTAGATTTACTTTTCTAAAAGGAAAAGCAATCAACACCAAAAGCAAAATAAACACCTTCGCAATAACCACAGTAACAACATAGTGCGCTCGCACTTTCGCAGCAACCTATAGAGGATTTTATGTTAGAACAGGCTCAAGTCATAACATTCTTTGATGCTCACGTCGCCCCCTGGGCATTAAAAATTGGCATAGCGCTTATTGTTTTTTTGATCGGGCAACTTATTGCCAATATTTTTAGCCGATTCATCGGAAAGTTACTGGGGCACACCAAACTCGATGGAATCTTAATAAATTTTTTACAATCATTGGTGCGCGCACTATTGCTGGTGATGGTATTGGTTGCCGCACTCGATCAATTGGGAGTAAACACCAATTCGTTAATTGCTATGCTAGGTGCAGCAGGCCTTGCTATCGGCCTTGCACTACAAAGCTCTTTGCAAAATTTTGCTGCGGGTTTTATGTTACTTATTTTTCGCCCATTCAAAGCGGGAGATTTTGTAGAAACAGCTGGCACTTCCGGGATTATTGAAAGCATAGGTATTTTTTCTACGCGTTTATATACTGGTGATAACAAAGAAGTGATTATCCCCAACGGGTCCATTTACAGCAGCAATATTATCAATTATTCGTCGCGCAAAACACGGCGCATTGATATGGTTTTTTTGGTTAGTTACAACGATGATATTCGTCTGGCAAAAGATACTATTGTAAAAATAGTTGCCGATGAAGCGGGAATATTAAAAGAACCCGCACCTGAAATAGCAGTTGGAGAGTTAGCAGCGACCGGCGTAAGCTTTGTCGTTCGCCCCTGGGTTAAAACAGAGGATTACTGGGCCATTCGTTTTTCGCTGAATGAAAAAATTAAATTGGCCTTCGACGAACAAAAAATTACCATACCTTATCCAAATATGGACGCGAGCATTAAAAATAGTAGACAACAAGCCCAACCAACAGAGCTGATTGAACTAAAAAAATAATAGAATTGCAGGGACGAATTTCGCAAAGCTCAGCTGGAGCAAATCTGCGCACCGCGTTAAAGCCAAATAGCGATAGATATAAAAATACTATGGAATGAGCAGGTGCAACGGGCAACCCCCGCAAACCTTACAAAATGAGAAGAGTCGATGAAAAAATTACTCTCGATATTAATGCTTTAAATCTGTAAAGCTACAGACGGTTCAATATCAACTTCAGCATTTCTGCGGTAACCAGTGAAGTTTCTACTTGCAATGCCACGTTTTTAATAACACTTTTTAATTGCTCAACATTTCCTTCCCAGGCATAAAGCTCCAACATCAGCCAAGCTTCTTCGCTGAAATCAAATTCAACAGAAAGTGTGAATTCATGGATATAAAATCGTATCAAGTCACGGATATCCTCACGTCTTTCCGATAAATTAGGCAAACGTAATTCTATGCAGCTCATTTTTAACCAGGCAGTGATTGCCGGTGCTGTGACAAAATCATACTTGCTGACACTAAGAATTAATCCCACTGCTTCTTGCGCCCCTTTATCTGCAAGCTCTGAAGATTTGCTTGCCCAAAACGCTTCTAATACAGAAAAATTAGCATTCGATAATTTATCCACATTGCGTAAAAATAAAGTGCCACCCTTCGCATAAACATACAGGGCCTGTAATGTGCTATTAACGCTACCCTCTTGCCATTGATCACAGGCGGATTCGATAAAGGGTAAAATATCGGCATGGCGCAAACAATGCAGCGTACGTGCAGTTATATTTTTACCAGTACCTTTATTGCCACGAATTAAAACCGGATGAAGCGCATGGGTAAGCTGCTCAATTCGCTGTTCCAATTGACGCAACACCAAGCTGTTGCCGATCCAATAGCATTCATCTCCATAAATAAATACAGCGCGATAACGTGTCTCATAACGCCGGATAATTGCAATGATATCGCTCGCAAGTAAAGCCAGATCATCAACTATTTTTCTTTCATCCAAAGATACATCGACAGGCTGTATTTCATCACAACGAGTTGCAGTCTTGTGCAAGCTTGCGACAATATATCCAAGCCGCTGTTGCTCATAGTTCATGGGTACTGTAACCGATTCAGTCAGACCTTCTAACTCAGCTCCCACGTTCATTGTTTGCGTAGAAATAATAAATTCTTCTAACACCCCTAGCGAACTAACTTGTAACTCTGTTTCGTCAGTTGTCAGAATTAAATGGCGATTGCCTTGATGATTAGTGCATTTTAAAATAATCGCAATATGTGCCACAGCGAGGCGTTCGGTAGCCGCACGTAACATAATCGTCATTAAGGTAGTAAAACTCTTATTAATGGGTACCCATTTAGCAGCAGATGTTTCAGCAAATACATGAATCGCTTTCGCAATAGGTTTTTGACTTTTTGCAGGAGGAAACAGGGCAACCATAAACTTATAACCATGGTAAAGAAAAAGCGATTAACGGATGAAACCTTGCGCAGCATGTGGCACTCTAGACAACTTTCAAAATTTTACCCATTACAGCGTATTACACATATTGTAGTTTTTTGCGCCACTCACCGTATCTTTGCAAAATAGATGATCTAAGCTTGCAATAGAGTCGCCAGATGAGCAAAAAGCCAAACATAAACAAAGCAGAGAAACAGCAGAAAGAAAGGACCCTGTGAAATGGAATTTCCGTGCAAGCCAAACTAGAAAAACCATTTATCTACACGCGTGAGAAGCTCTATGGCTTATATATTTGATGTTGCTACGCAAGGCTACGTCCCACTCGCACCGCATCACACATTTGGCAGACTTGCCGCCGCTGTAGATTCTCAAATCGATAAACCCTATATTTCTAAATTGCACGCTGCCATCGAATGGAACGGCCGGGCTTGGTACATTAAAAACCTAGGGCTAAATGGAACCTGGATAAATGGTACTGTATTGGAACAAGGCAACAGCTGCGAACTAAAAGTAGGCAATGAAGTTCATTTTGCGAAGCTAACAGATCCATGTTTTCAAATACTCGACCTCACTCCACCGACTGATATGCTTTGGCCCCTTCAAACTCAAGAGCACTTACAAACCCATAGCCTGACTCAACCTATTTATTTGACCCACTACCATCTGTTGCCTGATGCCCAAGCACCCGAACTTGCTATTTATTACGACGAGCAGGATCAGCAGTGGTATTTAGAGGCTGTTAACAATTATCAGGAACAACTCCGCAGCGTCATTCACAATGGCGATACGATTCAAGTCAATAATGCACAATGGCGATTTATTCAAGCACAAGTTTGTGGCCCCACTGAAGCGAACTCTTACCCGCTGCAAAAACTCAACGATCTGGAATTTATATTTAACTTAAGCCTTGATGAAGAAACCACTCAACTTGAATTACATTATCAGCAACACAGCATTGATTTAGCGGTGCGCAGTCATCACTATTTATTATTGCAATTAGCGCGTCATCGCGCCAAAGATGCAGTCAACGGACTTGACGATAAAAGCCAGGGCTGGATTTATGCCGAGCAATTAGGCAGCGAACTTGGGCTGGATACAACACACATGAATATTCATATTTTTCGCCTGCGCAAACAATTAGCCGACAATCTACCCAACACCTTGGGGCAACAATATTTGTTGGAACGTCGCGGTGGAAAAATTCGCTTTGGTTGTGAAAAATTTAAGATTTATAAAGGCGCAACACTGACCAATGAGTTACCACTCGCACTACAAAAATTTTCCGCTCAATGATGAATAACCCACAACACATCACGGAGCTCAAACAGATTGGACACTACGACATTCTCCGTTGCATTGGCCGCGGCGGAATGGGATTAGTTTACCTGGCGCGCGACACACGGCTGAATCGACAAGTTGCCATAAAGTGTTTGCGCAGTGAATTATGTGAGCCGCACTATCGCGAGCGTTTTAAGCGCGAAGCGTTACTGCTGGCTAAACTCAATCATCCCCACATAGTACAGATTTACGATTTTATAGAAACTCAAGACGAACTTGCGTTAGTGATGGAGTTTGTGGATGGTCAAAACCTCTATTTACATTTACGGGAACATATTGTTTGCTTTACCCAGCGCATGCAGTGGCTCACGCAAATTGCACAGGGACTCGCAGTGGCGCACGACGCAGGCATTATTCACCGCGATTTGAAAGCAGAAAATATTTTAATTAATAAACGTAATGAAGCAAAAATTTCTGACTTGGGTATCGCTAAATCGCAAGATTTTAATGCGACTTTAACCGACCATGTAGCAGGTAGTTATAGCTGCATGTCGCCCGAGCAAGCAATGGGTGAGGAGCTGGATTCACGCAGTGACTTATTTTCCTTCGGCATACTGGCTTATCAATTATTATGTAATGCACACCCCTTTGGCGATACCGATAATAAATTGCAACTGATGCAGCGCATTATTTCGCACGCGCCCATTCCACCGGGTAAACATATTCCTGACCTACCCCAGGAAATCAGTGAATTACTTGGGCAACTTCTGTCCAAGAATCCGGACAATAGGCCTGCGAATACACACTGGTTGGCGGCGCAATGTGAAAAACTTAGCCAGTTATTTTTAGCAACGTCTTTCGAACCCGATAACACTCAGACTTTACCGCAATCATCGCAGCCATCAATACAATATTCACAACACCCGCTGCTAAAACAAACACGACAGCCAATCAACACAAGTGGCTCAGGTATACGCTCAAAGCAGCAAAATATAACCCAGGAACATCCTACGTTTGAGGCGGTTGATACAAACGAATTACTCTCAAGCAAACAAAAGTTTAATGCATACATTAAAACCAATAGCGTTACAGTCACTCTTGCCGGCTTAACGCTGCTGATGTTAGTTGCTGTGGGCATTTGGCTATTGCAACCAAAAGAACCGCGTTACGTAGCGGTACTGCCGCCAACTCTCAGCACGGCTGACATGCATGAATCACAGCAGGAATTGGTGAAAGGTGCGGTCTACGATGCAATTCAACAAAGCGTACTGCAACTGGATGGTTATTATTTAATTCCGCAAAATGAAATTGCGGATATTAATGCTAGCAGTAATAAAGAAGGCTTGGAAACTGTACGCCGCGCAACAGCAGCTGATGAATTAATTACGGCTAACATTCAATGTAAAATTGAAGCCTGTACAATAACCCTTTCACGCTTAACGCCGGATGTAAAAAAACAGGAGGGTAGACTGAGGGTGCAGGATACAAAAACAATAGATGTGTTGACAGATAATTATTTATCGGTAGCAACCATAGTACAAAATAATATTGGGGGACTTTATTTCGAAAATGTTGCCAATACGTTTGAGCAAATTGATACAAAAGAATATACAAAATTTCTCGAATTTAATCGGAGTTATGTAACAAAGGGAGCAAATACAGATTTGCTAGCCGATTTGGAGAAGCTAAACGGTAACATAGAACTATTGCCAGCATTTCAAACACTATTTAGCGAAGTTGCACTAGATCTTAACCATGAAACAAAAGATAAAAATTTCTTGGTAAAAATAAATAAACTTATAAAAGGAAATAAGACTACAGACAAAATATACCTTAAAAACTTATTTTCTTTGCAAATTGCCGAGGAAAACTTTGATGCGGCCGACAAGACAATTGAACTCTTGACAAAATTACATTCCAACACATCCACAAAATACGAAATGCTAGCATACAAGTTAATGGCAAAAAAAGACTACAAAGGCGCCATTTCATTTTATGAAAAATCACTTATCTCAAAAAAAACCACAAAAAACCTTTATCTGGCCGCAATAGCATATTGGTACTTGGGTAACTCGGTAAACGCAAAAAACTATATTGATGAAGCATTAAGTCTTTCGCCAACATTTTCCAATGCTTTGTTTTTTCGCGGAACAATACATTTGCTTTCAGGAAACTCAGAAGAAGCAAAAAAATCTTTCGAAACCGTCAAAGATATAGCACCAAATGATGCATACAACTTATCGAATTTAGGCCTCTCCTATTTACTCTCCAAGCAATACCAAAAATCATTAGATTTGTTTAAAAAAGCAAATGAAATTTACCCTAAAAACCCCGCTTTTATTCTCAATCAAGCAGATGCTGAATATTTATTAGGGCAGCACTCAAATGCACAAGAGTCGTATCAGAATATAATTAACATCTACGAATCACAAAAAGATTTACCAAGCTTTGACAGCTTGAAAGATGCGAGCCAAGCTTACGCTCACACCAGTAATTTTCAAGAAGCGCTCAGCACACTCAAAAAACTGGAAGAGAGATCCTCCCAAAGCGTTGAAATAATTTATATCGGGGCACTTGTGCATACTCTCGCTAACAACAAGACTCTGGCAATATACAACATTGATAATGCATTAAAAAAAGGTATGGGCAGCAAATGGTTTGAGCTTCCCTGGTTTGATACTTTGTGTAATGAAGCTGACTTTATTGAAACCATCAAAAAATATGGGGGGACAAATACATGCTCCCCCTGAAAACTTAAGGACGCTTGACTACAATGTCCGGGTCTCGCGATTCATAAATGGAAACGACGCCAGAAATAGCGTCTGTAAACGATGCCAAATACCCATAGTCAATTTCGGATTTGCCCAGATCCAATGCGTGGACATACGCAATTAGTGTTCTGCCGTAATTGGTAATTTCAGTGACTACATCTACATTCTGATCGCCTGTTACTTGACCTGGCTCAACACCATTTAGCACAAAGCGCCAATAACCCTCGGCATTATCAACACTTTTTGCAAGGTTAACTATCAGTACAGCGCGCTCAAATTCGCGTTCAACATCGCTTGATTTCAGATGAAAACTTACCGAAATACCGGTAACCGTTTCGCCAGTACTAGTATCGATTAATTTCCAATCCTGCGCCTTACCCGCTACAGGTCGTAAAGGCGTTAACTCAAATGTTGCTAATGCTTGCCCACCTTGTGGAACTGGAATTACTAATTCGCATCCTTTTACATTTTTTTTAGCTGACACTTTTTTTTCACTTACTTTCTTTACGGCCATGATTTCAATCCCAATAATAAAAACAAAAAAATCCTAATAATAGTTTGTGCCACTCAAAAAATTAAGCACCTCATAATTTGGCACGGGTCACCTTCATCCCAAAAAATAACCGGATATTTCGTCACTTAAAAATAATTGACTTGGAGACTATAGCTTATAAATGGAAATGCACCGAACCATATCTGTATCAGCCGTGAGCCGGATCCATTATCTGCAACCATCGCCCAAGGCTTCGCCAGACAACAATAAAATGCGTCATATTGTTGGGTAGCCGGGTAATTAACATGGATGGCGTAGCTTTGGCTTCCGCCAAACTCTCTAAGCACGCTGGTCCGTAATCCATTAATGATGTTTGTGTCACTTCAGGTACAGACCAAGTGTATTTCATAAGTTATATCGCCCCGATTAAAAACTCACTGCAGTAACCAGAGCGATATAAATCAATACAATAAATAAGATTTAAAGTTTAAAAGCAAATATAAAATTTTAAAACTTATAACCAACATTCAATCCAACTGTACGCGGACGCGTAACATAATCAAACTGCCCCTGAGCCCCGAAATTAGTTGTTGTGCGCCTACCGGTGATGGCAAGGGTATTACCCATGTTATTTACAAATACACCCGCTCGCCAATTACGCCAGATTACATTGGCCTGCGCATTGACCATGCTATAACCGGATAAGTTAGCGTAATCTGCATAATCTTTATTTAAGGCCGTGGTAATTTTACTCGCGTAGTAATAATCGATACCTGCAGTCAATGTTGCGGTGTCTATGGCTTGTTGATAATCCAGCCCCAGATTCCATTCGTCCTGCGGTGCACCGGGCAATCTATCGCCAGCGTAGGCGTTTTCATCGCCACCGTTAATGCTCATCACAGTTTCCGTTAAAGCGGCATCGGTATACGAATAACCTATACGCAAATCCCAAGCTTGATTAAGTTGTGCAAGAGCACCTAACTCAAAACCTTTAGAACGCGCTGTACCTGCATTTGCCGTTACGCTATCACCCTCTTCGATAGTGGTTGAAACCTGAATTTTTTTCCAATCCATGTAAAACACTGCACCGTTTAATTGCAATGTACTATTTAAAAAATCGCTGTGTGTACCCACTTCATAGTTGACCACAGTATCGGGTTTATAGCTGCGATTATGGTCAATTTCAACCGGCAGAAAGTTTGCCCCGCCACGCCGAAAACCTTCAGCTGCGATGAAATAAATATTTTGATTTTCGCTGAATTTATATTTGGTACTGAATTTCCCCAGAGACTTAGTTTGAGTGTCGTCACTCGGCAAGCACTCCAGCGGGTAGTTGCTTCCCACATATTCAGTAGACGTAGGGAATAATAAAGAGCACACATTTAAATCATCTTTATATTTGGAGTAGCGCGCACCCAAGACGACTTCCCATTCCGGTTTTATATCGTAGGCTAACTCGCCGTAAGCGGACTGCTCATGCAATGTTTCCGCTTGAGTTCTTATAAAATCAAGATCATTCGGACGCTCCTCAGCAAACACTGCTGCAAAACCTGGCACATAATCGACGATGCTTACATCGAGATCGTCAGTGCTGAGGAATGCACCCAAAATCCAACGCAGAGATTGATCCTCAGCTGAAACCAAACGCAACTCACCGGAGTTTTTTATCACATCAACATCGCCACGCGTAAAAGCAGAAAAATCTTCGTATTCCGCATAATAGCCTTCACCGTAAACAGTCAGTAAGAAGTCAGTCTGGTCTGCCATGCTTTGGGTTGTGTAATCATAACGACTAGCGCTCGCCGTTAATTTTGCCCAGTCAAAATCATAAACCGCATCGATACTGGATAAGCGCAATTCACCTTGCATAGGTTGCAAATAACGGCTTGAGGAGGTGTGGTTATCTTGTGTAAAGTTTTTGTTTGCTGCCTGGCGATCGTCGGCATTAATTTTTTGGTAATGATAACTGCTGGTTAAAGAAAATAGATCCGTTGGTTGCCACAAAACTGTAGCGCGAATTTGGCTGGTTTCATCAGAGTTAATATCGCGTTTTTTCCCATCGAGTAAATAATCATTATCGATAAAACCAGCATTATTTTCCTTGCCAAACATCAATCGCACACCGAGAGTGTTGTCAATCAGTGGCGCATTCACTATCAAATCAGTATCGTAATTACTGCCATAGCTTGCAGCAGTTTGTGAAACGGATGCATTAATGTTCACTATAGTTTTGCTTAAATCTGGTTTAGCAGTTACGTAACGAATTAAACCGCCAATTGAAGAATTTCCGTAGAGCGTACCTTGCGGACCGCGCAGCATCTCTATTTGTTGTAAATCTTTAAAACTAAATGCCGGCGGAACGAAAAAACCTTGCAGTGGAATATTGTCCACGTAGCTAGCCACTGTTGCGCCATCACCGCCAAAATCGTTAGCGCTCATATTGTCCATTCGTAAACCGCGCATGGTGATAGCAGTTGCAACCCGTGGACCATTGTTGATCACGGATAGGCCCGGCACCTGATTTGCGATATCACTTAATGTCGCCAGCGGTTTCAGCGAATCCATTTTTACAACACTGACAGAACCCGAGAAATCTTTTAACCGTTGATCGCGTTTGGATGCAGTAACCACCACCTCCTCAATTTGCGTCACTGGGTCAGTGGCGTCAGCGATTGTTGGCACCGAAATCAACAAAAAAGATATGCCACAAAACAAACCTGCATTTTGCGCAAAGTTATGGAAATTGTTTTTTTGTTTTTGCGAAGAACTCATAAGGCTTAACCCCAAGTAGGTACCAAGAATCTTTTTATAGGTTAAATATGTCTATTTGAGGTGGCATCATAAGTTGTAGGAAAATGAAATACACTAATTTTTTTTCATCAATTTGGAAAATTAATGCAAAAAAAAACCGCAACTGCGGCTTTTTTAAAATTCACTAAAAAATCTCGCCACTTGCAGCGAGGAATATTCTTGTTGCAAAAATCTATTTCGTAGTAAGTCGCCGGAAATTTAACCCTCGCCAGCGATAATTTAATTTTGTCGCAGTGAGTTATACCAGGTCACTTCGCGCGAATGCTTGTCCACTTCATCGGCCACATCCAACACCAGCGCAAACAGTGCCATACGCACCAATACTCCATTATCAGTTTGGCGAAAAATGGCGAGATTAGGATTCTGATTTAAATCATTATCCAATTCATTCGCATCCGCACGCGAATCGCGCGGTAGCGGATGCATGATAACGGTGTTGGGTTCACAGTACTGGGTGTAGATTGCTTGATTCAAACGAAAACGCCCACGGTACATATCGGCTTCATCTTTACTGTTAAAACGCTCTTCTTGAATGCGCGTTGAGTAGGCAATATCAATATGCGAAATGCTGGTAGGTAAATCGTCAGTCACAGTAACTCTGTGCCCTGCTATACGTAATTCTTCCACTATAGCTTCAGGCATCGCCAGCTCTTTAGGGGAAACCAGCACCACTTGTATATTTTTAAATACACAGAGAAGTTTACAGAGTGAATGGACCGTGCGGCCGTGCTTTAAATCACCGATCATTGCGATGCGCAAACCATCAATACCTAGCCCATTTGAGCGCAACTCTTTACGAATCGTGTATAAATCTAACAAAGCCTGGCTGGGATGTTCGTTGGCTCCATCGCCACCATTAATAACCGGAACGCGACTCGCCTCGGCAAATTCCGCTACTGAACCTGATTGTGGGTGACGCATACAAATTACATCGCTATAACCCGACAGTACGCGTGCAGTGTCATGCAGCGATTCGCCCTTGGTAATGGATGAGCTTTCAAAGCCCGTGGTTTCGCGTACATTACCGCCGAGCAGGTTAAACGCAGCGCCGAAGCTCACACGAGTACGCGTGCTCGGCTCAAAAAACATATTGCCTAAAATAGCTCCCTCCAATACTCGCGTCATTTTGCGACGCAGTGCGTAAGGCTCCATTGCATCTGCTACATCAAAAATGCGCTGAATATCAGCACGTTCAAATTGTTTAATCGAAAGAATGTGGGCGCCAGTAAAGTTCACGAGAAATCCTGAGCGGCAAGCCGCGTTAAAAGTGTGAGGGCAAGATATGACAGGCATTTTAACGGCTGAAACGGGAAGCACAAATGATTTTAAAAGGATTTTTAGTTAAAGCGTATTAACAAGGGTTTTTATCGACAGGGATTAAAGGTAATTGACTGGTGTCCGCACGTGCGATTTTCCCCGGCAAACTGGGTCGCAAGCGCGACAAGGCCATTTGCGCCGTTGCGCGATAAGTGGTTAGCTTACCGCCCATCACCGATAGTATTCGCGGCTGATGTTCATTATCCACTGCAAACAAAACCTCGCGCGGACGGGCAAAAGCATTTTTATCACTGCGAGGCAGCACACGTAAACCGGCAAAGCTTTCAATCTGTTCAGGGACTATTTGCAATTGTGGAAAATAATGCTGCAAGGTCGCTAATAAATATTCTTGCTCAGCGCCAGTGCAGTGGGCTTTTTCTGGAGCCTCGGTATGCAGCCGCTCCGTTGTACCTAACAATAATTTGCCCTGCCATGGCAGGGCAAATACGGCTCGCTTATCTTGCGGTGCTTCAAGGTAAAAATGTTGTTTTAATAAAGGTGGTAATAATAAGTGGCTGCCTCTCACCAAATCCAGCGCTGGCGAGGCTAGCATGGGATCCACACGAGCTATTACTTCCGGTGCCCAGGGGCCGGCGCAATTAACCATCACCCGACAGCTCACAGAGTCTTGTCTACCAGACTTTTCATAAGTGACTTTACAACAGCGCGCGTCCCGCTGCGCACTGATAAACCGCGCAGGCATCATTAATTCCGCACCTAAAGTTTGCGCAGAATGCAACACCGCTCGCGTTAATGCCGCATCATCCGTTTGCGCCTCGTGATAACGAAAAATTGCGCGCAAGTTTTCTTGTTTTAGTCCATCAAGATTGTTCCATTTTGATTTTGGCAAGCTGCGAAATAATGCATTTTCATTTAACCCTGCAAGTAATGCATAAAGGCTCAAACCTGCACGAATCATCAAGGGGCTACGGGTGGAATCTTTGTAGATAGGAATATGCAACGGCTGTAATTTCACTAACTCCGGCGCAAGTTTTAATAGCAGAGCACGCTCATGCAAACTTTCCCGGACCAAACCAAATTGCGCGCTTTCCAGGTAACGCAAACCACCATGGATTAATTTAGACGATTTACTCGAAGTCCCTGCCGCTACTGCAGTTTGTTCAAGCACTAATACTGAATAGCCGGCGGCGGTCGCCGCTTGCGCAACACCCGCTCCCTGAATGCCCGCACCAATAATTACAAAATCATATTTCATCAGAAATATCCAAAAGGGAATAACGCAAGTATAGGCGAATTGAACAACAAACGATTCATTGCAACCATTCGGACATCTTTACTTTCCAATATTGAAAGCGCGAATGAATTGCCCTGTTTTCCTGCGGCATAAAAATATCACTGTTTTGTTGTGGTTGCCATTGCATTGATATTCCTGCGGCCAAACAGGCAATACCTTGTAAGGTTGCATCCGTATTGTCACTGCGATGAACAGGGAGATGCGAAAGGTCTGCAATTTTTTGGCAGATTGCATCCACATTACTTAATCCTCCACTGATAATAATTTTTTTTGTCTGTTGCAAAGACTTGTCTAATGCCGCCATCAAGTTAACATTTTCCATAATTTGAAAAATCACACTTTCCAACCACGCAAGTATTTTCTCGTGCGGCGATGAAGGTTCGCCAAATTGTGATTGTAAATCGGTTCGCCAATAGGGTGCACTTAATCCGCCAATCGCATTTAAAAAATAACAGGCATGCGGCGGGCTTAGTGTTAGTGCATGTTGAACCTCATTGGGCGTTAAGAGTAAACCTGTTTGCTGTTGCATAAAAGTCATTGCTGAAGCAGCTCCGTTAACTGTAGCTTCCCAACAAAATAATTTTTTTTCGTGTGCATCTTTTGACAACCATAAGGGGCTTACTAACAAACCCGAAGGTGCTGTTAATTGCTCACTCACTCGCTGAATAAACGCTCCTGTCCCCAGGTTAATATAATACGCATTGTGTTCTGGCATCCCCCGTGCGAATAGTGAAGCACCTTGATCCCGTGCACATGCAGTAAAGGGGATTTTATATTCATCCAACATCAAATCACCAAAATGACTATCGTGAAACAAGCATTCTGGCAACACGGCTTTAGGAATTTTAAATAGATTCAGTAAGGAGTTGTCCCAAGTATTTTTTTGCAGATTCCATAGCAAAGTTCGCTGAGCATGACCGGGATCGACAACATTTTTTCGCGCTAATAAATGCCAAAAAATATAACTCACTATCGGCCCTACACTGAGCCGATTGTTTTTCAAGGCCTGAACAACGACGGGGGATTTTTCTAAACACCAACGGATCTTGCTTGCCCCATAGTGAGGGGATAAACGCAAGCCAGCAATAACTTGCAGCTCTTCGTGTGGAATAAAAATGTTTTTTAAATAATGTTCACCGCGAATATCTTGCCAGCTGAGCACTGGGGTTAGTGCAGCACCCGTCAAGGTGTCCCAACATAAAAGCGATGAGCCCTGGCCGGCAAAACCTGCCGCCTGAATTCGAGCAATATCAACACCCAGGATTAGCTTTATTTTTAGCAAACAATCCCGAATACCCTCAAGAATTTCTTTCCCATTTTGTTCAATATATTGCACTGAATTTTCTAACGGGTAATTATTGGTCGCACATGGTGCAGAAAAACAACACAGCTGTTTACCACTGCAGTCATACACTGCAACACGAGAGCTTTGACCTCCCTGGTCAATGGCGAGTATAAGTGATGGAATCATAGGGCTTGATGGAGTGGATGTGAGTTAGCCAATACTACCAGTTATCAGTATCTTCGCGTTGCAAGATAATCAAGCCTCACAATTAGAGTTTTGAATAATCGTTTAGCTCCGAGCAATATTTTGAGCGTTGCTTTGATCCAGATTTTTACCATTTTTAAGTAAGCCGCGCGCTTTGACAAATGTATCCCAGACCTTAGCTTTAGTGTTATCTCGCCAGGGTTGAGTACCAACCGGAGCGGGGGTCAAACTCAGCGGTGCTAATATACGGCGCGCGGAATGGTTAAAGCGCAATGCTCTACGCCAGGCCATGCTTTGCTCAGTATTAAAAATAATTGACATTGAAATAGAAACATCGTCACTGCCATTGCGCACATGGTGACCCGCAATAAAAGGGATATGCAAGGCTTCGCCAGGGGCAAATTCAAAAGCAGTCCCTAGCGCATCTATCTCTTCATTCCAGGGTAGTTTAGTACTTGAGTAAGAGATGTAAGCCTCTTTGTGCGCGGCACTTACCGCACGATCATCCCATTGCGGGAACACACTTACTTGCTTGCTGCCGCGAAATTGCATTAAAAATGTGGAGTAACGATCAATATGAAACGGAGTAATACTATTGGGAGAGGCAATAAACAAAAATAATTGTGGATCAATCGCCTTATCCCCTACCCCCAAACGACGCATAAGTATTTCAACATCTTCAACTAACTGGCGATGCAAGGGTGCAAAAGAAGGATCAACTTCAGGCCGGTTAACCATAATATAAGCATTCGACACGCGAATATTTTCGATAATTTCTTCAATACCGCGCTCCTTGGAACTGTCTTTAAAAGTGCCTTCAAAGTCGTCACCAACCTGAAACAAGCCTTTAGAATAAGCAACTCGCTCCGAAGATAGCGCAGGCAAAACCCGTGCGAGATTCTCCAGACTCAATGCGGGGTGACCCAACAACTTATGAGTAAATTTAAAAGCCGCATTATCCAATTGGTTTAGTTGGTCGTGATCATCAAAAGACTGCATACTAAAAATCCATGACTATTATTGATGGATTCAGTATAGGTTATTTACTTTGAGTGCTGGAAAATTTAACCGGAAGGTTAACGAGCAAATATGTTGTGGGATTAATGAGAGTTTTGCAAAAATCGACCTTTAGAATAACTACGGTCGATATGGCATGGTTAGCAGGATGATGCATTTTATCAGAGCATATCAACAATTCATGAGTAATGAATTTTCTGTTCATCCCGAGCATCGCCGCTCTTGTGCATCCATGCACCCACGGCATACCGTTCATCCTGAACATCGCCGCTCCTCTGCATCCATGCACCCACGGCATACCGTTCATCCTGAACATCGCCGCTCCTCTGCATCCATGCACCCACGGCATACCGTTCATCCTGAACATAATTTTTGTGTTAATCGCCTGAATTGGGATTTGGAATAAAACCGCCGTAAGGGAATTGGGCAATTTTATCGCTACCGCTTTTAACCTCACTGATTTTAGCAGGACCTTCTTTTTCGACTTCGTCGATCCGCACTATAGAGTGCATGGGAATGTAGGATCGTTTTACACCCGCAAATTCGGCTTTGAGTTTTTCTTCAGCGGGATCAATTAGTAATTGACTGCGCTCACCAAACACAAACTCCTCTATCTCAATGAAACCGTACATTTCACTTTGATAAATTGCGCAGGCGAAGATCTCATATACTTGGCCTTGATTAAGGAAAATAACGCGATACACGGGTTTTACTGCCATAACGATTGGAATCTCTTGAATGAAAACTGGAATTCATACTGAAACTTAGGAATAGAACCAAAAAAGGGTGCAGAATACCAGAATTTGAATGTTGTTAGCAGCCTACATTAGCGGTAATCTGCCCACCCTAATACTTATGGCCATTTAGAGACCTAAGATCTTTATCCCAAGCAGTGCGCACCAGCAACTATGTAGAGTAGAACATGCAAACTAAAGAAATTCTGAGCCAATTTATTACAGCCATGCGCAACGAAGATTTTGATAAAGCACTGAGCTACCTTGCTAAAGAAGATTTTTTATATGTAGGCCCTAACATGACGTTCAGTAGCCCAGAGGATACGCTGACGTTTTTTTTCGGCATGGCCGGCATTCAAAAAGATATAGTCTTGCGTCATATGATCGTTGAGGGTGATTCGGCCTTCGCGGCGCTGGATTACCAAACTTACTATGAACCTATAGGCGACGTACGTATTGCGCTTTGGGCCACCATCAAAGATGGCCTGATCGGCACCATTGAAGGCTTTTACAATGCCGCTGTAGTAGAAAATATGCTAGATGTTAACAACTCTGCGCCGCTATAATGCGCACCTGCTTTTTGAATAGTGTTTAATCAGGTATTAGCCCAAATGTCCCTCAATGAATTGCCCGTTAATGAGACGTCGAATAGCGAAACGTCCGTAACTACTCTTGCCGAAGCATCGAGCAAGAAACTCTATATTAAAACCCATGGCTGTCAGATGAATGAATATGATTCATCGCGCATGAAAGATTTGCTTGGCCAGTCGCACAACATGGTGGCCACAGAAGATCCAGAAGATGCTGATGTCATCCTCATTAATACTTGCTCGATCCGCGAAAAGGCACAAGAACGTTTATTTCATGAACTGGGCCGCTGGAAGCAACTGAAGAAGAAGAAACCTGGCTTGATTATTGGCGTTGGCGGCTGTGTTGCCAGTCAGGAAGGTGCTGCTATCGCTAAGCGCGCGCCCTATGTAGACCTGATTTTTGGCCCACAAACACTACATCGTTTACCGGAAATGATGGAAGCCGAGCGTCGCAACGGCGCCGCCGTCATTGACATTAGCTTCCCTGAAATTGAAAAATTTGACCGCTTGCCACAACCAGACGCCGATGGAGTGAGCGCATTTGTGTCCATTATTGAAGGCTGCTCAAAGTATTGCACCTTTTGCGTGGTGCCTTACACACGAGGAGAAGAGGTAAGCCGTCCCTTGGCGGACGTTCTAACCGAGGTTGCGCATTTGGCTAAACAGGGTGTGCGCGAGGTCAATTTATTAGGGCAAAATGTTAATTCCTATCGCGGGGCCGGAGCTAATGGTTCCGTGGTGGATTTAGCTGAATTGATTACCTACGTTGCAACAATTGAAGGAATTGATCGCATTCGCTTCACCACTTCTCACCCGGTTGAATTTAGCGATGCTCTAATCGACGTTTATAATGAAGTACCAAAGCTCGTTAGCCACCTTCATCTACCCGTGCAAAGCGGTTCTGATCGTATATTGATGGCGATGAAACGTGGCCACACTGCGCTTGAATATAAATCCAAATTACGCCGGATTAAAAAAAATCGTCCCAACATTAGCTTTTCGTCTGATTTCATTATTGGCTTCCCTGGTGAAACCGAAGCAGATTTCGAGGCAACCATGAAGCTGATTCACGATATGGATTTCGATACTTCTTATAGCTTTATTTACAGCCCGCGCCCAGGTACACCGGCTGCCGACTTGCCCGACGATACCCCTGAAGAAACTAAAAAGTTACGCTTAAAAATCTTACAAGATCGCCTTATACAGCAAGCGATGGCTATTAGTCGCCGTATGGTGGGTAATATCGAGCGCGTATTGGTCACTGGTTACTCCAGAAAAGACCCGGGTCAACTGTCTGGTCGCACCGAAAATAATCGCGTAGTCAACTTCCGCACTGAGGACATGGACTTAATCGGCAAGTTTGTGGATATAAAAATTGAAGAAGCACTTACTAATTCCTTGCGCGGAACCGTCGTAGGTTCGGAACTGGATGCAAACTGGGTGCCTTAACGGAGAAAATTTAAGGCGCCAACTGAAAGTAGGTGAAGCAGGCGCCAGAAGTTTCCACAATTTACAAACAAGTCATCACAAAGCCTTTATCCTGAAGCTTTAATAGTTTAGGCTTTAAGCCTTGATAGCCACACGAGCTTACTACGCACTTTGAACAGCCACCTTCATACCGCGCCCGACCCCGTTACTCAGCATATATTGCTGGAGCCTAATGATAGCCACCGCCTCGCCAATTTACGTGGTCGCCTTGAGCAGCATATTCACCAAATCGAACAGCGTCTTGGCCTGGAAATACATTATCGTGGCAACGAATTTACGTTAGTGGGTTCAACTCAAGCAACCAATACCGCCGCAGAATTATTACGTCATCTTTATCGCGAAACCCAATTTATCGAACTAACTCCCGACGAGATTCATCTAGCCTTGCAAACCTCTGGTATAGAAGCACTTATGGATCAATTAAACACACCATTTGTAACGCCTGATCCAGATGAAACCAACGAAAAATCCAACTCTAGTATTACGCTTATTCGCACCAAAAAATGCACAATAAAGCCGCGCGGACTTAACCAACTGGGTTATGTAAAATCAATCCAAACCAACGACATCAACTTTGGCATCGGCCCTGCAGGTACAGGCAAAACCTATCTCGCGGTTGCTTGTGCTGTTGAAGCGCTGCTGAAAGATCAAGTCGAGCGAATTTTATTGGTTCGCCCTGCAGTTGAAGCTGGCGAAAAATTAGGATTTTTACCTGGCGATTTGGCGCAAAAAGTAGATCCCTATTTACGCCCTCTTTATGATGCGCTGTTTGAAATGCTAGGCCTTGAAACTGTTGGAAAATTAATGGAACGCGGCATCATCGAAGTTGCACCATTGGCCTTTATGCGTGGCCGTACATTAAGCAATTCATTTGTCATATTGGATGAAAGCCAAAATACGACACAAGAACAAATGAAAATGTTTTTAACACGAATTGGCTTTGGTACCACTGCCGTTATTACTGGCGACCCCACACAAGTTGATCTACCACGCGGTCAAGCATCAGGTCTGCGCCATGCGATTAAGGTATTGGAAAATGTTCCAGGAATTAGTTTTACTCACTTCAATGCTAAAGATATCGTGCGGCACCCTTTGGTCATGCGTATCGTAGAAGCTTACGAAAAATTTGAACACTCTCATTCACAACAGAGCTAATGCAACATAATGTCTTACCTCATTGATATCGAAATCAATAGCAGCAATAAACATATTCCGAGCGTCGAAAATATTGAACATTGGATTGGTGTTGCATTGCATAGCGATGAGTTAGTCAACGCAGAGGTTAGTGTCTATGTTGTTGACGAGGCCGAAAGCCAGGAACTGAACTTACAGTATCGCGCTAAAAACAAACCCACCAATGTACTCTCTTTCCCCGCTGACATTCATGAAGCCGTTGGCGTACCTTTATTGGGTGATTTAGTTATTTGCGCACCGGTAGTTGAACGTGAAGCCGCAGAACAAGGGAAAAGTCTTAATGCCCATTGGGCGCACATGTTAATCCATGGGACATTGCACTTACTCGGTTACGATCATATCGAGGATGACGAAGCAAATGTAATGGAAGCGCTGGAAACCTATTTAATGACGCAAATGAATTTCCCCGCACCTTACGCAGAAATCATTCAAGCGCAAACCACCCAAACTGAAACCACTTAAGAATAACAAGCAGGTAACAACAAAATGTCGGAAGACCATTCCAGTAGTACGCATATCGAGAAACATGAAAAATCATGGCTTGATAAATTACTACACACCTTCAGCACAGAA
The DNA here is from genome assembly GCA_040386215.1 of Pseudomonadota bacterium. Taxonomy (GTDB): domain Bacteria; phylum Pseudomonadota; class Gammaproteobacteria; order Pseudomonadales; family Cellvibrionaceae; genus Cellvibrio. The sequence continues at coordinate 98,582 of JAZKFX010000047.1, forward strand.
CCTAAGTCGCGCGACGAATTATTAGAAATTATCAAAGATGCCGCGAATAATCACTTGCTCGATCAAGAAGCGCTTAGCATTATTGAAGGAGCTCTTGATGTTTCATCATTACAAGCGCGGGAGATAATGATTCCCCGGTCACAAATTATCGCAATACGAATGAATGACACTCCGCAGGAATTTTTACCCCTAGTCATTGAATCAGGCCACTCCCGGTTTCCCGTTATTGGTGACAGCAGTGACGACATCAAAGGCATTTTACTCGCTAAAGATTTATTACCTCTGGCGCTAAACGGTACAGAAAATTTTAACCTGGAAACGATTTTACGCCCAGCCAATGTGGTTCCTGAAAGTAAACGAGTTAACGTTCTACTGCGCGAGTTTCGTGAAAATCGATATCACATGGCGCTTGTTATGAACGAATATGGAAGCATTTCCGGCTTACTCACTATCGAAGATATTTTGGAAGAAATTGTTGGCAATATTGAAGATGAAACCGATGAAGAAGACGGTGATAATTTTATAAAACGTGTAAGCGATACAGATTATATAATTAAAGCATTAACACCTATTGAAGGATTTAATGAATACTTTTCTGCCACTTTAAGCGAAGAAAATTTTGATACAATTGGTGGAATTTTGATGCAAGAATTTGGGCACATACCAAAACGCAATGAAGTGGCCGTTATTGATAACTATCAATTCCGCGTACTCTATGCTGACAATCGTCAGATACACTTAGTGAGACTAACAATTCTTTAAGGCACCTCAATAATCACAGAAAACATCGTTTAGCATTTGTTTCTTTGATGCATTGTCTTTAATGCATTTTTCCACTACTAACGATTGGTATCTTAAAGTCTACATTCGCTTCATGCTCAGAAATAATAGCACAATAATAATTTATTTTACCTGAGACTTTTTGCGCGGGATAAATATGTACATTAGTATCTCCGCGCTCAGGCTCATAAAACCCATCTTCAGAATTAAATAACGGAATGAATTCACGCGAAGCAATTTTATTGTAGAGCTCTTCGGGAGCGTCTTCTTCAACTAATATTTTTAAATGCTCTTCGATATCTTCTTCAGTATAAATTATACATAAAGATTTAGAGCCATCACGCGAGAGCAATGCAAATCGCGAAGGACTTGTAAGATAATAATACTCGCCCACATCAAGCGAATCACACACTGACTGAAAGTATTGCGCAAGCTTTACATCGGCGAAAAATGGCGTTCCGCTGTCTATTGCCTCTGCCTTAATACTGCTCGATAATTCATTAAAGTAGGCGTACTGCATTTGATGGATTGTATTCTCAAGGAGATCGAGCATATTCTCATCACTTTTTCGTAAATAGTAATGTATTGTATTATCATTAAATGCTTTTACCGCATCCATGGGCGTAGCATATCCAGTCAATAATATTTTTTTAATCGCAGAATTTTTAATTTGCTCGCAAAACTCGATACCATTCATTGCTGGCATAGAATAATCAACGACTAACACTGAAATTTCCATCTTACGCATTTCGTCAAAGCGCTTTAAATTGGGGCGAGTAAGCACCTGCTGAACCCACTTATCGGATTCGCCATGGGCTTCTGGCTTTTCATCCGCCTCAACCAAATGTTGGGTCCGTTGTTGCTCATTAATATAGGCAAGGGCAACCTGAGGATCATCAAATACCTTGACATTAAAATGCTGCGAAAAAGCCATTGCAAGCGTTGATAAAAACTCAGTGTGATCGTCCACAAAAATGATTTGTGTAGGATAAAAACAGAGTGGGATTCTTGATTTCAATCTAACATCCTATGGAATTTTAACGGCCTTGATTAGAATAGGCATTTACTTGAGCTAAGTATACACAAGATCCAGCAAACCCATTCAAGAATGCTGCAAATAACCCATACTTAACCTAAGCAAGCTTAAATTGAGCGCAACCAACTTAATAAAATTCTTTACAAAATCTCATTGAATAATGTAGGTATTATCAAACGTCGAATAGACGGCCAGCACCCCTAATAACTAAAAATATAAATATTGTATTTTTTTACTTAGGTCGTTTAAGTTAACATGCAAATCAATTGATACTTTACTATACCGCTAAATGCTCGACCAAAAAAGTGGGGTAAGTTAACGGCTAAAAAATGCACCTCAATCCAATCATAAGCTTACTGTTTTTAATCGACATTAACCTTGATGAGTTTATCCGTAGATACAATATTCTTTATGAAATTACCCGGTCTTGCCAGTCGCTTATCTAATATGCCTACAGGGTTAGTCTATTTAATCGCCATTATTGCAGGCGGACTGCTCCCTTTAAGCGTTGCGCCATTTAATATTTGGCCGCTTAGCATTGTTAGTTTAATTATTTTAGCGCTACTGATTAATCAGCAGACCTTATCGTCAGTATTATGGCGCAGCTGGTTTTTTGGGGTTGGGATGTACGGCATAGGTGTTTCATGGGTGTATGTTAGCATCAGCGGTTTTGGTGGTGCACCTATACCATTAGCATTAATTTTGGTTTGTATTTTTGTTTTTTTTCTGGCCGCAGCTTTCAGCATTCCATTTTATATTTTCGGTCGCTGGTTTAGCCGCAACCCATTTAGTTTATTTATTGCGTTTCCCGCACTCTGGGTACTAATCGAATGGTTACGCACTTGGCTATTCAATGGTTTTCCGTGGCTATTTGCCGGTTATGCACATTTACACACCTGGCTTTCAGGTTGGGCGCCGCTCGTAGGCGTAATGGGTTTAAGCTTTATCACTGCAATAACTGCGGGAGTTGCCGCCCAATGGTTATATCAGGCACAAAAATCTCGCAGTTTGATTATCGCTTCTATTTTTACTGCTTTACTCTGGTGCGCAGGTTTTATTTTACAAAATATTGAATGGACAACAACCTCGCCTGATCCTATCACTGTTGCCTTAGTGCAGCCCAACATGGCGCAAGAAAATAAGTGGCAAGAAGAATTTCAACAAGTCACGTTAGATTTACTAAAAGCACAAACAGAGCCACTCTGGGATCACAAAATTATTATTTGGCCAGAAGCCGCTGTGCCACTTATTTACAGCGATGCACTTCCTTTTTTGAATGAAATGAATCGCAAAGCAGCAGATCATCATACGGGTTTAATCACAGGTATTATTTTTGATGCCCAGCACCCCACTGAAGAAGGAACAATAAATTATTACAACTCAGTTGCCACTTTTGGCGATGCAATTGGGGTTTATCACAAGCGTAGGTTAGTTCCTTTTGGCGAGTTCGTGCCTTTAGAATATTGGCTAAGAGGCATCATAAACTTTTTGAATTTGCCCACGTCTATTATTAGTTTTGGTGCGCAAGATCAACACGGCTTAAAAGTTGGTGACTTATTTATCTCACCTTATGTGTGCTATGAAGTCGCTTACCCTGACCTGGTGGGCAGTAGCGCAGTTGATGCTCAACTATTAATGTCGGTCAGCAATTTAGGATGGTTTGGCGACTCATTGGGACGCCATCAATTTATGGAAATGGCGCAAATGCGCGCACTGGAAACACAACATTACTTTGCCTATAGTACCAACAATGGACCTAGCGCCGTTTTTGACCGCAAGGGCAACATACAAGCGCAAACTGAAGCCTTTACTCAAACTACGCTTAGTACAAAAGTTTATGCTACTTACGGCTCCACACCCTTTATGCGCTGGGGAAGTTTGCCGTTGGCAGTAATATGCATGTTGTTGCTACTAGGTTTATATTTGCATTCATTCAAGTACAGAGCATATATGAGCCGCGCTATGACAGATTAATTTATGCTAATGCTGAATGAGAGACGCCAGAAATATTAAGCAAATTCAATAATTGGCTATGTTGGCCAGGGGAAGAAATTACTTCACAACGAGGGGACAAGGGGGACACGCCAACCCATTCAAAACGCCAGCGCCAGAACGCAAGGACTGCAAGATCACCGCGCAATTCAATCATCTCAAAACGACGCGCATCCAATTGGAAAAACTCTCGTAACTGAAACGCAAAATGCTCAGCATTTTTCGCCACTAAACTAGATGCTTGTTGAGTTAAGGCCGCGACAAACACATACTCACGCCCAAAAACTTGCATATGCTGTACCGCCAATTCAATGTTCTGGCCTAGCCTATTGAGTAGCTCAATACTCATAAACGAATCTGGTAAAATCATATAAACATCCCCTTTTTTTTATTAAAATCGAAAACGCCAAATAGCAAATCCAATATCAAATAAAATGGGAATCGCAAGGCAAAAATAAATTTACTAATCAAGCATATTTACTAATAGGCTATATGAATTTACTAACCACTTTACTATTCCATTAGCAATGTTCAAATACAACATATAGGCGAGAGTCTACTCTGAAAATATTACACTTCAAGAAGGTTTATAATTAAGTGCGACAATTTTTCAAAACTTTATTGAAATATAAGAAAGCTGTACAAATGTGCAACAATTATGTTTCTTTTCGTGGCTTAACTTAAATTTTCAGGTAACAACAAACGCGCATTTATTTCCCAGACTAGCGGATATCATTCACATCAAGATATTCCACTTCGTCACCGCTTGGCGCAAAATCTTTACTCGCAACAAAATTGGCACAAGAATCCACTTCAGGTTCAAGTTGACCGTGGGTGTTAGTGTGCAGATCGTTGAAATTAAATAATGCTGTATCTGCTAGTTGTGAAGGTGAAACATTTTTGATAGCAGAAAAAAGTGTCTCAGTGCGACCAGGATATTGTTTCTCCCAAGCGTGCAACATATCTTTGACAACTTGACGTTGTAAATTTTCTTGCGAGCCACAAAGATTGCACGGAATAATGGGGAAATCTTTTTGTTGTGAGAATTCAATAATATCGCTTTCTTTACAATAGGCGAGCGGACGAATAATGATATTGCGTTTATCATCGGACAATAATTTTGGTGGCATGGCTTTTAGCTTCCCACCATAAAACATATTCAAAAAAAGCGTTTCAATAATATCGTCACGATGATGCCCTAGCGCAATCTTAGTTGCACCTATTTCATCTGCAAAACTATATAAAGTGCCGCGACGTAAACGTGAGCATAAACCGCAAGTGGTCTTACCTTCAGGAATAATTTCTTTAACAATGCTATAGGTATCTTTTTCAATGATATGAAATGCCACGCCGAGCTTGGTAAGGTATTCTGGCAATACATGCTCGGGGAATCCCGGCTGTTTTTGATCCATATTAACAGCAACAATTTCAAAATTAATGGGCGCCGTTTTTTGTAAGCTAAGCAATATATCGAGCATGGTATAAGAATCCTTACCACCCGAAAGGCACACCATTACCTTGTCGCCCTCTTCTATCATGTTGTAATCAACAATAGCCGTGCCAACTAAACGTCGTATACGTTTTTGCAGCTTGTTGAATTCAAGACGATCCTGACGAATATGCATTTCATTCATAGTAATTAACTCAAAACCGTGGCCTGACACCAACGCTAAACTAAGAGGCGCGCATTGTACGGATTTTGTGCACGACAGGGAATGATTGTTGCGAGAAGAATTTTCCCTATAACATTAATTCAATAAGATTAAGCTTCACTTTGACTTCCGGCGGAAGGCAAGACTTTGCCTTCATTACGTCCTGGATTGCCGCTTGTAGCTAACAATTACACCAGGCACATAGAAAAATCAGGAAGGATTGCTCTGTTATCAGCCAATGGCGGTAATGGCACAGGCCTTGCTGAAGCATTATTAACTAAGTACTAAATCAGGTTTACATGCAAGAGGGGAAATTTAAATGGCAATATTGCATACCATGTGGCAAAGAATTTCCGGAAAAACGACTAATGCGGAGCCAACCCAACCAGAACCAGCATTCACTGCGCTACAAAAAGCTTTGTTGTCGCTCCACCCGGAACAAGCTGAGCAACCCAATCAATATTTGCCACTACAGCAGCTACATGCCCAACGACAAATTATTGAAGTTAAAATCAACGGCAGTAGTCAAAGCTACCAAACGTTCATTTTAGCCATTGACATAGAGCGCGGGCTGTTGTGGCTAGATGACTTGTTTCCCAATCAACGTTTGTTAAAAGCCGGTGACACCATAACCTTGCGTCATCATCGCAACAGTGAACAATTATGCTTTAGTTCACCAGTGGTAGCCTGGGGCAATAGTTTTGGCGCTAACGGGCTGGCAATACTACTCCCTGAACATTTAAGCTATCAACCGCGCAGACAACATCACCGTTGTGATTTAAGTGGCGATGCTTCTCTTTCTGTAAAAATTCGTCCCGTCGGTTACGAGCCCAGTTACGGTAATATTCAAGATCTTTCGCTTGGTGGCTCGGCTTTGCGCGTCGCTGGTAACCTAACCGGACAATTACGACATGGAGCCTTATTGCCTGTATGTGAATTGCATCTTAGCGATGATTTGCTAATTCGTTGTAGTGCTCGCATCCGCGCATTCAGTATTGCTCGCTCACCCCGCCGCAGCACTCTCATTAGCGTTGAATTTATAGATTTAACCGCGGAAAGCAGACATCAACTCCAACAGTTTTTGTATAAAACCGCACATTCAGAACAAATAAGATCGCAACAACTTGAACTAGATGAACAATCTGAACTCATATTACGCACAGCCTAATACAAACGATTTAGCTATTTATAAAATTGTTTGTACCCCTACAAAATCGCTCATAAATTTTACAAACTATATTTTCAGCAACACCATGAATTTATAAATATGTCATTCTGTCTATCAAGAAAAATAGCAACGCAGAACGAGAACAGCATCGCAATTAAATATGGGTTGTTAACAATAGATTCACTATAATTAAAATACGTACAACACCACGAGAAAAATATGTTATCCGCCAATGAATTGCTAGAACTTGACCGCGAATATATTTGGCACCCCTACACTTCGTTTACTAATCCCTCAGCGGTTTTACCTGTGCGTAGCGCGCATGGCGTGTATCTTGAATTAAGTGATGGACGCAAACTAATTGATGGAATGTCGTCGTGGTGGAGTGTGTTACACGGTTACAACCACCCGGATATTAATAAAGCAATTACTGATCAAGTTAGTCAGCTCGCGCACGTTATGTTTGCTGGCCTCACCCACGAACCCGCCGCAATTTTGGCAAAAAAACTCGTTGAAATTACACCACATGGATTAAATAAAGTTTTTTTTTCCGATTCCGGTTCTGTCGCTGTTGAAGTTGCACTGAAGATGGCAATTCAGTACTGGTACTCGCAGGGTCAAGCGCAGCGCACAACATTTTTGTCACTTAGAAATGGTTACCATGGCGACACATTCGGCGCTATGAGTGTATGTGATCCTTATTCAGGCATGCATCATCTATTTAACCAAAGCCTCTCGCGTCATTTATTTGCCGAGGCGCCAAGCTGTGGTTTTAATGATAAATGGGATGAGCGCGGCTTCACGAATTTTTCGACTCTGCTGCAGCGTAACCGCCAAAAAGTCGCAGCTGTCATTTTAGAACCTATTGTCCAAGGCGCAGGTGGAATGAGATTTTATTCACCTATTTATTTACAGCGTGTGCGCAAGATTTGCGATGATATGGAAGTATTATTAATTGCCGACGAAATTGCCACAGGCTTTGGCCGCACCGGCAAATTATTTGCTTGTGATCATGCCAACATAAGCCCCGACATCATGTGTATAGGCAAAGCCCTGACCGGTGGATACATTACTCTCGCGGCTACACTGTGTAACGATAAAGTTAGCAATGGTATTTGCCGCGGCGGAAAAGATATTTTTATGCACGGCCCAACCTACATGGCCAATCCACTCGCTTGCGCTGCAGCCAATGCCAGTATTGATTTACTTTTAAAAAATGATTGGCAAAAACAAGTTAACGCAATTTCCGCACAATTAACAGTCGAATTGGAACCCTGCCGTACTCTAAAAGCCGTTGCTGACGTGCGTGTCCTTGGCGCTATAGGCGTAGTGGAATTAAAGGAAGCTGCAGACCTTGCCAGTTTGCAGCCACAGTTTGTAGAGCAAGGTATTTGGGTCAGACCTTTTGGCAAACTGGTTTATATAATGCCGCCGTTTATTATTGCCCCCAAAGACCTACAGAAATTAACTAGCGGAATTTTTAATGTTTTAAGCAAGCTTTAAGTGAAAAACGACGCAAAATAAATTTAACGCAACAAACTATTACAAAAGCTGCGCCCAGGAACACAGCCTTCTTAATAATTCCTGACTTGAATAGTGCTTAGCTAAGGCACTGATTCAATTTTTGATTGATCTAGGTTACATGAAACACGCACTCTTCGCGAAGCTAGGATTGCGAACTTAAGTTAACCAGGTGTCCTTACTGAATTTTTTTAATTCCCACTGCCGTGCGAATTTTTTCTAACAATGGCTTACTATAACTACGCGCTTTAACTGCACCAGCTTGCAAAATCTCTTCAATATGTACCGGATTGGCAAGCAACGCCTCATATTTTTCACGCGCATCCCCTACCTGATTATTAATTAATTCAAACAATTGTTTTTTTGCTTCGCCCCAGGCAACCCCATCGGCAAAAGCCTGGCGCATTTCGGCAGTTTGCACCTGTGTCGCAAAGGCTTGCCAAATCTGGAATACCGCAGAAGTGTCTGGATCTTTTGCCTCACCTGGCTCAAGCAAATTAGTAATAATTTTATTGATGGATTTCTTTAATTGTTTTTCGGGTAAAAATAATGGAATAGTATTGTTGTAACTTTTACTCATTTTACGGCCGTCCAATCCCTGCAGTAAGGCAACAGAGTCATCCACCTGTGCTTCTGGCAATACGAAGTGTTCACCGTAGTGATGGTTAAAACGGGCAGCAATATCACGAGCCATTTCAACGTGTTGAATTTGATCTTTACCTACGGGCACTTTTTGCGCATTGAACATTAATATATCAGCGGCCATTAAAATGGGGTAAGAATACAAACCCATGGTGATGCCAAAATCCGGGTCTTCCCCAGCCTCTTTATTAATGTCCATCGCACCTTTATAAGCGTGGGCTCGATTCATCAATCCTTTTGCGGCCATACAGGTTAACATCCAACACAATTCGGGAATTTCGGGAACATCAGATTGCCGGTAAAAAATGGCGTTATCCGTATCCAGACCCAGGGCTAACCAGGTCGCAGCTATCTCGCGCGTGGATTGATGAACTAAAACAGGGTCATGGCATTTTATTAACGCGTGGAAGTCCGCTAAAAAATAAAAAGATTGCACTTCTGCGCGCTGACTTGCCGCAATGGCAGGGCGAATAGCCCCAACATAATTACCCAAATGTGGGGTGCCGGTAGTGGTAATACCAGTCAAAACACGTTGTTTATTCATAGTTATTCTACTTTGCGATAGCATTTAAATTTACGCACCATCTCATCATGAGCTGGTTTCTAATTATAGGTTTAAACCCAATAAATAAACAAAATCGACACAACATAGCCATGTATAAAAAATCACGTAACCACAGTATATTGATTAGGAATTCTGATGCAGATTTGCGTCTTTTAAAATTAACGCATCAAAACCTGCTTGATTTAAGAGCTGGGCTGCAACATCTGTACGACGCCCAGCATCATCTGCTATCACATAAATAATACCAACATCCAACTGCGGTAAAACTTTGCGCAATTGATTAAGTGGGATATTGCGGCTGTTAGGTACAGATTGAAAACGACGCTCCAACCCTAAACGAACGTCAAGGATTTGATAGCGATCTTCTTTCCTAGCGATGTTCTCTTGCAATTCTTCAAAACTAATAAACCGACGCACCGGCTCTTGCAAAAGAGTTATGAAATCCTCCTTCACCAAACGCATTAATTTTCCTGCTGTTAGCATTTTTACGGTGGCATTACGTGTAGTATCACCGACCAAGGCTTCTTCACCAAAATAGTCGCCAGGTCGCAGAGCCGCAAGCAAATTACCCTGCTTATCCAACACTGTTGCACTGCCAGATTCCAATACATAAAAATAATCGCCGCGCTCTCCTTCCCTAAGCACTACTTCATCAGCAACAGTTTTATAAGATTTAAAGCGAACAAATAATTGCTGAATATTGCCTGGCGGAATTTTATTAAATAATGGCGAGGCGAGAAGGCTCGACATCCAATCACCTTCTTCCATACCCTCGGGCAATAGGTCTTCTGACTCTTTATCATGGCCGCTTTCGCTCCAGGCCATCACCAAATCGAGAAAATCGCGCTCCACCGTCAACACCGTGACTGCCGACTTGGCAATCGCAGATACTAAGGTTGGCGATGGACTATGCAATGCAAAACGATACAGCTCCTCCTCACTGGAAATAGATTCAACAGCAAATTGCGCATCAATTAAATCGATATGGCCTTCTAACAAATAGAAAACCTCATTAAGCTCGCGACCGCGCTTAAATACTATTGCGCCTTTCTCAAAGTTTTTGATGCTGGCTTTTTCAATAATCTGATTAAGGTAATCAAACGGTAGCGTATTAAACGGAGCAAATTTAGCCAATAGTTCGTGGGTAAGTTCCATAACAGTTCCAGAGTCACATGTGACTGCGATGTTTACACTAGGCCTTGAATTATAGACACCCTGCCGCCCTAGAGGAAGAGAAGTTATTAACTCTTAGGACCAGGTCACAGCGGTGAATATCCGTAGGCACACCTGACACTAAATGGTTGCAAAAGGCCACGATATAGCAGCAAGCATCTACGAGAGCTTGACGAAATACTATGTCAAAAAACAGCATTAAAAGAGCGTCGCTCAGATCATCAAAAAGTAAAACTATTGCGATACTGATAGAAAGCTGTCGCCGCGCGATACAAAAAATGTGCATCTTTAACGCCTGCAAGCTCGCGAATAGAATGCATCGCAAACGTAGGCACTCCGATATCAATGGTTTTTACCCCCACTTCTGCCGCAACAATTGGCCCGATAGTGCTACCACAACCCATATCGGTACGCGCGACAAACATTTGCAGGGGAATCTGTGCTTGACTACAGAGAAGCTGAAAAAAACCACTGGTCTCGCTGGAAGTCGCATAACGTTGATTAGCATTGATTTTTATTACGGGACCACAGTTCAATAATGGGCCATGATTTTCATCATGTTTATCCATAAAATTGGGATGAATACCGTGAGCATTGTCAGCAGAAACCATAAAAGAACGCTCGATAGTTCTTACTCGAGTTTCAAAATCTGGTATTAAGCGCTCTAAAAAGTGGTCAAGCATTGGCCCGTTAGCGCCGCAGCAAGAGGTACTGCCCACCTCCTCGTGATCGGTACAGATCAATAGGCTCGACACGTCTGGATCGGCCTGCAATAACGCCTGTAATCCGACATAACAACTTAACAAATTATCCAGGCGTGCGCTGGCAATAAAGTCTTGCTGTAACCCCACCAACGCAGGAGCTTGAGTGTCGTACAAGCTTATTTCGTAATCCAATACCTGAGCGATATTCAGTTGCGGATGCTGAATTATTAACTGTTTGAATAAAATATTTTTAAACGCTGGTGTGCTGTTTTGTTCTGATAACGATATTTGTAAGAGTAGAGGTACTATGTCTCTTTGTGGATTAATGTAGCGAGCATTATTAACTTCACGATCCAAATGAATTGCCAAACTTGGTATCACAGCAATAGGCGTTTTAAAATCAATTAACGTACTCTGGACACTATTTTCATGCGTACGATAAGTTACGCGTCCAGCCAATGACAAATCGCGATCAAACCAGGGAGCTAACAGAGCACCACCATAAACTTCCACGCCTGTTTGAAAATAACCTTTACGATTGAGTTCTGGTTGTGGTTTTACTTTTAAACAAGGACTATCAGTATGTGCACCGAACATACGAATACCGGTATCGAGCACAGGATTTTTTCCGAAAACAAAAGCAATAATTGATGAATCATTGCGCGTCACAAAATAGCGCTTACCCGAACACAAATTCCACGCATCAAGTTCAACCAATTGCTCAAAACCAGCGGCACGCAATTTATCTGCAATTGTCTGCGTTGCATGAAATGGTGTTGGCGACGCCTGTAAAAATTGCAGCATTTCCTGATTAAATTCTGTTTGCGATAACAATTTCATAACGCTCAGCTCATGAATTAATTTATAAATTAGTCAATGGCAAGGACCGGATACGCTGTCTTTTCTGCCAGGAGATAGAATTGCGTAAGTAGACTAGTTCGGCATCCATAATTGAAATTTGGCCATTATTATTAAAAATATCAACAGCCACTGCAGCTATATCTTTGGCATTGGGATGAGCGTCTAACATAAGAGTTGCCGGTACAATCGAGCCTAAATCAGCATAGTGCCAACCTGGCCCAATTGCGATAAAGTTTTTCTGTAGCGCGGCAACAAGTTTGTGTTCGCACACTAACCCAGGCTTCATCACATATTCATCATCTAAAGCTTGCGGTATGGCATCGGCGCTAAATAGCCCCCAATAAACTTCTTCCATCCGTGCATCCAGGGTGACCAATAACGGCAAATTATTATCGACTACGGATAAGTTTTGGTGTGGCAACTGGCTAACAAAGCCACGCGCCATAGCCTGTAAAGTTGAGACAGGAATTACCGATAAATTACTACCGAATGCCAAGCCTTGAACTACTCCCATACAAATACGCAAGCCAGTAAAAGACCCCGGGCCGCAACCGTAGGCAATAGCATCCAAATCCCGCAAACCACACTGTGCCTGCTGCAAAATTTCATCCACCATTGGCAATAAACGTTGCGTGTGGCTTTTCGCGGCTAATTCAAAAATATGAATAACCTCGCCATCAATGTGCAAAGCGACTGAACAAGCATCGGTAGAAGAATCCAGGGCAAGTATTTTAGTCATAGCTTTTCAATATCTAGGTAAACAGTTTATAGACAAAAAAATAGGCTCACGAAGAGCCTATTTTTTGCAAGTTTTTGCAGCTTAGCCCAACACTGATAATAACTGCTTGCGAATTTCATCTACGCTACCTACGCCATCAATTCGACAGTATTTAGGTGCATTTTTATTGCCCGCATCAACTAAGTTTTGATAAAAACCCACCAGCGGTTTAGTTTGTTCATGATAAACCCGCAAACGTTTGCGCACGGTTTCTTCCAGGTCATCAGGGCGCTGCACCAAAGGCTCACCCGTTATGTCATCATGCCCTTCATGTTTTGGGGCGTTGTAAATGACATGATATACGCGACCAGAAGCTTCATGGACACGACGCCCACTTAAACGCTTAACGATTTCCTCGTCAGGAACATCGATTTCAATGACATGATCAATAACAACGCCAGCATCCAACAACGCTTCCGCCTGGGGGATGGTGCGTGGAAAACCATCAAATAAAAATCCATTTCTGCAATCGCTTTGGGCAATCCGCTCTTTTACCAGACCAATAATTAAATCGTCTGAAACCAAGCCACCGGACGCCATGACATCCTTTGCCTGCAAACCCAAAGAAGTGCCTGCTTTAACTGCTGCGCGCAACATATCACCAGTAGAAATTTGCGGTATTCCAAATTTCTCCATAATCAGCTGCGCCTGAGTACCTTTACCTGCACCCGGTGCGCCCAACAAAATCACTTTCATTACGGATTGCCTCTTAAATTTTATTCACTGCCAACCAATACACAATGCAAATGCATAATAGTGCCAAAAAGGCGATACGATACACGGCCAGACCGCCAATCACAACCTTTGGCGCCATTTCCCAAACTTGCGGTGTTACCGGGTAATGGTCGCGGTGACGAAACATAGTTTTATTATTTACAAAAAAGCGAAACGCTATTACTATCCTAATTTAATTACTTTTTTATTAAATTCATCCCACAATTAGCTCAATAAAAGTAAAATAATTTCAATTACAGAGAATGAAATAATGGCCACCAAGGTAGAACTTGATGAATACGATCGCAAAATCTTACGTGCCTTACAAGAAAATGCTGACTTTTCTATGGCAGATTTAGGTAGCCTGGTTGGCCTATCTCACACTCCTTGCTGGCGGCGTCTAAAACGTCTGGAAGCAGAAGGCGTTATCCGCAGCAAAGTAACCTTGCTAGATGCCAAGAAAATTGATTTGAGCGTACGCGTACATGCCTTTGTTACGGCCAAAAACCATGATGAAGAAGCACTTAGCACCTTTGAAGCGGCAGTACAGTTAATTCCTGAAATTATGGAGTGTTACTCAACAAGCGGCGATAAGGATTATATTTTACAAATCGTTACTAATAGTGTTGATGATTATGATCAGCTGTTGCGCAAAACCCTATTAAAATTACCTAATGTAGGCAGCATTCATTCCACTTTTTCTCTCAAGCAAATTAAATATACAACCCAGTTACCTATTTGATTTTTTTAAAATCCTTTCAATAATAATTCTTTTCTGCAACTTTAATTTTAGTTAATCGCCATATTTAATGAGTTATTGCCTGGTTCCAAAACTTAAATTTTGAATCAGGTAAGGTTACCCGTACATAGATATTTAATATTCACATAATCTTCAATTCCGTAACGCGAACCCTCCCTGCCCCAGCCGGATTGTTTCACACCGCCAAAAGGTGTGGCTGCATTTGACAAGATTCCTTCATTAATACCCACCATACCCACTTCCAATTGTTCCGCGACACGCCAGATTCGAGAGTGGTTTAGCGTATAAAAATAACCTGCTAAACCAAACTCTGTGTCATTGGCTAGGGCGATAACTTCTTCCTCACTCGTAAATCTAATCAAAGCCGCTACAGGGCCAAAAATTTCTTCTTTACATAAACGTGCGTCGACCGGAACGTCCACTAGTAAAATGGGTGAGCAAAAATAATCAGCATTAAGATTTTCTACCAGCGGGAATTGACCAATATTTATTTTTCTTGCCCCCCGAGATAAAGCATCATTCACCAAACTTGCTATTTTTTCTACGGCAGCAGGAGAAATTAATGGACCCAGTGTTGTTACTCTATCCAGTCCATCACCAACCACTAATTGCATTATTTTTTGTGAAAATTTCTCCACAAATTCATCATAAACATCCGCATGAATATAAAAGCGGTTTGCGCAAACACAAGTTTGCCCGGCATTGCGAAATTTTGACGCCATTGCTCCAGCGACAGCCGCATCAATATCCGCGTCTTCAAACACGATAAAAGGGGCATTGCCACCCAATTCCATGGTTATTTTTTTTACGCTGGGCGCGCACTGCTGAATTAATTTTTTACCGACGGCAGTTGAGCCGGTAAATGTTAATTTTTTTACCAGAGGATGACTACATAGTTCATTGCCTATGGCAACCGCATCGTCACCGCAAATAATGTTTAATACACCGGCAGGTACACCCGCTTGCTCCGCCAGCACCGCAAGCGCTAAGGCCGACAGTGGCGTCTGTGCTGCAGGTTTTGCTACAACCGTACAGCCTGCAGCCAAGGCTGGTGCTAATTTTCGCGCGAGTAAAGCGCAAGGAAAATTCCAGGGAGTGATAGCCGCAACTACACCTACCGGTTGTTTGATTGTCATAATTCGTTTGTCACTGCTCAGCGGCGCAATTATATCGCCATAAATACGCTTAGCCTCTTCAGCAAACCATTCAATATAACTTGCACCGTAAGCAATTTCGCTATGGGCTTCAGCAAGTGTTTTACCTTGTTCACAGGTAAGGATTAAGGCTAAATCCTCCTGGTTATCTACAACCAAATCAAACCAGTCACGCAAAATATTGCTGCGCGCCTTAGCCGGTTGGTTTGCCCACTCTTGTTGGGCAACCGCAGCTGCTGCTATTGCCCGACGAGTTTCATTTGCGCCCGCATTTGCTACCTGCGCGAGGGCTTCCCCGGTAGCCGGATTTATCACCGCAAATTGTTTTTTATTATCAGCCGCTATCCACTCGCCATTAATAAATAGTTGATCGCGCAACAACAATGGATTTTTTAAAGAAATCACAAAAACATACCTGATATAAAAATTAATCGTAAAAATTATTTAATGGTCATCAATATTCATTAATGGCTTGCAAATGTTATTGGCGAAGCTTTTTGTTTGTGAAGTTTCTTATTTGCGAAGCTTCTTATTTGTGAAGCTTCAGGCTCACTTTTATTAAGCGTTTATTTTTCATGGCCAAGACCACGAATTCAACCTGACCCAGGGTCACTCTGTCACCCACGACCGGCTGCCTATATTTGCTATAAATGTAACGCGCAATACTCCAATTTGCCATTTCAGGTGGTACCGGAAAGTTATAGACCAAACTGAGCTCCAGCAACTTCGCGCGCGAGTTGATGACAAACTCGCCAAAGAAAGCTTGCACCGACAATCGATCATTCTCCTCCATGCCAACCAATAATTTATCCAGTGCGTCTAATGCGCTCGGTATACTTAACAAAAATATATGATCGTTTGCTTGAAATTTTTCATCTGATATTAGCGGGACCGGATTACCGTCACGCAATAAACAGAGCAGCTGTACTTTATTGGGTAAGTGAAAATTACCCAGGGTACGATGCAACGCAGGGCTTCCAGCCGCTAATTTATAACCGACAAATTCATGACCCAGCTGTCCCGGCATGCCCAACTCTACCCGCTGTACCCGGGAACTACTCATGGGTACATTCAGATTTAACCTGCGTGCCAGCGGCCCGACTGTCCACCCCTGCATCAACAGCGATATAAGGACAATAAAAAACGCAATGTTGAAGAAAAAATTCCATTCAGGTACGCCAGCCAACCACGGAAACATTGCCAGCACAATGGGGACAGCACCGCGCAAACCTACCCAGCTAATAAAAAATTTCTCTTGCCAGGAAAATTGAAACGGAAATAAACACACCCATACCGCCAGCGGCCGCGCGATAAACATCAACACCAACGCAACTAACAACGCACTACCGGCATAACCCAACAGCTGATGCGGCGAAACCAATAACCCTAACATTAAAAACAAACTAATTTGCGCGAGCCAGGCAAAGCCATCGTGAAAACGCTGGATGTTAAATAAACCGCGCGAAACACGATTGCCAACCATTAGTCCTGCTAAATACACCGCGAGAAAACCGCTGGAATGTAAAACTGCGGCCAACCCGAAAATAAAAATGCCACCAAATAATGCCAACAATGGATAAAGCCCGGGGCTAAGCGATAACCTTTCAATGCTCCATGCGAGAATTCGCCCACCGACAATTCCTACCAATGAACCCATTCCCATTTCCCACACAAAATCACCCAACATCAGCCAACTAAAGTCCGCCTGTTTGGTCATAATTTCCACCAACATAATGGTGAGAAATACCGCCATAGGATCATTTAAGCCGGATTCGATTTCAAGGGTGGCCCCCACACGCGATTTAAGGGCCAACCCCTGCATAGTAAGCACCGAAAAAACGGCTGCCGCATCGGTCGAACCTACAATCGCCCCAAGCAATAAACCATGCACCCACGAAAGTTCTAAGATCCATGCGGCCAATGCGCCGCAAACTGCTACCGTAATAACAACACCAAGCGTTGCGAGGGAAAGTGCGGGTCTTAGGCCAACCCGAAATAAGTGAATCTCAGTGCGCAAACCCCCATCAAACAAAATGACTGCCAATGCCAGGGTACCCATAAAATAGGCAGCTTTAACGTTTTCGAAGTGAATTCCAAAAAAACCGTCCTCACCCACCAACATACCAATAATCAAAAACACTAATAGCAGCGGCATCCCCATGCGGGGAGACAAAGTACTCGCGAGAATACTGATAATAAACAGCGCTCCGCCAAAGAGCATAAATTGATTCAGAACATCCATTAAGAAATCTCGAAAAAACAACTAGTTAATAAGGATATTACTACAATGATAGCGCAAAGTTTGAAAAGCTTTTTTTAGCCTTGCCAGCTTTTTTTAAAGAGCTTCGAGTGCCATCCTGCTATGATCCCACTTACTATTCTTTGCTATAAAGTTGTTAACCATGCTCAATAAAGACGCCTTGTCACAATTAGCTCAATTAAAAACCAACCTGGCTACTAAACAAGTCGCTAGCCCAGTTGCTAAACAGCCTGTCGCTGCCCAGGAAGTTGTTGCGGCCTCAAATCGAAGTGAAAATCAAAGTACAAATCCAAGCTCAGCTTCCCCGCAAGAAATCGCTAAAGATCTCAATCAGGGAACCGTTCGCAGCACTACAAAACGTTTTGGCTTCGTGCTTCTGGATGATGGTCGCGAAGCGTTTTTAGACCCAGAGCAAATGATGCGCGTATTACCAGATGATCGTGTAGAAGTTGCGATAACCACCAATAAAAAAGATCAATTAGAAGCTCGCTTAATCAAACTCATTAGCAGTTCGCTCAAAGAGTTTGTCGGGCGCTATGTCAATAAAGGCAATAATGATTTTGTAGAGCCAGACGCGACAAATTTTAACCGTTGGTTATTTATTCCCCCCCAAGCGCGCAAAGGTTTTAGTGTTGGCGATTTAATTCACTGCACCATTTCCCGCCACCCGTTCAACGATGGTAAAGCGCAAATACATATTATTAATCGCTTGGGCAAAGCCGATGAGCCCGGTGTTGAAAGTCGTTACACCATCGCCAAATTTAAATTACCTAACGAATGGGTTCCTACAGCGCAAGCACAAGCCAACAGTATTAATTGGTCGCCATTAACATTTGAACCTGGTGCGCTGGATTTAACGCACTTACCATTTGTTACTATAGATTCGGAAAATACGCGCGACATGGACGACGCAATTTATATTACTAAAAACGCAAGTGGCTGGGAATTAATTACCGCTATTGCCGACCCCAGCAAGCATATTGATATTAACAGCCCCTTGGAAATATCAGCGAGAGTGCGTGCCAGTACCGTTTATTTACTGGGCCAGTCCATCACCATGCTGCCCACTGAATTATCACACGATACCTATTCTCTGGTTCCAGAACAAAAGCGCGCGGCATTAATTTGCAAAATGCAAATCGCAGCAACTGGCGAAATTACGCAGTATGAATTCGCTGAAGCGCAAATTCGCTCGCAACAAAAATTAAGCTATCAAGCAGTCGCGGATCATTTAAACGGTGTAAAAACCTCCAGTGATACTGACCTTGTAACCACAGAGGCTATTCAGAACTTACTTAACGAGCTGAAAGATTTTGCTCAGGCTCGCGCAAATTATCGCCTGGAAAACGCACTGGTTATGGATGAAAAGGCTGATTATTTTTTTATCCTCAATGATCAGAAAAAAATCGATCACGTCGACAAGCGCGAACGTAATGTTGCTCATCGAATGATTGAAGAAGCGATGTTGGTCACGAATATTTGCGCTGGCGAATTATTTGTAAAAAACCCGGGGTACGGTATTTTTTCTACGCACGTCGGTTTTCGTCCAGAGCGTTTAAACGACGCTATCAATTTAATTACTGAAGACCGCCCGGATTTGATAGCGGCAGGATTAAGTGCAGCCGATTTGACCAAACTTGAAAAATTCCAACAATTATTTAAAGAGCTACGTACTAACCCAACCCAAAATCCCAAAAGTGCTGCCCTATTATCTTTATTGCAACGCATGTTGCAGGCAGGCTCGCTATCATTCGAACCCATCCCGCATTTTGGTTTAGGCTTTGCTGCTTACGCTATGGTGACATCGCCCATTCGCCGCTATAACGACTATTACAATCACATTGCGATTAAACATATTTTACGCGGTTTACCAAAAGTGGAAATTAACAGCGAACTGCCAACACAATTGCAAGAAACCATTAACGTTGGCCGTCAGGCCTGTCGCTACCTGGAACTCTGGTTGTGTAGCCAATTTATGACGCAACATTTAGATACATTGCATGTCGGCACTATTGCACTGGTTAACTCTAACGGTATTGGCGTGCGCCTGGATGACCTGGGCATTGAAGGCTATGCCATGCTCGCGCCCAAAGACGGAGACATAAAAGCAAAATTTGATTCACGTCGACTGAGCTTAACCATTGAAGAAAAAGCCTATCGCCTCGATGAAAAAGTTTATGTGCTAGTAAAAGAAGTGGATGTTGATAAACGCAAAGTTGCGCTGGAAGTGGTGAATGAAGAAACTGCCGCGCGATTAAGTGCATGGCTGTAAAAGAGAGACTCTCTTATGAGTAAAAACTACTGGCTCTTTAAAGCTGAACCGCATATTTATGGCATAGATCATCTTGTCGCAGCGCCCGATAAAATTGGCCGATGGGACGGCATTCGCAATTATCAAGCGCGCAATTTTTTACGCGATCAAGTTGCATTAAACGACGATGTATTTATTTATCACAGCAGCTGTAAAAACGTCGGAATAGTCGGCACAGCAAAAGTTGTGAAAACCGCTTACCCCGATCCTACGCAATTTAATCCTGAAAGTGATTATTACGATCCAAAATCTACGCCCGAACACCCGCGCTGGGTTTCGGTGGATATTCAAGTACAGAAAATATTTCCACGGTTAATATCCCTGGCAGAACTAAAGCAACAGCCCACGCTGCAAGAAATGGTTTTGTTAAAACAAAGTCGGTTATCTACACAGCCTGTTACAACAGCAGAATGGAAATTTATTTTAGAGCTGACAAAACTTTAGCTAATCAATCAAAACGTGTAAAAAAGCCGATCAAATGATCGGCTTTTTGCTTATAGGCTCAAGCGAATTCTTGGTTACACTATATAAATGCCTAACGCTTGAGCTCAGCAATAATTAAACTGTGAAGTTGAGGGGCAACAAGATTTGATCCATTGATACTTAAATGATTATCGTCTCTATAAAGAACACCCCCATCCATAGCTCCATAACAATCATTTTTATCACAGAACAATGGAGCAGGATCAAACACAATAACTTCCGGAAAATTGTTCAAAACGTCTGTAACCCAATTCCTATAGATAAGATATTCGGAATTAACACTCTCTAGTGTTCTGGAGCAGGACTTTTTATTGTTAGAAAGCGTGATTGGTCTTAAATTAGCTAAACATGATTTTGGGTCGTAGCGCAGAGTTGGGTTTGGCAATACATAAATGATGCGCTTACCGGCCGCTGTAAGTTTCTGCAATGTATTGGACATCGCCTCGAGAAAGATCTGATGCGCATCAGATCTTTCCAGATTATAAATATCCCAAATCTTGATTGAATTATTAGGATCGGTAACGCTCGCAAGTGCCAAAGATGAAAGAACTACAACTTTTATATCTTGCTGAGTGACAGCGTAATCAAGCGCTTGATTGGTCATCAAATAATTGTTAAGCCTGATTTCGTCACCGATATCGGTAACGCGAACATTATAGAATGGTGCCGCCAAGCTCGCAGAAAGCACTAGAGTATTCATATCATCGTATTCTGCTAAACCGGGAAACAAACTTAAATTCATACTATCGCCTATTAATAGCACATTAGGTGAGCCGTCTTTTTGGAGGTAGCAGAAATTATCGTCTCTTATGGTTGACGAGATGGTTAATCTATCAGGGAACATACTGCGACAAAGGGCTATTTGTTTATCATTGCCAACAGGAATCTCCCATCCTAGTTGACTGGAATTATGAAGAATTTTTTTTGCAGCAGGTGATTGGATATTGAACCGAAACCCGTAGTAAGCAGCACCGCCAACGAATACCATAAGAACGACAAGAACTATAACCTTAGCCTTTTCGTGCTTACCCAGTCGCACTGGACGCTCGATAAGCTTATAAGTCAGCCAGGCAAATAAAACTGATAGCGCAACAGCCGCAATACGGATGTTGGTACTTGGTATTTCACTGCCAACTATTCTGGGAAAAGACAGTAACGGCCAGTGCCATAAGTACAGTGGAAAGCTGATTAACCCAAACCAAACAGCAAGCTTGTTTGACAAGATTGTGCGATTAACCCAAGCGTTAGGGCCTGCTGCAATTATTAGTACAGCACTTATTACTGGAACTAAAGCCCACATACCCGGAAAAGTTAATTCCTTGTTAATTTGCCAGAATCCATACATCAACAGGAATAACCCGATAAACGAGAGAGTATTGGATAAAGTCTTACCATCTGCCTTTTGTTTCTCACTATAAACAATCAAAGACAGCCAACCATCAATTTTATTTTTGCTGTTGGTGCATGTGCCCTTCTTATACAAGGAGACCCAAGCCAGTAAACTTCCACATAACAATTCCCAAAATCTTGTTTGCGGGGAATAAAAGGTGGCAACAACATCTTGTTTAATACCCCTGAGATTCAAAACAAACGAAACAATAGCAACAAGAATTGTAATTGTTAAAAGATTAAATTTTCGCTTCCAGGCAAACCATAACAAGAGCGGCCAAACAATATAAAATTGCTCTTCTATACCCAAGCTCCACAAATGTAGCAGCGGCTTGGTTTCAGCTGAGTTATCAAAGTAACCGGCCTCACTCCACAACACATGGTTCGAAACAAAGCTGGTACCAGCCGCAATATGCTTTTGTAATTGCTTAAACTCATCAGCAAGTAAAGCAAACCAACCAAAAGTAAAACAAGCTACCAATATCAGAATAAGTGCAGGAAAGATGCGCTTAATGCGGCGGGCATAAAATTCTCTGAAGCTAAAAGCACCTCTATCCAAACTCTCAAAAATAATCGTGGATATGAGATAACCTGAGATTACAAAAAATACATCAACACCAATAAACCCGCCTTTTAACGAACTCGGGAATGCGTGAAAAGCGACAACCGCTAACACGGCGACAGCTCGTAAGCCGTCAATATCCGGGCGATACTTCGGATGTGAGAGGTGTGGTTGTTCCACTGTCATTGTGCTCTATTTCCTTTATTGTATTTATAATTAATTTTTTGAGATTATATTTTAGCGAACAATCAGGGGCTGTAATTGTTCAAGAAAAACAACATCAGCTGAATGTTTCAAGACACGGGAAATTTAACCAACACGAGTGATTAAAGCTACAAAAAATTCGATCATTCGATCGAACTTTTTACAAATAAAATCAGAATAAAATTTACAATCGCGTCATTATTATTATTTTATTTTTACTGGAAGTGTAGATTTTTCGCTCATCCTTTTCTGCTTTATCTCAACTTTGCTCTGGTTAATGCTATTTCGCAATAATATGAAACCTAGGCGCCAACAATATTCTTTAATAAGGCTTCAAATTCTTAATTTTTTCTTAATTTAAATAACAATTATAACGAAGGGTAGCGATGCAATTATCAGCAAATAGCTTTTACAAAAACCGCCATCAAACCCCATATTTTTTTGACGACATAATGCCCCAATCCAGAGCAGCTAAATGCTAACCATGAAAAAATGGATAGATGATTGGTTTTTTACTCATGAAATCGAATGACTAGAATCAACTTTTTAGAGACGTTCGTAAAATCTGAACGCCTCTAAAAAAGCGGATTTAAATAACAGAGCAGAACTTATATAAAGGAAAAATACTTTATCAAATCAATGACTATAATTTTTTATTCCCATTCAATAGTCGCAGGTGGTTTGCTCGACACATCATAACAAACGCGCGACACACCAGAAATTTCATTGATAATTCGGTTAGATACTTTCTCTAATAATTCATATGGCAAATGCGCCCAACGTGCCGTCATAAAATCTACCGTTTCCACTGCACGTAAAGAGATAACCCACTCGTAACGACGTGCGTCACCAACGACACCTACTGATTTTACCGGTAAGAAAACAGCGAAAGCCTGACTGGTTTTTTGATACCAATCAGCAGCGTGTAATTCTTCGAGGAAAATTGCATCAGCTTCACGCAATATATCCGCATATTCTTTTTTCACTTCGCCGAGTATACGCACTCCCAAGCCAGGACCGGGGAACGGGTGGCGATACACCATGGTGTAGGGCAAACCTAATTCCAAACCGATTGCACGCACTTCGTCTTTAAATAATTCACGCAGTGGCTCTACTAATTTAAAAGCCATGTCGTCTGGTAAACCTCCGACATTGTGATGCGATTTAATAACATGGGCTTTGCCGGTTTTAGCGGCAGCAGATTCAATAACATCCGGATAAATAGTACCTTGCGCAAGCCACTTCACATCTTTTAATTTGGTTGCTTCAGTATCGAAAACATCGATGAAAGTACCGCCAATAATTTTGCGTTTTTTCTCAGGATCTTTTTCGCCAATTAATTTACTTAAAAATTGTTCCTGAGCATCAGCGCGGATAACCCGCACCCCCATATTTTTGGCGAACATATCCATCACTTGATCGCCTTCGTTTTTGCGCAATAAGCCATTGTCGACAAAAACACAGGTGAGTTGATTCCCGATAGCTTTATGTAGCAGTGCGGCAACGACCGATGAATCCACGCCACCCGAAAGGCCGAGCAACACCTTGTCACTACCTACTTGAGCACGTACTTTTTTAATCGCATCTTCAACGATATTCGCTGGTGTCCATAAAGATTCGCAGCCACAAATAGTTGCAACGAAATGTTCGTAAATGCGCTTACCTTGTAAGGTATGAGTAACTTCGGGATGAAACTGAATACCGTAAAACTTTTTGGCCTCGTCATACATACCGGCGATAGGACAAGATGGCGTGGAAGCAAGGATATTAAAATTCGCTGGCATTTTAGTCACTTTATCGCCGTGACTCATCCACACATCCAACAAAGAATTACCTTCGCCGTCGATATCATCCTTCACATCTTTTAACAATGTACTTTCACCAAGCACCTTAACTTGTGCATAACCAAATTCACGAATATCGGAAGACTCAACCATGCCGCCCATTTGCACCGCCATGGTTTGCATGCCGTAACAAATTCCCAGCACTGGAACACCCAGAGTAAAAACAACTTCCGGGGCACGCGGAGAATTTTCTTCAGTAACGGATTCGGGGCCACCTGCCAAAATAATACCGCGCGGATTGTAGGCGCGAATTTCAGCTTCGCTCATATCCCACGCGCGAATTTCAGAAAACACACCTATCTCACGCACACGCCGGGCAATAAGCTGCGTGTATTGCGAACCGAAATCCAAAATAAGAATGCGCTGTGCGTGAATATCGTGAGTCATGCTAGTTCCTAAAAAATAAACAAAGATAAATAAAAAAGAAATAAATAAAAATGAATTCAGTTAAATGAAAAAACTCGGGCGAACCCGAGTTTTTATCAGAATAAAAATATTAGAAAACTAACGTCCGCCCACCGGATAATTCGGCGCTTCTTTGGTAATTTGTACATCGTGTACATGGCTCTCGCCCATACCTGCAGAAGTAACACGGACAAATTCTGGTTTGTTACGCATAGCTTCCAAATCGGCACAGCCGGTGTAACCCATAGCTGAACGAACACCGCCCATCATTTGATGCACTATTGCACTCAATGAACCTTTGTAAGGTACACGGCCTTCGATACCTTCCGGTACTAATTTTTCTGCACCTTCATTGGCATCCTGGAAATAACGATCACTGGAACCCTGGGTTTGCGCCATGGCGCCGAGTGACCCCATACCGCGATATGCTTTATAAGTACGGCCTTGAAACAATTCCACTTCACCGGGTGCTTCTTCAGTACCAGCAAACATCGAACCCATCATGACTGCATGAGCCCCAGCCACAATCGCTTTAGCGATATCGCCTGAGTAGCGAATTCCACCATCGGCAATGGCAGGTACACCCGTACCCTTTAACGCAGCGACTACATTCGCAATGGCAGATACTTGCGGTACACCGACACCGCTCACAATACGCGTGGTGCAGATAGAACCCGGGCCTATACCGACTTTTACTGCATCCGCACCGGCTGCAACCAAGGCAAGCGCTGCGTCACCAGTGGCGATATTGCCGCCGATAACTTGTATATCAGGAAATTTTGTTTTGATGGAGCGCACGCGATCCAGTACATTTTTGGAGTGGCCATGGGCGGTATCGACTACCAACACATCCACACCGGCTTCAACCAATGCGGCAACACGATCATCCGTATCGCGGCTGGTGCCGACACTTGCGCCTACACGCAAACGACCTTCAGGATCTTTACAGGCGTTGGGGAAACGCTCGGCTTTGTTCATATCTTTAACGGTAATCAAACCACGCAACTTGAAATTGTCGTTAACCACCAACACTTTTTCGATGCGATGTTTGTGCAACAGGTTGCGAACTTCTTCTGAGGAAGCGCCTTCTTTTACGGTAACTAACTGCGACTTGGGAGTCATAATGCTGGAAACCGAGGCATCGAGGTTGGTTTCAAAGCGCACATCACGGCCGGTAACAATCCCCACCAAATCGCCCTTATCCATTACCGGAACGCCAGAAATATTATTCTTGCGAGTTAATGCAATCAGATCGCGAACCTTAGCGCTGGATTCAATGGTGATAGGGTCCTTCACCACACCCGCTTCAAATTTCTTCACCGCGCGGACTTCAGCAGCCTGTTCTTCGATGGACATACTTTTATGAATGATGCCGATGCCACCTTCCTGCGCAATAGCAATGGCCAAACGCGCTTCGGTGACTGTATCCATGGCCGCAGAAATCAGGGGAATATTCAAATGGATAGTGCGCGTTAACTGCGTTTTTAACGATACATCCTTCGGCGTTACATCGGAATAACCGGGCACCAACAAGACATCATCAAACGTTAGGGCTTCTTCAGCAATTCGCAACATAACAACCAACCTTAAACCAAAGTGAAAAATAACGAAGAATTATAGCGACTTAGCTCCCGAGGGTAAACCTAAACCTTAGCGCGATAGGGCCCAGCGGTACGCAAGAGGGTTGTTTTATGCGGGCATTCGTTAACATTATTAAAAACAGAGGTGAATAATGAAGGCTTTAGGGGGAAATAGTTAAGACTATTCCTGACGGTCGGAGGCTATTTCAAGCTGCTACTATAACCTCTCAACTTATTATCTGCTCCTGGTCTCTTAAGGCTATTCCTTAGGAATCAGTTAACCTAAAATGCCCGCATGATGAATCCCGACTTATTCAATATCAGCAGCGAACGCGACATTATTACGGTTAGCCAGCTTAATCGCCGCGCTCGACAACTTTTGGAAACCCATATGCCATTGCTGTGGGTAGAAGGCGAGCTCTCCAACGTCTCTGTTCCCTCCTCCGGCCATTGGTATTTCACGCTAAAAGATAACGATGCCCAAGTGCGCTGCGCGATGTTTCGCAATCGCAATATGGCGGTGCGCTTCAAACCCCAGCAAGGTCAACATGTTTTACTGCGCGCACGCGTCAGCTTGTATGAAGGCCGGGGCGATTACCAACTTATCGCCGAGCACATGGAAGAAGCAGGTGCGGGTGCACTGCAACGCGCCTTCGACGAACTTAAAGCAAAACTCGCCAGCGAAGGCTTGTTTGACGAACACCACAAAAAACCCTTACCAACATTACCCAGACATATCGCCGTTATAACCTCGCCCACAGGTGCGGCGATTCACGATATTTTAAATGTATTGGCACGACGCTTCCCCAGCATTCCCGTCACTATCATTCCCATTGCAGTACAAGGTAAAGAATCAGCAGCACAAATTGTTAAAGCCATTTCACTTGCAAACCGCGCTCGACTGGCAAATGACAAGTTAAACTATACAAATGTCTCAAGCGAACACTTATCAGATGAAAAATTATTCGATGTCATCATATTAACGCGCGGTGGCGGTTCACTTGAAGACCTATGGTCATTCAATGAAGAGATAGTTGCACGCGCTATTTACGCCAGCGAATTACCTATAGTCAGCGCGGTAGGCCATGAAGTGGATTTCAGTATTGCAGATTTTGTAGCCGACATGCGCGCACCTACGCCTTCTGCCGCTGCGGAATTAATCACTCCTGATGGCGATGAATGGCTGGATAGATTTATTGGTTTGGAGGTTTTACTTGAAGAAGCCATCGCGCGAAAGCTGCAACACCTCCAACAAAAATTACATTGGCTGCGTTCGCGTTTGCGCCACCCAAAACAAAAACTGGAGCAGCAAGCGCAGCGTCTGGATTCGCTTGAGTTGCGCTTAAAGAATACGACACAGAAAATACTTACCGCCTATCGCAATCGTTTAGATAATTTAATTATCCGTCAAAAACCCTTGCACCCCGAACTACGGCTGCAACACTTGAAGCTTCGTTTACAACAAGCAGAACAGAATCTCAATAAAGCCCAACAATTTACTCTCGCACAAAAACGACAAAAATTTAATGCAGCGGTACGCATGCTCAATACACTCAGCCCGCTAAAAACCCTTGACCGTGGCTACGCCTTAGTTACTCCCTTAGGATCAGAAATTCCTGTTATCAGCACATCCCAAATCAACATTGGCGACGAATTAAATACTCGCGTTGCGGAAGGTGAGTTTATTTGCAGAGTGGAAACCATATTGCGGTAAAAGTCCAGGCTAAAAAATTATACAAAGAAAAGAGTACTTCTTAACTTTCATCTATGCGTATGTTCATATGGAAATGCATTAGCAGAACCCTTCAGGAGCAATTGCCAGACACTGATAATTTTTCGGTTTAATTCACTATTTTTCAGCCGACAGCATTTATTACGCTCACGCTAAGCTATGCTAGATATGACTTGTATATCCATCACCAGTGAGATCAAATTATGAAAACAACACTGACCTTCATATTTTTAGTTGCCAGTATTGCTTTAAGCTGCTCGCCACCAAAAGACGATAAAAAACCTGAAGGCATACTCACAACCGCCCAGGAACAGACCCTACAAAAAGCCAAAAACACAGAACAGCTATTAAAAAAAACTGACGAGGAGCGTCAAAAAATCCTTGATGAAACACAAGAATAATAAATTAGTGCGCAGGCTGACCTCGCTATCCCCTTATGCCAAATACGTGAGTAGCCCCGTAAACCTACTGTAATTGTTAGATAGCCAATAAAATCTTGCGCCTAAGTGTGTTTGCTGGAACACCGATCCCATAAATAGCCTGGATTATATTTTAAATATTACGACTGATAAGGTGCTCGACTTCGTTCAAATACTTATGTAGGGAAAAAATATTCGAAAGTCATTAAATAATATGCGAGACAATCAAATGAACTCTACATCGCCAGGAATTATTCGAATCGGTACCAGTGGGATTGTACTCCCCGGAGCCAAGTCAAGCTTCCCCGAAGAATTCCGGTCCGGTAGCAGATTGCATTATTACAGCTCCCTATTTAATACATTAGAAATAAATAGCTCCTTTTACAAAATACCCCTGCCAGCCACTTTTGAAAAATGGGCAACCGAAGTTCGAGATAATTTTAAATTTACCGTTAAACTGTGGCGCGGCATTACTCATGCAAAGAAACTTGACTACACGCTGGCCGATATAGATTTTTTTATGCATGCAGCCAATAATCTGGGAAATAAGAGCGGTTGCTTGCTACTACAGTTCCCTGCAAGTATTACCTCTGAATATGAAAAAAAAGTTGAGGCAATTCTCCAACGTTTAGATCAATTAAATGAAAATGCGCAGTGGCAACTGGCAATTGAGTTAAGGCACACCAGTTGGTATAAAAATTATTTCTACAGCCTGCTTGATCAATATAAAGCTTCTCTGGTCCTCCATGACATGCCAGCTTCTAAAACCCCGATAGATTATCAACCAACGCAATTTTTTTACTTCAGATTTCATGGCCCTACAGGAAATTACAAAGGAAGTTACACAACAGAATTTATTCAGAAATATGCAAATCGTATTAACATTTGTAGTCAAGTAGGAAAAGATGTGTACGTTTATTTTAACAATACTATGGAAGGCGCTTTAACGAATGCGCAATTATTACAAAAGCTTATTTATAAAGGACGCTGAACACCTCTTAAGCTTTATTTCTAGTTATAAAACTGAGTCCGTGCACTTTTATACCTTTCATTAAAACCGCTCCATTCGCTACAAAAGCGATATTATTCACTCTCAATCGGTACTTTTACACTTGTCCAACTTTAAAATTATTCGTTGGAAAATATTTTGTCCGTATATTCATAAACGGGGTTTCAACAAACTTAAAAAGCAGCCAACCTGCCATCAGACTTAACCCCATAATGATTCCCACACCTATGGGTGATTTCACATCAACATTCATGCCTGTGAGAGGATCAATCAGCAGCTTGAACAACGGCTTATGAATTAAATAGATAGCGTAAGACCAAAGCGCGAGTTGTGCAGCCCCTGGAAACCGCATTTTCCCGACAACACTTGCAGGTGAAAGAGCAGCAAATGTTATCAAAGAAAACCCAATAGCCACGAACGAATAACCCAATGTACTCAGGAAAAAGTTATAGCCATGCTCTTTCGTCGAGTGATAGTGAGGAAATAGGTAAAAAAGAATACCAATAATCACTACACCAGCCGCAAAAACCAGATTGGAATTTTTTAGCATTTTTAAAAATTGCGCAGGGTGAAAATTTTTCATCATTGCAATGGCAATACCGGGCAATAGCTCGTCAAAGCGAGTGAAGCTTGAATAATAAATATGTTGATAATAGTCACGCACATCCATGCTGGATTCGCCATAGGTATACCAAACATAAAGTCGAATACCCAAGCCCAAAAACATACCGAGAATAATTGCTAGCCACGCCCATGTTACAAAATGCTTGGTTTTAGCAAGCAAAATAAAAACAAGAGGGAAGACCAGATAAAATTGTTCTTCTATACACAAAGACCACGAGTGCGAAAATGTTGCAAATGGACGAAATTCAAAATTTTGGGTGAATGTTAAAAACTTCCATACGGGTGCAGTGGTTAAACCCGTGAGGAGTGCTGGAAATATAAAGTACAGTGCAAAAACAGCATAATAATTTGGCAGTGTGCGCAACAAACGTCGGATATAAAAACTCTTAAGTGAAAAGTTTTCCCTATTCGCTATAGCGGATAAAATTTGATTGCCAATTAAATACCCACTTAGTACAAAAAATAGATCGACACCCATCCAGCCAATTCGAGTTGCGTAGCCAAATGTGTTTTCATTTGAAACCACAACCAAATAGTGGAAAAGCAAAACTATTATGATGGCAAGAGCGCGGAGAGTATCTAATCCATTAAGGCGGTTGCTGATTGGAATATTTCCTTGCATATGTAGCGACACTCATACTTCTGTTAAGTTAAACCCGAAAATTTCAGCGGGCGAGAATACAGCAAATGCAGTGCGCGCAACAGCTTATATCAATTGAAAGAAGAAATGAAATGCAAAAAAAATCGGATCTCTCTAAAGAAATCCGATCTTCTATTCAACTGACTCTTTTTACAACGCTGCAACAACTTTTTTCGTTTTTGTTGCAACGGAATCAACGTCTACAATTGCAGCAGAGTCACTAAAAAACAAACCTTTAACAACTTGCCAACTCACGGCCAATGCTCCCACCATGAAAACGACATCGCCAATGGTGCGGACCCAGCGCAGGGTTTGCAATAAATCTTGCTGCATAAAAGCTTCACTGCGTGCGTACCATAAGCCTTGCGAAACACTGGCATAAAACTGGATCAAACCAATGGGTAATAAACTGGTGAATAACATTAACGCCAAACCACCATTAAGCCCCCAAAAACCCAGCTTCATAAGATTCTCACTGAACACCAATTGCGGACGAATGTAACGCAAGACCAGGAGTACAAAACCCAACGCAAGAAAACCATAAACACCGAAGAGCGCAGCGTGGGCATGAGTCGCCGTGGTATTAAGGCCTTGAATGTAATAAAGCGCTACCGGTGGATTGATCATAAAACCAAATACACCAGCACCAAGCATATTCCAGAAAGCTACGGCGATAAAAAATGTGAGTGGCCATTTAACATTTTGCATCCAGGAGGCGCGTTTTTTTAATTGCCAATGTTCCCAGGCTTCATGCCCGAGCACTACTAAAGGCACCACCTCCAATGCACTAAATGTTGCGCCCACGGCCATCACCGGCGTGGTGGTTCCGGCAAAATATAAATGATGGAAAGTACCTGGAATGCCGCCCAACATGAACAGCGAAGCTGAACCTAAACTCGCCGTTGTCGCGAGCCTGCGCGATACCAAACCCATACTGCAAAAAATAAAAGCTAATGCAGTAGTCGCAAATACTTCAAAGAATCCTTCTACCCATAAATGGACGATCCACCAACGCCAATACTCCATGACTGAAAGCACCGTACGCTCACCGTAGAAAAAGCCGGCACCGTAAAACAAACCTATGGCGGTAGCTGAAAAAGTCAGCAGTGCGAGTAAATTTTTATCGCCCGGCTTATAAAGCGCAGGGACTATACCGCGCAACATCAACACTAACCACAGCATAATACCAATGAATTTTCCGATCTGCCAAATGCGCCCTAAATCTACATATTCATAGCCTTGATGACCTAACCAGAAATTGAGGTTGGCGGGCATAATATGTGCGATAGCCAAAAAGTTTCCGATAAACGAACCCACCACTACCGCGACCAGTGCCCAAAATAAAATGTTCACCCCGAGCTTTTGGAATTTAGGATCTTTACCACCATTAATAATCGGGGCAAGAAATAAACCTGCCGCCAGAAAACCAGTTGCTATCCAAAATAACGCTGCTTGAATATGCCATGTACGCGTCAACGAGTAAGGAAACCATTGCGAAGTATTGATTCCATAAAATTGTTGTCCCTCTACCGTGTAGTGCGCAGTAAACGCACCGAGAAAAATTTGAAAACAAAGCAAGACCACCACTAACAATAAATACTTACCGAGAGAGCGCTGCGAAGGGGTTAGAACAACCAGACTCAGTGGATCTTGCGCCGGTGCTACAGGCTCGTGTTGGTCTTGCTTGCGCAAAAATGCCCAGGCCCAAATCAAACCGCCGACACCGGCAATCAATAAAATAATACTGACAATGGACCACACAATATTCTCAGCGGTGGGCTTATTGTCGATTAAGGGTTCGTGGGGCCAATTGTTGGTATAAGTCGATCCACCTTCAGGGCGCTCGGTGGCTGCAGCCCAGGCGGTCCAAAAGAAAAACTCGGTAAGCCGTGCGCGACGCTCCGGGTCCGGCAAAGTATCTTCCTTCATCGCATAATGTTCGCGGGTTTTTTGCAGTGCGGGTTCTGCACTAAATAAGCTGCTGTAATAATTTGCTGTTTGCTGAATGGCTTTTGCGCGTCGATCTGAAACCAGCAATGAATCAGTGACCGCATTGTAAGTATTGTTGCGATAGCTAGTCTTCAGCTGATATTGCAATGCGTTTTGCTGTGCGCCATTTAGCCCGGCGTAAGCTTTGCCATATTCATCCTGTGCCGCCAGCTCCAGCCACGCTGTTAACTCGCGGTGCAGCCAATCGGCGGTCCAATCTGGCGCTTGATAGGCACCGTGACCCCAGATCGATCCCAATTGCATACCACCCACGGATTGCCAGGCTGTCTGGCCATCGAGAATGCTGGTATGCGTCATTAGAACCTGACCACCTTCACTCACTACCTGCCCGGGAATAGGTGGTGCCTTACGATAAACTTCGCGGCCAAAATAGCCAAGGATCGAAAAGGTAAAAATTAAAATGGCAATTAGCAGCCACCATAATTTGCGATATTGAGCCATATCCTATCTCCAGATTGTTAAGCGAAATAATCCAATAACGAATGGCAAGTGAACCGATTTAAAAACCTACCCTATGTAAAGTGTAATTATCATATAAAGATTCATTTATATTGCATCTTTAAAGGGCTTTCTTGTTTCAGATCAAGTATCAGCAAATTATTTATGGCAAAAATGGCCAAGCGTGGTGACAATCCAAATGATGACCCGTGTCGAGAGGGCCTTATTGGCTCTGGTGCTTTTATGGCTGGCAGGGAGAATAGCAATGTGGAGCGTGAGTTGATTGCTACCTTGATTATCAGAGTAATGAATCGCGTTGCACTGGGCCACACGGGTCGCCCACTTAGCTTGCCACCGTTTGCTATTTTTATTTATTACACCATTACACTTGCCGCTATCAGTCGCATATTAACAGCTCTAGAATTGCTGAATTTGAGTTAATGTTTTCCGCGATCACCTGGACATTAGCTTTTTGTGCATTCGCAATCATTTACTGGCCTATTCTCAGCAAACCACGTGTGGACGGTCGCCCGGGTTAACGAGGAAAACATGTATATAACCCGCTACACAGATTATTCACTACGTGTGCTTATTTACCTTGCAGCGAAAGGCGAAACACAATCAACTATTCGCGAGATCGCGGATTGTTATGGCATTTCCAAAAACCATCTGATGAAAGTGGTTCAGGAATTGAATATTAAGGGCTACCTCGTCGCACAGCGTGGCAAAAATGGTGGCTTGCGTTTAAAGGGTGATGCCAAAAATATTAATATCGGCAAGCTGGTAAGAGAGACTGAGCAAGATGCACTTGTCGACTGTTTTAAAGGCGGCATTGGTTGCATTATCACACCGGCCTGCCATTTAAAAATGGTATTTACGGAGGCGCTTGAAGCGTTTTTCAAAGCACTTGATCAGTATTCGCTTGCCGATTTATTGCCGGAACAGCATCAACCTGAATTGCTGAAATTGCTGCAAATATCTTCCTAACTTACTGCAGATATCACACCGCTAGTTGTCGCAAACAGCGATATTTTTTTGGCAATAATAATTGTCCTGGTTGCTGCAAGCGAGCGCCAGTTAGGGACTATTAGGGTAACAAACCAGGATGTGAAGAAATCGTGATGATGCACTGGCGGCTCGCCACGATTTTTATTCGTACTTTGTTATTAAAATAAAGTTTTAAGTAAAAGCTTTTTAAATAAATTTTTCCGGGAACTGTTTGGCTAACGCGCCGGTTAATGCATCTGCAATCATAAACATGTGGACCCTCATTTCCGTCCAGGTGGTCGCCTCAGCTTTAAAATCACCTTTAAAAATTTGCTGTGCTTGGGCTAGATGATGTGCACCATGGCTTGATAACAAGCCTACCAAAGTAGCTTCAGGCAAATTAGGGTTGGCTTTAGCGAGGAAGGCAGCAATCTGCTTGGCATTGGCCACCAACTTTTCAGTTGCGTTCTGTTGAGCTTTTGCATCCTTGGCAAAAGTCGCATCGGAATAATCTTTCACTGCACCCCAATGACCAGCCAATAAATTTAACATTTGATCTCCAGCCGCTTTACCGTAGTAAGAAGCAATCGCACCTGATATAGCAGTGGCATTCGCTAGCACTTGATCCGTAGCAGTTTTGCGTTGGTTTTCATCGCTTGCTTTACTGGCGATAACGTAATTGCGCACCCAGAAAACGTGTTCGACCCAGAGGTCCCGTAACACCCCCTGGGTATTTATTTGTGTCGCACTCACTGCCGTAGCGGCCGCGGTAACAACATGTGCGTGCTCTTTTTCAGCCATTGCTGCGTTACTGAGAGTTGAAGTGGTTAAAACTAAGGCAGCAGTCATGGCCGCAGTACGAATGATATGTTTCATAAAATCTCTCCAAAATAAGCTACGTAATTATTAGGCTACCTAATGGCAACGAACTCATGCTAAAACACTTAAAACACTTTTGCAATATTTATATGTCATAAGTATTTATTGACCGATGAAGCATATATGGCATACATTTGTGTCATTTCGATGCGATCTTAACTTAACGAGACAAGTCATGATTGAAGTTCTTGGTTTTCGGCAGCAAGAATTGCTGCGTATGTTGTTGAAAAATAAAGGCGGGATGACCATCGATCAACTTAGCCAAGCGCTGAAAATCACTCGAACAGCCGTTCGCCAGCATCTGAGTGCGCTTGAGAAAGATGACCTGGTGCACCTTGGCATAAGCCGGGCGTCCGGGGGGCGGCCAGAACAGCTATATATACTTTCGCCCAAAGGTAGAGAGTTGTTCCCCCGCCATTACTCCTGGATTGCGGAGCTGGTACTTGAATCAATAAAACAGGAAACTGGCGCCGAACGGCATCGCGAAAGACTTAAGGGGATAGGAACCGCAATCGGTACGAACTTGCGCAAGCAGCATCCGGAATTAACCAACCCAACGCAGATTATTACGAAGCTTTCAGAACATATGGAGCAACTTGGCTATGATGCTACTCGAGTAGAGGAAAGTTTGGAGTCCCGAATTCCATCGGTAGAGATAATTCCATCAACAGAGATACCTCCATTAATAGAGGCTAGCAACTGCGTATTTCATAATCTCGCCATAAAAGACCCTGACATATGCGAGTTTGACCGGGCTTTACTTTCCGCTTTTACTAACAGTGATGTCGATCATCAAACATGCATGGCAACTGGCGACAATGTCTGCCGATTTAAATTTATACCAAAATCTTCCACACCTGTTTCGGAGTAATAATGAGAACACTTTGTTATATGTATGACCTGCATTGAGGAAATAATGAATAAAATGTTTCTATACAGAATTACACATCTACTTTTAAAAAAAGAAATAACCTTGGCAAGACAACGACTACACATGTTACAAAGGATTTTCTGTTAACCTAATCGCCCCAGATAATTGACAATATATTATGCGTAAATGGTTTTCGATAATTTCCACTTTAACACTTTTACTAATCGCGTTAGTCATCAGCGGCGTTTGGCAGTTCAATCGCGTGCTGAGTAGTTTGCAGATAGAAAAATTTAGTTATGAATTACAAACGTTAAATCTGCATGAAATAAAATTTTCGCATTTGTCTTTCGTATACGAGACCGAAAAGAAACAAGAAGTGATAGCGCTGCAGAATGTTCATATTGACTGGCAATGGCCACGCTGGTTTTCGCCGGAACTTAATACCATCACCATTGAACATGCACAACTCAATGAATTAGCAAAAGAAAATGCTTCGCCGCAAGATACATCGCAAACGCCTTTGACTCTGCCAGCAACATGGTCAGTTCCAGCAAGCTTGCCAAAACAAATTCATATCCAACAATTTTTACTAAAATTGCATTGCCCTGCTACTAAATGCTCTTTCGCAGGAAACGCAAAGTTATTAAAAATAAAAACTGGACTCGTTGTTACCGGCATGAGTTTAGATTTACAAGCCAGCCCAGGTGACGCGCTGCACCCGCAACATCAATTAAAAGTAAATGCACTTTATAGCGTTAACCAAAACCTGCCAAAGCTGGACGCAACATTTACCGTAGATCAAAGTGTAAATCTGCAATTTACTACTCACTTACAAAAAATCAATGAAACTTATTGGTTTGGAAGTTTGGAAGGTTCAGCAGCTTACCCCGATGCCTGGTGGCTAGATTATTTATCCCAGTGGAACATCAAGCTTGCGCAGCAACCGAGCGCGCAAGCGACAGCCGCAACAGATCCAGAAAAAATAAATACCCCAACCCTAAGTTTAAAAAATTCATGGCAGCTAGCACTCGCACCTCTAATAAAAGTACCCAGTGCAGCCAGCACCGCTGAATGGAAAAAGGCACTGACCGGCAATTTATTATCGGACACAAAAATCACACAACCCATCACAATTGTCGATCTCGGAGAGTTTTCCGGACAAGCAAGCATTGCATTGGATATGACTGCAGGGCAATTGAACCACTACGAACTAGCTGCGGAAGTAAACGCCAATCATTTAGTCATTCCAGAAAATTTACAAACGCTAGGTGTGCAAGCCGATACAGTACACATAAAAATTAATTCTAAAGTAAAAGAGGCAGCCAATCTTGCCGCATTGCCAGTAACCTTTTCTGGCAGCAGTCGAGGTGCATTGCAAACACAGCTCGCGGGAAATTTACTCGTCGATATATTTGCAAAAAAAATAACGCTTGAGCAGCTTGAGTTAACAGCAAAAGCAAAACAACTAAAACCGGTCGCAGGATTGCAATTAGATAATGCCAGTTTAGATTTACAAGCCACTGGAGAATGGCAAGCCAATGGCGCTACTATTTGGCCGCAATTAAAATTCAATGGCGATGCTTCACTCAAGGTAGGAAAATTAACGCATGCACAAGTCCATCCCAAAGCGTGGCAATGGCAAGGGAAAGCTCAAGGTTCACTAGAGGATTTTGCGGCAACGGGCGAATTAGGTATAGGCACTTCTTTCAATATTAAACATCAAGTTAAACGCAAATCCGCTGCACTACACCTGGATTGGCAAGCACCCAGTATTTTTTTACTTGCAGCCAACCCCGCTGTCGATATAGTCAAAGCCTGGCCACCGTTACTAACCCTGGCGCGCGGAAAAATAAATGCCAGCGGCACCGCCCTATTTGATGTGGAAAAAAACACCTTAACAAAAAGTAATACCAACCTTCAGCTGCTTGATATCACCGGCATCTATGACATCATTGCATTTCAAGGGCTAAATAGCGAACTCAATATAAATACACTTGAGCAAACACTACAGATTGCCACCGATGAACTCAGCCTGGTGCAAGTTGATAAAGGTTTTGTTATAGGCCCTTTATCAGCAGCAGGAAACTATCAAGCTAGTTGGGCGAAGCCCGCACAAGGCAAACTCGCTTTGCAATATCTTAAAGGCAATGCAATGGATGGAACCTTTAGTGCAGCAGCGCAAAATTTCGATTTCAGCCGCGATACGCAGCAATTCACTATGGACCTCAATAATATTAATTTAGCAACATTGTTGCTGAACTATCCCTCAAGTGAACTTTCAGGCAACGGCCAACTCTCAGGCAAAGTACCAGTTGAAATTAATGCCAAAGGCATTCGCATTGTGAAAGGTATGGTTTCGGCAAATGCGCCTGGGGGCCAACTCAAGTATCAATCTCCACGAGCACTGGCCATCGCAAAAACGCAGCCGAGCATGAAAATAATTACCGAGGCTTTAAATGACTTTCACTACACCGTGTTAGCTAGCGAAGTGAACTACGATGAAAAAGGTAAACTACTCTTATCAGTGCGTCTCGAAGGTCAAAACCCCGCGCTAGAAAATGGGCGGCCTGTTCATTTTAATGTTAACCTTGAAGAAGATGTACCGGCAATGCTTGCCAGTATCCAGCTCAGTAGTAAAGTCACTGATATAGTTAAAAAGCGTTTGCAAGAGCGCCTACAGAAAAAAAATAGTCCTGAAGCTACACCCTGATAATGTTTTTAATTTTATTATTAGTTAAACAACTGCGTAAAATTTTCCAAAAAAACAGTTAAAAAATCATAACTATTGAAGTTTTATTATTTTAATT
This sequence comes from Pseudomonadota bacterium, assembly GCA_040386215.1. Lineage (GTDB taxonomy): Bacteria > Pseudomonadota > Gammaproteobacteria > Pseudomonadales > Cellvibrionaceae > Cellvibrio. The sequence continues at coordinate 137,536 of JAZKFX010000047.1, forward strand.
TTTCTACAGGGGCGAAATTATGTTTATTCTACGAGGGATCAGCTTGGTCATGCTGGGTTTATTAGTGGCGTGCTCGCCAACCGTAAAACTTGCGATGCCAAACGAACCTATCAATATTAATCTCAATGTAAAAATCGAACATGAAATTTATATTAAAGTTGACAAACAATTAGATGATTTATTTAGTAAGTCCAGCGGGTTGTTTTAAGCGGATCAAGAATACGCAAAACATCTAGTTCGCACTAACACGAACAACTACCACGAATAGCTAAGGAGTTCTCCATGAAAACATTAACAATTCTTAAACTGAGTCTATGCAGTTTGCTATTAGTTGTAGCCTTGCCACTCATGGCAATGGATCTACAACAGGCCATGAGCAACTTAAGTTCCGCCAAAGCTCTCGGCCTTGTCGGCGAACAAACTGATGGTTACCTGGGCGTAGTAGTAGCCTCCCCCGAAACAACGGAAACAGTTAAGCTAATTAATGACGCGCGTCATGCACAATATTTACGCCTCGCCAAAGATAACAATCTTGTTCTCACTGATGTGGAAGCAATGGCTGGACAAAAGGCTATTGAAAAAACGCAAGCGGGGCAATATATTCAAATCAATAAAAAGTGGTCTAAAAAACCTTAAGATTTATTTATGTTTTTAGATTTTATTTTGCGGCGCGTGTAAAAAATAAATTGTACGATAAAAAATGAGCGCATAATTTGCGCTCATTTTTTTAGATTCGGACGGACTACACTGGCTAAGCGTGCGCAGCCCAACATGACCCTTTAGCAGCGCAAACCAAAAAAAATATTCCTGCCCCCGAACATGACGCGCTATATTTTAAAATGCAAAAACTGTTGACCTATGCAAGCTTGGCCAACGTGGCCCAGCCCAACCTACAATACACCTATACTCATTTATTTCTCTTCTCCGATGTTTCCATTCGTTTAAAGATTAGAAACAAAGCCATTTACTACATCTTATAGAGCCCTTAATTTTGAAAGTGCGTCAACGAACAGAGACGCCACCCCAATGTGCATAATATTGCGCCAAGAGCTGCAATTGATAGTCATGTCACAAGCATTACTCTCTAATAACAAAACACTAACACTTAAATTTATAGCGTTGGCTGAATATAAAAACTCGCCAATTCTTTTATGCAACTAACTATTTTTATACAACTACTATCAGAGAATACACACAAATGAAATTTACTAAAAAAACCGGCCTTTTAAGCGCTATCGCACTTACTGCTATGACTAGCCAAGTTGCTTTTGCAGATGATTACACATTGAATGAAGGTTGGTACCTAGGTGGCAACATCGGTCAAAGTAGAGCAGAACTTACCGAAGCAAAAATGACCAATGACCAACTGAGTTCAGGATTTTCTTCTGGTAGCCCACGGAATAATAATACTATCGACAGAGGTTACAAACTTTTTGGCGGATACCAATTCAATCAAAGCTTTGCCCTTGAAGGCGGTTACTTCAATCTAGGCGAGTTCGATTACACCAACAATGTGCTGCCTAATGGCGCCGGCACGTTTCACGGCAACTTTAAAGTTGAAGGCATAAATCTGGATTTAGTGGGGTATTTACCACTTTCTGACAAATTAACTGCGTTTGGCCGTGTGGGTATTAACCATGCCGAAACCAGAAGCACTTTCTCAGGCACTGGCGTTGTTATTCCAGAAAAATCCAGCACTAGCGATCGTGAAAACAATCCTAAAATAGGCGTTGGTTTGGAATACGCATTTAGCGAAGCCTTATCCATGCGCGTTGAAGCAGAACGTTACCGCGTCAACGACACAGGCAGCCACAAAGCGGATATTGATTTGTTCTCTGTTGGTTTGGTTTACCGCTTTGGCGCTGCTCCAGCACCTACCCCTGTTGTAGTTGTAGCGCCAGCTCCTGCCCCAGCACCAGCACCAGCGCCAGTAGAACCACCCGCACCAGTATTTGAAAAATACACTTTATCTGCAACAGAATTATTCGGTTTTGATAGTTCAGCAGTAAATCTGCCGCAGGCAAAACTGGAGCAAATTGCCACTGCACTTAAAACTCCAGGCTCGCCAAAGCAAGTTGTAATCACTGGTTACACTGATCGCCTTGGATCGGATACTTACAATCAGAAATTGTCTGAAGAACGCGCGAAAGCTGTTAAAGCCTATATCGTTGACCGTGGTATCGATGCAGACCGTTTGGTAGCTGAAGGTAAAGGCGAAGCTGATCCAATCGTTGTATGTAATGATAAAAACAAAGCTGCGTTGATTGAATGTTTGAAGCCAAACCGTCGCGTAGAAATAGATCAAGTGAAATTAATTCGTAAAATTTCTGAGTAATAAATAGATTTGTTGCGATGTAATCGTGACGGTCGAATAAAAAAATGAGCGCATATTTGCGCTCATTTTTTTTGTGGGTTGGGCAACGTTGGCTAGGCCTGCAAAGGCCGACATGTCCGTGTTCAACGTAAATCTTAAAATAAAATGCGCAAACATAAATAAGTTACATGCTATTTGACAGTTAATATTGAGCGGACGGCGAGTGCGAGTGTTGGGCTTCGTTCCTCAGCCAACGTGGCCCGGCCCAACCTACACATTTCACCAAATTCATTCACGTCATACATTACTCCAGCTCAGGCTTACATCTCGGGTAGCGGAAGACACTCCATAATTTCTACGGATTCGCCAGGAAATATTGCAAAGTGCGGATGATTTTCAAAAATCTTTGCAGCAGCCTCGTGTGATTCAGCCTGAACAATAGTATAAGCGGCTAACTCGTTTTTAGTGTCGACAATGCCTTGCACAGATATACGTTTAGTTTTGCTCAATGGAGTACCAAGATCAACAATCGACGCCGCGTTTTCTTGCGTCCATTTTTGCCACCCCTCCATACCCTCTCGCTCACGCTGTTTGCGCTCTTGTTCATTCAAATTATTCCATCCCGATTTTTCGAATGAAGATGCGCCACCCATGTATATCGCTAAAAACTTTTTCATAAATTGTTCTCCTACAGGTTGAGAATGCCAGATAACAAACGTCAGTTAAGAATAAGTGAATTAATGAAGTGAACTAGTGAGACATTAAAACATCGAATAATTCTTCCTTAAAATTTAATGAATGTAATTCACCAATCATTTTGAAAAATTAGCAACACAGATAAGAATCTCGAAGTTTCCCTGGCAGGCGGAAAATTCGAGTCAAGAATATCTAACTCCCTCATCTGACAAGGGGAGGACGGGAGCGGGATCCAGCTTTTCCATCCCTTGCAGTTCAACATTAGAATAGCCATCATTACAAAAACAACTTAATTACTTAATTATTTAAATTTTTACTGATACAACTCTAAACTAGTACCTTCAATTTTACACACAGCGACCACGGCCTCACGCTTGGCAATGCCACGCAAATACCTGCCCAGATTGCCAAATGATAATGGCGGCTGTGAAAAGCGGCTAGCCCAATGACATAACATAAACAAAAAATAGTCACATACAGATATACTGGAACCCACTAAAAAGCTTTTCCCCTCAATCTCCTTGTCTAACAACGAAAACATTTCAGTTACACGAAGTTCCTGAGCTATGACAATTGATTTAACGTCATGACCCGCCGTGTGTTTTTGCGGATAAAAGTAAATCATTAACTCCGGCTGGACAGTAGAATTCAAATAAAACAACCACTGATAAAATTTCGCACGCAATGGACTACCTAATTCAGGGATTAAACCTGACTCTGGATGTTTTTCACAAAGATGCAAACAAATTGCCGCACTCTCAAAGATAACAAGCTCCCTATCGATAAGCGTAGGAATACGACCCGTTGGATTTAATGCGAGATATTCAGAAGATTTTTGCTCGTTAGATTTTCTATCAACAAGCACCAACTCAAATTCCACTCCCATTTCAGCCAGAACCAAATGTGGTGCCCAACTCGCATTTCTTGGATAATAAAATAGCTTATACACAACCTTCTCCATTTGCGGATTCTTAAAGCACTGTGCAAGACTGCAACTTCTGTTGAGGCTAATGTTATACCAAAGCCCCTGAAATAGCTGTTGTGTATTTGACAATAGTAGTCATGAGGATTAAGTTTGCATTTAAGAAAATATTTTTCCTGGGCGGGTCAGAACTTCGACGTTATAGTGAGTTGAGCCACAATGGAAAAATCCAGTAAATGCTATTCTAACTTTATTCTGACCCGAAAAACCATGCGAAAAAACTGAAAGATATATGCCACTCGCAAAATTTGATTACTCGCTTAACTATAAAAAACTTAATCTTCGTGATCACCCGGAACTTTACAGAACTGGAATTGGCGAGCAAGGCGTATTGTTGGTCGAGCCGTACAAAAGTGAAATACTTCCACATTGGAAATTCAAGAACCCTGAATTAGCCAAAATATCTTCACAAAAAATTTACGATTTGTTTAAACAATATCTGCATGCAGATGATTTTGTCGGAGCTGATATGGCTCGGAAATTCCTGCAAATGGGATACACCCGTAGCCGCCGATACGCAAACCACAAAAGTGGAAAAAAATATGACGGCCCCGTGCCCGTCGATAAAAAAGGCCAAAGCGGCGCACATGGCAGGGAAATATTACCCGGAACTCCAGATCACATAAAAGCCGAGAGCGCCGAAATTTTTTATAAAGTATGGCAAAAAGCGAGAAATAACAAAAAATATCAAGCCATGTTAAATGCACACAAAAATGCATGCAAAACGAGTAATCCGAAAGAAGTTTTGACTAGCTAACCGGCTATCGAAAAACAATCATTAGCTTGCTGTGTTATTTCAAAAAAATTCTCTGCCTTTGTCATATTGTTGCGCGGAAAAATATTAAACGATTAGAAGACGACCTACTCAGCTACAAATTACCTATGTGATTTAATCTGCACAACTGTCCTGAGCGATGAAATCTATTGCCACACGTAACATATACGCACAACTGGAATACGGCTAAGATAGCGATTAAAATGCCGTCTGCCAGAAATGCATCGGCTATATATTCATCAATGCGAGCAAGATTATGTCCGACACTATTGCCGCTATTAAGCACTATCAACTGCAAGTATATTTGATAAAAAATATTAAATGATAGCAACGCATGTGAATTTCACGACTTTCTATTTGAAAACTTTCGTTTATCAGGCATGAATGAAATTACAAAAAATTTAAATAAAAATCGATCTGGTTTGACAGGAAGCTGAAAGGAGTTGTATTGCATCTATTCAAAAAATCACTCTCAGATTCGTCACTTTGGGGGGGTATTCAGCAGCTCTCTTATACCATCCCCTCTGCACACCTCAATCCCAACTGGCACTTCACAGCATGCCAACATGTTCCTGCCAGGGACTTAGTGGAGTAAACGGTCTAACGATTCATCGCTAATAATCCTTGTTAATCTCACTATGCTGCAGCCGGTCGCAAACGCCTTTTTTCGGATGTCAGGAACTCTATACTGGACTCACAAAAGCAAATTTGTCATTTCATACGGAGAGTTTACATGAACATCAGAAATATTTTTATTCCAGCAATCATGTTAGTCAGTAGCTTTACAGCTAATGCCAATGCGGCACTTAGAGACGATTTCCCGGCTGCTCACGCAGCATTTATTGCTGTCTCACAAGACCAGGGCGGAACAGTGGATGACGCATGGGTGAAATTTGAAGCGCTTGAGAAAGCTTACCCCAATCATCCGTTAGTACAGGTCTACTTTGGAGCGCTGAAAACTGTAAAGGCGGATAAAGCCATTATGCCCTGGAGCAAAATGATGTGGGTCGAAAAGGGCCTGGATCTCATCGATAGCGGTCTTGCCTTGCTGACTAATAGCCACAATACGGAACTCGTCTCAGAAACATCAGTGGCGTTGGAGACACGACTAGAGGCAGTAAAAATATTTCTTGCCGTACCGGATTTTTTAAATAGATTTCAGGATGCTAAAGATGTCTTTGGTGATCTTCTTGATACGGAAAACGTCGACGCTTTACCGTCGAAACTGCGTATTGAAATTTACTCCATCGGAGCAAAAATAGCTGAAAGAGATAAAAATATTCTAGAGGTAAATAAGTGGCAGCAAAAGATTAAAGTTGCGGCAGCGAGCCAAAAATAATTTAAAAATCGCAAAAACAATTCATTGATTATAACCACTATTCACAGGTAATTCTGTCATGGGCACTGCACCTATACTGCAAACCAATAATCTGGGTAAGACCTACCATACGGGGGATATCACTTATCAAGCCCTCAAGAATATAAATCTGGAGCTAGCCAAAGGGGCTTTTGCCGCATTGGTAGGACCGTCGGGAAGTGGAAAAAGCACTTTATTAAATATATGTGGTTTGATTGATACCTGCAGCGAAGGCGAGCTGTTGTTTAATGGCAAAAATCTAAAAGGCGTATCGAATTTAGAATTAACCAACATAAGGCGTGAACAATTGGGTTTCATCTTCCAAGGATTTAACTTAGTACCCATTATGTCAATCGCAGAAAATATTGAATACCCGCTATTTTTGGCCGATATGCCAGTGAAGGAAAGGCGGATAAGGGTAGCGGATATGCTCGAAAGAGTGGGCTTAACCCGCTTCGCCAAGAACTTGCCAGATAATATCTCGGGCGGACAGAAGCAGCGAGTGGCTATTGCACGCGCACTGATTAAAAGGCCAAGCCTGGTTATTGCTGATGAGCCTACGGCAAACCTTGATACTAATACCGCAAGTACAATTATCGATTTAATGCACCACATGTCACGGGAATTCAACTCAACTTTTATTATTGCTACCCATGATGATCGCATGTCTTCTCGTTGCGACACTGAAATTCATCTTGTCGACGGAGAGTTGCAATGAAATGGTTAAAACTTGCTTATGCCAACGTACTGCGCAATAAGCGTCGCACTGTTATCACAATATTGATCACTGCTATCGGCATGACTTCTCTACTCGTTGGCGGAGGATTTGCCAACTTTACTTATCAAGGGTTGCGCGAAATGGCAGCGCGTGATTCCGGGCACGTGATTATTTCGCACAAGAACTTTGTCGACAAAGAGGAAGAGGTGCCGATGCAGTACGGCATCGATAATTACCAGGTCCTGGCAAATGAAATTCGCAAGAATAAAGACATACGATTCGCCTTACCCCGGATCGAATTTAGTGGGCTTATTAGCAATGGTGACAAGTCATCGATCTTTTTAGGTACCGGAGTAGACCCTGCAGGTGAATTTAAGGTTAAAGGGCCTTTTCTTACAATGGTTGAAGGTTCTGTGTTGAGTCGACGCGAGAAATTGGATGAACCGAAAGTTATCATAGGCAAGGGCATGGCAAAATCTATGGGAGTCTCGGTTGGTGATTCCCTGACCTTAATGGGCACCACCACAGAAGGTAGCTTAAATGCTTTAGACGTAACTATTCAGGGGATAATGACAACTGGCGTACCTGAGATGGATAAGCGTGCAATTTACGTCAACATTCAAACGGCACAGGCTTTGTTGCAGACAGAGAAAGTGAGCACCCTATCTATATATCTGCGAAGTACTGATGATACAGATGCTATCCAGGATTATTTACAGGCACAACACCCGGAATATGGCTATCAAACATGGCTCGTGAAAGCGTTTTACTATTTTGGTGTAAAAGGAATTTACGATCGCATTTTTGGGGTCCTCGGTGTGGTGATTCTGATAATGGTCTTCTTTTCCATATCAAATACAGTAAGTATGAGTGTCTTAGAACGCACCCGTGAAATCGGTACCTTAAGAGCAATGGGAACTCATCAATGGGAAGTCGTTCGGGGATTTACCCTTGAGGGTCTGGTAATTGGCAGCTTTGGCTCTGTGCTTGGTACCATCCTGGGTTTTGCAATATCTATGCTTTTTCATGTATTAGATCTGCAAATGCCACCACCTCCGGGCCGTTCAGACAGTTATCCCCTCGCGATTGATATACCTCTCGTTCTGTACGGCACCGCCATTTTAATGAGCATTACCGTGTGTATGGTGGCTGCATGGTTAGCCGCTAGAAAAGCCTCTTCGAAAAGCATCGTAGAAGCCTTGACGCATGTTTAGCGTTAAAGCAGAAGTAAGTTTCAACATTAATTTATAGCCGATAAGCCTGGGTTGAGGCTGGCAAAAAAAGGGTATTAGAACATGAAAATAGTCAAATATATTCTCGCAACATCACTATTGATTAGCAGTATTTTTGCTTCAGCTGCAGAACAGGAAGCTAACACCTTGGCCGAAAATAATATGGCCAAAGGTACCGATCAAGAAGCCAACGAGTGGGTGAAAATTGTCGATAGCTATCGACAATTTTCAGAAAGTATTAAAGTGACTACGCGTATTCAAGTCATTAATAATGGCGAAAAAGAAAAAGAAAAACTGTACGAGGTCTACATTAAGCCTGGCCGTAAATCGTTGGTGGTTTTTAAGTCAAGCGGTGAAAATGGTCAGAAAGTGTTAATGCTGGATAACATGTTTTGGTTGCTGATGCCAAAAAGTCCTCGCCCAATTCGCATTACTCCTCTACAAAAACTATTGGGTGATGCAACTACTGGCGATATTGCGACTATGAGTTGGCATGAAGATTACGATGCAGTAAAAGAGAGTCCTGTTGAAATTGATGGTGTTAAGGTTGACTCCGTAATGCTAACCGCAAAAGTCCAGGGAGTAAGTTATAAATCAATACGTCTATTTTTGGCTCGCGAGTCACACAAACCTTTAAAAGCAGAATTTTATGTAAGCTCCGGCAAGCTCGCAAAATATGCAAGCTTTGTAATCCATAACACTGGAAAACGTGAGCAGATTATAAAGATGGAACTAACTGATGCCATCCAAAAAGGTCGTGTTACTCTTGTCGAATATTTATCTAACGAATCCTATTCAATAGATGATAAATATTATAATCCGCAGTTTCTCGCTAATGATATTACGCTGAAGATCGATTAACCATTTTATACACAAGGTCAATTGCTTAAACACACACAATCTCTTCGTGGCCATATGACAGAATAATTCATGAATACTAAACTAAAAATAACAGTTTTATCCTTAGTGGTAGCGGTTACCTCGACACAGACTTTTAATCTCCAGGCGAATGAACTGTTAACTAGTGGAAATCTGTCATATAGCTACGCGTTACAACAAGAATGGTACGACTACAATAATAAAAGTTATGTGGCGGACCTGCAAAAAATCAGCGCTGAAAAACAATCCGACACCGACACCGAGATTTTAGAATTAATTTATGGTGCAGAGCATATTAGAGCAACCGTTACCTTGAAAGGCCGCACTAATAAAAATAGCTCTAGGGATAGTAATTATGACAGCGACGCTATAGTTAAGCAGTTGACCTATTCGAACACCGTTGGTACTTGGGATTATACCATTGGCCGAAAATTCACTGGTTTTGGTTTCGGCGCAGCCTTTCGGCCACTGGACGTTATTCAAAATCAGGATTTGCTCACCTTTGATCGTGAATCACAACCTGGCGTTGACCAATTAAGTCTTGAAAAATTTTCTGGTTTATCTAATCTTGGTTTTTATCTATTAAATCCCACACAAAATAAATATCAGGTCGGTCTAAAACAGCGCGCAATATTAACCCGTTATTCTCAGTCGAAGGAAAATGCTGATTGGATGACGTTATTTCGTATCACTGAGCAACAAAAAAAGCAAAACGTGCAATTTGGAATTGGTGGATCGTTTGTTGTGACAGAGGCGCTTGAGCTACACAGCTCATTGTTAGTATCTTCAAACTACATAAAGCAGGAGCATAGCCTGGACGGCCAAAGTTCGATTATTTTCGCCGAGAGCAATCCATGGAATAAGGTCGAATATACAAATGGTAAAACCTTTATGGTTGGCGGTAATTGGACCTACTCCGCCAGAAATAATATTATGTTTGAATATTGGCATGATGATCTCGCCTTGAGTAAAAACCAATGGCGTAACCATCTCAATTTGATGGCACTGCAATATGGCCAACTCAACAGTGCTACAGCGGACATTCGTACCATAGCAGAGGGCAATCTCGCCTGGAGCTATCAAGCATTTGGTCATAAACAGTACGCGATGCAAGATAATATCTTTTTACGATGGTCATACCAAGGAAATACGTTACACCCATCAGCGACTGTTTTATACTCACCGAATCAGTCCGGCAGTATTTTTTCTGCGTTACTTAACATCGATAAATATACCGTTAAATTCAATACTGGCGTGCGCATTTTTTCTGGACCAAGAGATTCAGTTTATGGGCAGCTGTTACGTTCAGGTGAGTACTATGTGACCGCCTATGGAGATTTTTAGATGCTTGCTCCGAAAGAAATCGGCTTTATGCAGGGAAGGTATTTCTGGGTTCAGCTAATACTTATAAATATGCTGATTGCAGCAATGTTAACTCTGGTTTCCAAAGATCGACTTTTAAGTAATTTAATTTTTTCCAATTGCATAGGTTTTTCCATCGTTTTTATGTTGATGCTCTGCACCCGATTTTCGGGAAATGGTCGTTTAACATTGGGTGTTATTTTGTTTGGCGTACCCAGCGGCGTGGCGATGGGCATTGCTCTGGGCCTTTTAGCCCTAGGGCAAATAACGTCTGCGGGTAATCCATTTAACGAAAATGTCGATGCTTTTATTTATTCAACAATTATTGGTGCAATTGCAACCAGTTATTTTATTATGCGTGAAAAAAGGCTTCATGCTAATGCCGCTTTAGCTGCTGCGAAATTATTAGCAACTGATAGAGAGCGCCAGCTCACAACAATTCAATTACAACTGCTGCAGGCACAAATTGAACCACACTTTTTATTTAATACCTTATCCAGCATAGTGAGTCTAGTGGATGTAGATTCCGCCACGGCAAAAAAAATGCTGGAATCTTTGACTACCTACCTACGATCCACACTTGTTCGAACCAGAAGTAAAGCGTTCAAGGTAGCTGACGAGGCAGAGGTACTTAACGCTTATTTATCAATTCAGTCTATTCGTATGGGCAAGCGTCTTTGCTACTCTATTACGGTTGACGAAAGCTGCATGCAACTACCCCTGCCTCCATTTCTCATTCAACCTCTGGTTGAAAACTCGATTAAACATGGTATAGAGCCATCGATTAATGGAGGGAGTATTCAGATTAGCTTTGCCCTTCGCAATGCGACTCTTTATTGTGAGGTGGTGGATACTGGCGGAGGTATTACCAAAAGCAGTGGCACAGCAGGCATGGGAATGGGTTTGGATAATATTCGTGAACGGCTGCACTCACTATTTAATAACGAAGCCACGCTAACCATTACACAAAATGACGGAGAAGGTGTTACTGCGGTGGTTGCAATAACTTATCATTCATTAACTCAGGTCGACGCCAGCGAGGAACTTACGATAAATGATGAGCTTAGTACCAGCACTGGTTTACAAAAATGATTAAACCTACCACAACAGCAATAATAGCTGACGATGAGCAAGTGCTCAGAGCTTATCTCAAACGGCTTTTGGCAATTGTATGGCCCGAACTACACATTGTCGCTGAAGCAGAAAACGGATTGCAGGCACTCGAATTTGTTAACCAATACAGGCCCGATATTATATTCCTGGATATAAAAATGCCAGGATTAAACGGACTTGAAGTAGCCGCGAAGTTGCAAGGCTTGTGTCATATTGTTTTTTCCACCGCCTATGACGATTATGCTATTGATGCATTTGAAACTGAAGTAGTTGATTACCTGATAAAGCCTGTAACTGAAGAGCGTCTAATCAAAACCACCAAACGTATCCAACAGAAGCTTGAGCTGTTACCCGATAATATAGTCAATATGCTCAGATTACTGCAAACGCAAAGTAGTAACCAAAGTTGGCTTAAATGGGTTCGCGCATCAGTTAAAGATGAAGTTCACCTTATTGCTGTTGGCGATATTATCTATTTTAAATCCGACGATAAATACACCTCTGTAATTACGCAGGAGCGAGAATATATTATAAGAACTACACTCAAAGATTTGGAGCAACAGCTAGATCCCGAAATGTTCTGGCGCGTTCATCGAAGTTGCCTTGTACATGTTGCAAAGATCGAATCCAGTAAAAAAGACGACAGCGGTAATATGATCCTGCATTTACACGGGTGTAAAGATGAGGTGAGCGTCAGTCGTAATTTTCAATACCTGTTTAAAGCAACCTAAAATTAAAGCGACCTAAAATTAAAGCAACCTAAATGCTTGCAGTCAAAACACACCCTGTTCTAAAACGAGAAGATATGACAGCTTTGCTACTAAAACTTAAACAGTAATGCACTCCCTGGAAATGCCTAACCCTGGACTTAACTGACCACACCTCTGTCAAATTGTTTAATTAACCTGCGATTAAGGTATCGTCATAGAAATTCGCTGTCATGGTCTCAATATCCCATAGTTTTAATGGAACAGTTATATTTTCTTTTTCAGCTAATGCAGGAATACATTTTAGTTCAAGGTACTCTGGCATTTCACCGACGATAGGTTTTAAATATTGTAAAAACTCGGCCGTAATATCGTTACCTTCCGAACAAATAAAAGCATCCGGCATAACTTTAGTTTTATTGGCGACGCTGTTCAGCGTAGTTGTATTTATTTCATAATGAAGTGGATCATAGGATATTATATTGATTGCAACCATTTCGTTCGTTGCGTACATCGCAATCTCCACCGCTTTCTCGCCAAGTGCAAAAGCTATTTCCAGATCAACTTTACTTGCCCTGTCTATTGCCGCCATTTGCAAAGATTCAGTGATCTGAAATTCACCAAGCAATCCGAGCTCTTGCGAAATTAATGCATGTAATACCATAGCACTACTACATCCGCTAGCGGCTCCAAACTCAACATTTGAAAAATTATCAGCAATGTGTGGCTCCGAAATCGGCTGACCATTTTCCCATACAATTCCTTCACCGCAGGAAATAGAGACCCAGCCGTATTTTTTATAACATGCCTTTACGTCACTCAACAATTGCGCCTTCGAGAGTGGTCTTTCCGGCATATAAATAAGATGCGGGGCATCTCCTTCTTTTTGTCTCGCAAGTGCTGCAGCAGCGGCCAACCAACCCGTATCTCGGCCAACAGTTTGATGAATTACAAATTGCGAAGCCCTTTGCATATCTCGGGCCAAGCGACCAGCCTGTTTGACAGATATAGCTACATATTTGGCGGCAGAAGGATAACCCGGACTGAAATCTGTATGACATAAATCATTATCAACCGTTTTAGGGATTCCGACACAGTTGATCTCGTACCGCGCTCGCTTACAATATTCATCTATTCGCGAAATGGTATCCATTGAATCATTTCCACCGATCATAAAAAAATATCGAATGTCATATTTTTTCAAAATAGTGAGAATTTTTTCCAAATCACTCTCTTTTACCTTGTAACGACACGAGCCCAATATTGATGAAGGAGTTTCTTGTAGCCGGTCAATGATGCAAGGAGTTTCTGCGGATAAATTTATTATCTTTTCCTGCAACATTCCCTCAATACCAAACTGCATACCATATATGTTTTGAATATTTGTCTGTTTAGCTACGGCACAAATTACCCCAGCTAAACTTGTATTGATTACACATGTTGGCCCACCCGATTGTCCGACAATAGCATTTCCTTTCATTTTTCATTACCTTTTTCACAATTTGAATTATATTACGCTGTTGCCAAAGGAATCTTCTGCATAGCGAGCTGGCGACATTGATAGTTTTTGGAAAATTCTAATGTTTTTTCTTTCGATATCCTCATAGCCGACATCATCTGTAATTTGGCAATTTTTATTTCGTTTTCCAAATACATAGTTTCGCATTGCTTTAAATAAAATTTTATTAAAATATCACTTACCTGAGTCTCTTTAACTTTACCGTTATTTAGCGCTAGATCAACGGCCTTAAGAAAGCCGTCCTCATCGACTTCCGCCATTTTTAGATAGAAACTATATTTTCCTCCTTCCCTCGTGCGAGAAGCGGAACCTTCGGTATGGCTTGGAATTCTGTACAACGTGGGAATTTTATCCGTGTACACGAACTCATTTCCTCCCGCAGAATACCTATACCAAGCGTGTGCATCTTCTGAAACTCTTTCCTCCGGGAATAAAAATTCCAGTGCAAGCTCAGTTCTTACTGAGGTCGCAGAAGTTAAATTGGTGTACCCTCTTTCTGTGCCTATTTCAATCCAGGCATTTTTACCTTGTGGAGGGGTATTTTTATGGGAGTCAAGAATTTCCCTAATTGAAGGACTTAATTTTTCTTCCTCAACGATAGAATCATTTTCATCTATAACTCGAAAGGTTGAATACACAACGCTGGCACTATCGTTTTGTGAAAATATTTCTCTGGTTACCATGACTCTGTCTTTGTGGCAAATATCATCTGAATCCAGATACATTGAAATCGGAATACCCTGCTCATGTGCCCACTGTATTCCCACATTTCGACAATGACCCGGACCGCGATTTAGAGAATTGAAAATAACGGTAATTTTTTCCGGATATTCTGCTTGCAGGTTCCTGAGATAAGTCAGCGCATCATTTTGCGGAGAGGCATCATCAACGATGACTAGATGCCAATCATCATCGCTTTGCTCCCAAATGCTTTGAATTGTTTTCTTTAATTGCTCAACATTTCCGTGATCATCAGAAGCATAATGCGGCATCAAAAAAGCAACAGCATTTTTTATATAAGTCATAGGATTTTCCTTCATTACTAGTTAAAAATACTTAACATTTGTAGATACTATAAAAAATACGTAATCGCTATTTTTTGGCTCTTGAAAAACGAAGCAATAAATCATTTACATTTTATAGTCAATGCGTAGGTCCAGTCGGCACTTATGTGCTAGCACTCGTGCTGCACCAAACCATCGCCTACCTATTCATTTTATTGCTCAAGAAGCAAAGCTCCCTATAAAATAAACATACACCTACCGGATAATGAACTTATTACACAAGCAGACGCGCTCACAACATCTATCTGCAAGTGTCGGTAGTGATATTTACAGGATCAGTCTTCGCTCACATTCAAGTTGCTGAAATGCAGGAATAAACACAAAATCTCCGCTCCAAGCCTAAGGTCCATTTAAAATGCACAAAAAAATAACCATATTGACGCATACGTATATTTATCGCGCAAATCAATAAAAAATTATCTGTTATATCAAATATGATCATATCAAGACAAGGAAATAGACGCCATGGGAAAAGTCTATATACCTTGTGCGATATCTCCTACATTTACTTAGCTGATTGATAACACATCCCAATTCATAATCACGGTATTCTTTTTAATTGGATTCACGAGATAACAATAACGTAATTTGTTTGTTGCACATTGCTCAACACATAAAGTTATACCGGTGAACGGATCTGGGACTTAATCACACAATGCTTTTCATAAATTCGATTGCGATATGAGCACACCTTGGTATCGGCCACTCCGGGAAACGAAATGAACATTTAAGTTGCTTGCCCATAAGATCATCCACAGTGTTCTGCTGAAAATAGTAACATCAGATTTCGACAATTAAGCTATACATTTATTTTTTGCACGATTAAGTGGCGAAAAACAACATACAGCTTAATTGGCTAGACGTCGGCTCCTAAGACGATTGCCGCAGCGAGATTATTTATCTATCCAAAATCATCAATTTTTATTTGTTCTTTAGGAACACCATTTGCCAACAAGGTATGTTTCATTGCGGAAATAAAATTGCCACCTCCTACAATGTAATAATCGAATATGTCGAACTTTATCAATGCTTCTTTAAGCATATTTTCGTTGATTCTGGTTTGATCCTGAGTGCAGATGGAAATATATTTGAATGATGGTAGTGGAATCGTTTCTAACAGCTGGTGATAGGCAGTCGTACTTGCCGTTTTATTTGAGTAGAATAGATAAACCGGTTTAGCATAGTTCTGCTTATGCAATTCTTTTAACAAAGGCAAAATAGGTGTAATCCCAATTCCTGAAACTAAAAACACAATTCCCCTTGCCTCTGTTGAGACTGAAAAATTACCTAAGGGCCCATAAACCATATATTTATCACCGGGCACCATGGATTTTATAGACTTTTTATAACTTGACTCACTTAGACGCATAGCAAAGCGTAATACATCTTCATCCGGGTGTGACACTATTGATAGTGAGCGAAAGGGCATATCCAATTCTGTATACTTTGGATCAACATTTACAAGAACAGCATATTGCCCTGCGACGTATGAGAAATCCGCAGGTTTTTCAACTGTCAACTCTACTGTATTAAGTGCAATTTGTTCAGTGGAAATAAGCTTCACCGCCCTATTATCAGGCAACAAACTTTGTTCGTTACTATTGTTGACAATAGATTGATTCACATTAGTCGCACATAAATATCCACTGAGAATTGCGCCGGTAAATCCACCACCGGGAAAGGTCCAGGCCCCGGCAAAATACAATTGTTTTACCGGAGATGCATGCGGCAATCGTCCACCACCTGCTTGTTGCGGTGTTTGCGCATAACCATAGGGAGCACCGGCAGGATTTAAGGTATAGCTTCTCACCGTTCGTGAGGTACCAACTTCATAATATTCAATATGCGCAGAAATTCCTGGAAAAACTTTTTCCAAACGAGCTATCAATATTTTAGCAACAGCATCCTTCTGATTTTTATAAGCGTCATCTTCCAGCTTGTCCCAGTCAGATAAATAATCAATCGCACCAATCACTCCTACACTTTTACCTTTAGGTGCTAACTTTGAGTCAACCTGGCTATAGTCGACAAATACAAGACCTTTATTATGCCAGTCACCCTGATTACTAGGTAATATATCGCCAATGTTGGCTATATTGTCACCACAGATGAAAGTACTATAATGTTTAACTCCCAGCTCTTTGGGTTCCCGATTAAAGCCGAGGTAAACAGAAAGCAGACCACACGCTGGCTTGAGGTTGTCAATTTTAACCGCTAATTTTTTACTTTCTATTTCTGGTAGTAGATTCTTCACTAAGGGTATTGCGGCATTTGCAATAACGGCAGTGGAATATACTTTGATTTCCGGCAAAGTTTTATTGTAATTATCTTTGAATGCTACACCTACAGCTCTTTCATCTTCAATTAAAATTCTGTCAACTTTTTTGCCAAGAAGCACTTGTCCATTATTGTTTTCAATAACGGTCCTTAAATAATTCGATAGAATTTGTGATCCACCTTTTATAAAAAGGCCTCCACCCGCTAAATAACTGCCCTGCGCCAAAGAAAAATAAGTTAGCGACGTCGAATAGGGATCGTCATGATAATATAACAAACTGGCTAACAGGGTTAGCTTAAGGTTTTCGTTTTTAATATTTTTATCGAGCCAGTGGCCTATACTTATCTTCGATGTTTTTACCAGGTTAGGAAAAAGTAGCGGCATTATGGGCATTATCAATAATTGTTTCCATTTTTGCGGCGGGTATTTTGCGGATTCAGATATGACTCCAGACATTATTTTAAACAGCAATCGAATTCCCGTTTCTTCCGCAGGATAATCACATACTAATGATTTAATCGCTTCTGTAATTCCGTGAGGTTGTACAAAGTCAATATCGTTGCATTTGAAGCGGTATAATTCTGGTATCTCAACAAAATCTACATTGTCGGTGACACCAAGAAAGTCAAATATTTTCGATTTAAAATCATTTTCGAAAAAACCATCCATTTCATGTAAACCCACTTCCATCACAAAATCTTTTCTTTTGAATGTAGTTGCACAACCGCCAGGAACATAATGTTGCTCCAGTAGTAGCACGCGTTTACCCAATTTGGCCAAGGTGGCCCCAGCGGTTAGGCCACCGAGGCCGCCACCAATAATCGTAACATCAAATTTATAATTCATATAAAAACTCTTATTTGAGATAAAAAATTAACAATTATCATATTGCTTGTCGAAATTTTTTCCGCTCTACATTAATTTCTGCACAGGTAGGTATTTATAGCAATCTAATCGCAACCAAACTATTTTCTGGTTTCAAGCAAATACCACGATCAGTAATAGTGCTAAATATTCCTTGTCACACAGTATTTTTAATTTACATTTATATCTTTAGCTCAAGTCGACGTATGAAACTTTCTTCAAGTGGAGGATGACTTCCCAAATTTCGTGAAAAAGGAATGAGCAAACCCAGGAGTGAAAAAGCTATCATCATCAGGCCTGCGCCACTGAGTAAATAATCTACCGAAGTTGTTTTAATTATCAGCCCGGATAGTGTGGCCGATATCGGAATCAACCCGACAATACAAAACATCAGCACTCCCATAACTCTACCCATGTAGCTACCCGGGGTCCGAACCTGAAACCAGGTAGTGCCTACAATCATGACTATTCCACCCAAAAAGCCAATCATAATAAGTACTGCACCAGCACTCATTACCGTGTTTTGTTTTGCCAGAAAGTACAAACTAATACCTGCGATTAAATCGCAAACAAGAACCGTCGCACCGAGCCGTTTATTCATAAATTTAAACAGACCCACTCCAGCTCCACATAAAGTGCCAAGACTAATCATTGCAAATAAATTACCGTATGCTTTTTCGGCAAGGCCAAGATTTATTTTTGTAAATATAGGCAGAGCTGCGTACAGGGGGCCATGTAAAAAAAATGACATTGTCATTACATAAAACAAAACCATGCGAATAGATTTATCATGCCAGCAAAATCTTCCACCTTGTAAAAACAATAGCCAGACTGCATGACTAACTTTATTTTTAGCCTCAGCTTTTACAAATAGGAAAATAAATAGCGAGATGCTCATTGCGATTGCATCTACGGTAAAGGCAAATGAAATTCCCATATGCTCGACGATATGTGAATCAAAGGAAGTGAAATTCCCCCCATACCAGATTAGCCATCCCGCTAGAATGGGTCCTAACATTTGCGCAACCTGCATTGTCCCTATAACAATTCCATTGCCGGCACCTAAGTGTTCATCAGGTAGTAAGCTCGGTAAAAATGATTGGGTTGCCGGAATGCCGAAACCTGTCAGGGTGCCAAATACTAACGCATAACAGAAAATCAACCATAAAGGTGTAATGCCCAGGTATACCAATACAGCCAGACTCATAAGCGCACAGACAAATAAACTTCGGCTAACCAGTATTACTTTCTTTGGTGACAAGCTGTCAGACAAAGCTCCACCAAACAGAATAAATATACCTTGCGGAAGACTGATTGCAGCCATAACCAGGCTTGTAGTGACCGGGTCATTCCCAGTGATACTCAACACCAACCAGGGCAGTGCAATAACAGTAAAAAAGCTTCCTGTCTGTGCAATTGCTGTGGCCAACCAAAACAATTTGAATCTTTTATTTTTTAAAATTGAATCCATAATGACAACTTAACTAGTGGCTAGGTATTTTATTCGTTAAGTATCCTCCCCCTGCTAAGCGGAGGATACTTTGCCGGTTGAAGACTATATTGTGTCGAGAGCCTGGAGCAGGGAACCCGGTGCAGAAGCGAATTCACCATCAGCCAAAGCACCTAGTAAAGATTCGATGCCCGTGACCAATGTCGTAAATTGTTTGTCTTGTAACTCTTCAACGTAACATACAATTTGCCCAACCAAACCTTGTCTCGAATATTGAAATTCAACATAGAAATCAAGCTTGGGTCGTTTAGGCACGCCGGTCATAAACGCCGCTACACCTTCTCGCGCATGAGAAACACCATCCTCTAACGAGGAACTCTTAGTGAAATCAAGTGAATAATTGAACTCAATATTTGGTAGAGGTAAATCTTGCGTATCGGGATGATCACTTAAGAATCGAAGATCCATTAGGCCAGCGCCATTTCCGGGAACCTGAGTATGTTGCTGTTGAATAGCTTGCATTTGTTGCTTTTGATTGAGCCCGGATGGCAACTCAAACAATACAGATGCCTCATTAATCAGTAGGCCAAATAGATTTTCCGAATTCATATTTCCAAACGGAAATTCACGACCACTAAAGATCATTCTTAACCAAAGCGCTTCCTGGCCCGTTGAGTTTTTGAAGTTTTTAATCATCACAAAAATAATGATATGAACCAACTCAACGTTATACTCTTTCGTCAATGCTATCAGCTTTTCGCTGCGCATCTGATCGATTGTAAACTCATATATTTTTTCCGCTCCCGCCTTATTTATACGAGGGCCAAATAAACTGGAGTATTCGAGGCCATATTGCCGAGCCTTTGCCACTTGATCCAACCAAAATGGCAGTTGCTTTTCCGCTTCCAGAAGAGAAAATTCATTCAACCGGGTGTTCCAATCGATGAGTGAAGTATTTTTCCTGGGCAGATATAGCGGCTTTCCTTCCATTACTCGTTGAAAAGCAGTTTTAAAGGTCTGTGCAAAAACCATCATCGACATAAAGTCTACTATGTAGTGATGTACAACCATAAATACGCGATGAGGCGTTGCATGATTCAGTTTAAAATAGGCCATACGATAAAGTTTTTCAGGCTGATCAAAATTGAAGCTGTCCTGTAAGCGATTGTCTTCCACCTTCATGCGGGCAACGCCGTCTTCATAAGAGAGATTGCTAAAGTCGAATTCCTCAAGTGCCAAGCTGTCATCCGATCTAGATATTATTTGATAAGGTGCTGCGTCCTTTGGAACACATACCTGTGCACGCAAACCATCGTGATAACTAATAAGAATTTCCATAGCAATTTTGAGTGATGGCAAATCAAAAGTATGACTATCAAATTCCATCATGATGGGTACATTAAATCGATTTGGCAGTTGCTCATCGATATAATTTAACAACATCGTACCCAGCGGCAACGGACCATAATTTTCGTGAGCACGAACGATATCGAGTGAAGCACCCGGTTCCCAGTATTTCATTAATTCTTCTGCTGCTTGCTGATCAGACCCAGCGGCAACGAATACATTTTCTAAAATGTACTGCACTATCAGCTCAACCGTCGGATACTTCATTATCAATGTCGAAGAAAGTTTAGTTTTGAGTATGTTTTGCAGATGATTGGTAAAATCCAATGCCATTAAAGAATTCAAACCATATTCATAAACATTGGTACGCGGGTCAACACTATCACCGGACGACAAACCTAAAATGTTAGCAAGAATTTCGCGAACTTTTGCCGTTAATATAGTTTCACGTACGTCATGAGAAGTAGTTTGCAGCAGCGCTAATATATCCACTGACGCACCGCCCATATCAGAATCAAAAAAATTACTCAGCACAGTTTTTCTGCCGGGATCAGGATATTGTTTTAAAATTTTAACCCAGTCCACGTCAAAAATACCGGCTTGAGTCACGTGATTAGCCATCATTTGCAGTTGAGTCTGCAAACCAGTAGCGGCCGTCAACGGTGTCATACCAGCATCTGTCATTCGTTGAATATCCCGGTCATCGAGGTTGGCTGCCATTCCCACCTCTGCCCAGGGTCCCCAATTGATAGTCAGCGCGGTTTTACCTTCTGCTCTACGATAGAACGCCAGGGTATCCATAAAAGCATTCGCTGCAGCGTAGTTAGACTGACCTGCCCAGCCTACCATCGAGGCGATAGATGAAAAACAGATGAAAAAATCAAGGTCGATATCACTGGTCAATACATGAAAATTCCACGCACCTTTAATTTTTGGCAAGAGTACCTTGGTAAACTTCTCCTCGGTCAATTGGCTAATAACGCCGTCATCCAATACTCCTGCCGAATGGATAATTCCAGCCAGTGGTTTCATAGTTTTATTTATTTGATCAAGTAATGCTTCAACCGAAACTCGATCCGAAATATCAGTGCAAATAACTTGCACATCGACTGCTTGAGATTTCGCCGTCGCTATTTTTTGCAAAGCTTCATCGCTTGCGCCACTGCGTCCGGTTAACACAATTGATTTCGCACCATTGGCCACTAACCAGTCGAGAATGAGGAGACCAAGCCCACCGAGCCCACCTGATACCAGATAAGTGCCATCGCCATGAATAGGTGCCAGATTTGTCCCTTGAATAGCCTGTACCAAACTATTTTCTGCGGATGTATTAGCATCAAACTTAAGCGCACTGACTTGATCATCGTTATCCAGATCGCCAATATTACTCGCGCTTATCTCTTTCATTTCAATACCAGTCAACCGGGCAGAACCGAGCAACGCAATAACTTCTAGCAAATGTTCGCGATATAAACCAGGACACTCGCGAACCAGGTCACTGATATTAACCGTATGGTAGGAAATATTTTTGGACAATAATTCTTTAGGTACGCCTGGAGAACGCTCGGGAGTCAAGTCAATAAAATGGCCGAATGGACTAACTAAATTCAAGGTCTTAATCGCCTGTTGTCCAGCTAACATATTCAATGCGATGCGCAGGCCTGTTAAATTTTTCTGCGCCAATTGCTCGCGAATCTGAGCAAAAATTTCTGAACTGTTGGAGTCATAGACCTGAGAGACACCCTGCTGCTTTAAATACTCGCGTTTTTCTGCTGTCGCTGCTGTGACAAAAATATTCGCACCTTTAACCTGGGCGATTTTCACTGCCGCCAGTCCAACACCATCGGCCGCTTCGTGAATGAGAATGGGTTCCCCCGCTTGCAAGTTTGCCAGGTGATGCAACGCGTGATAAGCGATAGTAAAAACTCCCGGTAAGCTCAAGGCCGCAAGCGTAGAAATATTTGCCGGAATGATTGCTATAGTATTGGCTTTTACATGGATATGTGATTGTTGACCGGACACACTAAACGCGGCAACCCGGTCTCCCACTCGGTAATCCGTAACGGCTTTACCTAAGGTCGTAATGATGCCAATACATCCGCAACCATTAGTTTTATTATTTGTACCAAGAACTGAAGCATCTGCATGAGTGACCGCTATAACAACTTCATCGGCATTTAACGCAGGCAAATTGATGCACTGCAATACGGGTATGCGCCTTGGATCCGCCCCCTTCCAACTAAGTTTAATTGGAGTATTGCGGAGCAGCGGCAAGGGTCGATTAGTGTAACCAGACAATTCGGCCGCAGTGATTTTTTGTAAACGATTGACATAACGACCAGACGTTCGCAAAGCGATTTCCTGTTCGTATTCTGGACTGAGAATATTGTCGACAAGGTTAGCGTACAAGCCAGTATCTATAGTTGCAGGCAGATCTACCATGCTGACACTGAATTCACTATGCTCAGAAGCAAAGACCCGACCAAAACCCCAAAGTGGTGCTTGAGAGATTTGCGGTAACGTCGTATCCGTTGTTATTTGATGCACTGCCTGTGAAACTAAACACACTTTAAGCTGATGCTTCCATGAGACCTGATTAAGTGCCTGCACTAAATACATGGGCGTAATTGTGCTATGACGACAAGCCGCAAGAATATCTTGTGAAGTGTTTGGCAATGATTGGTCCAGAGCCCAAAGATATATAACCCCGCGACAATTTGAGATTGACTCTTGCAGGTACGGAATTAAATCTTCTGCTTTATCAAACTGAGTTTGAGCCTCTATCAAGCGTACCGTTTGTGAGCGCTGCTCCAGTTCAGTCGCCAATAATTGGCCCACACCTTTCTGGTCTCCAAAAATAATCCACTCACCGCTATCGTTTGTCGTGTCTTCCAAAATTTCAGTTAAGGCTTGATGCTGCCAGCGGTAGTGATAAGCCAAATTGTTATCTGCAGTATTTTCTGAAGCTTGTGGCTCTCGTGCTTTAAGATGAACACCTATAACTTCGACCAGAATTTCTCCTGCTTCATTAAAAATACTTAGATCACCGATAATTTCTGCATGGGTTTTAACACGAGCACGCAAATGTCCATAACACTTTGCACCGGGTTGTTTGTAATAATGTAATTGGTCAATTTTCACCGGCAAATAACCATGACTTACCATTGGAAATAGACCCTGGAACGCGCCATCAAGAATGACGGGATGGAGAAGGTAATCAGGTAATTCTGAAAGACAAGATTCGGGTATTTGGATTTCCACCACGCAGCTACCATTAATTGCGTCGTCGCTATACCAGGCTTGCTCAACGAGCTGAAAGTCACCCTGGTAATTTAAGCCAAGCGTATGACAATGCGCATAAAATTCTGTTTTATTCATATGTCCGGTGCAATGCTTCTGCAACTCGGCAAGATCAATTTTTATTGGTGGTACAGTTTTATGAATATCGCAAATAATACCTTGGCTATAGGTGTCCCAGCGACCAGTGCGCGGATCAAGTGCGCAAATTGAAAACCCATTATTGTCTTCAAATAAAGTGCTTTCTATAAGTACCGGTACACTTGCGTCAAGAAAAAAAGCACGTTTAAACTGGATGTCTTCCAGCGTAATGAAGTCTTGTTTAAAATGATGATGGGCAATTGCCAGCGCACTTTCTACATAAGCAGCACCAGGGTAGACAATACTATCGGCAACTTGATGTCCCTCCAGATAGCTCAGGTCTGACAAATCAAGATTTTTTTGCCAAATAGTCGCAGTCGATTGCAAAGGACTTCCTAGCAGAGAATGGATTTCCTCACTATATGCGCTACCTTGTTGAATATTATTTAACCGTGCATGTTTTGCTTCATCCGCCTCGTTCCAATAACTTGCATGTTGCCAGGCATAATTAGGTAATTGAATAAATTGTCCGCCCTTGGGATAGAGCGCGGCCCAATTTAATCCTATTCCTTTGCTATGAATTTGCCCCAGGGACTGCTGTAACGCGAGGTCGTCGGCTAGTTTACGATTTAATGTAGTTACCACACGGCATGGATTTGCAGTGTTATCTTTTAATGTGTTAACAATAGAACTTGCTAATGCAGGATGTGAAGAAATTTCAATAAAGTTGTCATAACCTTCAAGCGCTATTTGTTCGATAACCGCTTTGAAATAAACTGGTTCTCGCACGTTTCTGGGCCAGTATTGCTCATCCCAATCACCCTCGTGAGTCTGCATTGCAGTGACACTTGAATATAATGGCAGCGTGGGTTCACTTGCTGTAATACCGCTCAAGGCATCAATTAGCGGTTGTTTTAGTTGATCCATTGCCGGGCTATGATAGGGAACACCTACATTCAGTATGCGGGCAAATATACCTTCACCATCAAGCTTAGCGGCAAGCGCCTCAATAACATCTGAGTCACCAGCTAAGGTGATGGCCTGCTGACTATTAACCGCAGCAATTGACACCTTATCTTCATGACCAAGCAAGTAAGGTTTTATTTCTATTTCGCTCAAACCTACAGCTACCATTTTGCCCATACCTTCGGTGGTATGCTGCAATCGGCTACGATGAAAAACTACCTTAATAGCATCATCAAAACTCAAGGCTCCGGCAATGCACGCCGCAGCAACTTCGCCTGCACTGTGACCAACGATGCAACCTGGCATTATTCCCCAAGACATCAATAAAGTGCTCAATGCATACTGCGTTGCAAAAATAGCGGGTTGCGCAATGTTGGTTTGATCAATTGCCTTCAGGTCTTCCGTATTAAACATAGCATCGACTAACGACCAACCCAGGTATGGGTGCAGAGCATCACTACACTTATCTAAAGCTGCTTTATAAATAATTTCTTTATCATAAAGGCTGCGTCCCATATTCGCCCATTGTGTCCCCATACCAGAAAAAACGAAGCATGGTTTTTTTTCCGCCGTAGCTTGTGCAACATCTTGCACATATGATGGAGAAATTTTTCCATCGATAAAATCTTGCAAAACTGCAATCATTCCCGCAACCGTACTTCCGCACAACACCAGGCGATATTTAAAATGCTCACGACGATTCGCCGCGGAATAACAAATATTATGTAGGACGCTAGCGTCAGATTTTTCTGATGCCACACCATTTAAATAAGTAATATACGCCTGCGCCTGATCCCGCAACCCCTGCTCTGATTTACTGCTGATTGGAAGCAGTTTGATATCACCATAAATAAGTGGTTGTTGGTCGCTTCCCGAAATTGCATGTGCCGGAGCCTGCTCCAATATTACATTGGCATTGGTACCGCCAAAACCAAACGAATTTAACATTGCCCGTCGCGGCTTGCCTACAGTGTCAGGCCAACTTTGGTTTTCTGTAGCAATCGAAATATTTAATTCATCCAGCTTGATAGCAGGATTTATTTCATTAAAGTGAATGTTTTTTGGAATTATTCCGTTATTCATTGCCATCACGGTTTTAATCAAACCCGCCATGCCTGCAGCTGCTTCACAATGTCCGATGTTACTTTTTACTGAACCTACAACACAAATTTTTTCAGATAAATCGCGGTCGCCAAGAATATCTCCCAACGCATTCACTTCAATAGGATCACCCACTGGCGTGCCTGTGCCGTGGGCCTCGGCGTATTGGATATCATTTTTATTAATATTGGCTCGCAACAATGATCTTTGCAGTAATTTTTTCTGTGACTTTCCGTTAGGGACTGTGATACCGATTGTTTGGCCATCCTGGTTAACACCTGTGGCTTTTATTATGCCGAGAATATTGTCCCCATCTCGCACTGCATCGTCCATTTTTTTTATTAAAACCAAACCTGCACCCTCACTACGAACATAGCCGTTAGCAGAAGCATCAAAACTCTTAGAGCGGCAATCTGGCGATAACATGGAGGCTTTGCAAATGGCTAAGGTAAGTTCCGGGCGTAATAAAATATTTACACCACCCGCAATGGCCACCTTACTATCACCGCTCAGAATTGCTTTACAAGCCATATCCAGCGCTACAATAGATGACGAGCAAGCTGTATCTAATGTTACGCTAGCGCCAATAAAGTCAAAGGAGTATGAAATTCGATTAGCCGTCAGCGTCATCGAAGGACCGGTCGCAGAGTGAGGAGAGATACGTTTATTTTCCGCTGAATTCACCTGGATCTGCTCGTAGTCATGCATAAACTGTCCGATGTATACCGCAGTATCGCTACCTTTGTAGTCGCTTATTTTCAATCCTGCATTTTCAAATGCTTCATATGTTAACTCTAACAACCATCGATGTTGCGGATCAATGTAAGGCGCCTCCTTGGGAGAAATTCCAAAAAATTGAGGATCAAACTGGTCAATATTTTCGATAAACCCACCCTGGGTAACAAACATTTTCCCAGGTTTTGTTTTGTCTTTATCGTAATACGCAGTCTTGTCCCAGCGATCGGTTGGAACATCTATAACGCCGTCACCTCCGTTAAGCAAAAACTGATAAAACGCTTCTGGCGTATTTGCATTGCCTGGCAGGCGACACGACATTCCAATAATGGCAATATCGTTGTTGTTATATTTGTTCTCTGACATATCACTAAAACCTCATCGTTATAAGTTAAAAAATTAATTAATTGGTGCTCATGCTACGCATAGGTTTAGCAATTTTTCTGAGCACGGAGCCATTCGTATTACACCAAACACAAACCATGAAAACATTGTGCGAAACTAGCTCTACGCTTAAAGCGATACTAAAATTCCGCTAGGTAGCAATTTTTTTTGGCTCTTGAAAAGCTGAGCAATAAATCCATTTATGTTGTATGGCAGTAGCTTGGACGCAGGTAATGTTTACGAATTAATACTCATGCTGCGCGGATTCCAATAGCACCTATAGATTCGATTTAATGCTTCAGGAAGCGCAACTTCCTGTGTATAAAAAGAACAGTTTGCCACCAGGTTGCTGCGCAAGCAGGCGCTTTAATCGCCTATATGTAAGAACCCTTAGTGATATTTACAGGAATAAACTATCGCTTAAATTCAAGTCGCTGAAATGCAGGAATAAACTTAAAATATTCGCTCCAAGACAAGTCCATGTAAAAAATGCGCAAAACATAACCATATTGGCGCATAAATTAAATATTTTTACCGTACAAAATAATAAAACTTTTTCATTTATAGAAAATTAATCATAACAACACAAGGAAATAGACGCCATGCGTAAAAGTCCACATCGTTTGTGAGATATCTCTCACACGCGCTCAGCTCACGGACTGAATGTTCATAAAAAAATCTGTGTTCAATAATTCCAACTCATTCTCGGATGACGATTCTTTGTTGAAAAACATCATACATACTCGCGATAGTTACGGATCAGAAGGTGAACTTAATCTTGTAATTGAATAGGAAATAACCAAATCTAAAAAGATAATGTGCTGCGGCAATTGCAACGGTAGAGAAAAATTCGTACATATCTCACACAAAAAATATCGCGTTTGTATGATGTTACTTTCATGTCAAAAATCGAATTTGGCAACTTTAGCGGCTTAAATAATTAGCGCATTTCGCAGTCGTGCCCGCCGCTAAATAATTGCGCGCTACCCAACTCAGACTTCACTACGGATGCAACTAAAATAAATATTCGTAAAATAATGTTTGTCTCTCTTCGTGTTATCTAAAAAATAAAGAGATAAGTTGTGCTGGTTAAGCAACACTCTCATGCATGGACGTGGCCGGTTTATTTGAAGAAGGACCTGGAATCAACAGGGAGCGGATCAAAAGTTGGATTCGTTTCATCAAACATTGTATACATGTCGCGAAGCCATCTCGCACAGACACTGAGCAGCGAGGGACATAGAACATTTGATATGTAGAGAGTGCATTCTGCCAAACTTTGAAGACAAGCCTTAATTGAATCAATAGCGTGATCAAATGTTCTTTGATTATATTTGATAGGTCAGCTTTATTTTTTCAACAAAAAAATGATCGCCAGAAATCCAATGTATACCGGTGTGAGACTCAAACAGTGTAAACCATGCTTCAAGCTCAGTGACTTCTATCTTTTTCTTATCCCCAGCTAACAGGCTAACCTTGGTTGAAATTATTAATCTACTTTTATTGCAATAAATTTCTGTAATTTCTAAATCTGCGCGCAAGGCAACTAGTAGCAATTGCATTACTTTTCATTATTACCGAGCGCGTCTGGAGGATGACCATTTAGATCGCAAACTTTGTAATAAACTCCTTGTCAGGTAGGTGATGTATTTGTTTTCCAAATCTGATTCCTTTGCGATAACTATATTTATAAAAATAATTTACATTATTCATGCGGTAACGCGGACGAGGGGGTGAAAATTGTTGCACATCACCACATATCTTTCGCCATCATTTCACGACGAACCAACTCCTTCTCACTTGGCTCGGCACTTGGGAAAGACCCAGGCTCGATATCGCCATCTGGTACGTAAGTGCTAATCACAACGCCGGTGCCCGACACATAAGAACGCAGGAGCCGCAGTGCTGAGGGTTTTGCAGTCTCGCTGAACAGGCGCTTGCCCCGCCCAAGCACCACCGGATAAGTCCATACATTATATTCGTCGATCAGTGAGGCGGCCTGCAGCGCCTGAATCAAATTGCCGCTGCCAATCACCTGCAGATCGGGACCCGGTTGGGCTTTCAGAGCGGTAATTGCAGAAACAACATCACCGTCAAGCAGAACAGAATTATTCCAGTGAAGTTTGGTTAAGGTGCGCGAAGCAACGTATTTTTTCGTTGCATTAAAAATTTCGGCAATCGGGTGATCCGGCTGATAAGGCCAGAAAGCTTCGAATATCTGATAAGTCCTGCGCCCAAGCACCAGCTCGCGATCCTTGCCGTCGAAACCTGATTGGGAAAGGTCCATGCTATCGTCCCCGTAGCCGACAATCCAACCGCCAAATTTAAAACCACCAGTGGGGTCTTCTTCCGGGCCACCGGGCGCTTGCATGATCCCGTCAAGCGATGCAAACGTAGATACGATTAGCTTTCTCATGAGGACACTCCTTTAGTTTCAACACTTGGTTTTAATATTATGCTTTGATTTTTTCCCGTCTGTTTTACCCGCGCACTGCTGCTTCAATTGTGGCTATATCGATTTTTCCCATCTCCATCATTGCGTCAAACGCCCGCTTGGCCACGGCTGGATCGGGATCAGTTACGGCCTGGATAAGCATGACTGGCGAAATTTGCCAGGACAAACCCCATTTGTCTTTGCACCATCCACATGCACTTTCTTGTCCCCCATTACCCACTATCGCATTCCAATAACGATCAGTTTCGGCCTGGTCAACAGTTGCGACCTGAAACGAGAAAGCCTCATTGTGCTTGAATGTGGGCCCGCCATTGAGCCCGATACAGGGAATTCCCATCACCCTAAACTCAACCGTTAACACATCGCCTTTCTTTCCTGATGGAAAATCGCCCGGGGCGAGGTGCACTGCACCGACGGATGAATCGGGAAAAGTCTTAGCGTAAAATTGTGCCGCTTCCTCAGCATCGCCGTTGTACCAAAGGCAAATCGTGTTTTTTGCTGGCGTATTCATGTCAGGTCTCCATTAGGAAGAGTTGCTCGATCCAGTATTTTCTGCTTATTCGTTATTATTTTCAATGTTGCAAAAATCGCTTTTTCGTTTATTTCAACAATGCGCTTTCAGGTTGTATCAAAAAAAATTAAATAACGATTCAGATATTTAATTTTAGCAAAGATGGAAGTGCCAAATTTCGGCACTAATACTCAAGTGGCAGATTTATTAACTCAAGTTAAATAAGTCTCCGGAAATATATTTTCCAGCGCATTACGTTCTTGCTGAATTTCACTGGTGGTGCGATAGCCTAGCCGCCGTAAAATAGGTAGTGGTGGACACCAACCTTGCAACGCATGTTGTAATAAGAAAGCACCCACAATAAACGGCACTGCAAAAAACTTTTTACTCGCAACAAAACCCAGCGCACTGCTTGCAACAATTAAGCTGGATGCATTTGTTTCAAGCACTCTTTCAATATCCCACTCTTCATTAAGCTGTTTCAATCGAGTAAGAATTAATTGCGGGTTTGCTTCATAAAAGCTCACAGATTTCAGAATATCTTGCTGAATTTTCATATTAATTCGTGCTGACGTATTTTGTGCAACACGTTGCTCAGTATTTGGTAAATCTAGCATAACGCCTCCCGAATCATGTAAAAGTTGAAGATAGAATTATCCCCAGTCAATGACTTATAAGTAAAATATAGCGCTATTGACGTGTTTTCTGTTCGTTTACTAACACATTTTATTGTGCTAAAAAACAATAAGTGATTCATGCGACGCGGAAGGATAATACTAAAAGCAATTGGTAACATTAAATGATTCTGTAGCGCATTAAAAAGTAAATATGAATAAATGCATCTAACATTCGCTTAAGACGGAAGTATCAATCATGTGAATGCGATTTAATTAATGACGTAGATCTGCATAGATCATCGGCAATATGGATAAAACCAGCAACACTCCCATGGCAATATTAAAGTAGTGAATCCGCCTACCCTCTCTTAAAACAAACTGCAAACTTGCACCCAGTTTCAACCAAAACCCCATACAAATAAAACTCATAAAAAAATAAACAAGCACTACACTCATTACACCTGCAGTAAAATTCTGTTGATTAGTAAATGCGGCGAGTGCGCCTATAGAAATAACCCAGGCTTTAGGATTTAGCCATTGAAAAATAACTGCCTGCATAAACGACAAGGGCTCTTTTATACTTCCGGTAGCGTTCGGGTTGCCAGCATTGGCAATTTTCCAGGACAAATAAAGCAAGTACAAAATACCTGCTATTTTTATAAAAAGATAAATACCCGGGTAGCTGGAAAGCAAAGTGCCCATACCGAAGCCAATGACAGCCACCATCAAGGTAAAGCCAAAACAAATGCCAAAATAGTGCGGCAAAGACTTTCGTATTCCATGATTTAAACCAGAGGCCATCAGCATCATATTATTTGGGCCTGGAGTAATTCCTGAGACAAATGTAAATGTGATGATTGATAAATAATATTCCATGTGGGCCTTTGCTCTAAAGTGGCTGATGCCGGTGACGGGAATTTATAATGGAGATGAAAAGGTTCTGTGATTTTAGGTTCGTATTTTGGACTAAGTGTTTTAGGATCAATAAAAAATTAAATAAATTTTATTCTGACCCTGTAGGTTTTTTAAAAAGCGACCCCCTCCCTAGCCGGGCACCCCAGCCTCCCCCTTGTCAGGGGGAGGAGTTTGAAGCGTGCGAGCTTCTAACTCCCTCCCCTGCTAACGGGAGGGCTGGGGCGCCCGGCTAGGGTGGGGTCGCTCTATCAAACCCACCAAACTCCGCCAACAGCAAAACATTAGGATCCAGCACCACCGAAGCAGGCTCAGCATCCACCGCAAACTTAGCCGTTGTCTCGCGCCCAGTCACTTGCATCTGCAACACTCGTGGCGGCGAGCCTGGCATTTGAAACACACCGATATCCAGAGAGAAACGATAAGGCTCAACCGCCTGCGTCTGCCTAACTGTGATTACAATCTGCTTGGCTACCGCATCGTAACGCCAACTGCCGCTAACGGAAGGCACACCGCTCCGATTAAGCCACTGAAGAAAGAACCAGGATAGCTCTTGCCCCGATACCTGCTCCATCACGCTGCGAAAATCATCGGTGGAGGCAAGGCCGTTCATTTGACTTTTGTAGTATTGCCGAATCCCTCGCCAGAAAGTTTCAGTACCGACCAGGTTACGCAACATATGCAACGTCCAGGCACCCTTCTCATACACGAGCGAGTTAAGTGGGCTAGCAGATTCATTAAGATTGACGTGCACTACGGGGATGTTCGGTCGTGCTTTTTCAAACTGCAGAACTGTATCGCGACTAACGCGAAGGCCATCGACAAACTCATCGAGACCATAGGCGTGCTCGACGTAGAGCAACGCAAAATAGGTAGCAAATCCTTCGCTCAGCCACACATCATTCCAGCTATTCTCGGTGACGGAATTACCGAACCACTGATGCGCAGTTTCATGCACGATTGGCCCATTACCGGCGGTAATGCTCTCTTCGCCGTAAAAAATATTGGTCGCGTGTTCAGTAGCGCCGCTGATACCGGCGGCCTCAACATGCGCAAGCTTTTCGTAAGCGTAGGGACCGATATGTTCCAGGAAAAACTCGAAGGATCCTTTCGCGTCGCGTTCAAGCGCGGCCAGTCCTTTTTCAGCGTCTTGCGGAAATGCCCAGAATGACAAAGGCACGCCGCGCACAGTACCGCCCTGCTTCACGATGAAACGCGCAACCCCAATAGCATACAACCACGAGGAGATTGGTACCGACTGTTTCCAATGAGTACGGCGTTGCCCACCCGGAAGATCAAGCTGCTCCAGCAGCGCACCGTTGCCAATTACCTGATAATCAGCTTTAGTTGTGATAATGAATTCGCCGGTAGCCTTGTCGGCAGGGTAATCAATCATCGGTAACCACTGCCGCGCGTTGTTGTTCCAATTCTCACTAAACGCCGTCCGGTCGCCGTGAATATTGTTGAGTAAACGCAGCCCATTGTCCGGAATGCCGTGGTACTTAATGACGAAGATGATGTCCTGCCCCGCCTTCGATACTGCAGGTACAACCAATTGCAAGCGATCATCCGAATGCTTGAACACGACCGCCTGACCTGCCGAAGTCACACCAGTAACCACCATTCCATTGCCCTTTGGAGTGACCGATGTCAGATCAAGAAATAACTTTCGCACATTGCCAGCAACGCGCAGCGTCACGGTCGCCTCGCCCTGAATTTCGTTGGAGTCTCCGGTAAGCAAGGTAAGCCGAAAAACGTAGTGCTGCGCATCCACCCCGGCTTGTCGAAGGTAAGTGTCAGCGCAAAGGGGAAGCGCGCCCAATGTCAGGATTGCGCTAAAGAACCATATTAATTTCATATCAATTTCTCAAGGTGGGATCGCTTGTTTGTTTTTATTTTTATTACTCATTGATTACATAATTTAAAAATTGTAATCATCTCAAAAATTTAAAAATATTTTCCGAGTCTAGTGATCAATCTTGCATCTATACGCATTGATGTGCTTATTCGATATTTTAGACGTATAGAGCGATTGTAATAGTTACCACATTTTGCAAAGCGCATATTACACGACATTACATGACCGCTGCATAATAAGGAATAGCTGCTAGTATTCAACACAGGTTTACATTTTGGTAAGGTCGCACTTTTAAAAATAATTGGCATTAAAGATAAATCACAAAAATTATCAAAGGATAACAATGACAATCGCTACCTCAATTAATGGCATAGATATTTCTCATTTTCAGGGTGAGGTGGATTGGTCAGACGTTAAAAATGCCGGAATTGTTTTTGCATTTGCCAAAGCCACCGATGGCATTACTTACATAGATCCGCAATTTCAAGTGAATTGGAAAGCCATGCAAGCAGCCGGAGTACTGCGCGGCGCCTATCATTTCTATGAAACCAATGATGGCCCGGTAACCCAGGCACAACATTTTATTGCCACGCTCGGTACATTGGCAGCCAATGATTTACCACCCGTTGTCGATATTGAAATTTTTAAAGGCAATTTTGGCAGTGTGAGTATCGCAGCAAATTTACAAATCTGGTTAGACACTGTTGAACAGGCTTTCGGGCGCAAGCCAATTATTTACACCAATAACAGTTTCTGGAATGAATATATCAAAAGTGATTTCTCTGATTACCCACTGTGGATTGCAGAATATGGTGTAGACCAACCTAAAATTCCGGGCAACTGGCAGCACTGGAGCTTTTGGCAATCGTCGCAAACCGGTTCGGTAGCGGGTGTGACGGGCACGGTGGATACGAATTTGTTTGCAGGGTCGATGAATGATTTGTTGGCATTGACGCGAGCGGTTTAAGTTGTCATCCAATGATTTTTGGGGCGGCTCTTGGCTACAGAATGATGAATATATTTTTTAAGCTTTAGCTGCAAAAGTCATTAGCTATTAATCTATCTTGCTAAATGTTCGCGCGCGAACAGACGGACATAAGAGCCTTGGGCCAAAGTCAGCATCAGCCCTCTCCCACTTTCCGAGACTACTGATATGGCATTTACAGCAAGCGACCCCATCAAAATCATTTTAGCGATACTACTTCCTCCACTGGGTGTGTTTTTTGAAGTGGGTCTTACAAAACATTTCTGGTTGAATATTTTGTTAACATTGTTCGGATTTATTCCTGGAATAATTCATGCTTTGTACGTAATTTTTAAACATTAAAATTATAATGTTGCGATCATCAATGAATGTCGAAATAATTTACGTCTTTAAAATGTAAGGGCTAGTCGCGTTACGTCAACGTACTGATTAATCGAAATTAAAAAAATGTGGCTCGTTATCTGCTTACTTGCTATTACTAAAATTCATAAAATCTTTAGGCTGTTTTATGCGACACATCATTTCAGTTTTACTTTTATCACTCCCATTCTTTTCGTTGAATGCCAGCGCCATGTTAATAACAGAAACCTTTGTTGTGGAAAAGCAACTCGTCAAAGGCTCTGGCGCGGGGCATATCTTTGAGCTTATTTCTGCCGGTTACTCACCTGCGACTGATTCAATCACCAATATCAAATTAACTTATGATTTTACCGAAATTTGGTCACTGGCAAACCAAGGCGATGAGGATCAATACAATGATGAGAACTATCCTGAGTTCGACGAAAATCGACCTCACTATGAAGATGAGCCTGTGACTTTCAGCTCCTGGATATTTAATTGGCGAGACTGGCACGGCGATGTTGATACGGGATTAACCGTTTTCGAAACAGATTGGACCCGCAGTAATTACTGTCAATTCGAAGCCTTTGATTGGCAAGATGAAGAAAAGCCATCATGGTGCGCGTTAAATATTGATGTAGCTGGAACTGCAAATGCCTATGTTACCGCTGAAAATAATAATTTATGGTTGCATTCCATTACATTGGAAGTAGAAGTTGATCGCGTGGAAGTAACGGAACCCAATTCATTTTTGTTGTTGGGTTTGGGTTTATTTGCAGTCTGGCTGTTGCGAGGCCGTAGAGCAAATCGTTTGAGTTATGTCGCTGCGTAAAGCTTTAAAAGCGACCCCCTCCCGACCGCCCCCTTCGCAGGGGGAGGAGTGAATCGTGCGAAATACTAACCCCCTCCCCTGCCAAGGGGAGGGTTGGGGTGGGGTCGCTGTTTTATTTCGTATACCGATCCCCAGGTGAAGAAGGACTCGTTGTTATTGCAAGATCAAAAACACAATTCATATAGGGCCGAACGGTTTCCCAGTCACTTTGCTTATCATAGTATTCGGCAAGTTTTCTACCAACGTCAACAATCGAAGGACTTGTAGATACCAAGTGATTTGCGAATGCTTCGCGAACGTCATCTGATTTGTGTGCTTCAGGGTCTTGATTGCGATACGAATGAAATTCTGCAATCTTTCCCGGGGCTTTAACTTGTTCTTCCATACCTCCGCATACTTTGCCTGATACAGGTGCCTGACGTTCAACATGTGCGCGCGAAAATGAATCCTGCACCATGTGTAATAAACTTCCAAAGGCAACGTCTGCCAAATATTTTGGTTTGCGGATATGCGGATTTCCTTGCGCAAATAAATCTTGCACACTCCAGCCGTGGCCTAAAAATACTTGCTTTGCAACGGGGTTATCCGCTTCCGCAATGATATCGCCAGGGCCCATTTTTTTGGTGGCGATATTCCAGGTGAGT
Organism: Pseudomonadota bacterium; assembly: GCA_040386215.1. Lineage (GTDB taxonomy): Bacteria > Pseudomonadota > Gammaproteobacteria > Pseudomonadales > Cellvibrionaceae > Cellvibrio. The sequence continues at coordinate 173,910 of JAZKFX010000047.1, forward strand.
TCAGCCCACATAAGAATTTTTTGCTGTGTTTCTATCGCTGATTCTTTATCTGCGCTTGCCATGCTGTGGAAAAATTGTAAGTCACCGAAGTGCGAGCGCAGCAATATAGGCGCAGTCGTGCGGTTGATGACTTCATTTTTCTCGGCCTTCTTTTTGCCATCACTAAAAACGCGCGCCCAGCATTCCGGGTATGTAGTCAGCCGAATAACGTTGCCCGATTTGCAGCCAGGGTAGCGCCCTTGGTTATTGAGAAATTCAAATGGCGGATCGTCATTCCAACGAACACCAGCAAGTATGTAAGCGAATGCCGGGTCCCAGTCCGGGTCGCTGCAAAATTTCGCATCGCCATTGCAGTCAAGAATACGATTCGTTATTTCTTCATGAACTGACTCGCCAAACTTTTCGATTCCAGAACTTGCAACCCATTGCCCAACCTTATCAAGCAAGCGTTGATCTTTATTGGCTAATGCCCTTTCTATCGCGGCGCCCTGTGGGGATAGCTGAAACGGTAATGCATTGCCGGACCATACCAATAATAGCGTTATAGCTAATGCATAGACTTTACACATACACTTTTCCTTTGTAGGGATTTGGACTGATTGGAACGGAAGGGATTGTAATGAAGCTTAGGCAATATTCAACAATAACATGCAATACAGGTCGAATATTTTAAAAACGCTCCCAGGCTGAAGCCGGGAGCGAGAGCTTATTTAACAGTAAGTGCGACTAGGGAGGAGTTTAATTTTTAACAGCATCCAAATTTACGCCGAGTAAACCCAGCATTTTTTTATCGGGAAAACCATCGGCCACCATACCTATTTTATGTTGAAATTCGCTGATGGCGCGACGCGTACCGGGGCCGAAAATGCCATCGGGCATGCCGACGTTGAAACCCAGTTGATTAAGTTGTTCCTGCAGTTTTATCACCTGGTCACGATGCAAGCGTGGCGCATCCAGCGGCGGTGGCTGCACCAATTTTCCCGCGCCGGCAATTCTATCGGCAAGATTGCCGACGGCGAGCGCATAAAATTCCGAACGGTTCCATTGCATGATTACATTAAAATTATCGAACACCAAAAAAGCGGGGCCGTTATATCCGGACGGCACAAGCAATGATGCATTCAAATCGGTTGTTGGCAAAAGCATATTATCGGCGCGTGTCACACCCAGCTTGCGCCATTCAGAAAGCAATTTGATATTTTTTAAACCCGCTTCAACAAACGGGAAATCAACGGGCAATTTAACTTCGTAACCCCAAGGGTTTTTAGTCTGCCAACCAAGGCTTTGTAAAAATTTTGCTGCAGACGCGGTAGCGTCCGCTGTGCTGTTCCACAAATCGCGTTTGTTGTCGCCATCGTAATCCACCGCATGCTGTAAGAATGCTGATGGCATAAATTGAAAATTTCCCATAGCGCCAGACCATGAACCTACCATCTTGTCCGATGTTACAGTGCCTTCATCGAGAATGCGCAACGCCGAAATTAATTCACCCGTAAAAAACGAACTCCGCCGGGCATCGCACGCTAAAGTTGCAAGAGAGTCGACGGTGGAAAATTTTCCAAAAAAACTACCGTAGTTTGTTTCAAGCCCCCAAAAAGCTAAAAGATAATGTGCAGGAACACCGTATTGTTGTACTACCTTATCAAGCAAGATCTGATGTTTTTCCATTAACGCCTGGGCTTGTGCTACGCGTTGATCAGTCACACGGCCATTAAAATAGTCAGCAAAAGTAGTTGAAAATTCCGGTTGTCGACGGTCCAACTCAATCACACGCGAATTAAAATTCGCCTTCGCCAGAGTGCTTGTAATCGTGGTGTTAGAAATTCCGGCAGCCTTGGCATTTTCTGACAATGCGTTAATACAGGTGGAAAATTCAGCTTGCGTAATCATGGGTAGCGGCACAACGATTGGCAGCTGTGATTGTGCAGAAGGTACAGTGATTTTCGTTCCAGTGGTTTCTCCGGGTGAAGGTTCTGTGGTTAAAGTTGCTGATACTGTTGATACTTGAGTCGTAGCTGTTTGTGGATGCGTGTTGGTAGCTTCAGCATCTTTAGGCGTAGGATGATGCGCGCAAGAAACCATACTTACACAACAAGCGAAGCTTATACAATTTAAAAAAAGTGAAGAATTTCTTACGAATGTCATAACAACTCCGAACAATGGGCAGCAGCGTGAACGGGCGCTCGCGATGGTCGCTATAGTGCATGATAGGTGGCTGCAGTACCAGCACAATAGTTTTAAAATGGGTAGATCAAATCGTATTGCAAAAGGATTACTAATTTCAACGCAAGGTCTTTAAATATTTTCTACCATAGTGACTAAAATACAGTCATTAAAAATTTTCATTTTCAAATAATGCTACAGCAATTTCGATGCAAGATAGATTAGTAAAATCGGCAATAGGAAATATTTAAATTTTTCTGCAACCAATATTTATAGCTACGTAAGTAGCTCAAATAATCAACATAATTTTTCAGCAATCACTGTTGATCTTGTTTATGCGAAGCCTGGTGTAAATACGATGCCTACTATAAAACGGAACTTGAAAGCGAAACTTGCAATAAATGACGAGCTTTAAGTAAGTGCCAAGATTTAAGTAAGTGCCAAGATTTAAGTAAATGCGAGCCTTAAATAAGTGCCGACAATCAGGCATTGCTAAAACCACCACTTGGTACCTCATGCGGTAGGGACCAACCAAAATATACTTCAACTTCGACAATCTTTTGCTGACGCACAGTTAGGATCTCGGTATTGCGAAAACCATCGCCATTAGTGTTGATACCCTCATATGTCACAAATACTTTATCGCCGTGGGGCAGAACGCTAATGAAATCGAATTTAACGATATGTTGGCTGTTTGGCCAACAGCGCTCGAAGTAGGTCTTCCGGTCGATGCGATTATCTAATGGACTAGTGAATTGAAATGGTTCAGCTATCAACTCTTCCAGCGCAGCGCGGTCTTTGCGAACATAAGCCTGATAGCAGTCTCGCGCAATAGCGACTGAATCTTTCATATAGACTCCTTAGGGTCAATTAGGGCCAAATTGAATGAGCGGTGATTTAAAGCGTCTGAAAATTAGCAAATTTGCACCGGCTTTATCGTTCGCTAACGTACCGAGATCTTTAGAAGTGTCGCGCAGTCTTATGGTCTATTTTCGATTTCTTCCTAGTTAAAATAATTTTGTTAATCACTTCGTAGTCGCCACACATTGCTTATTTAAAAATGGTGAAAATGTGAATTCCATAGCAACTGTTATCGATTTTTTAAGTAAACATAAATTGCGGCTCGTTACCGCTGAATCCTGTACCGCAGGCATGGTTACTTCACTGCTCGCGGACGCGCCCGGCTGCGCCTCGGTATTGGATGTGGGTTATGTGACTTATACGGAGAATGCAAAAAATCGATGTCTGGGTGTGGCCTACCAAACCATTGCGTCCTTTGGCTTAACCAGTGAAGAAGTTGCCTATGAAATGGCAGTCGGTGCGCTTGAACGTAGCGAAGCGGATGTAGCCATAGCCATTACGGGTACTGCTGAATCAAACGATGAGTTAAACGGAGTGGTTTGCTTTGCATATGCAGCTCGCATTGAAAACGCCATCAGGACTTTTAGCGAAACTGTTAAATTTGAAGGTGAAAGAAACACAGTGCGTAAATCAGCTGCTGAACATGTCATTTGTTCGATTCCTGCTAATTATGAAAAATTTATTCGTGGAGAAGGAAATAATTCCCAAAATATTTTTTCTGTGGTGTGAAAGTGAATAAGAATCAAAAGACCTGAAGGTAAAATACAAATGCTCAAAGGCATCCCACTTCCCGCAGTACTTGTTGATATTGAGACCACCGGTGGACCGCGGCATGGCAGGATCACTGAGATTGCCATTATAGAAATTGACGAACATGAAATTCGGGAGTGGTCCACGCTGGTCAACCCCGAAATAGAAATACCCATCAATATTCAACATCTCACTGGAATCACTAATGCAATGGTGGCAAGCGCACCGCGCTTTGAAGAAGTTTCCGACGAAGTATTTTTAAGATTAAAAGATAAACTTTTTATCGCCCACAATGTGGGTTTTGATTATGGTTTTCTGCGCAAGGAGCTGGGCAATGTCGGCATTTCATTTAAAGCTCCGCTAATGTGCAGCGTGCAAATATCGCGAGCTTTATATCCGAATGAAGCAAGTCACAGTCTCGAAAATATTATCATACGTCACAGTATTTCCGTGCAGTATCGTCACCGGGCCCTGGATGATGCGCAAGCCACTTTTCGCTTTCTTCAACTCGCTGAAAACGAACATGGCGTAGCATTATTTCGCGCAGCATTTCATAAACAATTTCAATACGGTGATCTACCCCTGGGAATTGACCCGGAAATTATTAGCAAAATACCGCGAACATCAGGAGTTTATTACCTGTGGGATAAAGACGACAACTTGCTTTACATCGGCAAAGGCAACAATATTCGCGCCGAAGTATTCGCACAATTTCTCAGCGGTGAAAAATCCCCGCTGGAGGCCAAGCTGGCCAGCTTAACCGGCGGCATTACCTGGACCACAACACCGGGCGAACTCAGTGCAACCCTGCTTCATAGCGAAAAAATAAATCAGTTAAAGCCAGCCCTGAATAAACGAGCACAAACCGTCGAAAGTCTATGCAGTATATTTCTTGAAGAAACTAAATCCGGTAGCTATAAATCCGGCACCGATATATTTAAAAAAGAAGCACTGGCGAACAGTACGCAAGCATGGCTATATCCACGAATTGTGTTCGCTGATGAAATTGCTGAAAGCAGTCAACGGTTATATGGATTATTTACCTCAGAAAAACATGCGTTAAAGGAAATAAAAAAATTATTCATTACGCACAATCTCTGCTTCAACACCCTGCCCCAACGCACTTCAAACGGATTATTAAAGTGTGAAAACGAGCAATGCAAAGTGTGTAACACCGGTGAGAATTATTTAAAGCACAATATTCGTATGCTCGCAGCATTTGAACAATTAGCCCTGCGTCGTTGGCCTTTTAAAACTCCAATCGCTATTGAAGAATCGGGAAAAGAGTGCGAACCCGTGCATATTGCTGTGAGCAATTGGTGCTTATTGGGTGTTGCCAAAAGTATGGAAGATTATAAAGAACTCCTCTCCCACTCTGAGGGTTTTCGGCTCGATAGAAATGTTTACCGGTTTTTGGTCAAATACCTTAGTAGCCACCAAAACAGAGCTACTTTCAACATTATTCCCTCGCCATCTCACATGCCAATAGGTTGAGTTAGCCCTTAAAGATAGTTTGCGAACAGAACCTAACCTTTAATTCCAGCACTCTAACGAACAAATATTCACGCCAAACAAGAGTCCTCGCTTATGGAAAACGGAAATTGGTTTTTGCTCGTTGGAATACTTATGCTCGGGCGCGGTCTAACATCGACAATGCTGGCTCGCTCACCCTTCAGTTCTTCGATTATTTATCTCACTGTGGGCCTTATTGCCGGGCCAATGGTGTTGAATCTTTTCCATTTCGACCCGGTGAAGGAAGCTCCTTTGCTGGAAATCCTTACTGAAGTGGCGGTATTGATATCACTTTTTTCTGCGGGAATAAAAATGCCGGTACCCGTCACGGTTAAACGATGGGGTAAACCGGTTTTGCTGGCATGGGTTTCGATGGCTTTAACGGTCGGATTAGTTGCAGCGTTTACCTACTATACGTTTAACTTTCCCCTTGGTCTTGCCATTCTACTCGGTGCGATTGTTGCACCAACCGACCCGGTACTCGCCACCGACGTTCAATGCCGTCATGCAGGCGATAACGATCACTTACGTTTTGACCTCACTTGTGAGGCAGGCATGAACGACGGCTCCGCCTTTCCTTTTGTTATGTTGGGAATGGGCTTACTCGGATTACACGAATTAGGCGATGCCGGGTGGAAATGGATTACCTATGACGTCCTCTGGGCTACGAGCGCAGCCATAGTATTAGGGATTATCAGCGGCATGGCGGTAGCGCATATCGGCTGGAAGCTTCGCGCAACTCATTTAAAGCATGAAATTCTGGATGATTTGGTAGGGCTTGGGTTAATCGCATTAGTTTACGGTTTAAGTTTATCGATTAATGCCTGGGGCTTTTTAACGGTATTTTTTGCCGGCGTTGCTTTACGTCAAAGTGAATTAAAACTTTCCAAACGTCGCAGGCAAAAAAACGCGTTAATTAGCGATGAAGAAGAAAAAAGTAAGCTTGATCCTGAGTTAACCAACCCTCTCAACATTAGCATTGAGGCATTGGTTTTTGGTGAGCACCTTGAGCGGCTATCAGAGATGATGCTTGTGCTGTTACTCGGCGGAATGTTGGCCATCCAATTCTGGAATTGGGAAACCGTTGGCCTGGCTGCGTTTGTATTTTTTATCGCGCGGCCACTCAGCGTCCACATTGGCTTAGTAGCTACCGATGCAAATTGGAAATTAAAAAATATGATTGGCTGGTTTGGCGTTCGCGGTATAGGTTCAATTTATTATCTGATGTATGCAATACAGCACGGCCTCAGTCAAGCACATGCAGAACAGTTAACTCAATTCACACTGGTTATTGTTACATTGTCCATTGTTCTTCACGGCACAAGCGTGAAACCCCTGATGAGTAAATTTTGGAGAAGGGCGTGATGGTGAAAAAAATAATTGTAAAATTTAATGATATCAAATTATGTACATATTAAATCATTAATCTGATTTCCTTTAACGTTGGATTTCATTAACAGCATGTGCATATTAACTAACGTAATCTTTCATCTTTGCCATTAAGCTGGAGCTGTTCCCGTTTGCTGATTCCGATCCGAAATCTACTTCAATTTTACGATACATTGCTTCGAGCAAACTGTAGACACCGAATGCGAACAATCCTGCGGCAACAATGCCAAATAGCCAATTACCGAAAGTATAAGTTCGCAGTAATTCCAACGCATCAATAATTCCTTTCACTTTCCCACTGTTAGCAAACAATGCTGAAGTTATAAAAAACCAGCCAACGATGCACCAGACAATGCCGCGTGAAATCAAACCAAAACGGCACAGCGGCCTGGCCCATTGGTTCTTATCGCTCGGAATATTCATGTAACGTTCGAACCGGGCAGTCCATCCTTTATAAATATGCGCAAGCCCCGCCGCGATAAAAGCAATTCCGAAAATACCTAAAACAATTTGGCCGATATCAGTCGCCAGGAAACGTTCGGTTTCGTGAGCGCGCTCGTTGCTACCTAGCAAAAGTTTTATTGTCCATATCGCCAGCAATCCGTGACTGATAGCGCTGGCAAGTAAACCGCCACGCACTGCCAAACCTTTTGCCGAAGAGCCATGATTATCCGGGTCTTTTATTGCTTGAATAAGCCGCCAAATAACATAGCCAAACAAACCGATTATCAAAAGTACGAGTAACGCCGTACCGAACGGTTGCCGCATAATTTCGACTATAGCGCCTTTACTGTCAGTAGTTCCCCCGCCCTCGCCGACAGCGGCCAATACCGCCAATCCCCCAATGACAAGATAAACAGCACCGCGCGCGGTGTAACCCATTTTTGCCAGGGTTTTAAATTTTGCCGGATTTACGATTGTGTTCATTGGCTGCTCCTGGACAGATCACCCGCTCATGAAAAGCAAATAGCGACTACCGCTTGCTGAACATGGTGCAGATGACGAAAAAGTGATGGTCAGGTTTGTAAGTGATGTTCACAATAATTAATGAGAGGATTTCATTCGGTTCGCTTGAGCACAAAGAAACCTAATGTTTAGCTTTAGTGAACGACAAAATATCTCAGGGCAGGAAAGAAAGCAGGACAATATTGCAAGAGGAAATGGCTAAAAAGTAAAGGGGTGTCGCGCCCACTGAATGGCCAAGACTTAGCTTGGCCATTCACATCGCACAAAATTCAATTGATATGAGAGTAAAGATAGAAATGTAAATTAAACTTAAGTAGCGGCCTGACAAAAAAATTAAGGGCGGGCGCGTTCAGCGCGAACTTTATCCACTAAAAATTGTGCCACATTGATGACTTCATCGTGGCTGTTTAACTTATTGCTCACTTTATACTTACCCGCAATAATCAAGGTAGGGGTTGAGTCAACGCCATAACTTTTTAACCGTGCATCCGCTTGCTTCAATTGCGTGCTGATGCCAAACGAATCGTATTTACTCAGCACAGTTTGTTTATCGACACCGTAGGTTGCCAAAAAATCAGCCCAGGCTTGAGCACTGGTCAACTGCTTTTTTGCTACATGAACTGCGCTGAAGATATCCAAATGAATATTTTCTTTGAGATTTAAACTGGCAACCGTGAGGTAGCCGCGCTGATAGTGTCTCCATTCCGGCCGAAATGAAACATGGCTTTTCACAAACGACACATCAGGTTGTTGCTTTTTAATCCAGCTTGCTAATATAGGTTCAAAACTAAAACACGCATGGCATGGGTACGCGAAAGCTTCCAGTACTTCTATTCTAGCCGGATCAGCTGGCATAAGCGCTCCAGTTAAAACAACATAGTCTTTACCTTCAATATAATTGCTTTTTGGCGCAGGCGCCGGGTCAGCTGCCAAAACAGTAAATGAAAACAAAACACTTATAATTGCAGAAAATATACGCATGAATAAAACCTCTAAAGTAAAAACAAAAAATACATAGTTAAAAAAATCTTTATAACATCATCACTAATTAGTTGGATGTAAATAGCGCTGCTCAAGATGTTGTTTAAAATACTCAGCGTTAAGAGGTTCGCCGGTTGCGGTGGAGAGTAATTCATCCGTCGTCAGGAAACTAGCCTTTGACCAAATATTCTCTTTCAGCCACAGAAACAAAGGTGCCAGATCGCCACTGGAAATTTTATTTGGCAATTGGGGTAGCGCACGTTTTGCGGCAGCGAACTGCTGTGCTGCATAGATTGCACCTAACGTATAAGAGGGAAAATAACCAAAAGATCCCCCCGGCCAATGAATATCCTGCATACAACCGTCGCGATAATTTCCCAAAGTAGATATGCCTAAATAGCGCTGCATTTTTTCATCCCACAACGCGGGAATATCGTCTACATTAATTTTGCTTTCAATTAAAGCACGCTCGATTTCATAACGCAAAATAACGTGCGCGGGATAAGTTAGCTCGTCGGCATCCACGCGAATGTATCCGCGTTTCATGCGCGTATTGAATGCATACAGATTTTGTTGGCTAAACGCAGGGTCTTGTTCCCGGACTAAAAGCTGCGCCGCAATAGGAGCAATTAAATGCGTGAACTCTGGCGAGCGCGCTAATTGCATTTCAAAAAATAAACTTTGCGATTCGTGAACACCCATAGAACGCGCCTCACCCACCGGCAAATTCGCCCAGTCCTTTGGTAGGTTTTGTTCGTAACGTGCATGGCCTGTTTCATGAATAACACCGAATAAAGCTTTCATAAAGTCCGTTTCGTCATAGCGGGTAGTAATACGTACATCGCTTGGCACACCACCACAAAATGGATGCGTACTCACATCTAACCGACCGTGATTAAAATCAAAACCTAACAAACGCATAACAGCCAGGCCCAACTCTTTTTGTTGAACAACAGCAAAAGGGCCTTGCGGGGTGAGGATAGTTTTATGCGCTTGAATTTCACCGGCGCGCTGAATAAATTCGGGTAGCCAGGTTTTAACATTGCTAAATAAATTATCTATTGTTGCGCTGTTCATGCCGGGCTCATACAACTCCAGCATGGCATCGTAGCGACTTAAGTTTGTGCCAGCTGCGCGGACGCTCGCTTCTTCGCGAGCTAATTCAACCACTTTTTCAAGATTGGGTTTAAACGCTGCCCAATCATTATTTTTGCGCTGTTCACGCCAGGCATGTTCACAAGTGGACGTAGCAAGTGATTGCGCCATCACCAAATCTTCTGGCAGCTGAATTGCTTGCTGCCAACGGCGTTTCATTGCTGCCAGACTCACGGACTCCGGGTGCGATAAATTTTCCTGCTCCGCACCGGCAATCCAATCGGCCAATTGCGGTGCCGTTGTGTGCTGATGAATTAACACCGACAGTTCCGCCATGGCTTCGCCGCGAGCCTGATTACCTCCCGCAGGCATCATCGCCGCTTGATCCCAATTGCAAATGCTGGAAAGATGATTGTAGCGGGCGATTTTCACAAAATGCTGTTGCAGTTTTTGGTAAGAAGACATAAGCGCTCCGCAGCTGAGCCGCAATATAAAAAATTAATTAAAACATTTAACTTGCCGCTATTTCAAATTTTTTTAATAAATGTCCTAACATAATTGTAATTATTTTTAATATCCCGTAACCAGGATCTTATTGATGATTATTGCTGCATTTAGTTAAGGTTGGTACACCCACATTACTGTTACGAACTGGTGTCATAAACATCCAGTGACACAACTCGCTTAATGCAAAGGTGCTTCCATAGTCGCTAATATAATAAATAATACGATTCCCAAGATAAGAGCCAATGCGCCCATTATTTTCAACGCAACGATATATTTACTTTTATCTTTAGCGTGATGCATAGCAGTAAAGAAAATAATTGCCGCGACTGTAGGTATTACCCCGAAAATTCGGGTTATTAAATAGCCTGCCAATAGAATTATCCCTAATACCAGGTAGTACAAAAACTTATTGGCTTTCACTAAATTGAAAATCTTTACAAACATTATTGAACCCTTATGTTTGCTCATGTTTTGAGCGACTAAAAGCCAACTTTAGCAACAGGGTGCCAGTGTACTTAACGTTGGCTTTAGTGCATTTAACTGCGGTTTATCGTGTAACCGACCTCGGGGCCATCTGCTAATTTTTAACAGTGCGGTCCGTTAGTCTCACCATATCATTCATAACGCCATCCAAGCCACCATAAACGTTAAGGGTGTTTATTCTTGCAGTAATCTTTTCCAGGATCTCCAACTCCTTTAAACGCAATAACACAGGGTTGCCCTCCATGACTTTTGCGGTGTTATGCAAAGATCGTGTTGACTGGGTTTCTTCCTGTCTTTTAATCAAATTGGCTTCTGCCACTTTTTGCGCTTCGACGACTTGCGTTAAAATTGCTTTCATTTCACCCGGCAAGATAATATCGCGCGCACCCACGGATTTTAAAGTAATGCCATAAACCGCAGACTTATCGGCAACTATCGCGAGCACCTGTTGATTGAGTGAATTTTTGTCGGCCAACAATTCATCCAATGTTTGGGTACTCACAATCGTACGTAGCGCCAACTGCAACTCACGGTACAAATAATCCTTTGCATCAGCTAGCTCACGTTTCACAATTTCCGCATTGGCAATTTGCCACATAGCGGACAGGTTAATGCGCAAACTAACACGATCTTTAGTCAAAATTTCCTGACCATTGACTTCCATATTTTGTAATCTCAAATCAAATTGTTTCACTTCAATAACGCGGTTGAATTTCCACCACATCTGCAAACCAGGTTGTAATGAATCTACAGTTTTACCATCAACAAGTAGAAAGCCAATATGACCTTCAGCAACACTGGATAGTGCAACAGCGCTTGTTGCAGAGCGACTTAATAGGGGCTCACGTGCGCCAGACAAAGTGCGAACCAAGGTATCTGAAACCTTAAATTCATTGCTAATATCCAATGCTTCAATACTGATGGATTGTTTAGTTCTCCAGTAGGCGCCACGTTGGCCGGGTGCTTTAATTTCACGCAACACACCTTGCTGGTAAACCAAGCCGACTTGTTGCTCACCGGTTTCCCATAGCTGTAAATAATCGGCAAACAATTCGGGATACAAATCCGCAAGATAGAGCACTTCTTTGCTCACGTCATCATTTAAGCTGTTAGTAATAGCGATCGACTGAACACTGGTGGACTTATTCCAGAATTTATAAGTACCCGCTGTCAGAATTTTTTGGAATTGCTGTTCTTTAAAAAGCAAACCTATTTGTGCGTCGGTAATAACATATTTTTTCATGAATATCATTTTCGTTTTCCTTTTATAAGATAAGAGGCAGAACCTCCGCACAGAGCTGGCTTGGTTGGCTTTTGCTATCAAGATTTTTACCGCAAGACAGCTATTGCAAAATAATCATTGCAAAGCAGCGCAGTAAATTTCGTCATAGCCCAGTATCAATCAAGGCAGTGCTGTGTTCGAATACCGATAAAATGTGAAATCCTTTGCCTTTCGTAAATCCTTTTTTATATTTCATACAGTTCTCGCGGAGGCCTGCGGTGTTCTTGCGAACGTTTTTAAAGATGCCGTTACAGGGCAATTGCTAGTCGGATTTGAACCGACGACACTCCAATTAACCGTTGGATGCTCTACCACTTGAGCTATAGCATTGATGCGGTAATTGGACTCGAACCAATGACGCGCGAATTAAATTTCGCTGCTCTACCACTGAGCTACACCGCAACATCTAGTGCCTGTCTGATATAGATACGCAAATAACCAGAGGCGATTGCGTCAGTCAGTGTTAACACTGAACCGCTAATATCAAACAGTGTTGTTATTTTTCCATTCATAACAACGCACCAAATTTTTTTATTGCTACTTCCGCTGTAGCAATTTTTATTTAACTTTTCATTAACCTTTCACACACAAAACCTGTTTTAGTGTATGTACTATTTCTACCAAATCTGCTTGCGCCTCCATCACTTTTTCGATGGGTTTATAAGCCGACGGTGTCTCGTCAATCACAGCTTCATCTTTACGGCATTCAACACCCGTAGTGGCCTGCAAATGCTCAGCCAGTGACACGCGGCGTTTTGCTTCGGTGCGCGACATAACTCGACCAGCACCATGACTACAGCTACAAAAACTTTCCTGGTTACCTAAACCGCGCACTATGAATGAACGCGCACCCATACTTCCCGGAATAATTCCCATCTCACCTTTTTTTGCACTCACCGCACCTTTTCGTGTTACCCATACATCTTCACCGTAATGATTTTCGCGGCTGATGTAATTGTGGTGACAGTTCACTGCTTCAACATGGGCAGCGAAAGGTATTGGCAAAATATCGCGCATTGCTTGTAAGGTTCGCGCCATCATGACTTCGCGATTAATCCTGGCAAAATCCTGAGCCCAGGCAACTGCCTCTACGTAATCGCGAAACTTATCGCTACCTTCCGGAATATAAGCCAGATCTTTATCCGGTAAATTAATCATCCAGCGTTCCATATCTTTTTTTGCTTGCTCAATAAAATGTGTTCCAATTCTGTTACCAACTCCACGCGATCCGCTGTGCAACATCACCCATACCGCATTAGTTTCATCCAAACAAATTTCAATAAAATGATTTCCTGAACCCAAAGTTCCCAAATGATTCATGTTGTTAGTGTTTTTCAAAAACGGATGTTTTTCACAAAGTTTTGCGAAGCCATCAGCTAACGGAGCCCAAGCTTTTAGTACATCTAGTGGTGTATTTGTCCAGGTTCCTTTGTCGCGCGCACCACGCATTTTCGGGCTGCTTCCGTGGGGTACTTTTTTCTCTATCTCATTACGCAACGCGATTAAAGAATCCGGCAATTGCGCTGCGCTCAAGGTCGTTTTTGCAGCCATCATTCCACACCCTAAATCCACCCCTACCGCGGCGGGAATTATCGCGCCTATGGTAGGAATCACGCTGCCGATGGTTGCGCCCTTACCCAGGTGCACGTCTGGCATTATCGCGATCCACTTATGGATAAAAGGCATGCTCGCCATGTTATTAACTTGTTGCTTTGCGTTTTCATCAAAGCTAACACCACGTGTCCAGGATTTAACGGGCGCGTGTCCCCTGGTATGCATAACGTCGTAATGGCTCATATCCGTACCTTCTCTATTTGATCTTGATGTAGTTGTTTACTGAAAGATACGTATAGGATTGCAATCGCGCTGCCAAGTCTGCAAACCCATTGAAAGTATTTTTCAACCCATTGATTTTAAATAGAAAGATATTTTTTATTGTGCAATACCAGGGCAAGCACTAGAATCGTTTTATTAAATTAACTATCGATATAGATACTGGTCTATCTTTATGAATAATGTTGTTATCGGCATATTAGGTTCAAGACTGGACCATGGGGGATTGGGAAAACGCCGCTGGGAACGCTGGCGACCCACCGTTTCTTTATTAATGCACCCGGAATTTCCCGTCACTGAATATTTGTTGATGTACTTATCGGAAGATCAAGTCTTGCTGGATTTAACATTGCAGGACATGGCCACTGCATCCCCCAACACCAAAGTAACCACTTTCCCCATCGCCTGCGATGACCCTTGGGACTTCGAACAGGTGTATAGCCAAATTCATGATGTGGCAGTGCAACAGCAATTTGATGTGGAGCAAAATAATTATTTTGTGAATATCACTACCGGTACCCACGTAGCGCAAATTTGTTTATACCTGCTAACAGAAGCTCACTACTTGCCCGGCAAATTACTGCAAGCCTCACCTGATAAAGAGGGCACGCAGGGCACGTACCATATTATTGATTTGGATTTATCGCGCTACGATCAAATTGCTTCGCGGTTCGCTAAAGAAGCCAGCGATGCCGTGACTTATTTAAAAAGTGGAATTCAAACTCGCAATCGCGCGTTTAATGAATTGATTATGCAACTAGAGCAAGTCTCGATTAAATCTGCCGCGCCGATTTTATTAAACGGACCAACAGGTGCAGGCAAATCGCAATTGGCAAAACGTATTTACGAATTAAAAAAACAACGTGGGCAAGTTACCGGAAAATTAGTCGAAGTGAATTGTGCAACCCTGCGCGGCGACAATGCGATGTCAGCATTATTTGGCCATGTAAAAGGCGCTTTTACCGGTGCCCTGAATGCTCGCACCGGTTTACTGCGCGAAGCGCATCAGGGCATTTTATTTTTGGATGAAATCGGCGAGCTGGGACTGGATGAGCAAGCCATGCTGTTGCGGGCTATCGAAGAAAAAATCTTTATGCCCTTTGGTGGCGATCAAACCGTTATGAGTGACTTTCAATTGATCGTGGGCACGCACCGCGATTTATTCGCACAAGTTCGCCAGGGATTATTTCGTGAAGATTTATTGGCTCGCATTAATTTATGGACCTATGAACTACCTTCACTTAAAAATCGTATTGAAGATCTCGAACCCAATATAGAACACGAATTACAAACGTTTACAGGCAAAGCCGGTTACAAAGTCAACTTTAATCAAGCCGCACGGAAATCCTACCTGGCTTTTGCACATTTACCCGAGGCCTTGTGGCGAGCCAATTTTCGCGATTTAAATTCCAGCATTACCCGCATGGCAACTCTTGCAGTCGGCGGACGTATCACGGAAGACATAGTAGAGGGTGAAATTAGACGCTTGCGCCAGGCATGGACAGGCTTTCAAGATGCTCCCACAAAAAATAATTTATTAGAGAGATATTTATCGGCTGAAAAATTAGCGGAACTGGATTTATTTGACCAACTGCAGCTTAATGAAGTCATAAAAATTTGCCAGACCAGCAAATCAATGGCCGAGGCCGGAAGGCAATTATTTCATGCAAGCCGCGACAAAAAATCCTCTTCGAATGATTCGCATCGTTTGAAGCAATATTTGCATAAATTCGGTTTAACTTTTTTTGAAATACAAAATTTATGATTTGATTCGTAGGCGAGAAAAAATGACTTAAGGAATATGTTAAAAACTCGACCCCGGCTGTTTAAGAAATTCAAGCTCTTCGTCTGTAGATATTCGCCCAAGGATTGAGTTTCTATGAGGATAGCGACCAAATCTATCGATAATTGCTTTATGTTTTAATTCAAATTCATAGTTTCCTTTAGCAGCCAAATTACGATACAGAGGCTCGGCGAATTCGTGGATCTTTTTTGACTCACTATGCATATACGGCAACAGTAAAAATCCACGTTCTGCTTCAGACAGATATTGCGGAATATTATGGGTGATGGCCTCTTGGGCCAACACCAGCGCCATTGGATCTTGTGCAAATGCAGCTGGTGTATTACGGTAAATATTTCGCGAAAACTGATCTAAAACAATAATTTCTGCGAGTCGGCCACGCGGGTCATTGCGCCATGTATAAAATTCACCTTGTGCCGCTTGCTGTAATAAAGGCAGAAAGCGATGTTTAACTTGTGCATCGAAATTTTCGTCAGAAGTCCACCACATGGCTGGACTGATATCTTCGAACCAAAATTTTAAGATTTCGTTGTACATGTAAACTCCTTAAAAATTGAGTTGCCCATCTTGTCTTCTCTCGATGCTGCTTTTTAAAACACTAAGTTCGAGAGATCACTAAAAAAAGTGGCTTTCCGGTTTCCAGAAAGGATTTGAGACTGGATAAAACCAACGACCAACCGAACCAAATGGTTCTGGTTAATTAAATTTCCTAAAGCACCTACTGGGTTTAATAAAAAGGAAATATTAATTGGACAAAGAAAGCCACTCTATATTTTTAAATGCTCCCTTAGATAAATCATATTCAAATGTTCCGTCGTGTTGCACAGCGAAACCCATGTCTTTATACAGGTTGGCGCAAGGCGTATTTCTATCGGTAGGCACATATCTGGCCTTAATACGAAAGAGGCCACCCGAGATGCAATACTCAGTTAAGTTTTTGAGAATCTCTTTTTCCAGGGAAAATCCCATAGCCCGGCAACTCATGACAAATGAATCAATATCAATTTCACTCTCGGATAATTTGCGGTAAATAACTACAGCAACAACACCGAGGGAACCAAACTTATCTCCCAAACTATAAGTAATTATTTTTACCAAAGGATCAGCTAAAAATTCAAGAACTTCCGCTTTTGAGTAACGCTTGACCGTTAAGTTAAATTGATTTGTTCTATTTAAAAGTTCTAATATTCGCTCAATGTCAGCCTTCCCTGCATCGGTATACTTGTACCATAACTTTAAAGCGCTGAGGTTAGACTGCATAGCAACGGAAGATTGCAGCGTTATATTGCGCTGCGCCTGCTCCTGGTACATTAAGGTACGTTTTTTAGCTTCTTCGGTGGACTGGGTGTTCGGATAGTGCAGCAAGCGTTCCACAAAATGCCAGGTTTGATCTTCATCAGAGTCTAGAATGACCAGGCTTGGGTGTGCGTTAGCTACAAGCTCGCGCTCATGCCGGTTATCGTCAATAAACACAAAACTATCTTTACCTAAATTTAAAGCTTCTGCAATTTCCTGGACCGATTGCGCCTTCGAATTCCAGTTAATTTTAAGAATCGCGAAATCCTCCTGCTGCAGAACCATTTCATTCCAACGAATATTTTCAATAGCATTTTTACTCACGGCAGCTAGCAATATTCCCTGATTTTTCAATTTCTTCAACATTGTCTGTTTATCAATATAATGCTGCACCTCCTCATCAGCCATTACTCCGGACCATAAAGTGTTGTCAAAATCCAGAAGCAAAATTTTGCACTTACGCATTACTGAATACGAGTGAATGTGATCAAGATAAATCGTTGACAGGTATTTACCAAACGAAGTGGTATGGAAAAAGCCACCGTATTTTCGCTGTGATACCACGGGCCTGGAACAGGCACGCAAGCCGTGGGCCAGTGAAATATCTTGCTCATTAATCAAGATACAGTTATCAAGTTCACCAGCGAGTTGTTGTATTTTAGCATTTAAATAGGCAACAATTTCTGCAGCTTTAGATGAAAATGGCGGCAGCAACGAAATATATTTTCGCCAGCGAGACAAAGGCAGGCCGGACACTCCATGCAACAGAATAGGAATAGTCGATAAGGCTCTAAATTCAAAAAGGAACTGCCTCACCGTAGAGAGTAAAGCACTGCAAGCAACATTGATCTCCTCCTGCTTCATCATTTGAGCTTGCGACAATAAGCGTCCATAACCTGGAAGGGCTTCAAAGCTGAAGAAACTAACCGCTAACATGTCCATTTTATTTTCGCTGATGTAACTGATCACTTTAGCGCAATCCAAATTGCCGTTGGCATTCGAACTAAAATACAAGCAACGAGAATCCACGCCCAAATCCAGCTTCTTTTCCAAAAAATGAGTGAATACGCGGATTTCATTCATCAGACAGTCACCCAAGGCTAAAAGACGGATTTTTTTAGGGTGTTCTGCCAAAAGGACACTGTGAAGCGACTCCCATTTATCCCTTGAAACGCTGTGGAAACTTTTAAGCTGGGAAGTGAATAGCTCGTAATCAGCCGCCAGAAGTTGCTGATGAAATTCGGTTTGAAGCTGCTTTGACATTAAATGCGGACTAAACCGCTTTCTTTCATCTAAATAAATTAACAGCAAATCGGTATTGCCAGTTTTCAAAAAATTCACTAACAACATTAGTAATGGTGAAACAAATGACTTTAACAATTCATCTAGCGATGAAGGAATTTCTATATCATATTTCGCAATGATTTCTTCGGAAAAATGATTCTTTAACAAACCTTGTTCGAGATGAGCTCTTTTATGCTTAATCTCTTTCAATATGTTTGATAGTCCGTCAAGTTTCATTTAGATACCGTAATTCTTAATAAAATTAGTTTAAGCAGCGGCAATATTAATATTGCCAAGCGTCTGAGGTGAGAATTTAAAATAGCTATTGTGCGGACGCGATCAAACAGCAACCTGCGTATTTAGAAATAGAAAACCTATAAATCGCGATGATAGCGACAGCCAATATTTCTTATAGTTAATATAATGTGAATTTTTTTTATTTAAAAGCTTTACTAGAAAGATAGAATTTTATTTTTTCGTTTGATGAATTAAAAATAATGTTTCTGAAGACAAAGTCGCATAATGCAGCAGAAAAGCAGAGATATTGTAAAAAGTAATTTAGTAGCAGTGGTATATTTTTTATCTCTCCGACACGCCAATTTACAACATGCATCAAGTGTGTTTTAAATTTAGAAAAATAAAAAAAATTGTTCGGTCGTAAAATTCCAAGCAATATAAATCCACGCCTTTAAAATTAATGTGCGTTGAGAAGTACTAATTTACCGTCATGCTGAAAGCGTCCATCAACCTGAAATTTGGGCTCGCAAACTCCGCCCCACGAAATGCATAGTACTGTCTCGGACATATCCTCGTATTCCGCTACATGCAGACCCTCACTTTTTGCCCAATGGGTAACGCGTTCTTTGATCAATTCCGATGGCGTAGCAACATAAACCACCGCCTTGGCACCGGAGTAGACTCTTGCCGCGATAAGTGCAGAAAGCTCCCCAAATGCAAGGGGAACGTTATCATCGATTTTTTGGGCTGCTCGCTCTCGAAAGAGTTCTATCATGCTCATTGGGTTGCTCCATGTTATGCAGAATAATTTAGGTTGATCAGGCCAGCCGGACGGCGTTGCCTGATTAATATAAAATCTACACCCGTAATTCAGCTTAAATATATAGGGGTCAAAATGCATGACATGGTGGTTGTGGGTCTGTGCGATGGCTAACGAAGGAAAAGCGCTTAGTCAGAAATGTGGACAGAACACATAGCAACTATCAAGGCTTCCAATCCCGATGGAATACGTGGCTTACCTTCAGCGTTGATGGGCGTTCCCATAATTTTTGCTTTTATAATAGGAACATTGTCGGGCAATCGGAAAATATCTTGCGAGAACTCAAATCGCAATTTCGATACTCGTCTGATAATGGTTTTCACCACAAACTGATTCCCGCTTACCAATGAGCGAACATAATCTACCTCAGCTCGCGTAACCACAAGGCCGATATGTTGACGAGCCAAATCCGCAAAATCTATCCCGCCCGCCTTTAGCATGGTGTGCCGGGCATGCTCGAGGTAATTGAGATAGACGGAATTATTGACGACGCCCGCCATATCACACTCATAGTCACGAACATCCATGTAACTTTCGTGGATCAATGATGTTTCGGTGTTTTCTTGATAAGTCATATTTTTCCCCATTTGTTTATAATTTTATTCATCATTTCTAAATGCCGCAGCAAAAAACGTCAGCATCTTCTGCGTATATTCATCAGGCACAACAAGCTTGCCACCAATGTGCCACGCATTTTCTATAAACCAAATTTCTTTTTTGCCACCCATTAAATTAATAAATTGTTCATTAGTACTTCTTTCTCCTTCATCTAACCCGCCGGCAACAATCATTAATTTCATAAAGCAACACACCATAACCCGCTTTAATGAGCTGGCTGGCATGCCAGGCTGTACCGCGACGATCATTAAAAGCTCCGTGAATTAATATAATCACCTGACCCGCTTTAACACCAGGCGCAACATACCAACCGGAAATTATTTCACCGTCAGACATTGTTATTCTTACATATTCATACTCTGCAGCACCGTAACTCAATGGTGTTTCACAACATACTTTATGTTGGGAAGAAGGAAATTCGAACTCAAGCAACCACCAGGTAACCGGATATATCATCACCAATCCTACCAATAGCTCCATCACTAAAAATATAGGGAGTAAAAATTGTTTTTCTTTATTCGGGAATGTAACGAGCAAAAAATACCCGATAAGAGCAATAATTGCGAAAGAACCTAAACCTATCCACTTCAAAGGCGCAACTTCCTCAAGGACTTCAAACGCAAAAGCGACAAACCAGCTTGTTGCGACCAGATTTAATACAAATAGAACAATAATTTTTGAAAAATTGCGCATAGGGGCGGAGTACATTATTAATCCTTAAATGATGTGAATTATTAAATAAATTAAATTCCATGTATACCATGGGTCTGGTAGGTTGGGCTGGTCCAGTTGAATGCGGTTGCCACCAAATATGAAAATATTTTTCTTTCGGCGATACATTGAGCGATCCATCAGCATCCCGATTGCTCACCAGCAAAGAACGCATTCTCGAACTTCGGATTCAATTTCAACGCTAAACATTTACTACTCCGTTTTTACAGCTAACAACACTCCGCACCCTACCATAACCCAACCGGCGGAAAGGTTAAGTGCTTTATTAGCGCTTTGGCTATTAAAAAATTTACTAGCTTTACTCGCCGTATAAGCATAGCCAGCCATAACAGAACCTACTGCCACCGTGGCTAAAAACAACAACTGACTAACTTCAATAAACGTTACGCTCTGAACATTTACGAATGCAGGAAAGAAGCTAACATAAAAAAATATTGCCTTTGGATTGCTTAACGTAGTAACAAGGCCAGCTATAAAATTTGCCACAAAAGATAATTCCAGAACTGGTTTCACTTCTACAGCAGTATGCTTTGCTAAAAGTAATTTAACACCCAGCCAAATCAAATAGGCAGACGCGCCATATTTTAAAAATGTAAAGAGAGTACCCATGGCACCCGCTAATGTGGACAAGCCATAAAGCGACAGAATAATAAAAATATAATCACCAAAAACGATACCGAAAGTAGTGATTAAACCATGAGAAAAACCGCAGGCCATAGACCGGGCAACAACAGTAAGAACCCCAGGACCAGGAATTGCTGCCAACACAATTAACGCTATAAATAGCGAGAACATACCGGATATTGTCATTAAATTTCCCTGCCGTAATAGATAGCGCTGCAGACATTTAGCAGTCAGGTTGACCAAAAATGCTAAGCTTCATGACTAGACACTAATCGATAGTGCTGCACTTCTGGAAATGGATCATAGTAATGATGCAACAAAGCCTTCCACTGCTGATATCCAGTCGAGCCACGAAACCCTTCAGTGTGGGATTCCAGTGTTTGCCAATTTACCAATAAAATATAGCGATTTTCTTTTTCAACACAGCGCTGCAACTGATGCAAAATATAACCTTTCATTGAACTTATAATGATTTGCGCCTTAGAAAAATCCACTTCAAAATCACTTTCTTTTCCTCGTTTAACATCTAGCACCGCAACTTCTAAAATCATGCGTTTTCTCCTGCGATTCAGTGACAAAGATTATTGTACTAGCCTGCCGCGCCGCTAACTCGTCTGCTTACAAAATATAACGAATAGCACATCATCATTGCTCAGCGCTTAACTATCGCTATGCTTTTACGATGAAATAGATTTACCGCTCATCAGTCTTATTTGCCGATAACCTAACAATAACACCGCTCATCATATTGTTAAACACGCCCCAAAATTAATACTCACATTGACCAGGTTTAGGGACGCATTAAGTCATTCACCATTCGTTACCCGTCATCACTAAACACGTTATTAATTGTCATCAGTGACAATTGGTTCGTGCAACAACATATTTTGATCACAGAAATTATCCGTATCATTATTCGAGGATTAGCTTAATGAAAACTAAATTTTTTTTACTCATTGGCATACCATTATTTTCTTCTTCCTATCTGCATGCAGATGGATATGCTTACATGACTGTTTGTCAACCAGACCAACAAGTAACCTATCCCCTTTATTCCGGGCAGGCAAGTTGCAGTATCTCTAATGTGCCATCCGGCACTGGCTCAACTATCCTAAGTGAGTTTATTCCGGAGCAAGCCAGTGGTAGGGCTACCCTGACAGGGTCTTCTTTATTAGTCATAATTCGATAAGAGTAAAATTGCACTTATGAAAAGTATCGATTTTTTCATGCACCCATCATGCTGCTAAGGTCCCCGGCGCGCTAGCCGAAAAGACGCCAGTTAATTTCATATCGAAAAAATAAACGACGCGATTTTTAGTGTTCGCCCGGAAAAAATGTGGCGAATTAAAGAACCTACTGTAGAAGTGGAAGATTGGCTTAAGCCCCTGCGCACGCAAAAGCCAACTGAGCTTGATAGAAGCACCGATCCAATATTAATAAACGGCAGTTAGCGCAGCAGGTAACGGATCCGGGCGATTTTATTAGCGATATAGCTGCTATCAATTTTTTTATATGTAACTACTTATTTGGGCGGTCTTGGCGACGCTATCATTGCTAAATCTGTCTTATCCGCTTGGCGCGATTGGATCGAGCGCTTGCTGGGTTGTGGGGGCATTATTAAACCACAACAACAACTTCACCTCCCTCACCGGGCGCCCCGGCCTCCCCATTCGCAAGCCAAGGGACTTGACTGTGACTGATCCACTTCTACCAAGCCCGCGCTGACGACAGTATCCTCTGCAATAATTTAAAAGAAATTGCTGCAATACTGATCTACTTGGACATTTAGTTGGAAAACAGTACTTTCGTTAGGCTTGCAGTCATTTATACTCGCGAGCTTCAAAAACAACACTTACTGCAGGAATAGAACTTGAAATTTCGCAACCTAGATCTTAGCGACGACCCCGTCAATGTCGAACATATTGAGCTTGGAATCCCCCCCGTTGAAGAAAATGCCTTACATCCGGGCGCGCATCCAATATTGACAATGGCGATGTGGCTTGCAATTTTTATGCTGGTCGGGGCAATACTTTATTTGGCAACACGACTTTTTTATGAAAACGGTGCGGTCGGCGCCGAGCAAATTATTCTCGATACTCTACAAAGCAGAATCTTCTGGAGCGCTGTGGCCGTCGGCTTACTGGCCCAGGTTATCGATGGCGCATTAGGAATGGCCTACGGGTTAACTTCCACCACTTTTTTGTTAGCCTCAGGTGTAAGCCCTGCCGTTGCCAGTGCCAGCGTGCATATCGCTGAAGTATTTACTACAGGAGTATCCGGCGTCTCGCACGTTAAACTTGGCAACGTGAACAAGTCTTTATTTTTGCGCTTGTTAATTCCAGGTATTGCCGGTGCCGTGTTAGGCGCTGTAGCACTCTCGAGCATAGATGGAAAAGTACTTAAACCCTACATCTCCATTTACCTGCTGCTTATGGGTATCTACATCATCAGTAAAGTATTTCGTAAGCTGAGAGCGGCAAAACACGCTCCCAGGCACGTTGCCAAGCTGGCATTGTTTGGTGGATTCGTCGATTCTGTGGGCGGCGGCGGTTGGGGCCCAGTGGTTACTACCACATTGGTTGGCTCGGGGCACGACCCGAGAGCCACCATAGGAACTGTAAATTTCGCAGAATTTTTCCTGACATTTGCCAGCGCCATCGCCTTCGCTCTATTAGTGGGGGAAGGCCCCTGGCCGATCGTTGCTGGTTTAGTGCTGGGCGGTCTATTTGCCGCACCATTTGCCGCCTATTTATGCAGACGCTTGCATGCCCGCACGCTTTTGATTCTGGTAGGTACATTGATCTCACTGGTGAGCATCTTCAATTTGTATAAATCCTTCTTTGCCTAGAGAATGAAGGTAGAGTTTGATGGTGCGATATTTACAACGTGGAGCTGAAAAACTTTTTTCTTATTTTAACTTTACGTTTATTTCTAACAATTTGCGTTTTTAAAAGCAACCCCCTCCCACCCCCTTTGCAGGGGGGAGGAGTAACTCTGCATTATGTAAATAGTTTTTCTGCGAAAGAAATTATTTGAAAAATTATTATTTAAATCATTGTAAAAAAAATGGCGCACAAAAAGTTACCAATCTCATCAAACTTTATTTTTAACTGATACGGCACTTCAATACTCACACCATTTTCCATTTCTTATTTAAACTTTACGACATATATAATTTTTTCTCATATTTTTTGAGGCAAGCTATTCCTTAAATATAAAAATTTCCAGCAACCGCAATAAGAAAAATGATCGCGAAAATAACCTGAAGCGACAACGTTAAATAATTCTTTCGGATATAAATCAATTTAAAAAAATTGCATGTCCAGAAGAAACACTATCCGTTAGTATTGAGTGGACGTTAGGCTTCGTGAGATCAGAAGCATTTTACAATTTCACTAAAGATCTCTTAACGAGGTTGAACTCAAGTCGGCGCGGAGATGGAAATTACCGCGCCTCATTGTGAGGAGCGAGAGCCGATGGGAGATGTTATTGGCAAGTAGCGCTCTTCGTTAATGGATATATGCGAGGATAATAATATGAAAATCACTACATCAAATTTATGCGGTTTAGCTTATCTTGCAATTGTTATCTTTTCCTCCGACGTTGGCGCAGCAGAATTCACTTGTGACCCGGGCCCGCAGAATTGCCTTTATGATTCTGTCGCGGCAGCCAACCAAACCAATGAAGCCGACGTTATCCGATTCACCGCAGGAGTCCATCACTCCACAGCACTTGTCGGGACACGTTGCGCGCCGCATATAGTGGGCGACATTACCATCATCGGCGCGGGCAACACCAATACCTATTTGGATGCGCAAGGGTCCTGCCCTTTCTTTCATGTTAACTCCGGAAGCTCACTTACCCTGCGCGATATAGTTGCTGCCAATGGGTATCTTCAGCAGCTTGACGAGGGAGAAATACTGTACGGTGCAGGTGTTTACAATGAAGGCCTGCTTCGCGTCGAGCGGACTTTTTTTCGCGGCAATAGTATCAACGAAAATCTTGGCCCTTTAACTGCCGGTGCTGCCATCTACAATGCGCATGGTGCTAGCACCTACGTGAGTGACTCACAGTTTTTCGACAACAGTGTCGCACGGGAAACTTACGGTGGAGCTGCGATACTCAACCACGGCTACATGAGAGTAACCCGAAGCCGTTTTTACGAAAACAACGGCGCTGCTGGCATTATTGCCAATGGCATTCTGGGACTGGCCGACGGGGCCACCACTCTAATCGTCACTGACTCCACTATCGAAAAAAATATCTCGGGCACCGGTATCAGTAACGAGGGGAGACTTTTGGTCGAACGTACGATCATACGCGACGGGAACGGGATTCAAGGTGGCGGCATTTATAACCACGGTATTCTGACCGTGCGACAAAGTACTCTTCTCCGCAATAAAGCCGTTAGAGGTGGTGGGATATATAACGCACAGGAGGCAAAGTCGACTTTCATTAACTCAACGATAAGCCAGAATCACGCTAGAGGTGAGCTTGAGGGCCAGGGCATCGGCGGTGGAGTCTTCAACCGCGACGGTACCGTGTACTTAGCGAATGCGACGATTGCCGAAAATACTGCGCAACGCTCAGGTGCGGCTATAGCTGTGAACGCCTATGCCTCAGGCACAGCGTTCGTCTACGTCAAACGTTCTTTGATTGTGGGCCATTCGAACTCGGCGGAAGTTCTACCCTGTTTCGATTTCGCCTTTGGCGACAACAATGCGAAGATACTCCTGGTGGAACACAACGTGATCAGCGAGGATTCAAACTGCACGCCCTCGGCAACCGACATTGTTGTCGATGAGGCGACCACTTTCACTGAAGTGATTGCCCCCCTATCAGGCTACGGCGGCGGCCGCACTCCGACCTATGCGTTGCTGCCAGGTAGCCCGGCGATTGATGACGAAGGAAGTTCCTGCAGGGATTTTGCGGGTGCGCCGATTGTGATCGATCAGCGCGGGAATGTCAGAACCGGTTGCGATTTAGGGTCGGTCGACTCAACTGCCGTAATTCCTCCTATACAACTCAAATTAAAACTAGCGGGCAACCCACCTGCTATTCAACCGAACTCAACCGGCACCGTCGATTTGGCCATACTGTCACGTGTCGATTCGATTAATCCTTTCCGTCCTGTTGTTGATGTGGACCGCACCTCGCTTCGATTGGGTTCAGCCGGTGCAGTGCCCTACAGATTCTTCAGTCAAGATCTCAATGGCGATAACATCGCTGATTTGGTGATGAGGTTTAGAATCGCGGAAATAGGTATAGCTTGTGGGGACACGGGAATTGAACTGCGGGGTTCGATAATTAACAGAGCTGCATTTGTTGCCAGCACTGCTATCAGAACTACGGGTTGCACCCTAAATTAACGATCTTTCATTTGCGCGGGACAGTGGGACAACGCGAGCTAACAAATTAATCAAAAACTTTGAAAGCTCTCGTTGCCCCGCATTGAATTGTGCCTAAAGCAGATTCATTTTTTTAGTGCCGTTTTCTTACCACCATTAGGTATTGCAGGGAGCGTTAATTACAGCCTCAACTGCTTTATGAATTTCCCCATCTTTATGTTTTTCCGTCTCAGTAACAATTGAATAAGATGTGATAACAGAATTCTCTGATTCGAATTCAATAATTGATTTAATGCCTGTGCCAACCAATACAATCGAACTTGCTGTTTCTGTTTCAGTCGACAAGTTCCCAATATTGATTAGATTAGATTTCATACACTCCAGCTGAATTGATTTTCCCGATGCTTTTGAAACATTTTTAGAGCCGGAATCAACATCAACTTTACTACAACCGCTTATTGCAAGGATCATTAATATAATAGGCAATTTTTTCATTTATTTTCTCCACTTAATTTATTGTTATAGGGTTAAAAAAAAGCAAGCATAGATCATATCGGTATTTTTGGGTAATAACATTTATACCCTGGATCTATACAATTTTGCGAAATAAAATTTGCTTTGTGCATAACTGTACTTGCGGGTGAGTTAAAAAAGAGCAGCTAGTTTAGGCATTGGCTAAATGGGCTTTGATAAACCTTTTATTTTAATAAAAAGCAACCCCCCCTTCCTAGCCGGGCGCCCCACCCTCCCCCTGCGCAGGGGGAGAGCTTGAATGGTTTGAATTTCTAACTCCCTCCCCTGCTAAGGGGAGGGCTGGGGGGGGGGTATTTTTACTCCACATTTATGTCACCAATGGTTACACAAACATTTTTTATTGCTTCACTACAAACAGGATAATTACCACCCCCACCCCAATGAGACTCATACAACTCTTTTAATTTCCCAGATATTTTTCCAACCCGTACTGAAAGATCAGCAGCCTCAGAAATAAGCAAAAGCAATTCAGCTTCGCCATTATTTGTCTGTGAAAAATTACCAGACTTCCAGAGCTATTTTTTTACAGACTCCCCCAAGCGAATGCACTTATCATCCAAAGGCTCAATCCGAACCATTACAATGATAAGTGCATTCTTCAAAGGAGTACCAAGATGAAACTTTTCGCTCACCGTTCACATATTGCATTTTTATCCATTTTTCTCCTAATGAATTTTTCGGTTTCCGTTTTTGCCAATACAGAAATCCTTAATGCCATTCAAGAAAAGCCCAGACTAACTGCCAACGACCTTAAGACATCTTCAACACCCAGCAAATCGAACGACCCACTTACAGGTTTTGGCCATGGCCAATTTTTTGGGAAAGGTGGTGCGGCTTTCGAACCAACACCTGAATCAGTTTACGAAGTGCAAGCTTATTACCTCACCAAAAGCACTGCCAATATAAATAAAGTTAAAGACCGAAGAGTACTTGCTACGCTAAAGAAAAAAAAGACACTCATCTACGAAGCAGTCAGTGACAAAATTCTTGCTAATGCTTTATACCTGGACGAACTTCTTAAGCTTTCAGTGAAAACGGAAGATGTTGTGTTAATGGAGATGCTTGATGGTTTACGACGCTACCATATTGAACATTTTGCCAAACCCTCTTTCCGCAACGAGGCAGGCGTTTTTAGTAAAGGAATTCATCCCGATATCGCTCGCAAACTTGAAGACGGCGGTATCACCGTATTTTTAAAAACCAACGCTTCCGGCGATGAATATATAAAAGAATGCCAGGAAGCTGGTGTCCCTATTCCGCCACCTATGTATGCAGCTCCATGGGAAAATCGAGGTGTTTTTAGTAATGAGTTTATTGATACAAATAAAT
>JAZKFX010000048.1:0-8292 GCA_040386215.1 Pseudomonadota bacterium
GAGGGGGCTAGATATTCGTACGATTTAAGTTCCTCACTCTTATCAGGGGAGGGGGTTAGATATTCGTACGATTTAAGTTCCTCACTCTTATCAGGGGAGGGGGTTAGATATTCGTATGATTTAAGTTCCTCTCTCTTATCAGGAGCAGGAGTTAAAAATTCGCACGATCTAACTCCTCCCCCTGCGAAGGGGGAGGTGGGAGGGGGTTGCTTCCAGGATCACTCGACTAAACATCAATCAACTAAGAATCAATTGACGTTATTGAACCAAACTGCCAAGCCTGTTGAGATTTTTTAAAAAAAAGGCGCAATCGCGTGCGCCCTTTTAGCTGGGAGAGCTAGTCTGCACCCCATCTCTGGAAAACCTGAGTACAACTAATTAAAAATTAATATCTTTTTCAATATCCTGAAGTTTACGTCTTGCCATAGCCAGGTTTGCTTTTGTCTTATCTAATACAAAATAAATAAACACACCTTCTTTTCGCGACATAGGGCGAATCAAGTGATACTGTTTGCCGAGGGTAATTAAAATATCTTCAATGACATCATTTAATCCGAGTGAGCGCATTGTTTTTAACTTGGCGCGAACCACTTCGGTATTACCCGCTGCGGCCACTTCCAAATCGACACCAGTTCCGGCTGATCCCAACATCATGCCGCTACTTGAATCTACAACGGCACAACACAAACCGCCGTCCATTGCTAAAAGTTCGTCCAAGCTTTGTTTAATAGTAGCCATAACATATTCCTAATAGTTGATTGTTAATAAAACGCTTTTTTTGCTAACTTGATATTTCAAATTGATTAATCACATTGCGTAAATCCAGCGTTGTGGCGGGCCACTCATGCCATCTGGATTTTCTTGAATTTGCCAAAGTAATTAGCAGCATTTTTTCGCCGCAGGCTTGTATGCATATTGTTCCTTTGGCATGCTGCACAAAAATATTTTTTACCGCACCGATTGCATCAAAAATTTTTCCATTGCGGTGATGGAGAACCCAATAATCACGTGCACCTTCAGCCATCACTTCGAATTGGGCCTTAGCGGAAGTTGACAGGAAAATCATACCTGTATCTATAGCGACGAGTGCGCAGGAAATGATGTCGGGTGACGTCGCCACCTTGGTCAATTCCAATTCTATCAATTGATAATTCAAATGCTTTTTAACCTTTTTACTGTTTCGCTACAGCGGTAAATCACTTGCGCCAATATTGCTGATTTATCGGCAACAACATTAAGAACATGGCTAACGCCCGCCAAATCCAAATAGGTAATGTAGACAAAGCCATCTTCAGTATTCACGGTGACACTTTTACTCGCGCCAATATGAACCTCCTGTGTTACCACTGACCCAATCGCAGCAATGGAACTAGCCATGGCCGCAATCCGCGATGCATCAAGTGTTCCCGCAAGAGAACTTGCAATATCAAAACCATCTACGCTGGCGATCACTACTGCAAGAATGCCACTC
Source organism: Pseudomonadota bacterium (assembly GCA_040386215.1). GTDB lineage: Bacteria > Pseudomonadota > Gammaproteobacteria > Pseudomonadales > Cellvibrionaceae > Cellvibrio. The sequence goes on from JAZKFX010000048.1 coordinate 1,472, forward strand.
TGTTCGCTCAGAAAATTATCACTTTCATCTTTTGCTGCTTTTATAATATAGTCTGCAATGCTCATAGTTTCCTTAATCCTTAAATCAATTTTGGAATATTAAATTAATTCTGCCTCAGTCTGCGCCATCAAAATGCTAAGCAACATGTTGACATCATCTTTATTACGAACATCAACTGGAATAATGGGCAGAATTAAGTTTCGCTTTTCAAGCGCGAGAGAAAAATCATCCAGCGATGGATGCATGTGAGTTTCTGTTCGTCCCACACCTATGACACAAGGTGTATTCAAAAGCTCATGCGAAAATCCATTGAGATAGAGATTCAAATCAGAAAGAGGGGCATCGCGTGAATTATCGATAAGAATAATAATTCCAAATGCATCCTTTACCAGTATCTTCCACATAAAATCAAATCGCGTTTGTCCTGGCGTGCCAAACAAGCGCAGGCGATCACCGTTGGCCAGATTAATTTGACCATAGTCTAAACCTACTGTTGTTGATGCCTTATTAAGAGTTTCATCGGTATTGGCGACATCGGTTTTCACCGGCGGCGCTTCACTTATTGCCGCAATGGCAGTCGTTTTGCCAGCGCCCGTTGTACCTGTAAACACCAATTTGTATTCTTTCATCGTCGATTCTTCTCTTTTTATTATGCTTGGCCAATTCCCAATCGCGACTTCAATAGCGATAGAAATGTTTTTTTGGATTCTACTTGTATTGTCATTGTGGCCCGTGGAGGTTGGTGTGTTTTTATTTCCTCTTTCACCAGTCCCTGTTCTTGAAGAATTTTTATAAATTGATGACAAAATTCTTCATTTTGACCGGATAAGGTAATAAGGTTGTCAATAGTTTTAGCCCCTCTACTTAAATAAACCGCGAGTAACATAAAGTGTTTATTTTTAGCAAGAAGGTCTTTGGAAGGCCATTTTTTGAGGCTGTATAATTGTTGAGAAACTGAACGCTCGTCGCGATTTACTGGCGCAGCTTCAAGATTCGTTTTAATCAAAATTAAAGTATCTACCAATTCATCGGCGCGAAAGGGTTTAAAAAATGCGTGCGCGGAATAGCTCTCACCGCGACGCTTGATCATAATTAATTGAGTGTTGGGTTTAAGGATAAATGGGGGAAAACTTTTTTCAGCGTTATAAATCAGTAAGGCATCACACTGACCGCTATCAACCAAAATCCAATCCCCCTCTAGTCGGGAGCTGTTACGTAAAATCGTACTAATTAAGTCAACTTCCGGTTTGATTAGGCCAAAACAACCTAAATACAATTTTCCCTCCATACAGCCTCTCTAGCATCCGAAAGTCAAAAGCAGTAATGCACATTGATATATGCGGGCAATTACTAAGCGCAAAATATAAATTGAAGAGTAGACCAGTTTTGTTGTTACAAATTAAAAATGGAAAGATTCGATTAAATTTTTTTGGGTTGTGTAAATTAATTAGAATACTTAGTAGGAAAAGCTTATATCGAGGTTTTTTTCATCATCATACGAAATAACCAATGGCGGAATTTTGATTTTGTCTCGCAATGACATTTTTAACTATTGAAAATTCTTAATTCGCTCAGCCATTAGGTAAGCATCAAAATGTTTTTAAGATATTTCTTTTATAGTGAATACTGATAAGCGGTACTTGGGTTTAACGTATTGGTTAAAGTTTAGGTTCAGATTGGAATCCAAGGGTGCCGCTGCATTTTGCAATGAATGACATAGTTGCCGATATTTAAAAGCCAGATCAGGTTAAACCTGCTCTGGCTCTTTCGTATTAGTTGGTTGATAGTCGGCTTTGGTAGCGACGCAAACCCGTCGCTAATAAACCTATACCCATTAGGGTCATGGGTAACGGCTCTGGAACGTCTACATTGCCGCGTAATAATTCAAAGTTCACGGTGACATCACCGAGCCAGGCGCTTTCTTCGCTCACTGTTACATAGGGTATTAGCCGCCCTCTCTGGTTAAAAGCGGCGTACCCAACCCAGTCTTCCTCTCCAACTCGCCCGAATTGTCTGGCTTGATCCATAAATATGCTCAGAAAAGCAGAGTTAAATGGGTCAGGTCCATTATCGCGAAATTCAAACGATATACTGCTGTTTGTAATCCATTCTCCAACCCTGTCTTTTCCAGCAACAAATCCATAGTCGGCTAAATCAACAAATATCCAATGAAATGAATCACCCGCTTCAAATGTCTGGTTGAATGTTTGGACTTTAGTAATGGGGATAGCATTGGCTGTAGGAAGCATACATAACAAAAAAATAGCAGTGACAATTTTTAAAAATTTCATAATCAACTCCTATTGCTGTGGTTTAAATGATGATTAATGGATTAGGTGATAATAAAAAAACCTTGGATGTAAACTTTCAACAAAGGAAATGGTATTTTTGCGCAGTATGAGTAGTGAATAATACTCGCTCAAAATATACTCGCTTTATGCCTGGATAAGCAAGTAAACGGGACATTGCTAGCATCTAGCGAAACAAATTTGTAGCAATAGAGTTAAAAATGTTAAATGCCTCACATGAAATTGTTTTTAGTGCATGCGAAATTTTTTTTCAGTTAAAGTGTTATGTGACATTCAAGTTGATTTTGGAAATAATTTTATGCATGATTCATTGTCGCAAGAGTCTATTAAGCAGTAAATAATGTCGGCTTTGCAGTTTACTTCCATGATCCAGGGGCAAAAGACAATGCTTAATCAGCTGTCATGTGAGATCTGATGAAAATAATTATCTCAGTATTAATATTGTTGATTTTAGTTTTTTCATATGTTTTTGTTTCTTATTATGTCTTACGGTATTTCGGTGTTACAGAAAGACTAAAGAGTAGAGCCATCAAGTTTGGTTCAGTAATGCTTTTAGTACAGACTGTTTTTCAGCAGATTTTTTTTTATTTAGGCGCTGGCTGGCTTGGTGCTATTGTTGGTTTAATTGGATCTTTCTACTATGTAAAGTCTGTTTTGAATATACCAACTTTATCTAAACTACTAATCATATTTATCATGCCGACAATTGCGTTAATGTTGGCTGCCCCCATATTGTTTGCATCTTTTTACGCTTTATGGTGAATTACAGCTAAATCTACTATAAAGCCAGAGCTTCTCTCGGCCTAATGTCGGGTTGCCTCGTGTGTAAAACACCTATAAAGTCTACACATTAAGTCCGGTATTTACACAAAATTTTCGTATCGCTTAAGCGAGTGATTCGGTGTGCTGAATTTTTGGTGATGCTGCTTCGGCGACAAGGCAGCTGCAGTTGTATCTGATGAAATGATTTATGGATACTTTGCTGCATATTTTGCTTTCCTTGAGTACTGGCAGATTGTCATGTCGGTTGCGGCATTCGCCTTAGCCAAGGTGGCCCGCTCCAACCTGCGATTTGTAATCAGATTCTACTGATGCAACAAAATAGTTTATGTGTGATGTTTACTTTATCAATGCGTTTGTTGAGAACTAATTTATGAATTTGGAAAAGTCAAAAAAGCGTATAACAAAAAGAGCAAAAATGGGGTTTCAAGGCTATCCTACGATTGCGTTTACTTATTACGGTAAAACTATCAATCTGGCAAACGAAGTGGTGGTCGAATTTGTATTGGAAGAAAATGCCGAAGTTCAAATTGAAAGATTTTCCAGTAAGCTGGATGCGCGCGAGGATGAAACGATTCAGTCTGCGCTGGTAAAAATAATAGAACGTTCCGGTGCTAAAACTGTTTCGCAAACAGAAGGTGTTTCTGTAGTTGTGTAAAAAGATTAAAACTTTAGCCTATTTCAGTTGTGCAATACCAAGGGTTCAATCTGGACGCAGTGAAATGCTAAATCTCGCAACCTGATCAGCTGAAAATGATAATTTGTGCTGGCAAGCCCGAGTGATATATTTCCAACAAAGATAATTTCCGGAGCATTTCGTGGATCAACATCAAGACTTACTACATGCAATTTACTATTTGCTTGCGGCGGTCATTGCAGTTCCGTTTTTTCGTCGACTTGGCTTAGGGGCCATACTCGGGTATCTGGTCGCTGGTGTGGTGATTGGCCCGCAGGTGTTGGGCTTAATTTTTGAAACTCAATCAGCCATGCATTTATCCGAATTCGGCGTGGTGATGTTGTTGTTTGTGATTGGGCTTGAACTTAACCCTGAACAGCTCTGGAAGATGCGTGTTGAAGTAGGGCTGCTTGGCGGTTTGCAAATGTTGGCAAGCGCGCTGGTTATCGCAGTGTTTCTGGTTGCGTGTTTTCCGCTTTCCTTGCAGCAAGCATTAATAATTGGTTTGACGCTCGCGCTTTCGTCCACGGCATTTGCTATTCCCTTAATGGAAGAGCAAAAAGTGATGGGTTTACCTTTGGGCCGCAAAGGTTTTTCCATGCTTTTATTTCAGGACATGGCTGTTATCCCCATTCTCCTGCTACTTGCTAGCTGGTCCCCCGTAGTGAATGAAACGGGCCATCGTCTGCCTTGGTGGGTAGGCGTTTTAACCGTGTCAGGCGTGATTGTTGCCGCGCGGTTGCTGTTTAATCCCTTGTTAAAAATCGTGGCCAAATATGGCAGCCGTGAAATTCTTACAGCGGCGGGTTTATTGATTGTGTTGGGTGTTTCGCTGTTGATGCAGTTAGTGGGTTTATCCATGAGTCTGGGAGCATTTTTGGCCGGCTTGCTGCTGGCGCAATCCAGCTATCGACACCAATTGGTGGCGGATATCGAGCCTTTTAAAGGCTTGCTGCTGGGGCTGTTTTTTATTGCCGTGGGCATGTCACTCAATTTGAAATTACTGTTTGCTAATGCATTGCTGGTGATGGTGTTGGCGCTGTTGCTAATGGCCATCAAAGTTGCGGTGATTGCGGTTATTTTAAAGCTACGCAAGTTTTCATTTCGCGACGGTATTTTGCTGGGCATTATGCTGGCGCAGGGTGGCGAATTTGCGTTTGTACTTATGGCCTCTGCAGAAGAGTTGAGTTTTTTGCCGAGCGATATCACTCAATATGTGGTGCTGGTGGTGGGTATTTCCATGGCTTTAACGGGTCCCGCCGTGATTCTGTTTGATGCGTTGATTCGGCGCACTACCTTGCAGGAAAAGGCCCTTGCCGATATGACATTGCATCAGGAGTCACTCGCGGTATTGTCGCAACCAAGCGAGCATAAGCCAGAAGTAATCATTGCCGGGTTTGGTCGCTTTGGGCAGATCATCGGGCGTATCCTCACAGCCAATAATATTCCCTATAACGCGTTGGATAGAAATGCAGATCACATTGAGTTTCTTAAACAGTTTGGTGTGCAAAGCTACTACGGAGACCCAGGGCGCCTGGATCTTCTGGAAGCAGCGGGCATTCGCGATGCCAAGGTGTTGGTAGTGGCGGTAGATGGCGTGGATGAATCGCTGAAAATTGTGCACTTGGTGAAGGAAAAGTATCCGCATGTTTCCTTGATTGTGCGAGCTCGGGATCGCGCGCATTTATATCGTTTAATTGAGTTGGGGGTTACTGCACCTATCCGCGAAATGTATGAATCCAGCTTGTCTGCCGCCATGAAAACTTTGGTAGAACTTGGGTTTACCCAAGGGCAATCGCAAAATACTATTGATATTTTTCGTGATCACGATGGTCAATTGTTAGAAAAATCGTCGCATATTCATACTGATATTCCCGCGTTAATTAAAATCGCTGAAGATGGTCGCCGGGAATTAAAAGAGCTGTTTGCTAAAGATGCTCAAGTGTAAGGCCGGGTGTTATCTCTTTACTCAAGCAGGAATTCACGCCCCTTACCGGACCGCCTGATCGTAAATTAAGGTCGGTCCAGGTGCTGACTAAGCGCCGAATAGCTATTTCGTTTATGCTTGATGGTACACTCCACCTTCAACGGTCAGTTGTCTTGCGAAAATATGCGCAGCAGCCGATGTTAATTATTCACTCAACACGCAGGAACCCATGGACATCTTTGTTTTAATTGGTCTGATTTTATTGAACGGCCTATTTGCTATGTCTGAAATCGCCATAGTCACCGCAAAAAAATCTCGCTTAACGGTTTTGGCGGCAAAGGGTAATAGCTCTGCCCAAGCGGCTATCAATCTTGCAGAAGATCCCACGCAGTTTTTATCTACCGTGCAAATCGGCATTACTTCCATTGGTATCATGAACGGTATTTTCGGCGAATCCCTGTTGGCGGAACCCTTTGCCTTGTGGATGCAGACTCTGGGTGTGCCGGTCGCGCTTAGCGATAATGTCGCTACAGTTCTGGTAGTCATGGTCGTCACTTATTTATCGATCGTAGTCGGTGAGTTAGTGCCAAAAAGAATTGGTCAAGTTAGCGCAGAACGCATCGCCTGTTTTATGGCAAAGCCCATGCAAGTTCTCGCGGTAGTGACAAAACCATTTGTGTATTTATTATCCGGGTCCACCCGCACGCTTATGCGGATTTTAGGTTTTAATCAAAATAAAAACCAAAGTGTCACGGAAGAAGATATACACGCAATGTTGGATGAAGGTTCAGATTCCGGTGTGATTGAACAGCAAGAGCACACCATGGTGAAAAATGTATTGCGTCTTGAGGGGCGATCAATATCCTCCTTGATGGTGCATCGCTCGGATATTATTTATCTCGATACCGCATTGAGTTTTGAAGAAAATTATCAGCGTGTTACTCAGTCACCGCATTCCCGTTTTCCAGTTTGTAATCGCAGCCACGATAATTTAATCGGTGTGATTGATTCGAAAGAATTATTGGCTCATGCCGTGGGCAATCAGAATATTGATTTAGCTGTTCTCGCTAAACCTTGTCACTTGGTGCCCGAAAGTTTAACTGCCATGGAGCTGCTAAAAGTTTTTCGT
>JAZKFX010000048.1:8302-75493 GCA_040386215.1 Pseudomonadota bacterium
ATCTCACAGCAAGATGGTTTTTGTTGTCGATGAATACGGTGACCTCAACGGCATCGTCACGCTGCAAGATTTACTGGAAGCTTTGACCGGCGAATTTATTAGTGAAAGTGACGGCGATGCTTACATAGTTAGCCGTGAAGATGGTTCTTTATTGCTAGACGGCATGCTTCCAATTTTTGAATTAAAAGATGCCTTAGGTTTGCGCGATCTACCCGATGAAGGTCACTACGAAACACTCAGTGGTTTGCTTATGTTGTTAATGGGAAAAGTGCCGGCAACCGGTGACAAGGTTGCTATTCAAGGCTGGAAATTAGAGGTTGTTGATATGGATGGTCGGAAAATTGATAAGGTGTTGGCTTATAGGTTTGAGGATTAAATAGTTTTAATAATAATATATCTGTCACCCATAAATAGAGAGCTAATTAGATAGCTACAGCTTTATAAGCATCGATAATAAGCTGCACCTCAGGCTGACAATTTAATTGTATTCGGTGGTAGTGAGCCAGGGTTTTATTTAAATAGTCAGTAACATTTTTAAATCCTTCCGGTGTGTTACTTTGCCAAATTAGATTACCTACAGGACTTATTGTTAAGCAGGAACTCGTTGTTGAAACTAATAAGATCTCATAAAAGCGGTGGTTCTCGCTAATTAAGGCCTCGGTATGCAAACCGAAATTGAATTTAATTAATTGCTGTCTTAATGCAAATTGATGATGTACCGGGCACAACAAAAAATCTATATCAGCCGTTGGATATCGCTGAAAAATCTCTTTGACGAACTCAGTCATCAAGTCCCCACCGACGCCTGCGATAATAATTAAATGTTTTCCGTTGAATTCGTGTAAGGGTAGTGCAGATACATTCATACAATGAACATGCCATTGCGAACGCGAAATTGATTCGGAATTGTGTGGATAAAAGCGAAACAATTTGCTTTTCAGTTGCTTTGTAAGTTCAGGCACTATGTCCACAAAATGAATGTAAGGGGCCGCTTGTCGGGAAAGAAGTGCAGCGCCTACCAAACCATGGTCGCAACAGCAATCCCAAATGTGGTCGTATTTTGCCGTCACCATGGATTCAATTTGTTTCAGTCTTTTGCCAAGTTTCAATGTTGGTAATGCTCATATTGTTTAGGGGGCTTTTAACGCAATTTTCAATCGCAATTATCAATCGCAATTTTCAATCAAAATTATCAATACAGGTGATCAAACCTGCGACATTGTAGTACCTTCGGTTTTAAATTATTAGATGTAACTAGTTAATGCGAGACCCTTGTAATAAATCATTATTTTTCTTTATGGTTTAAGCGGTAGCGAGCTGTTTTCGTACGTCAGCGCACTGATAGCACCCTCAGTATCCACCTAGGATTTGCTTTTTTATTCTTGGCTTAACTCTTCCGTTCCGATCACCATGAGGATCGAAAAATGAAAATCTTAATCGTATTAACATCTCATCAAGAGCTCGGCAATACTGGTAAAAAAACCGGGTTCTGGTTGGAAGAACTTGCTGCGCCCTATTATGTATTTAAAGACGCTGGCGCAGATATTACTTTAGCTTCACCCAAGGGTGGACAACCGCCACTCGATCCCAAAAGCGACGAGCCTTCTGCACAAACTGAGGCCACCAAACGCTTTAAAGCTGATAATGACGCCCTCCAAAAATTGGCCGATACATTTAGGTTGGAGGATATTTCTCCAAACAATTTCGATGCGGTATTTTATCCCGGTGGTCATGGCCCTTTGTGGGATTTAGCAGAAGATCCAGTATCCGTTAAATTAATAGAAACTATGTTGCACGCAAATAAACCTGTGGCCGCGGTGTGTCATGCACCCGGCGTGTTGCGTCATGCAAAAAGTGCAAACGGATTATCTGTGGTTAAAGGAAGAAATGTTACTGGTTTTTCGAATACTGAAGAAGCTGCTGCAGGGTTGACCGACGTGGTGCCTTTTTTGGTAGAGGACATGCTTAAAGAAAAGGGTGGTATTTATTCAAGAGCAGCTGATTGGCAACCCTATATTGTTAGCGGTGGATTATTAATTACTGGTCAAAATCCTGCTTCTTCCGAGCCTGCCGCCAAGGCACTATTAAAACTGCTTGCAACGTAAGATGGCTTGTGCCATAGGCTGCGATAAGCAGAGTGCCGCTTGGCAGGACAGTAAGATAGTTAAAAATGTTACATAGCGATCGGCTCCATCGTCGAAAAGAACAACGTGACAATGAAGCTTTTTCGCTTGCTGATTAGATAATAGCTTCTGACAGTTTCTGCGCTGGAGAATCAAAATTGGCTTGAGGATATTGCGACCTGATGATTGATTTGATCTCTTCTTCGCGCTCTTCAGCTACGTCCACCATCAGTAATAATTCACCGTGTTTAATTGCATCTTCAAACTGTTCAAGACGAGAGTTAGGTACGCTTACGCCAATCAAGCCCCCAGCCCAGGCTCCGATGCCAGCACCGGTAAGTGTCGTTGCCAGTATTGCGCCGCCCGCGAGAGTCAAACCGACGGGAGGAAGAACAACTGCGACTAATCCAGCCAGCATGCCTGATAAGCCGCCCACTGCTGTGCCTCGCGTCACGGCTGCCATCAAGTCGCTTTTTTGAGTGACTTCTGCCTGCGGCAGATCCTCGAGGGAAACATCCTGGCTGGCTAAAACATGGATATTTTGCCAATTAATATGGGCAAGCAATAAATTATCTACAACACGTTTAGTTAAGGTTGCATCAGGAAGAAGCACGTAGATATGTTTCATAATTTTCCCCATTTAAAAATGATTATAAAAAAACAATTAAATTTAAGTCCCAAATGTCGGCAACGTCTGTTCGCTGCGGCACATGTTTTACACGACAATTGCGGCGGTTCGACTGGAGATAAAGCCTTAACCAGAGGTCAGCTTAAAATGCACAGCTTGAAAATTTGCAAAGCTGAAAAAATTCCAACGAAGAGATTTTAGAAGTGTTAGGGTCTGGGAAGCCTAAGGTTTGCGGTGTATACCGGTGGTGGTGATCGCAAATCTGCGTTCTAATTGCTAAGCTTGCCGCCTTGTTTTTATAGGGTTCCCCCATGACCGATTTCCCCATGCATCCATACCCCTGGCAATTGCCGGAATGGCAGCAGCTTAATCAACAGATAACCGCCAATAAACTACCTCATGCTATGTTATTCGTCGGAGCAAAAGGCATTGGCAAGCGGCAATTGGCAGAGGCCTTGGCCCAATTGTTGTTGTGCCTTACTCCAATGGAGGGAGTAGTTTGTGGTAAATGTCGCGGTTGCCAATTGAATAAAGCGCACAACCATCCTGATTTAATTCGTGTGGAGCCGGAAGAGGGTAGTAAAGGTATTAAAGTTGATCAGGTGCGATCGCTAATTGAAGAATTAAGCAAAACTTCGCAGCAAGGCGGATATAAGGTTGTGATTATTGATCCTGCCGAAGGTATGAACGCCAATTCAGCCAACGCTTTGCTTAAGTCCTTAGAGGAGCCAGCCGCAAAAACTTTATTGATCCTGGTGAGTCATTCGGCTAGCTCAGTCTTACCTACCATTCGTAGCCGTTGCCAGCTGCGTCTGTTGCCAACCCCTGCTAAAGAGCAAGTTGCGCTTTGGCTTACTCCACTAATGGTGGGTACTAATGTGGAGCTTGAAAAGCTATTAGAGGCTGCGGGCGGTTCACCCTTAACAGCGCTTGCGTATCTGGAAGGCGATGCCATGGAGCGCCGCAATACCTGGCTCCTGAATTTGGTGAGTTTGAGTTCAGGCCAGGTGTCCGCGATAGAAGTTGCCGGTCAATGGCACAAAGGCGACGTGACTGCGATTGTCGAGTGGCTGTTGGTTATGCTGCATGCAATGATGCGCTGGCAAGTAGGTATGCCCAATGTCTTAATAAATCAATTGCCGCAAGAGTTGCGGGACCGTCTTGCGCGAATTCCCCCTGATATATTGCATCGTTATCTGGAAAAAGTGATGGTAGCGAAGCGGCAATTACTGGGTAGCTCTAACCCCAATAAACAATTGTTACTGGAGGAGATGTTGTTAGATTGGGGAGCCATGTTGCGTGCGGGTAACTCCAAAAAAAGTGAGAGTCACAAGCTAAAAATGTAAAAGTGCGAAAGCGAGATAAGGCGTTTTTCGGATTTAATCGTGAGAACATGAGCTGGCGTCTGGACAGGCATGGGCTAATCTATTAAGGTTCAACATCGAATACAGACGGATGCTTATATGCAAGCTATAGCCGGTAGTGCCCGCAACGGCATACTCTCTCTCACCATCAGGGACAAAGCAGTACTCTATGCTGCCTATATGCCTTTCGTTAAAAATGGTGGAATGTTTATTCCCACCAGTAAAAGTTACAACCTCGGCGATGAAGTATTTATGTTGCTTAGCTTGATGGATGAACCAGAAAAAATTCCCGTTGCCGGTAAGGTTATTTGGATTACGCCGCGTGGTGCTCAAGGCAATCGCGCCACTGGCATTGGTGTGCAATTTACCGATCAGGAAAATACGGCGGTGAGCAAAATTGAAACTTACCTTGCCGGTAGCTTAAGCTCAGATAAGCCCACGCACACTATGTAGGTTTTTATCCGCCTGCTATTAATTAATGTTCAGTTAAAAGCCAGCATTTAGCTGGCTTTTTTATTCAGGATTTACAGATTTTTCCTTTATAATCGCTGGCCTCCTTCTTCAGATTTTTTATTTATGCTAATCGATTCCCACTGCCATCTTGATCGCATCAATCTCGACCGCTACAACGGTAATCTTGCTGAAGCTATTGCTGCCACCAACGCGCGCGGCATTCAGCAAATGCTGTGTATCAGTGTCAGCCTTGATAATGTTCAAACCGTTATTGATATAGCTCAAGCGCACCCTTCAGTGGTCGCTTCTGTGGGTGTTCATCCTTGCGATGTTAAAGAGGGTACGGCTACTGCAGAGCAATTAATTCAATGGGCCGCCCAACCCAAGGTGGTCGCCCTGGGTGAAACCGGATTGGATTACCACTACGAAACCGAAAGCAAAGCATTGCAGCATGAGAGTTTTGCATTGCATTTGCAGGTTGGTAAAAAAATTGGTTTACCGGTGGTGGTTCATACGCGCGAGGCGCGGGCGGATACTCTGGCGTTAATTAAAGAACATGGCAGTCTAGAGTATGCAGGTGTGCTGCATTGTTTTACTGAAGATTGGGAGATGGCCAAAGCTGCGCTGGATTTAAATTATTATGTTTCAATTTCTGGCATTGTTACATTTAAAAATGCGGAACAAATTCGCGATGTGGTGCGCAATATGCCCATCGACCGTTTGTTGGTTGAAACGGACTCGCCTTACCTTGCACCCATTCCTTATCGCGGTAAACCTAATGAACCAAAATATGTGCTGGAAGTGGCGCAATTTGTAGCTGATGTCCGAGGTATTGCGCTGGAAGAATTAGCAGCCAAAACCACCGAGAATTTTTATCGTTTGTTTAATAAAGCCAGACAATATTTGCCGACCTAACCTAACGGCAGGGCGCAGCAAGTAGCGCCCCTGCGTAAGAGCATCAGGTGCGGCAAGCAATGCCCCAACATTTTTTAAATAGAGAAAATATATGAACGCACAACAAATAAAAATCATGCTGCAGTTGCAGGATAGCATGAACACCAAAGTCAACGCGCAGTGGCAACAACAGGGGTATGAATGGTACCGCGCTATTTGGGTGGAATGCGCTGAGTTATTGGATCACTACGGTTGGAAGTGGTGGAAAAAACAATCACCTGATATCGAGCAAGTCGCACTCGAATTAATTGATATTTGGCATTTCGGTTTAAGCATTTTACTGCAAAGCGGAAAATCAGAAGCGGAGATTATCGCGCAAATAGAAGCTGCGCTTGTGATTAACACAGATGAAAAAGATTTCCGTTTGGATCTCGAAAAATTTGTCGCCGCTACTTTAGGCGATCATCAATTTCATATTCATTTATTTGGCCGCTTAATGGCGGGAATCAATATGAGCTTCGAGCAACTTTATCGCGGGTACGTGGGTAAAAACGTGTTGAATTTCTTTCGTCAGGATCACGGCTACAAAGATGGCTCTTATCGCAAACATTGGCATGATGGTCGCGAAGACAATGAGCATTTGGTAGAAGCCGTGCAAAGTTTGGATACAACCAGATTGGAGTTTAAAGATGAATTGTACGTGGTGTTAAAAACCCGCTATGCAATTCAATAAATTTGTAGCCCGTATGTAGCGAAGCGAAATACGGGAAAGCGATGCGATACTTCAAAGGCCGTTAGCCGGCCTTTTTTTATGTGTAAAAAATTTATTCTATATCTGCTTCACTCACACCATTTAATTCCATTAACACTTTTACTTGTTGTTGCAAGCGCTTTACCTGACCTTCAAGATTTTCTATTTTTTGTTCCAGCGCAGGAATGCGATCATCCTCAACCGGGCTGCTGCTTTTCGTTGAGTTGGTCATAGCAGCGATTGCAGTTAAATCCGGTTTGCCACACAGCAAATGCATGTAGCGATCTTCACGTTGCCCTAACATTCGCGGAATATGCACAACCACTGGAGTCGTTTTTGCGCAGAGCTGTTCCATTTTTTCTTCGACGGCTTGCAGGTTGGCAAACTCGAACATGCGTTGGGTGCGTGTTAATAATTCTGCGAGCGTTTGTGGGCCGCGCAATAGCATGACATTTAGCAATGCTTGCGTTGCTTTATCCACTCCCAGTACACGGGTAATGCGTTGACCGTAACGCGCAGCACGCGAACCGTAGTCTACTTCAACCCACTTAAGATCTTGCATTGCGCTTAGGCAACGTTGCACTTCGCCGGGCTCATAATTACTCGTGGGCTCGCGACTGGTCTTTTGATTACAAGCCAGCACAAGGCTATTGAGGGTTAAGGGGTAGGCGTCGGGTGTGGTGAGTTGCTTTTCCATGAGAGCGCCTAAAATTCGCGCTTCAATGGTGGTTAACATAGGTTTCGAATCGGGAATATTATTTTCCGGGTGTTGTTCAGTATCTTGCGTACTCATATCGTATAACTCCAGAGGTTTCACCTTGGTGTAAAAGCCAGGTCGCTCTACATTGAAGGGTTACTCTACATTAATTAACATGGAGGTGACCCAAATTTAGCGGAAAGATTAGTTCAAAATGAGGCTCCTGGTTGTGCATTGATCAATCCTGGATTGATTTCCAAAAATTTCTTATTTCTTTTCAGCGCAACCCTGACAAATACAGCTAAGGTTACGTAAATGCTCTGGTATTTTGGCAAGCACAGCGGGATCAATTTTTTGTATCGTGCACCAACAGGGCGTTGCAATATCGCCATTGATCTCCAGCGCACATGCGTTGGGTTTGCCACACAAGGGGCAGACTAATTTGGAGGCAGAACTAGAGTCAGAGGCGGACGAAGAATTTGAAACTGCACAAGTATTGTCCGATAAAAGCTTCATCTATTCGTTCGCAAATGCTTCAAAAGCATCTATTACAATTTCTTCATCTGCTGCAGATAATTCAGCTAGATCCATAATGCTGGGTTCATTAACACCAAGCAGGTTTTCAATTTCTTCCAGTGTTAAACTTGCGGCGGTCGCTTTTAATAAATAGTCTTGAACGGCTTCCTGTAACCCAGGTAAATCGCCCTGAGCATTTTTAAGTGCTGTGACGGTATTGCTACTTAACCATTCAATAAATTCTGCGTGTTTTTCTGGTGATGAATCGACAACAGAGTTGTAGTCCATAGGGGCTCCCGAGTGAAAATTGCCGTTTTGAGGCGTAAGTGTAACCGTGGTTTCACCGCAAGGCTAGAGTGGTTAGGCTACTGGAATGTTTTTCTGTATTGTGAATTTTGCTGCAGAAATTAACGCTAGACTGTGAATAATGGTTGGGCATTTTTAGATTGATAAGTTGCCAGGCTAGGCATCTTTAGCCTGAACCCGGAGCTGAGTATGTTATTGATATCAAATTGTAAAAAAATGATAAAGCCCATGTTGTTAATGGCTATGGTATTCGCGCTGGGAGTTCCTTTTTCTGCAGCTGCCTTATCGCTTGCTGACATTACTAATAAAGATGCCAGTGCAGGTTTAAAAGCGGCTCTGGAAAAAGGTTCTTCTGCCGCTGTTGCCAAGCTTGGAGTGGACGGCGGATTTATGGACAATGAAAAAGTTAAAATAAAACTACCTGCAAAATTAGATAAATTGCGTGCTTTCGGACAAATGACAGGGCAAACCAATAAGTTGGAGCGTCTTGAAGAATCCATGAATCGCGCTGCTGAGGCTGCCGTTCCTTTGGCAAAACCCTTGTTGATCAACGCTATTAAATCCATGTCGGTGACCGATGCCAAAAATATCCTGGTCGGCGGTGAAACTTCGGTAACAGATTTTTTTAGACAAAAAACGTCAGAATCACTGCGTATAAAATTTTTGCCTTTAGTTAAAAACGTAACCGATAAAGCCAAGCTCGCTAAAAACTTTAATTCAATTATGTCACAAGCACAGCAATTTGGTTTGGCATTGGACCAGGAACCCACCGTAGAAAGTTACGTGACCACACGCACCATTGATGGTTTATACCTGATGATTGCTGAAGAAGAAAAGGCCATTCGCGAAGATCCCATCGGTGCTGGTAGTAAAATTATTGGTAAGGTATTTGGTGCGTTAAAATAAATTATTTGCCATTGATAATTTATTTTTTTCGCAGTGGTGTAGCTTTGGTTTTTTTTCTTTGGCTAGCCCCATTCAGGTTTGCTGGTACATTTGCGTTGAGTGGTTTATTCATCAGCGCATAAAAATCTGCAGGGGCAGGGGTTTCGAAAATTAATTCCTTGCCTGTTTTTGGACTAACAATTTTTAATCGTAGCGCATGCAAGCCCATGCGAGTTCCCGCTGTCCCATAGCGCGGGTCACCTGCCACGGGATAACCAAGCCAGGCTAAGTGCGCACGTATTTGATGCTGGCGACCTGTTTCTAATTGCACTTGCAGCAGTGTTCGCTCACCGGTCGTGCGCTCTGTTTTAAAATGTGTAATGGCAGGTTTAGCATCTGGATGTTGACCTACATGCATGCGATATTCCACCTCATCGAGGCGCAAGGGTTGATCAATGGTTCCCTGTGCCGGGTTCGGGCAGCCAACAACAACCGCTAAATAATTTTTCTCCGCTTGATCCCATTTGGCCATTACTGCCTCGCGTATTTCGCGCGAAGTTGCAAATAATAATACGCCAGAAGTATCACGATCAATTCGATTTACTGGCCACAATTTTACCGCTTGCGAGCGACGCGATAATTGATTGCGCAAGATTGCCAATGCGTGTTGCTGAGTTTCTTTTGTAGTACCTACAGATAGCAACCCCGCTGGTTTATTAATAGCAATTAGATCGCGATCAGAATATAAAATATCTAATTGCGTTGGTGAGCTATTAGCAACTTTGGCCGTTGCTCCAACCTCTACCAAGTCGCCCACATGAAGCGCGTAATCATGCTGCGTAATTGATATACCATTTACGCTTACACAACCACTTTGCAACCGTTGCTTAATCTTGCTGCGTGCCCAGCCTTGCAGTTGCGCACTGAGAAACGTTAAGAGTCCAGTGGTTTCTTTAACGTGTAACTTTTCTGACATAGTTATTAGCCTTTAATTTTTTGCGTCAGCAAATGGATAACCTATTAGCTCTGCGGAATAAAGTTGCGCAGCAGTCGTTGCATCATCAGCATCAGTGACTAACAATAAATGTATTTTGTTCGCAACTATTTTTGCTTGCACGCCTTCCACTTTAACGACTTTATCGATGCTGTGTATGCTGTGTAATTCGCCAGCGGAGTTGATAATGCCTATGGCTGAACCGAGGCAGGCACCATCGAGGTAGGCATCGGAGGTATTTTCAGCCGCAGCAGTAAAAATAATTTCACCATTGGGTAGTGGTGTGGCGTCAGTAAAACATAGCGGCACACCGCCTATTTCGCCCAGTTCATAGTGAATGATTTTTACGTTGAGCTGGGTGGTGTGTTTATAGTTTGTTGATTCACTACTGGATGATAAAACGTGTTGATAAAACTGCTCAAGCGGAAGACGAATACTTGCATTGATTCTGCTTTTTTTATTGCCACGCTGAAATAAAATGATATTTTCATTGATGATAACCGCACCTTCAATATTTAATTTCCCAGCTTCCTTTTTTAATTGTTGGTACAAAGAGGTCAGATTTATAATTTCTACATCAGCTTGTAATCCCCCTTGATTATCGAGGGGGATAATAATTCCTTGGGTGCGACTTTCTTTTGACCCTGAGCCCAGCCCCAATAGCGCACCTTGCGGATATTTTTCAGAGACGGGAATTAAGGTCAATACTTCCAGATCTGGTTTTTCGGCCTTACGCTCTTCCAAAGTGGGCGGTAAATCCCCTGAGAATAAGCGCTGTAAAATTCCGCTTTCGTGATTGTGACAATTAAAAATTCCCAAATGGTTTTCGTCATCCGCGACTACGTAAATCCATTCATCTATTTGCACTAAGCCACTGGCGGCGCTCATGTGTGCATGCCGATGTTCATGCGTAGGATGGGTGAGTGTCAGAGTTCTAAGCGGCAATAAAGAAAGCGTTGATAAAAAACGCGGCGATGACAGAGTCGGCGGGGAAATATTCATAAAGTGAGCCTTACTTCGTATTGCGTAACATATGAAATATTCGCTGATGGTTTCTGATATGCATTATTCTTTATCAATTTCGTTTACGTCAATTTGTCCGCTTATGCGGCGCGATACGTGTGACCAGCTCATGCCGAGTGTGAGTAATACAGCGAGTAAAATTTCAATTATCCACACTATCGCAGATATATTGGCGGTACTCAGTAGGCCCCAATAAATGAACAGCCACATTAAACACCCGAGAAAAGCGGAAGAAAGCACAATGCCAATCAGCCCTAAGGAATTAAAAGTAGCTTTAAGATAAACTGCCCAACCAATCAGCAATACTAGCCCGGCAATAACTATATAAGGCGTTATGCTGTGCATACTACTATATGCCCACTGGAAGTAAGAGTAGCCAGTAGGATTGTAGGTAAGCATCACTAGCAGCAGTGCAAATAAAAAGCGGAGCGTGATATTAGTGAACGAAAGCTTCATCGTATAATTCCTAAGTGGAGGAATGTAATTGGGGTGTTGGATTGTACAGTCTACCCTACCTTGGTTGTTGGGATGAACAGCAAATTATTATTCTCCCGCTGAAGTAAGATCTGACAGCAAGATTCGGGTCGAATTTATTGTCCATGTATTATAGTCTTTTATCTTTCTGAGCAGCGGCTGAATTATGAACGAGCAAGAGCCTACACACTATGAGCGAATTGCAGCAGCAATCGCTTATATAAAAACGAATGTCAGGCGTCAGCCATCGCTACAGGAAATAGCTGAGGCGGTGAATTTGAGTCCGTTTTATTTTCAAAAATTATTTACTGATTGGGCAGGGGTAAGCCCCAAAAAATTTATGCAGTATCTTAGTATTGAGCACGCAAAAATACTTTTACAAACACAACAATCAACACTGCTGGATGCGGCTTATGAAACCGGGTTATCTGGTACAGGTCGGTTACATGATTTATTTATTAAGATAGAAGGAATGACACCAGGAGAGTTTAAAAACGGTGGTGAAAAGCTAACCATAAATTATTGCTTCAGAGAAAGCCCTTTCGGAACATTAATGGTAGGTTCTACCGCTAAGGGAATATGCCATATCTTTTTTGAAGAAAATGAACAACAGGCATTGCTTAATTTAAGGCAGCGTTTTCCGAAGGCAACCTATCTTAATCAGACAGATAATTTTCAGCAGGATGCCTTGTCTATTTTTACTCAGGATTGGAGTCACATAGAGCACATTAAATTGCATTTAAACTCCACGCCCTTTCAATTGAAAGTGTGGGAGAGTCTGCTAAAAATTCCGTTAGGAAGCTTGGCCACTTACGGTGCTGTTGCAGAGAAAATTAATAGCCCCAAAGCTTCACGAGCTGTAGGTACAGCGATTGGCAGTAATCCGGTAGCCTTTCTTATTCCGTGTCATAGGGTCATCCAGGCTACTGGCAATATTGGCGGCTACATGTGGGGCAGCGCCAGGAAGTCAGCCATGATCGCTTGGGAGTCAGCGAAACTGAATCGCTAGGTAGCAGGTAATATTCGGGTACCTAAAATTAAATTAACAATGTAAGTATGTACAATGCAAATATAGCCGGAGTAAAAGTTTTGCGAAAATTATTTAATCAGAGCACATAAAATGGATTTGTTTGATGAGTTCATAGTTGGGCCCAGAAACTTGCTGCCTAAAGATGGCACTGTTAACTATTATGGTCAATTGATGTCGCTGCAAGATGCCAATTTTTATTTGGAACGTTTGCTTAATCATATTGAATGGAAAAATGACGAAGCTGTTATTTATGGCAAACGAATTGTCACCAAGCGTAAAATAGCCTGTTACGGCGATAAGCCTTATCAATACACTTATTCACGCACGACAAAACTAGCCTTGCCCTGGACAAGTGATCTGCTTATTTTAAAACAAATGATGGAGCACAAGACCGGTGAAAAATTTAATTCCTGTTTGCTAAACCTATATCATACTGGGGCAGAAGGCATGGCTTGGCATAGCGATGGCGAGCAAGATTTGCAAAAAAATGGTGCCATAGGTTCGCTGAGTTTTGGTGCCGAGCGTAAATTTTCTTTCAAGCACAAAAAAACCAAAGAAACAATTTCTTTGGTTTTGCAGCATGGAAGTTTACTTGTAATGAAAGATGTAACTCAAACGCATTGGCTGCATCGTTTGCCTCCGACAACCACCGTTACTAAGCCGCGCGTGAATTTAACCTTTAGGACTATTGTAGATAGAAGTTAAGTGTTACCTTCTGCGTCGTCTTCTGAGTGCTACCGGGTTGCTAACAACTTCTGAAGCAGCTTTTATTCTAAATAAAATTCGATCCGGGTCTTCAATCGCGATTTCAGCACCTAATTTAAAACAGCCGGAACCAATTAATGGCGCTGTTTCATTTAATACGCGAAACGTTTGGGCACGATTTAGCTGGACGAAAGTACCATTGCGGCTAAAATCATTTAGCATAAATTTACCGCCCTGAAATTCAATGGCGCAGTGTTGGCGTGACGCAAATTCACAGCTAATGGCCAGGCCTGAGTCAACATTATCTCTACCTAACTGAAACGGAGTTTGTGCAGGCGTAATAATAATTGAAGAGTTGCGATAATAAAGTTCAATAACTATGTCATCGGGATTTGTGAACGATTCCCTGTTAAGAGCGGTGGGCTCTATCATTTTTTATTCTCCAACGATAAGAAAGGGTAATGCCAATATTGCTTATAGATAGCTATTTTGTATAGAGTCCAAGCTAGTAAGGCAAACTTGATTGTGTATTTTAATAGAGCAATCCATTTATAGTCGTCATTTTAATCTTAGATGCAAAGTTTAAAGGTTTATTATCTAAGGTTGGTAGCGATAAATGTTGTTATGCAATACAGTCTAGCTTGGCTTCGATAGCGAGTTGAATCGGTTCGGCTGCGTACAGATACCCATGCTAGCTTATATTAAATTAATTTGAAAATTATAAGGAGAAAATATGAACAACTCTCGCTTGAAGACTCATTTTATTAGTGGCCAAGGTAAGGCATCAGGTAATGATCTGCGATCAACTTATTTCGCTCATATCGTAAAAGGCGTGATGCTAGCAGGCATGGCACTTGTTATTTTAGTGCTAGTTGCCTGCGTTGGTAAACCAGCAAACGTTAAACCCGTTGAGAATTTTAAGGTCGATAGATATTTAGGTACCTGGTACGAAATTGCGCGTTTAGATCACTCCTTTGAGCAGGGTCTTACAAAAGTCACCGCACAATATAGTTTGCGTAAGGATGGAGGCCTAAGAGTGGTTAATCGGGGCTATTTAGGCGAAAAAAATACATGGAAGGAATCGATTGGCAAAGCTTATTTTGTCGCAGGTGAAGATCAGGGCTATTTAAAGGTGTCATTTTTTGGGCCATTTTATGGCTCTTATATTATTTTTGAGCTGGACCATGAGGGCTACCAATACGCCATGGTAAGTGGCCCGCAAAAGTCATTTCTATGGTTGTTATCGAGGACTCCAACGCTTAATGAAGACACCAAAAACCGATTAATTGCCAGAGCTGCTGAGTTGGGTTTTGACACGAGTAAATTGATACACGTGGACCAACAGTAAGGACTCGCATCGACAAAAGTCAATAAATGGTCGGATTTATCCTTACTTCATCCCAGCTATCTTTTTAGCGGTGTCCCAGTATACGGGCGGGTAAAAACAATATCGCGCGCAACAGCGCGAAGGCTGCTTCGCAGGTCAGGCCTAAAATGCGAAAGGGTATTGAAAGTAGCCACACTATTGGCCACAGTAAAAGTGCAATGAGTGCTAAGGGCCAGCAAAGAACACACAACACTAACCAACAGACAAATGTAAACATAACTTCTCCTGAGTTTAAATAGGGTGTACGCCCTATTTAGACAGGGTTGAAGTTAAAGTGGATTCATTTCCTCTAAAATTCTTTGGCGAAATAAACGTTCGCCTGGTTCCAGGAAATAAAAATAATCGAATTTCACTATTAAGGTTCAATAATATCGTAACTGCGTTGCTTTTCCCCAAAACACGCGATATGAAAAAATTGTGTAAAGAATAATGCAAGGCAGCACTATCGCTATGCCATAGAGGATAAATAACAAGGATTCTGGCGCGCTGGCAGCCTGCCAAATATCTAATTGATTAGGCACCACGTAAGGAAAAAAACTATAAGCCAAACCAATAAAACATAGCACAAATATTACAATGGTAGATGCAAAGGGAATCCAGCAACCAATATCACCTTGGTAAGGAAAATGTTTTAAATAGCGGCCTACTAGAATAAATAATCCAAAACAAATGGCCGGAATAATCAACAGTAAAATCACCGTCGGACTACCAAACCATTTTTCAAAAATACTATGATCAATGAGCGGATTTACGATGGAAACTGCAACAATGCCAAGTGCAGTGAATACCCCGCAAATGCGCGCCCAACCTACCGCACGCGCTTGCAATTCTCCCTCTGTTTTCATTATCAGCCAGGCCGCACCAATAAAACTGTAAGCGGCTGTAACGCAAATAGCGCTCAATCCGGCAAAGGCATAAGCAACAAGGCTTTGTTCAAATCCCATCACAAAGCTGCCGAGCATATAACCTTGCGCGAGCGAGGCGAGGAGTGAACCTATTTTAAATATGCGATCCCATATTACCTTGTGATCCTCCAGTGCCTTTGCGCGAAAATCAAATGCCACGCCACGTAGAATTAATCCACTCAACATTATTGTTACTGGTAAATATAAATGAAATAAAATTAAGCTGTGCGCACTGGGAAAGGCAATCAGCATAATGCCAGCACCTAGCACTAGCCAGGTTTCATTGGCATCCCAAAAAGGCCCAATAGAAGCAATCATGGTGTCGCGCTGCGTATCCAAATCCTGCGGTAAGAGAATGCCTACACCCAAGTCATAACCGTCAAGAATAGCGTAAACAAAAAATGCTAACCCCATCAACGCGATAAAAATAACCGGTAACCAATAGTCCGGGCCAGCTAGCTGACTTGATAGCTGATTAATTAGTTGGTTTGAAAGTTCACCAGCAAGTTGGTTAGAAAGCTGGGCGATTTCATTCATCATCTTTCTCCTTGGGAATGGCGGAATTTTTATCGATTAATTTTTCTTGTAATGTTTCTGGTTCATTGTTGCGGTCAACCAAAATAGATTTTCGGGCCATCACAAATAATGTGCGCACATAAGCAAACAGTAATATGACATAAAGAGATAAATAAATTGCGAGAGACAAGGCTACGTGAGAAGAGGCTAGGGTGGTTACGGCTTCGGTTGTTTTTAAAATGCCAGTCACTAAATAAGGTTGGCGGCCAATTTCGGTAACGTACCAGCCAGCAAGTACGGCAATCCATCCGGAAAAAGTCATGGCCACAAAGACTTTCATCATCAGCGGTGACAAGTCTTTATTTCGCCAATATTGCCATGATGCTGTCCAGCTAACGATTAGCATCAATAGTCCCATCCCCACCATAATTCTGAAACCAAAAAATAAAGGTTTGACGGGGGGATGCGCATTGGGAAATTCATTCAAACCTTTTATGGTGGCGTTAATATCGTGCGCTAAAATTAAACTCGCTGCATAGGGTATTTCAATGCTAAAAAGATTTTTGCGCGAGGTCTCATCTGGCAGTCCGAATAATGTCAATGAAGCGCCTTGCTCCGTATGCCACATGGCTTCAATGGCTGCAATTTTTGCAGGTTGATGTTGTAAAGTATTTAAACCGTGCAGGTCGCCCAATAAAATTTGCAGCGGAATTAAAATAGCGGTCGATAACACTGCTACTTTCAGTGCGCGTCGCGGTGCCGGTTTATGGTCACCGTTTAAAATACGATAGGCTGAAATCCCTGCAATTAAAAATCCAGCAGTTAAACCAGATGCGGTTAGCATGTGCGCCAACCTATAGGGCATGGATGGATTAAAAATGATGGCCAGCCAATCCACAGGGTAAGCAACTCCGTTACGCATTTCAAAACCCGCAGGAGTGTGCATCCACGAATTGAGCGCAATAATCCAGAACGCTGACATACTTGTACCAAACGCCACTAAAAATGTTGCTAGCGTATGAATGGAATTGGACACACGATTTATACCGAACAGCATAATGCCGAGAAAAGTCGCTTCTAAAAAAAATGCAGTTAAAACTTCGTAGCCGAGCAATGGCCCAGCGATGTTGCCTACAGTTTTCATGTAACCTGGCCAGTTAGTGCCAAATTGAAATGACATGGTGAGCCCGCTCACCACACCCATAGCAAACGTAAGGGCAAATACTTTTACCCAAAAACGATAGATACGCATCCACACGTCATCATTTGTTAGGGTGTAGCGAATTTTAAAAAATAATAAAAACCAGGCAAGCGCAATTGAAATTGCCGGGAATAAAATATGAAAGGAAATGTTGGCAGCGAATTGAATTCGCGATAAAAGTAGGGTGTCCATAAACATAATAATAGTCCTGTAACTGTCGGATTCAATGACTTTACATAAGCTATATTTGAATGATCGACTATAACCTATTGTGCATCATTGGCCAGCAATATTTGGCCTGAAGTTTTCCAAAACCGTTGCTACTTGTCTCCTAATCATCGCTTGATATATGTGTACGCCAGTACACGGATATGAGTAAAGAATGATGCTATTTTTTGGCTTCATTTTACCAATGGGCGCTCGCAAATGACTTTTATTAAAACTCCTGATAATAACCAAATATATTTAAAAGACTGGGGCCAGGGCAGTTTGGTGGTGTTAATTCACGGGTGGCCTTTATCTGCCGATAGTTGGGACGATTTGGCAATACAATTAGTCGACGCCGGCCATCGTGTTATCGCTTACGACAGACGCGGTTTTGGGCGATCTTCACAACCTTGGGATGGATACGATTATGACTCTCTGGCAGATGATTTGGCGGCAGTACTTGACTATGCTGCGCAAGATAAAGCCGCTATTGTAGGATTTTCCATGGGCGGCGGTGAAGTAGCACGTTATTTGTCGCGGCATGGCAGTAAAAAAATTAGTAAAGCAGTATTGATCGCGTCCATTTTACCTTTCCGATTGCAGACTGACGACAATCCGGCTGGCACGCCCCAAGCGAAGTTTGATAAGACGGCACAGGCGATTCGCTCGGATCGGGCACTTTTTTTTCAGGGTTTCTTTAAAGATTTTTTTGGTGTCAGTGAATCAGCGCAGCCCGTCAGTAATGAATTATTGGAATGGGCACGGAGTATTGCCATGCAGGCAAGTGTAAAAGCAACCTTGTCTTGCTTGGGCTCATTTTCCAGTACGGATTTTCGTCGAGATCTCGCTGCCTTTGACGTACCTACATTATTTATTCACGGTACCGAGGATCTTACTGTCCCCATTGAGTCTTCGTCTCGGCTTGCGGCAGCGGCTATTCCGTACTCTACCTTGATTGAGTATCCTGGTGCAGCTCATGGTTTATTTGCTACCGAGAAAGAACGTTTGGCAAAAGATCTCACGCAATTTTTAAAAAATTAAGTGAGCGATAATTATTTTGTTAGAAAGTTGAGTTGTTACAGAATAAAAAATGGCGAGGTAATTAATCTCGCCATTTTTTTCTGGTTCTATTACATAGTTTTATTGAGCAGTTTTTTCCAAACATCGTTCATCTGTTACATTTGATTGCGAGGAATGAACAGCGTTATGAAATTAAGTGACAGCTATAACTTGGTGATGCGATACCAGTTGAGGTTGAACCCACCTGTTTTTACATCAATACCAAACCCTTGTAATCCCGCCGTTAAGTTGACCGTGCTGGTAACCGTTGTCCAATTTTGCCAACCGCCTGTGGCAGGAACATTAACGCTTGCGTAAATTGGACTACCGCCTGTTTTCTGGAAGGTAAAAGATCCACCACCATTTTGGCTTGCAACCCGGAACCCAACTTTATAAGTGCCTGTGGCAGGAATATTTATCGATTTGGCACCCGCGTAGGAAATCCAATCACCCGCATCCATCCAGCCAACATTCAAACCGCCGCCCAGGTCACTGGTGGACTGCGTCTGCACACCGCTCATAGCATCATAGCTTTCAGCTTCAACGAGAATAGGGGCTATGGAAGATCTAACGCTATTGGATGAGCCGGATGATCGGCTTGATAACGCACTGCTGTTAGACGCAGCGCTTGATGCACCGCCAATAACACCATAAGGGTGTGGCTGTGAACTGCACGTGGAAACTGCCACACAGCTGGCATTATTTTCGTAGCCCCAGCCGCTGCTGACGTTAACGCACAGGGGAACGATTTGCCCCCACCAATTGCACTGCGTAGGAATTACTGCGGAAGAACTGCTATTGGAAGTGCTCGCTGAGCTTGGTCGGATCGAGGAATTCGATGAGCTCCTTGAGCTGGAGCTTAGGTTACCGTTAGTTTGTACTACCCAACTTGCCGTATCAAAAAGCAAGCCGTTGGGATCCTTTCTAACTAAAGCTGTTTTATCAATAACTTTAGCCGTAACCGTTGCGGTTCCATTCGGAGGTAAATTACTGCCAGTAAAAATCGTTCCGGTTTCAGCTGTTTTAACCCCGTTAACTGACCATTCAATGGCAAGATTTGCAGTATCAGGTTGTAACGGTGTAACAGATAAATTGCTACCGGGCTGCCAAACAATGGTGCCTTCCGCGGGCTGGACTGCGTCAATTGGGGATATGGCGTCATACATAGCCAGTACAAATTGCTCGGAGTTCACAGGTCCCAGCGGCGCTCCATTAACCTGCATCCGGCTCGTTAACGTTGGACGATACCAGCCGACGGGCTGATAGGCAGCTCCTTCAAATGCCCCGACTATATCGGCATATTGTTCAGTCTCTGGTGTCGCCAAAGGGGTACTTGATTCTACCCAGTGCCGCCATGTTAGAGTTTCACGAGCAATATTCATTGTGGCGTTTGGTGCCTCGGAGGAAGCGGCTCCGGGGTAGTCATATTCGTCCGCTAAATGAACAAACGTGTGTCCCATTTCATGAGCAACTATTTCAGGACTCGTACGATTTGCAACGGAGATGGAACCACCCGAGCCGCCGTACAAATTGCTGTTTACAACAACCATCACCATATCTGTTTCCGGCAGATACTCATTTTTTGCCGCAAAAGTTAAGGATGAATTACAAGCGAGAAGGCGCTCAATATTTGCCACCCAGTAGCTACACTCATAAGCTGTATTTTTTACGGTGACGCCGTCTTCGAAAGTTGCACCAGATTGCTGAGATTCTGCGAAGAGCGCATAACTATTGAAATAGTTAGTGTAACTGCCCCAGGGTGAGTCCATTAATGCTGCTTTAAATACGGCAACATCCGCTAAAAACAAATCTTTCTGACCCGCGGTGTAACCGTCGCCAAGAAATAGAATATTAATGCGCTTATCTTTAGGCCCATTAACTTCAATATCAATTAATTGTGGTGCTGCTGAATGCGTAACAGCGCTGATTAAGAGTAAGGGCGCAATTAGAAATTTTATGAGTTTCATTGATTGGTCCCCTTTAATCTAAATTCGCCTTTGACAATGTCCTCGACAGTCACGCTGGTTGACGTACTAGTGGACGCTTTTCCATTATTGGGAGGTGGTGTTGAAGTGTGTGATTGACGGTCGACAATTCGCAGCGTCACCTCCTCAGCTGTAATAGGTATTTGAATGTCAAATATACCGCGCTCTACTTGTGCCTCTACGCGTTGATTTGCTGTTGCGCCATCGTAAGAAAATTCTCCATGCTTTTGGCGAGGATCTACAATGGCTTGCTCAGACTCAATAGTTCCATCGGCGCGAATAATTTGTGCAACCCAGCCGCCGCTGCGGGCTTTGAGAGATTTTCCCAATTTTTTTGCTTTTTCTTCAGTGCGTGATTGCTTGTAGTCAATGTCACGTACTTCCTCTTTCAATACTTTAATCCCTTGCGCACTGGATTCCAGTTGCACAATCATTACCGGGACACTATATGCGTGCGCACTACAAAGCGTCGCAATGAGTGTTGCGCTTATTAGCAGATTTTTTTTCATGGTAGTTTTATTTCCTATAGTGAATTGAATTTCAATAAAAACGCGCGCTTTTTTGTTCACGAATTTTTACTACTGCGTGTTGTTCCCTTTGAGCCTTTTATAAAATTAAATCGACTCAACCTTGCGAAAAATACGCAGCGGCTGTGAAAATGTCTCATTGCATATTTTTATAGTACTTATTTATTTTTATTTATTTGATGTTTTTACTGAAAAATGTGGCGCCTATTTCAGTTATTGATTTTAAAGTAACCAGAAGATTATGCGGCTTGCAAAGTCAGAATATTTAAAATGTAGGAGGGAGGGGTTAGAGTAGGATTGGATTTATAGACAAAATTAACAAGCGCGAAGTGAAAAGTTATTTATTTTATTTAAAAATGGTAATAGATATGCGCGAGGGAGAAATCATTAAATAACTAAAATGGCTGTCATAATCATGTAAAAAATTTAATGTAGAAGGATAAAGAATTTGTTGGATTTAATCGCGAAGCCATAATTAAAGAGCCTTAAGCTCTTTAATTATGGTCTATCAAATAATTACTTGATTTTGGCGAGGCGGGCTTTAGCTTCATCAGTTACGGTATGGTTAAAGCCAGCAACTATTGCAGCGAGCTCTTTTTCCGATGCCGTAGCGGAGGCATCAGCGGCGATCGCTTCTAATTTTGCCTTGTCCTCCGGAGTAACAGAATGTTGAAAATTATGTACCACTGTGGCAATAGTTTGAATAGCAGCACTATTTTTTTTGTTGCTACCAATTTTCGTCAAGGTTGCTTTTTGTTCCGCTGAAGGTAGGTGACTTAGGTTAGTAACTATACCGGCGATGGTTTTAGGTGCATCAGCTTGGGCGAGCGCAAATTGTCCGATAGAGCAAAAGGCTGCAATCAACAAGGCTTTTTTAATTATTGTATTTTTCATAACTTTCTCCAAATGTGTAGGCGAAAAATTGAACTGAAGTGAGTAAAACGGTTGAACTATTAAAATGTGGCTCGTTAAGTATATTGAGCCTCAAAGCGATTCTAACAAACTGTTGCGGTATGTGGGTGTTGAGATAGGTAAAAATTTACGTTTTATCCAGCTCTTAATCACCAGTGGTAAGAGTATCAACCGGACAAAAAAGTTCACTTTGTATAAGGTGGTGGCGGCTCTTTGTAAGAGATATTGTTATACGTTTTTGGTAGCTCATAGAATATGAAGTGCAATACGGGTAGTTCATGATAGGGAATCTTGCCGCAGTAGATTGCGCTCTTGCACGTGTGCCATCTTAATTGAGTCAATAAGCAAAAAACTTTCTGTGTTCTTTACCCGAGCTGAATGAATTGACTTTATTGAGATGTTTAAATGACTTCCAGTTATCCACTTGTTTGCCGACGTTTAATCGAGGGAACTCAACAATTCCTTCCGTTGTGACATTTAAAAAAATTAGTAGCTTCTTTAAGCTTTCATTACAGCTCACGTCTATTTTTAGAAAATCCTCCCGAGTAGCAAAATAGTCAAAGACTTGCTGTTGATGTTTGCGATAGCAGGTTGCTAAATGTTGTTCATGTAAGGGATCTGATGTTGTTAGTAAAGAAAATGTGGTGTTAAAACTGCGTTTAAGTACTGGATTAAAGTGGCCATTTTTTTGATCTAAATTGGCAAGCATTTTTTTTAATAGCATTTGCATTGAGGGTACCCAGTTGTCTAGGGCTCTATCTAAATACACAAATTTTGAATCGGGAAATAGTGCGTCTAATTGTTGGTAGTCACAGAAACAGGGTGCGTCAGAGATTACGTCAGCCAACTCGAAAGCACGTTTAGTATAGGCCGTGTGAGCAACCTTAAAGCCGTACTCTAGCAGGGCAACACTGACGCTAGTGGTTCCGGTTCGCGGTAGGCCGATGATAAAAAGTTTATTCATAAAAGGTTAAATATTTTAGGCAGAAAAAATATAACAGTATCCGTTCTTTGTTTCATTGTAATTCGGTTAGGCTTTTACTAAATCCAAAAAAGGGGTTCGGCCTAAATTAAAAATAATTAAACTTTATGGAGAACCCGTTTTATGGTGGCACTTTTTTACCTTACCAATTCAAATCCACTTTCAATGTTTTCTCTAAAGCTTCGCTTAAACGTGTATGAGTGGTTTTGTTGGGGTGATAGTCGCAACCTAAACCTTCCGTACCATCATTTGGAATCAGGTCGAGCACTTTTACCTTGTTGTTTGAAAGGTTTGTGAGGACTTGCTTTTGTGATTCGTGAATCTTGTTGGTTAACATGGGGCTTACGATAAGGTAAATCGGCTTTTCCGGGTAATCGCTTTGCACTTTTGCAATTAAATTTTTCATGCCAACACTATAGTCATCGGTTACCGAGCCATCCCAATAATCGTTAGTACCAATATTAATAAGAATTGCGTCAGGAATGTATTGCGAAGGCCCCCAAACGCTTGTTGTATCATCTGCCAGCGTCCGGGTATGGCGGGTAAAAATAGTCGGGGCTGTCGGCGCTTTTTCGCCATAAGTGCGCCAGGCACCTATGCCGGACCAGGCAATAGTATGCAGATCGGCACCAAGCCTATTGGCTGCAAGAGCTGAGTAAGTGAGTTGCTGATTGCTGTTGTCCAGAGCGTAGTGACAGCTTTCATTCGCCCCTTCAACACCATAACCCGCGGTGATGGAATCGCCTATGACCAGCAGACGTTTTTTCGGTGCCTGTGGCGGTGTTAACAGTGTGCCGTTTACTTGTGGATCGCTGATAAAACTTGTGATGCCAGCGGACGATTCGCTGACGCGTATTAATTGCAAGGTATGCATGCCGCTACTGATGTTAGCGGCCAATGTATAAATATGGTTTCCCGGTTCAACCCACAGGTCGCGCGTATTGCCGTCAAGCTTCACAATAAAACGCACTCGCATTTGACTTGTAATATTAATGCTTGCCTGTGAACCTTCGAAGCGAAATTCAATTGCAGAGCCTGGCCAGGTAAATTTTGCCTGGCCATCAGTATTGCGATCAAAGCGGCCAATCAAACGCGAGTTGTTTCCGGTGAAGGTATCTGAAATTATTGCCGAAGCAGAGGAGGTATGATTTTTTGCGGAGGCCATGCTAAGCGAGGATGGATGCGCACCATCATTAATGGCCGCGTTTGTCTTTTCTGGTCTGGTACTGGTGTTTGAACAGCCCCACAAACTCAATAAAAGTAAGGAAAGGGTTGGAATAATCAGTAAATTTTTTTTCATGTGAAGGTGACCTTTTAATGAAATGTCTAAAAATTCAGTTTATTGTTTTTTTCTAAGATAAGCACCGCTATGCTAAATAACATACTTAAAATCAAGTCGGTGTATAGTTAACAAATATAGACTTTTTTGTACGCTACTCTCTTTTTGAAAAGCTTATCTTTCAGTCGTGACTCAAACTTTGGGCGAAATTTTATGTAGTTGTTTATTGTGAAGGTGGGTAAATCCTGCCAGCGCAATCAGGGCACCGAGTAGTGCAAAAAACATATCTGATTGCGTATCCCACATATCACCTTGAGTTCCCAGAAATTCTTCCGCACCTTGACCAAGTATTAATGCAGCGGCCCATTCGATTAATTCATAAACAGCACTAATGGCAAGCACTATACAAACAACGACAAAGGCTAACATTTTCGTGCCGTTAATGATCTGATTGCGCACCAGCAATTCACGCATAACTAATGCAGGCACAAATCCTTGAAAAAAATGGCCCAGCTTATCATAAGGGTTGCGCGATAACTCAAACCACTCGGCAATGGTGAAACCAAAAGGTACTCGAGCATAAGAGTAAGCACCGCCTATCATCAATACCAGCGCGTGTAAGAAAATGCAGATATAAACTAAATTAGTAAACGGAAATTTTTTATAAAATAGTGTAAATACTGGTATAGCTATAATGATAGGAATAATTTCCAAAACCCAGGTCATGCGATCATAAGGATTGAGCCCGGATATCGCTAAACAAATTAAGGTTATAAGTAATAATAGTATGTGACTTTTAGCGTGTGTAAATGTCATTCGTTTCTCGATGGGCATGAAATAGCCAAAGTTAGCCTAATCTATAACATTACTTTCCAGTGTTTGTATAAATTTTTCGGGATTTATTTTAATGTCATCTTCACCTATTTGATCAAAAGGGTTTTCAAGATGCTCCTGAATATTGTCGAGTCCGGTAAATACCATTGCAAACAGAATTGGTGTGATAAAGCCAAGCCATAATGCTTTGCCTTCTGCAATAAGCGAAAAATACGGACCGAGAACAACCAGAATAATGTAAATAAAAATTTTACTGTAGAGTCTTAAGGTTCTGGGCGTGCGATATTGATATATGTGTTTTAGAGTTTCAAATGCGGTAATAAATCTGCTCAAATAAGCATTAACGCGTGACACTTCACTGCCCGATAAACCTCTATCCCTCAAGTCTTCTATGGATTTTGAAATATTAGAGAACTCTCGGTAAATCTCTTTTTCTTCATCAGAAAAATGTTCATTTTTCGAGTTTTGAAACAACAGTACACACAGTGTAAAAATATTAAAAGTATGGCTTTTAAAATTTGTTAAATTGTCAGAAACTTTTTTACCATCATCTCTGAGCCAGTCTCGAGAAGCCAAAAATATTGCCCTGCCCATGCTTTTCATGATGCCATACTGCACCAGCGCTGATTCGCGACGGTTATAGGCTCCACCAATCGAAAACACTATGGGAAATACCACCGCGATACCGATGATAGTCAGGGGGAAATCCATTTTCCATTCATAGTGAATACAGATCGCCGTCGAGCCAATGGCAATAAATAGTGCTATTAATGTGTTAAAACTCAGAATGGAAAATAATCTTTGGAAGTAGTTTTTCATATTTACATGGTCGAACATAATTCTATAGGTGGTAAAAAGGACTGAGCATAAACTATTTCTTTAAAGTTCCATAGATAGAAATGGTGGATTCCTTTTTTAGCAAGTTGATGTACTCATTAAATTTTGAAATTTCATCGAGAGATACAATATTTCTAGGTATTTTAAGTTCCGTCAGGACTTCAATTTTTCCCTTGTTGACTTTGCTATTTCGGCTCAGGGAGCCATATTTATTTTCCAGAAAAATGCTGGCAGGTAAGGTTTTAACATTCCACTTCGCTGTTATATCGAACAATATGAGTGAGGTAATTTTGGCGCCCGACAGATTATATTCGTACGCCTTATTTCGGATAAGTTGATTGTCCAATTGGTATAAAATCCAGGAATCATTTTCGGTGTAAGTGAGATCAACATTAGTATCAATATATGGTTTAAAGATAGTTTCGCTTCTAATGGTCAATTTTTTATCAATACTATTGAGGTCGGTAATTTTTAGTATAGGGTCTGCTTTCGAAGCAACATGATCGTGATAATCAGTAATAAGCCAATCTTCTATTTGTTTTTCATCTTTGTTTGAGAAGAAATTTCTGAAAAAGCTGGCATACTCAGATTCGTAATATCTAACTTGCTCTTCGCTCTGTCCGCCGTCTGGTAAAAAGGTATATATGGTTGACGAATTCATTTGGAGACGATAATTACTTTTGGGTAAATTGATTGGGCTTGCATTTTCCAGTAGTGGTAATGCAACTTTTCCTTGTATGCCTGGTGAGATGTATCGCCAATCACTGTAGGAGTTAGTGGCATCAATACAATAATGTTTACTCTGGATATCAAAACAAATTACCATATGATCAAAAAAATTGAGTGAGGGAAGCTTGAGTCTTTCTTGCTTCAGTCTTTCTGTCGCAACTAGCACCGGGTAAGCTTTTACATTGATAGCTTTTAACATGCTGAATAAAAGCGCAGATTTGTCTTTGCAATCGCCTAATCTTTTATCCAATGTTCTCAGTGCAGAATGTGGAGTTATGGAGTTCCCATTTTCTGACATAGACACGTATTGAATTTTTTGCGATACAAAATTGTGTATCAATGATATTTTTTTTTCTATATCCGCTTCTTGCCCCAAAAGATTTTTTACAAAGCTAGAGATTTTTTCTTGTTTGTCTTGAGATCTTTCAAATTTGCTAAGAGCAGTTTGAATAATCGTGTCCCAATTATGTTGTTGGCCGAGTTGAATTGACCCAATTTGGTCGGTCCAGTAGATTTCATCATCCGGCACAATTTTGGAAATTTTTTTGCCCTCACATGAAACAGAGGTTTTGGTATCCTTACAATCCACAAATTTGCTAGTGTTATTCCAAACCAGTGGAAACTCCGGTTGCCAATGTGCAGTTACTCGATATGCTTCTCTGGGAAATATATTTTGCGGAAAAAGCTCCCTGGACCAGTCGCTTTCCTGATTGGATAAATTTCTAACAATCTCATAATCTACCAAAACAAAGCTCTGTGGTTCTAACCCGGTATAGGATAAAACCGCGTTTTTTTGGCTTGAAAAAGTATTATAGGTGTTTGCATCATTAATTTTTAAATCGTGCTGCGAAAACTTCTTTTCCTCTCCGCTAGGGCTTATGGTGGAAATTACCGAAATTTTTACAGTATCTAGTGCCTCATTGAACGTAATAATGTCCGCACCATTATTTTGAATTGAATTAATATTGGGGTAAAAAATAATACGTCTAATTTTTGTGATCACCGTTTTTTCGCTAAGAGTAATGTCTGCATCAAAATATATTTCGGTATATTCATTGTAGGACTGAGTCTTTGCTTGTTGAGTAATTGAATACAATTCGTTCCAGCTATCCAGGTTCTTTGGTACCCAGGTAACGGGACTTTTTGCTAGGCACAAGTTACTAAGTAAAATAATTAACAGAATTGAAATTTTCATAGTGGTGAAAATCCTGCGGCCATAGTTAACATCTTCTGTTCATGCTTCGCGTAGCTAGCGCTCACACTACTCATGTGCCCGTTGAGTTCGATAATTCCAGTTGGAGTTTCTATTACCGTCACTGTCATTAAAACAGGGTTATTAAGCACCCGCCATTTACAGCTCGCTTTTGCCACCACGCTTTTTTGATCTTTGCTCAATGTACGGGTGTGGATGCACTTGGCATCTTTGTTTTCCTCAACAGCAGAATTTATACGAGAATAGGACACCGAATTTAATGTTTCATCATGGCCGTGGTGAAAAACAACAAAGTACATATCGTCCAATGGCCCTTGAAATTCGACAATGGCACTGCCGTCAGAATGTGTTCCCATTGCAACTGTCTTCCAGCCCTTATCATTGATCGGTAACTCAAAGTTATTTTTTTTATCTATGTATACAGAATTTGTTGCTAAGACATTAATAGTTTTTTCGAACAATGGTTTAATCGCAAGGGTTAATGAAAAGTAGAGAGTAATTGGAAATAGGAGTAATAAAATAACTCTCTCTATGATTGATAAATAATACTTCTTGCTTGTGTAGGTATATTCCTTAAGTTGGGCTTTAGCCTTATTCATTCTATCGTGCAGGACTGAGAATAGGCCGGCCCAAAGTAATAAGCCAAAAAGCAGGAAATAGCCAGGAAACTCATATTTGTCTGACACATTAAACGCGATTGTTAAAAGAATAACCAATAGGTACCAAGTGCCGTACCATGCGTTCCAGGGCTTTAAATTGGCTCGCTCTTCGAGAGCGTTAACATGCTTGGTGAATTTTGGAAGAGCTATTATCTCAGCTATGGCCATGACTGGAACAAATAACCATAGCCAGGGTTTTAGTGGAGCATTGAAAATTGCCTTGAATTCCCTCGTGCGTAAGAATAGCCAAATAGATGTATAGGCTCCGAATGTTGAAAAATGTAATAAAAATTCTATCCACCATGGACGGGGCGCAGCAAGGACTATCTCGCCAGTATCTACGGAAGGTTCTGATACAGACCCAATAGAAGTCGGCTCAATTGCGACAGGTTTTACGTTTTCAGTAGATATTCCTTCCATATTTATCATTGTGCTTCTCTGAATTATTTAATACAAAAAATTTGCTTCCATGCATCACAAATATGATTCATCGGAGAATATAAAAAAAGCTCCTCTTTAGGCGAGGATAACAAAAAAAAATTTTACTGATTATTAAAGGGTACTTGACATTTGGTCGCGTTGTAATCAAAGCTTTGAGACATTAATCAACATAACTATACAGTCAAAAAATTCAAAACAAAATCTATTCCAGTATGGTGGTGTATCTCCCATATGAAGTGTAGCGCACAAAGGCAATTGCACTATGTCATTTTGATTTTTCCGCGTTAACTGATTTCCATCACGGTCTTAAATAATGTTGTAGTAATACACACATCAAGCCATCGTTGTAAATTTTTGTAGGGGCTCGCTGCAAACCATAGGCTGTCAACGCCAGCAAATTGTCGAATAAAAGGAAAAATAGCCACATCCGCAAAACGCATATTGGCATCCATTAAAAAGGTGCAAGTGGATAATCTGATGTCCAGCTTTTGTAAAAAAACTTCGGCTTGTTGGCGATATTCGCTCTGTGAATTTTCAGGGTAGCGATCAAAATATTTATAGCGATCCAATAGGGGTTTGAATTCAGTATCGCAGCTATCAACGAGCTGCATCATCTCTTGTTGTTTTACCTTATCGTTTTGCAATAGCC
Source organism: Pseudomonadota bacterium (assembly GCA_040386215.1). Lineage (GTDB taxonomy): Bacteria > Pseudomonadota > Gammaproteobacteria > Pseudomonadales > Cellvibrionaceae > Cellvibrio. The sequence continues at coordinate 37,468 of JAZKFX010000048.1, forward strand.
AATTGTCGGGGTCGGCTTGATCTAATGCCCACAGCATTATGTCTCGACTTTCTTCGATGACTTCACCGCTTGGGGTGACTATCACTGGCACTGTCGCCTTGGGCGAATAATCAATTAAGCTTTGCGGCTTATTTTTTAACGAGACCTCTATTTGCTCTACCCGGATGCGCGCCATGAAAATGGCCATTCGCGCGCGCATTGCATAGGGACAACGACGGAAGCTGTACAAAATAGGAAGCGGATTGACGGTCATTTTATAAATGCGGTTTTTGGATAGCGGGAGACTACCGATTCGGTTTGAGTTTAATAGGTTGAAGGGTAGGGGGTAATCCGAAAAATAACAATTGTTTTTAAGGTCCGTTGATCATAAGTCAGGGTATGAGCAATGCCTTAAGCGGATTTTGCGCTAAATCTTTTTGAGTGTTGGTGACAATAAAGATAAAGCGGCTTAAGGCCGCTTTACCTGGCAAAAACTAGGTTAGAAATTAACGCTTATAGGAACACTTGTTCGGATTGCCGGCTGGGTCAGAACCGAAAGCAGAGACAGTACATGCGATAGAGCCAGGGACTGACACGCGCTTGGTTACCCAATGGCCTTTGCGGCCAAAAGCTACCCAGCCGTCGCCGGATGAAACTGTACAAGTTTCCCCTTGATCTGCGCACTTCGAGAACCCACTTGGATAATCACCGGTACCGCCTAACACTGGACCAGAACCGGAAGAGCTGGCTTTAGAGCTGGCGACACTTGATACCGCTACAGAGCTAGTTGCGTTGGGTTTAGAGCTTGCTGCCGTGCTGCTTGAAGCTACTCCACCCACAATGCCATAAGGTGCTGGCTGGCCTGAGCAAGTACTAACGGCGACACAACTTCTATTGTTCTCGTAACCAAAACCACTGGTAGTCGTTACGCACAATGGGAAGAAAGACCCGTACCAGTTGCATTGCTGGCCACTCGCGATACTGCTAGCAACACTGCTCGCTTTGGAGCTAGCAACACTGCTCGCTTTGGAGCTAGCAACCGAATTCCTTACTGAACTGGTAGGCAAGCTGGCTTTAGAGCTGGCAACGGGAGTCGATGAACGACTTGAAGAGGCCGGGCTAGACGAACTGGTAGGACCACAGGTGCCATTCAGTTGCGCATTGTTCTTGCCGACGCCTGCATATTGCGCGAGGCTGTTCTTCACACATTGTGGGCTTACCGCAGAATAGCTGTAAGGAATGGAGATTGGAAAAGGAGCCGTGGTTGTCCAGTTGGTAGCATCGATGGTGCCGCCACTTGTCCAGGTAATGTTGTAAGTGGCGAAGTCTCCTGGATTGGCGATGTTATTGCCACGCAAGTCCCAAAAGCCGCAGTTGCTGCTATCAAAACGACAGGTGATTGGGTTTACCGCATTTTCAAACCAGTTCTTCTCAATCAATGCATAGCCACCCTGGCGTACGTTAATACCGGAACCGGTAATGCCGTCATACAAGTTGTTATACATGTGAGTCCAGCCGCCGCGTTGCAGCGGTAGACGGCCACCTACGTTTTTATAAATGTTGTGGTGGAAGGTAATCTCACGACCGCCTGCTATGTCCGTGCTACTGGAGCCGTCGAGGCCTACTTTTTTGCTATCGCGGATGATGTTGTAAGAGACAGTGATGTTGTGCGAGTTTTTCTTGATATCAAGCGCACTCTCAAAGGTCAGGTCGCCATCGGGTGAGCCTTTGCACTCATTATTCACTGCAAATAATTCGTTGTGGTCGATCAGCACATTGGAAGTTGAGTCGATACGAATCATGTCAGCATCATTACTAGCACCGCCAAGTGCGCCTATCTTCATGTTACGAACAACTATATTGCCGCTGTTAATGAGAGTGATCCCGAAGTTAGCGGAGGAACCATTCGCGCCGATAATGGTGACGCCCTTGGTGAACTCCTTAATTTGTACTTCGCGAAAAGCGTCTGCCCAGTGAGGTTTGGCGCAGTTGCCTGAAGAGTCTACGGTATGGTCTTTGATAATTTGTGCAATCAAACTATCTTCATTGCCCGTGTAAGTGATCACAACAGGATAAGCACCGCCCGTGACCTTATCGCCGTTCGCATCAAGGCGAGCATTGGCAATGATAGTGTTAATTTCAGGGTAGGTTGCCGCCGTAAACGACCTGGCGCCAGATACATTGCCACCATCCGTTGTCGCAAAACCGCCGGTCGCGGCAGCAAAGGCACTGCTGCCGGCGAGTAATGCCGCAGCAGTCGCCATCGATTTGAGCGTAAATCCTACGCTAGGTGTTTGAATATTGAACATAATTACAATCTCCGGTTTAGTTATTTAAATTAATGACGGATTGGCTGAGATTATCTGCGACTTTGAGATGCCAACTTGCCAAGTGAAAAATCCCATCAATTTTGCACAGTGACTTAAGTACTTAGGGTGATTGACTACGTATGGCTGCTGAGGAGGACCAACTAACACCGCTGCTATCATTATTTTTTTAACATTAGGTTCGATCAGGAGGCGGTTTTCGTTCATCAACAATACGTTAACCGACACAAGCTGACGTTTAACCTCGTAAAATTTCAGCGTGACCAATATAACAGTAATTTTTTATCCACAATAGATTTTTTACATATAAATATTTTTTGTGTGATTTAGTTGATGTTTTTTCCAGAATGGCGCATGAAAAAACATATAACACAGCCAATGCCCAGTCGTTTCATGAAAAAACTTCTTTAATCCAAAGAGATAAGGCGTTTAATCAACAATCAAAATGCTTTACGCCGATACGGAGGCAGCAACCCTATCGCGCCACTAGTAGAGATTTATGGGTAGGTCATACACACAAATTTGCACTTAAACTATTAACTAGCAAAGTTTATTTAGGGAGATGGTTAGGGCTAATTCAAAGAAATAAATACGCCTTGCGATGCGAACAAATACAGAAAAATAATTCACGATTGTTCATTGGAATTACTATTTGTTTGTGTAGGAAAATACAGAAATTTTGTGGTCAAAAAAGGGATAAATGTAGGAAAGGGTTGTGCTTAAGTACTATCTTGAGATTTATTGGGCCTCTCAGCCACTCAGCCGCAATGCACGCTTATAGGTGTGGTGATTAACTTTTGCGGATTGAATTCCACAAAAGTAGTTGTATGGCACTAATCAAGTATTTGTTTGAGGTTTTTAAGTTTTTACCGCTACAAAAATAGCATTCCCGGAAGATCCGTCCCAAGGTACAATCCTGTCAAAAGCATGTTCAAAAATATGCACTGCAAAATAAGGCTGCAAAAGTTCTCGCAGGTGTTGAAAGCTGATCGCCACCATTTGATGTTGGTCTTGCCAGGACTCCGTTTTTTCTGTGGATGTTTTTTCAATACTAAGATGCAGCGCTTGTCGGTCCCCGTGTCCGGAATAATGCCAGTTTGATTGAAATGCAAAGTGGCAGTTATTGTGTTCAAGGGTATGTTTAATTCCCTTTTTATTATCAATAGTATTTTTATCAACAGCGTTAAAACAAAAAACTCCACCCGGTTTAAGTGCGTCGTGAGTACTGGCAACACATTCTTTCAGTTTGTTAATGCTCTGGTTGTAATGAATAGAGTACAAAAAACAGCTAATTAAATCGAACTGCTCAGGCTTCTTAAAATGGGTGACATCAAAGTTGCTCATGTCATGCTGTATAAACTGCGCTTCAGGGCACCGCGCTTGCGCGAAATCCAGCATAGGTTGATTGATGTCTAATCCGCTTGCCTGATAACCGAAATTAATGAAGTGCTTAACATGTGGCCCAGTGCCGCAGGCTAAATCGAGATAGTGTTTGCCGCCATTACCAAATAATTGATGGACCCTGCGAACATATTCGCTTTGCTCTCTATAGTTAATGTCCGCACACATTAAATCGTAATAGTTGGACAAGTCGGTATACAAAACGTTGGATGACATAATGACCTTTAGATTGAAAAGCGAAAAGATGCGGCGACTATTATGCCAATAAATTGCTGCGAAGTTTTACTATTAGGTCTTGGTAAACACTTAAATTACCTTTTGCCCCAATTCGCCTTCTCCTTCATCCGTTTTAGCTTGGATATATAGCTCCCGTAAACAAATCATAAACATCTAAAATTAAAGGAAGAAAGGGAGACATTGCAGGCACACTTCCAAACTGCAATAGGAGTCGTGTGTATTTGCAAAGTTTCGTGTTGGTGTGTTTCTAATAGTTACCTAGGTTGTCGCTTTAATTTTCCAATATTTTTTTTCCATTCAATTAATTAAATTATTGTCATTTAAGTTTTCTTAAAAAAATTTCCATGTTGTGCAATATTTATTCCCCTGATATTATTTTTTTTGATCGCTGCAGTATCGCGATAACCCGCCTTTGACATCGTTTTTGTATTATTAAAATATTTTTGCTTTCTTCTCTGCATGCTGTAAGTTTTAATTACGCAAGTTTCAGATATCCACTTTAATACCTACCTGATAACTAAAGGATGGAATTGCCATGAAGATTATTTCGAATTTTATTTTTCTTTTCGTTTTGCTTTATAGTGGACTGGTTTTTTCGGAACCAGAGTCGGCCAGAGGGATAAGTCACGAATCCGACCTACAGCAATTGCCAAGTGTTAACGCGGTTAATAGCGTGGCTAATGGAGTAGGAGGTTGCCCGGGAATATACCCCAGCTGTAATACATGTGGGCCAAACTCTTGTGGTCAAAATTGTTGTGCTCGCGAGAGTGAGCCGGGATTCGAAATAAATTACCCCGATAATTGTAGCAATTGGATCAGACCTAATTTAGTTCCAGCACCACCTGGTTTGATTTGTCACCTTGATATAGATACACATCTTTTTGATGTTGATATAGAAATATATGCCGTTGATCTTTTGCAAGATACGAGCTGTGCGCAGCAACCTTCGCGATACAATAAAGTAAAAAAAGCTACCGTTAGTTGCAGTCATTTTACGAGTATCTTTAATCAGGATGCTTGTGCAAGGCGAATTCAAGCAAAAATAACTGAAGTTGCCAGCTCAGGCTATGTTCCTATATTCCTTGATGCTGATCGCGATTATTGTCCTCAGGGTACAGCTGCGTGCAGTTCGGATGCCCAATGCAATAATGGAATTTTTTGTGATGGTGTGGAAAGCTGTGTCGCCGGGCAATGTGCTGCAGGTGTAAGATCTTGTTCAGCGCCAGGTCTTACTTGTCTGGAGAGTCAAGCTCGTTGTGTCGGAACGGGAAGCTCTTGTAGTACGGATACTGAATGCAATAATGGTTTATTTTGTGATGGGGTAGAGCGTTGCGTTTCCGGTAGTTGCCAAAGTGGTGTGCGGCCATGTGACGCTATTGGGTTATGCAGTGAATCACAAGATAGGTGCATCATAGAGCAAGGCTGTGGTACTCGAGGAAGAATTTGTCCTTAATGTTTAATGCTAATCCATGAATTGCGGGTGCAGGGAGTTATATAGCCGAGGCTCGTCGTCTTTAAGGGAATTGAGTATGCTGCTAACTTTTTCGGGGTCAGTTTTACTCAGCTCTTTTAATGTATAGGAGTAAAGTTGGAGGCGCGCTTCGGTTTCATTTTTGCCAAAACATTTATCGATGAACTGTAAATGTTCATCGATTCTATGCGCGTTGCTTGAATCTTTTATTGCACTTAGGCCAGCACGGAACTTTCTCTCCGGTGAGTTTATTTTTGAAATCCAGCGCACGGATTCCTCTATATCTTTTTCTATAAAATGCGATGCAGCTAAATGAGCCAATTCGTCTTGCGCCCTGGCTCCGTCGGTTTGATTATAAAGTGTCTGAAATTCCTGGGAATTTCCGCGCGATAAAAGCGTTTGCGAAATTTGTTTAATATAGTGTTGAGGAACTTTATCGCGGTGTGAATTCATAAACGCGTATGAAGCTTCGAAATCTTTTTTAATCCATATTTCTAGCAGGCTTCCGACTGTGGCGTAATCCTTTGTTCCATCTGATATTGCTAATTCAACAGCAAGATCAATATTCTGTTGCGCGACCTGTTTTATAACAATATTTTTAAGCGCTCCCGCTTTTTCACTTCCAGGATATAGTTTGGCGTTTTCAAACGCTGCCTTTTGCATTTCAGGGATGTTAGCCATTTGATGCAGAACGCTCGCCTGGTATTTGAATTGATCATCCGCAGAAATAACTTGTTCATCGTTTAAAGTGCTCAACCAATCCCATGTAATTTGCGGATCGCTTTTTGCCAGGTTGTAGATGAAGCTCTGTCCATGAAGTTTGCGATGCTCGGTGGGTAATTCTGAAAATATTGCTATGGATTCCATGGGCTGTTCGGCTGCAATTTTTGTTAAAATTGCACCTATAATCGCTTCAAAATTACTGGAGCCATTTTCATTTAGTGCTGCTAGCAGTAATTGTTTTTTTTCCTGAAGTGTTAGCGAGTTAATTTCTTTAATTATGTCAAAGTATAATTTTTCGTCGCGCTCCATAGTCAAAATAGATTGAATAAGTATGTTTATGTCAGATTTTTTGTTCTTGTCTTTGTTCTGAGCACGCGCGTCCATTGTAAACGCATCAATCGGATCATTTTCTTTGACGACAGCGACGGGTTTTATTTTTTCATCTGAATTCTTGTTTGCTGTAAGCGTTCTGTCATCAAGTGCTGTATTTTCAGATGTAGATATAAAATGTCGAGTTGTAAATCCGGCGCAAAAAAGGATGAATGAAAAAATTACGAAGTAATTTCTGTTGATTGTTATGGTTGTAGATCTCGAAGTTGACAAGTTCATATCACTCCAATTTAACCTGCTGAAAATATGATCATACTAGATGTAGCAATAGGCAATCAATCGGGGTTAATGCCACGTTGGTACGTCTAATATAAAAAAAGCCCTGTCAGCTTTCACTGGCAGGGCTTTTTAAAAGCTAGCTAAATCTTATTTAGCTTTTGATTTAATTTTTACTTGGCTAAAGCAGCTTTCTTTTCTTTCTCTTTAGCGATAACCGCTTCAGCTACGTTCATTGGGCATGGAGCGTAGTGAGAGAATTCCATAGAGAACTGACCGCGACCTGAAGTCATAGTACGCAAGGTGCTGATGTAACCAAACATTTCTGAAAGAGGTACATTTGCCTTAATGCGCACGCCAGTCACGCCAGCTTCTTGACCAGTAATCATGCCACGGCGACGGTTCAAGTCACCAATAACATCACCTACGTGATCTTCCGGGCTATACACATCAACTTTCATGATTGGCTCAAGTAATTGTGGGCCAGCCTTGGGGATGGATTGACGGAAAGCGCCTTTCGCAGCGATTTCAAACGCAATTGCCGAGGAGTCAACGGCGTGGAACGCACCGTCGTTCAGATCGATCACAACGTCCAGTACAGGGAAGCCAGCCAGGGTGCCGGTTGGCATCATGGAGCGGAAACCTTTCTCAATTGCTGGATAGAATTCTTTAGGAACGCTACCGCCGACACAGGATGTGGTGAAAACGAAACCGGTGTTTGGCTCACCCGGCTTAATGGTGTAGTCGATCTTACCGTACTGACCAGAACCACCAGATTGCTTCTTATGGGTATAGCTGTCTTCGATTTCTTTGGTGATGGTTTCGCGGTAAGCAACTTGTGGTTGACCTACCTGTAACTCAACACCGTAAGTACGCTTAAGAATGTCCACTTTAATATCAAGGTGTAACTCGCCCATACCTTTAAGAATGGTTTCACCTGAATCTATATCAGTTTCAACGCGGAAAGTTGGATCTTCCGCAACCATTTTGCCGATCGCAACACCCATTTTCTCCGTAGAGCCTTTATCTTTCGGCGCAACAGAAATAGAGATTACTGGCTCAGGGAATACCATGGCTTCCAGGGTACATTCGTGTTTTGGATCACAGAGCGTATGGCCGGTTTGAACGTTCTTCATGCCCACAATAGCGATAATATCGCCTGCTTCGGCATGGCTTAATTCATTACGGTCATTCGCTTGCATCTCAACCATACGGCCAACGCGCTCGGATTTACCGGTGAATGAGTTAAGGATGGTGTCACCCTTGTCCAATTTTCCAGAGTAAATACGGACGAAGGTTAGAGCACCGAAACGGTCATCCATAATTTTGAATGCCAAAGCGCGGAAGGGCTCGTCAGCAGACACTATGGCAAATTGACCGTTTGGCTTACCTTCTTCGTCAGTCAACGGCTGAGGGTTAACTTCGTGCGGAGCTGGCAAATAGTCAACAACCGCATCTAATAACAGTTGCATACCTTTGTTTTTAAAGGCAGAACCACAATAAGTTGGGAAGAAGGCTAGTTCGCGAGTACCTTTACGGATGCAACGCTTAACGTCTTCAATAGAAGGTTGCTCGCCTTCCATATACGCCATCAACAAATCGTCATCCATCTCAACTGCAGATTCGATCAATTGGTCACGGTACATTTCAACGTCATCAACCATATCGGCTGGGATGTCGGTAATTTTGTAATTTTCTGGTTGGCCAGTGGCATCCCAGACGTAAGCTTTACGGCTTAATAGATCAACAACGCCTACGAAATCATCTTCGATGCCAATCGGCAAAGTCATGACCAGTGGATTAGCGCCCAGCACTTTTTTCACTTGTGCTGTTACTTTCAGGAAGTCTGCGCCTATACGGTCAAGTTTGTTTACGAAAATCAAACGAGCTACTTTTGAGTCGTTCGCATAGCGCCAGTTGGTTTCTGACTGGGGTTCTACGCCGCCAGAACCACAAAATACGCCGATACCGCCATCGAGTACTTTCAATGAACGATACACTTCTACGGTGAAGTCAACGTGTCCGGGGGTATCAATAACGTTAAAGCGAGTGCCTTTCCAGAAACAGCTTACCGCTGCTGACTGAATGGTAATACCGCGCTCGGCTTCTTGTACCATGAAGTCGGTAGTTGATTCACCTTCGTGAACCTCTCCAATCTTATGAATTCTACCCGTCAGCTTGAGGATACGCTCGGTAGTAGTGGTTTTTCCGGCATCTACGTGGGCGAAGATACCAATATTTCTGTAAAGGTTTAAGTCAGTCATGGCGCTCTCTATCAGCTGGGGTTAAAAATAGCGCTGCAATATACAGGATTTTATTGGGATATGCCCGAAGAAAAACGAATGAAATTTTCTGCCTTAGCTTCATGTTCTTTAGTTTTAGACGGGCAAGTATAGTTTGCTAATGTTTCAAATCAGCGTAATCCTCCTGGCGCCGTCATTTAGTGTGGATTGTTGCTGCTTCTATAGGGCTAAAACTAAAGAACAGCTGGCGGAAACAACTTTAGGGCTTAGCCATCCAAAACCTCAGGTTGAATTGAATCATCACCTGGGGTGGCAATTCGGGATGACTTTGTCTCATCACTATCCATAATTCATAAATAAGTGTGTAGGTAAATAAGCGGAGCGGAATTAACAGGGCTTCATTTTTTGTTGTTTTCTTCCTTGTCCGGTATTTGAGATAAAACTTTTTTATTGCAGGCTACAATTAATGGATTGAAATAAATATAGAAGATCTTTATGAGAGCACGCCGTGATTTATATTATGGATATTTAAAGATAGTCATCGCTTGCGCTGCCTTGGTTTCGGTTTTGCCTGCCACTGCAAGGACATCTGTTAATTACTTAAATATGTCGCTAGAGGAATTAACGCAAGTAGTAGTCACATCATCTACCCTAACGGAAGAATCGCTCAAAACAGTGCCCGCCTCAATTTCCATATTTACACGCCAGCAAATTCAACAATTGGGTGTGAATACGCTGGAAGAATTAATGAATTACGCCCCCGGTTACCAAAGTTACCTTTCTGATATGGGAGGGATTACCTACTCCAGTCGCAGCAGACGTGTAGCCAATGGCAATCGAGAAGTACTTATCTTGTTGAATGGCCAGCGTCTTATCCATGACGCATTGGGCGTTTCAAGTTTCACTGATGGTGATTTACCCGTGGATAATATAGAACGCGTTGAATTTTTGCGTGGCCCTGGTTCAGCAATTTATGGGGCCAACGCGTTTATGGGCGTTATCAATATTATTACCCCTAATCGTGTTAACAATGCATCTGTGAGCGGTGGCAATAATTTTCAACAGCGCGCGTCAGTTAATCTCAATCATGAATTTGAAAATGGTTTACAAGCTTCGCTTTTTGCGCACAGCAGTAGAGCAAATAACGGACAATCCCACTTCTATGATGCTTTCAGCAAAACAACAGTTGATGACACCCAACAAAAAAGCAACGCAGACAGCATGTACTTGCGTGCGAACTGGGCAGATTGGAGTTTACATCTACGTCATGTCGATAGATTAGTTCAGCATGGTTACAGCCTTGGCAATGTGAGCGATAAAGATTCTCTAGTCGATAGCTATTCCGATATTTACGCGTTGCATTACTCGACCAGCGTTAATGAACAGTGGAAATTCAATAGTCGGCTCTACAAAACTCCTTATGAAATTATTGTTCGCGGAAAAGTTGCGGCAGCGGGACGTATTTCCAATTTAATTTTTGCTGGCAATGAATCGGGGATAGAGAATCACTTGCAATGGCAAGAGGGCAGTGCAAATGCATTGATAGGCGCGGATTTTTCACGCTATGCCATGGATAACGCACTCGCCCAAAGCTGGCTGCTAACACCGGATAATTCATTTGTATCGGCGCCCTCGCAATTGAAAATGAATCGCTATTTAAGTGCTGTTTATGGGCAATGGCAGCATGCTATTACTACAGAATTAAATTATATTCTGGGTGTTCGCTACGACGATTATTCAGATGTGAAGAATTATACAAGTCCTCGCTTAGGGTTGATTTGGCAACAAAGTAATAACAGCACTTTCAAATTGCTCTATGGTGAAGCGTTTCGCGCACCCGCACGCAATGAGTTGTATTTGCGAAATAATTCTACACAACAAGGTAATCCCGATCTTCACCCGGAGTATTCAAGAACAGCAGAATTAATCTGGACTTATTCAAAAGAAAATCATTATTTTACAGCTAGCTTATTTAATACCGACATTCTTGATTCGATTGCTTCAACTAATACCATTCCACGTCAGTTTGTAAATTTTCAGAAACAACGGCTGAATGGGTTGGAACTGGAGTATAAGTGGGAGCTCACTGATGAATGGCAAGCCGCAACTACCCTCAGCCATATTTTTGATTCCGATGTGGCAATAAATCCTGATGCAGAAGATTTGGCAAGCATCAGCATTATTTATAACAGGGATGCAATGATGTTAAGTTTAAGTAGTAGGTATCACGGAGAGGTTCGCGATCAAGACAGCTCGACACTACATTATCATTCGCTCGGTGGCTATACACTGATTGATGCTCATGCGAAATACCAACTTACTCCTGAATGGGGTGTATATGCCAACCTTCGCAATCTCACGAACAAGTATGTTCTGCAACCTGCTACCCAGAACATCAATAATACTATTGGTGTGGCAGGCACCGGTCGTGAAATAGAGTTGGGGGTTCACTGGGATTTTTAGATGTAGGCAATGGGCGGCACGGAGAATCGCATGGGAGTTTTACCTGCGTCAGGCTTACTACCGGCATGGTTTCGTAATCAACTTTGTGGCTGAATTTTCGATTGTTGAGGCGCGACATACAAAGTCCGTAAGTGGTTGAATCCGTAAACAGAAAACAATCAAGTTGCACCACCAGGGTCACAATCAGAAGAGGCGCAAACTGGTAAAGGTGCCATCCTTCCGAATATCGATAGCTTTTCCTGCCAATTCTTTGCAAATAATTACAGAAACTAAGCAATTTTTTGCAGTTTTATAAAAGTCTTCCAAAAATAGGCACTCCACATTACACATTTCGTTACCGTAACTCTCGAGCGCCGCCACTATCCAGTTGTTTGGCTTTGTTGCGAATCAACGTTATAACAAGAGTTGGCGGCAACACAGGACAACGATTGCGATACTACGTTTGTTGTGGCCCAAGCATCCATCGTGCTCATTGCGATATATCAATAAAGTGTCGGTGTACCAAGTAATAATAAAAATTTTACTGCTGTTCCTAGCTTGTTTTTACACAAACTAAACCGAGTTTCTTCCGCTGTACCAGTTCACCCTCGAGGTCATCCTTGTCGGTGATCCTGGCTTTTTCCCAGCCTCCGGGCTGGGTTTTTTTACTCGCAGCGTGGCTAAACTTCCACACATATCTAGAGGAGATTCTAATAATGATTTCAGAAAAATATCCCAACCGAAAACTGCTTAAGGTTTTCATGCGCACCTGCGATGTGCTGGGCAAGAGCCTTGCGGCTATAGGTCTTGCCGCGTTGTGCTCAACAGCGGTCAACGCACAAACCCTTAGCAACAATTCCACCGGAACAAACAATGGATTCTTCTACTCATTCTGGAAAGATTCGGGTAGCGCATCAATGACGTTGCACGGTGGTGGTCGTTACGCATCACAGTGGAATAACAGCACTAACAACTGGGTAGGCGGTAAGGGTTGGAATCCTGGCAGTAGTTCAAAAATTGTTAACTACTCAGGCTACTATGGCGGTAGCAACAGTCAAAACACCTATCTTGCACTCTATGGTTGGACAAGAAGCCCACTGATTGAATATTACGTAATCGAAAGTTACGGCTCCTACAACCCTTCCAGTTGTAACGGTGGCACCGATTACGGTAGCTTTCAAAGTGATGGTGCTACTTATAACGTACGTCGTTGCCTGCGTACGCAGCAGCCTTCTATTGATGGAACGCAAACCTTTTATCAATATTTCAGCGTGAGAAGCCCTAAGAAAGCGTTTGGTAATATCTCCGGCACTGTTACTTTTGCTAACCATGCGAATTTCTGGAGAAGCAAAGGTTTAAACCTGGGTAATCATGATTATCAAATACTAGCAACAGAAGGTTATCAAAGTACTGGTAGTTCTGATTTAACCGTTAGTGAAGGCAGGCCTAATAGCAGTACACCGGCAAACAGCTCTTCACGTTCCTCCTCTAGCGTTAGCAGTGTTGTTACCAGCATTGGCTCAGGTGGCAGAGGCATCACTGTCCGCGCACGCGGTGTTACCGGGTCAGAGCACATCTTCCTCAAAGTGGGTGGCACTAATGTTGCCAGTTGGACCTTGGGCACTAGTCTGCAAAACTATGTCTACACAGGTACCGCTACAGGCGATGTCAACGTTCAATATGATAACGACTCCGGTAGTCGTGATGTTCAAGTCGATTATATTCAAGTAAATGGCGAAATCCGTCAGGCAGAGGATATGACTTACAACACGGGTCTCTACGCTAACGGTTCCTGCGGCGGCGGTGGCAATAGCGAAATGATGCATTGCAATGGTGTAATCGGCTTTGGCACTACCACCGATTGCTTCAGTGGCAGTTGTGGCGGTGCCAGTTCATCGAGTTTGATTAGTTCATCCAGCGTGATGAGCAGCACACCCCGCTCCAGTGCTGGCAGTGTGTTGGTATATGCGGTTAACGCAGGAAACTCATCGGCCGCTACTGTGAATGGTGTTGTCTATCAACCGGATCGCTTTGCTTCTGGCGGTACGACGCAAACTGTCACGGATCCTATAGCAGGTACCACAGAAGACGCGCTCTATCAGTCCGAACGTTATGGCACTTACAGCTATGAAGTTCCAGTGAGCAGTGCGACTTACAGTGTGGTGCTGCATTTTAGCGAGCTCTACCATACCGCAGCGGGTGCCCGGTCTTTCAATCTTAGCGTTGAAGGCAAGTCAGTACTTTCCAATTTTGATCTGTTCGGTGCTGTCGGTCATGACACTGCTTACACCCAGCGTGTTGATAACCTGGCTGTCACAGACGGGAAACTGACCATCAACCTGACTTCTGTCATCAATAACGCCACAATCAGCGGTTTTGCGATCTATTCAAGCGACGGCGGAGTTTTCACCGGTGGAACTGAACCTGAGTGTTCCAGCGCTGATCGTCAGACCCCAGCATCCATTGACTACAACAGAGCTGTTGCTCGCGCAGAGCAGAAAAATCCTCCGTCTGGTGCTTTTGGTTATGCGATAGAGCATGCGACTCAAACCCTGGCTAATCACACCATCTATCGCCCGGATCTGTCTCGCGCAAACAATATCCCGATTGTAGTATGGGGTAATGGTGCATGCTCCAACGTGGGCACAGAGCAGGCGGACTTCCTTCTGCAAATCGCTTCCAACGGCTACCTGGTGATTGCTAATGGAGGGCCGTTCGGCTCAGGCTCAAACGATCAGCACGAGACGGAGCTGGTGAAAGCGATTAATTGGGCGGTGGCTGAGAACAGCCGTAAGTGCAGTCAATATTACGGAAAACTTAATGTCAGCAAAATTGCAACCATGGGCTGGTCCTGCGGTGGTGGCATGGCGCACTTCGCCGCTGTGGATCCACGTGTGACTACCGCAGTTGCATTGAATAGTGGTCTTGGCATTTATGGCGATAGATTCAATTACTATCCACGCTTCCACACACCGGTTGCCATTTTCAACGGTGATTCACGGGATGTTGCTTACAATCCGGGACTACAGGAATACAGTGAAGTCACCAATGTTCCGTTTTACCACGCGAATTATCCGCAAGGTCACGGCGATGCTTATTTCCAGGATAACGGTGGTGAGTTTGGAATAGTAGCGACAGGTTGGTTAAACTTTATGTTGAAAGATGATCAATCAAGCACTGGCAGGGGTATGTTCTTTGGCACCAATTGCCGTTTGTGTAGATCTCCCTGGGTGAGTAAAAGCAAAGGATTTTAATGTAGCGAAAATGTTGTAAATCTTGAAAAAAAATCTCCGCCGTTTCGACGTGCGGAGATTTTTTTTACCAAAATATATACAAAATTTGTGACAGCTTTTAAGTAAATCTCCAATGCATAAATCGACCTTGGCGTAGCGCTGTTTTGAGATCGATAATGACTTATTGCAGAAAAGGGTGTGATTTATTTAACCTTTAATCTGCGGAATCTTTAGCCCTTTAATCACGGCAGGGCGATTCAGAAAATTATTTAAAGAGCGAATCACGTTTGGAAAATTTTCAATATCAACCAAATCACCTGCTTCATAAAAACCGATTAAATTACGCACCCAGGGAAAAGTCGCAATGTCGGCAATGCTATAGGTTTCGCCCATAATCCAATCACCTGTTTCAAATTGTTTGTCTAATACACTCAGCAAACGTTTTGTTTCTGTCACGTAGCGATCAAGTGGGCGCTTATCTTCATAGTGTTTACCTGCAAATTTATTGAAAAATCCAACTTGACCAAACATGGGTCCAATACCACCCATTTGAAACATCAGCCACTGAATCGTGTGATAACGACTCGCTAAATCTGCAGGTATAAGTTGCTGAGTTTTGTCGGCAAGATAAAGCAAAATAGCGCCTGATTCGAATAGTGCGAGCGGTTGGTTATTAGGGCCATTGGGATCGATAATGGCTGGAATTTTATTATTAGGGTTTAGCGATAAAAATTCCGGTGACAATTGATCATTGTTATCAAAGTTTACCAAGTGTGGTTCATAAGCTAAACCAATCTCCTCCAGCATGATTGAAACCTTAACACCATTGGGTGTCGGTAACGAATAGAGTTGCAGTCGGTCAGGGTGTTGTGCAGGCCACTTTTGAGTGATGGGAAATGCAGATAAGTTATTCATAATTCCTCTAATATTTTATCTCTATCGAAATCTTCGAATATAACCAGTAACGCAAATAGTTGTTACATCCGCTGGGAATAAATTTGGAATACATTCAGTCATAAAGTGATAGGGGTATGCCACGCGAAATTTTTGATTTAGACATGTTTTGTTTCGCGCGTCGACATAAAAATCCTTCATGATGATGTTAAATTGATGGGCTCATTTTTAATTATTTGTCCTTAATCCAATTTTCCAGGCGTAACCCTTTGACTCTTTTAAATTCACGTTGATTGTTGGTAATCAGTATTAATCCTGCACTTCGCGCATGGCCGGCAATCATCATATCGTAGGAGCCAATAGGTTGCCCTAATAACTCCAGCTCAGCCTTTACCTGACCAAATTGGCGCGCTTCATGATCGCCGAACCCTAGAATTTCCAGCCGAGCAGAAAAGCCTTCTAACTGCTCCAGATTGCGTGTAGCTGCGCTTGATTTTTCAGCACCGCAAATAAGTTCGCCCCAGGTCACTGAGGATATACACAATTGACCGATATGAGCATTAAAAAGTCTTTTCAAATGTGGAGGTTTGCGGTTGATTGTGTAAATGCAGGTGTCAGTATCGAGCATGTATTTAAGCATCGAGTGGATCTCGACTTTGGGCTGCTGGCTGTGACCTATCTTTCATAAAATCGGATGATGCAGAGCCATTTTCAAACCACTCATCCCAAGCCGTGCCAGCGGGACTAATAATACGCCTATTGCCTACTGCAACTATATCTACCAGTTTTACACTGTCAGGTAAGGCAACGTCTTTAGGTAATCTTACTGCCTGTGAAGTGTTGCTTTTAAAAATTGTTGTTTGAACCATGATAATCACCTATACATATACAAGATGTATATCACTGTACCGCAAGTGTTGGGACATGTCTATCGTATAACTTCTGTTCGTGATGTCTATGTAATTTCCTGTAATTGACCTCCTGGCATCTTTTAAATAATATTTTTACAACGTCGTTAGCGTTTTCAATTTAATTGGCA
Organism: Pseudomonadota bacterium; assembly: GCA_040386215.1. Lineage (GTDB taxonomy): Bacteria > Pseudomonadota > Gammaproteobacteria > Pseudomonadales > Cellvibrionaceae > Cellvibrio. The sequence continues at coordinate 54,063 of JAZKFX010000048.1, forward strand.
AAAAGGTGCATAACATGAACTTACAATTTGGTGACGGGTGGGGTAGGGATGGCAATAACGAACCGGCATATGGGGACGGGCGTAAGCTAAGCGCACGCGAAGTTTACGTAGCGGTTGACAAGATCACGCGAGCAGATATCTGGGCTGATAGAGATGAGCAAATCAAAGTTGAAGAATTCATTGACGATTTAAAAAGTGGCGTACGCATCGATGTGCGCAAAGGTGCCCACGGCGATAAGTATAGGTACAGTTATGGTCGCCATATAACCGTGGTGATTTCATCGGGATGTAGAACGGGAAATACGTTTCATTTGTATGGCCGCGTTGCGCACAATGGCGCTTGGGAAATAGACTTTATTAGTACTTACGATCCGAGAATTGCTTACCATAGATCGCGTGAAGTTAAAGTACATTGGGCCGTGGCACCTGCTGCTGTGGTTGTTGCCTTCCAGGGCTCTATGCCTTTGACGCGTCAAGAAAGGCAATCTGGTCTTGCAGTCGTGCGTGAACGGGTGTAGCAAAGTTTTGTATCATTTTTTAAAATTGTTAAGTATTTAATTCCCCTCAGCCTGAAGGTGTTAGGACCTGCGGGCTTGCCCTGATGCAACAGAAAGCAAAATGCTCAGGGCCGAGTCACCACCAAGCATTGCCATGATGATTGTCTATGCTATATCCGAAGTCCCACAAATTAATATTGCTCGTACCTATCGAGATAAATCAACACTTTTCCAGCACTTGTCATCCTTGAATCCAAATCATAACTTTTTGTGTCCAATCAAATACAGCAAAAGTATTGAACCTGACGGCTCGAGGATACACTGCATGAGACTTTTATTCGTTAGCGCTTGGGCTAAATAACCCAGTCAAACTTCCTATCTTTACTACAAAATATTCATGAATCTTTACACGGAATCCATATTTTGGCTGGGATTTATACGAATAATTTTTTTAAAAATCTTTAAGGAAAAGCAGTATGTACAAAACATTACGCGCATTGCTCGTTATAACTTTCGCATTTAAATGTTCGCTTTTAAAAGCAGAAATTATTGCATTTGAAAACGTTAATCTGATTACGATGGAGGAAGATAAGCTTCTTCATCAATACAGAGTCATTACTGATGACGACAAAATTGTGGATATTAGCCCTATGGCAAAGCCTGGGAAAATAATAGCAAACCGCATCATCAATTGCGCTGGTAAATATTTAATGCCAGGTTTAACCGATGCACATTTTCACCCTCGCGGCGCAAAAACACTTCAGGATATGCAATTGTTTTATAAATTATTGATTGCCAATGGCATTACTACAGTGGTCAGTATGGGCGAGGATGCAGGACAAGATGCTATTGCTACTAGGGAGTACGCCAACAATAAAAGTAACCTTGCGCCGTTTTATTTTACTGCAGGGCCTTTGCTCGGCAGTGAAGATTTGAAAACACCTGCGGATGCTATAACCACTGTTAAATATCACAAAAAACGTGGTTACGATTTTATTAAAGTACACGAAGATTTCCCCAAAGAAGTCTATTTCACTTTGTTGCGTGAAGCACAACAAGCCGGCATTCCCGTGGTTGGTCACGCGCAGCGTTCATTGCCATTGGAATATAGCCTGCGCTTAAACCTGATTGTTCATATGGAAGAAATTGTTGATATCTATTCAGATATGAAAAATTTCTTAATCGCCGACATCACCGCTCAACAAGCCAGAGACATTGCAGCGCAAGTAAAAGCTAGCGGTATTTATATATCGCCTACGTTGACCGTATTGGCAAAGATTCAGGACTATCGTGATGATGGGCGTTTTAACGCACTGAAAAGCCGATCTGAATCGCGCTATTTAACAAAACAGGAATTTGAAAATTACACTACAGAAGACCAGGAATATCGTCAGGAATTATTTAAAAGACCCAACATAATTGCCGCAGTCGATCTTTTGGTAACAGGAACGCAAACCTTAACCAAAGCTTTTTACGAAGCAGGCGTTTCCATGTTAGTTGGCTCAGACAATATTGGCTTGCAAGTGACCGGTTTTTCTATTCATGAAGAAATGGAAGCTATGAATAAAGCAGGTATGTCCACTTTTGCCGTATTAAATTCAGCAACGCTAATAAGTGCGCGTTATTTAAAGCGGCAAGCAATTGCAGGCACCATTAGTGTAGGAAAAAATGCAGAATTTATTCTACTCGCTGAAAATCCTTTGTCGGATATCAGACACACCCGCAACCTGCAAGGAGTTATGTTGAAAGGGAAATGGTTTGATAAAAAAGCACTTGAGCAAATGTTGGTGGATGTTGAAAACGGGAGAAGAGAAAAATAATGCGGAGTATCAACAACTTTAATCGGGAATAGACTTTCCAGCAAATAGGTTGTAGCCCGTATGAAGTGCATCGTAATACGGGATTCGTGCCACCAACTTCCCGTATTGCGTTGTACTCCATACGGGCTACGAAGGTTCTGTTGCTCGCGTGAAAAAGCGCTAGCAACAGAACTTCAGTGAATTACGAATTCCTGGTCTGCGAAGCTAAATCATTTTTAAATATTCTAGCAACGCCAGCTTTTCTTCTGCGGTAAAGCCCGTGCCAAAATTGTGCCCACAACGACTATTGCCAGAGTCGCGTTTGCTGCAATCGGTTGTGTTTAACGTAAAATTAAATTTAGACTGCTGAGTATTCAAGCCCACATTTTTTACATCATACTCAGGGCCTACTTTGAAGCTGGCCACTCGTTGCGTATCCGGTTTTAACAGCTCAGCCAAGGTTGGCACCGAGCCATTGTGCAGGTAAGGCGCGGCGGCCCAAATGCCTTGTAGTACGCGCGATTCATATTTGAATGCGGTGATTGGCGCGTCGTGCTTAATCAAACTTTGTTTAAGATCATCCAGTGTACCTATATGCCCCTTTAAGTGCAGCTCGCCTTCAATTTCGGTTTCAACTCGCGCTATACCCACCTTAAATTTTTCATCCAAACGTTCTGCTTCAGTCAGTACTGCGTGCTCTACACCATCTATCTTGCCCGCTAAATAGTGTTGGAGAATTGAGCCAATAACGACAGTGCCTAATACGGAGCTTGCAGTGTCCACTGCCTTCAGCGGTGTTCCGCCCGGATAGGGAATTGCGCCCTCAAGCACACCAGTTTTGACCGTTGAATTTAGCAGCTTGGCTTCACGTGAGTCTGTGCCCACGTCCATAATAGGTGTGGCCCAGGATTCCGCTGCAAAAGAGCGAAATTGACCCTTTTTAATGCCGTGGCAATCGGCGCAGCTACTATTCCCTTGCGCCACGTCTTTCTTATTAAATACAGCTTCGCCTTTGCTCGCCAAGGTTTTATCCAAAGCCCAGGGCCAAACCGGTGGGCCTAATTTCATAATCAAGTTTTCAAGCGTATTCAAACCTTTAAAGTTTGCGGAGTTATTTTTTGTGTAGTTAATTTTTAATATGTCATTGCTATCTTTCACCGGAGCGAAGTGCGCGAAAACGCCAAACACTTCACCGAGATTACGAGTAAGCCCAAAAATGCGGTTGCCGTTCGGTGAAAAGCCTGGCCACTGAGTAAAGTCTTGAACCGCGGCGTTCCAAAGAAATGGATAGCGAACGGGAGCATCGGCAGGCTTAATATTTTCTCTGATGATGCGATCCGGGCCAGTACCTATATCGAGTCCCGAGACGCGATTGAAAATCATTGCTATAGCATCCAAACGAGCTGGTCCCCAAGGTGATTGCGCAGAGAAGGAGCCTTTCACAATAGCGTTATAGGGTAAAAACCAGGCTGCCAGTTCTTCGCGTAGTTTGGCTTTGTCAGTTGATGTGGCCGCGCCACCCAGCACTGCCTTCGCAAAATCGTCAAATGTCTTAGGGTTGGTAAGAACCCGGTTGACCGCCACATCAAGGTCCATCATAAAGTTTTGGAAATCACTAATCGCAGGGCCTCCATCGATGCGATAGGATTTATCACCAACATCAATTTGGCGCGTGTGGCAGGCAGAGCAGGTCATGCCTAACATTTTGCCTCCAGTGAAGCTGTTAGTCGTAAACCCAACCGCTAAACCTGGCTCTGGACTTTTGGGGTTAGGCAAATAGCCATACCTTTGCAAACTATCCGCCATAAAAGCACTGCCATTTTCTTGCTTCAGTGCCATAGCCCAGGCTAACGGAATCAGTTGTGACCCTTGATCCTGAGTGTAAAACTGAGTTCGTGTTGTCTCTGTCCACTTACTGCCTTGACTAGTCAGAATGGGTGATGATGCTGTTGCAGAAGATGCTGTCACAGATGTCGCTGCCACAGATGTTGCTGCCAAAGTTAGTTGCGCAGCAGCTACAAAAACAGTGCTAAGAACAGCACGCGAAAAAAATTGCAGCGTTGATGTGTGTTTGATTTTTTTCATTTTAAATACTCAAAAAAATAATTAATGAATAGTCATTGTTGTTAAATTGGAAAACCGGTTAACACCCAGGCCGCAATCGGTAAGCGCAAAGCTTCACTCACATATTCGATGCGGCCACCTATAGCATCTGGCTCGGTAATAATGGCAATGATGGGACCGTTTTCTGCTTCGCGCATGATCGCGGCTACACCAACGCCTTGTTCGCGTAAGCTAATGAGCCGTTGATTCATATCGGACTCCCACATACCAAAATAAAAAATTTGATTGATATTTTTTGCAGAGAAAATGCCATCGCCACCCGCTTGAATAAGTTCATAATAAGGCTCTTCGGATCTGGAATAGCAGGCAACTACGTGTTGTTGGTAGGACGAATTGTTGGGCCCCTCAATATAGGCTTTCATGTTGGAGGGACGTGTAAATTCCACACCAAGATATTTGGAGTAATAACTTATAGCTGCATCAAGATCGGCGACAACTATGCCGATATGAAAAAAAGTTTTGATAGACATGAATGAGGTTCCTTACAAAGTTTTCATAAATTCGATTAGGTCGAAACGTTGTTGGTCGTTCAATGTAACTCCGTACTCGTGACCCGAATTGCTATTGCCGTAAAGACTGGTATCAAACTTAAACAGTCCAGCTTGTTTCGCACTGAGTTGACCGACATTTTTGGGATCGAAGTTTCTATTTCCTGTGAAAAAAATCTTATCGCGTTTAACGCTGGGTAAAAGTAACTGATAAAGATTTGGCACAGAACCATTGTGCAAATAAGGCGAGGTTGCCCAGATCCCTGTCAGTGGACGTGCTTTGTAAGAATAGAGATCATCGACACTGCGCCCTTTGGTGCCTGTAAAATCGCGTAGACCTTGTTGAATAGTTTCTTCCGGGTGGCGAAACATCACACCGATGCTGGTAATGTTTAACAAATTTTTTGCAGGAGTAGTGGGGCCGAGTTTCTCTCCGGCGATATAAAACATTTTTGTACCTTCCAGAATTCCGGTTTTTTGCACAGGCTCTTCAATCAAAACCAGCTCAGCTCTATCAGTGCCTACTTTGGTTTGCGGCACCATCACGGCACTGTAAGGTTGCATTTGCTCAGCGCGGGTTAGCGTCAATTGATGGCAGCTGACACATTGGCTTTCATATAATTGGCGGCCCCTGATGGCTTGGTCTCTATCGATTTTCGGCAAAATAGTTTCTGGCCATTGTGGTGACTGCAGCACCTTGACCCACGACAACATATCTCCCAAACCTTTGAAATTAGCGGTGGATTCATAGCCGATTGGCCAAATCTTCGCGTGCAAATGTGCTCGACCGCCACCGCCCCAGACATCACCCAGTACTCGGAAAATAGGTGCTATAGGCGGAGTATTGGGAGCACTGCCGTTCCATTGAAGTACATCAGATTGTGCGGTGCCCCAGATAAAGTTGTAATTTGCCGGTGCTATCCCGTCCACATGATTTTCTGGAATGCCAAGAAAAGTTACACCAATATTATTGTAAGCATAGGCAAATGCATCAACGCGCCCAAACCCAAATTTCGAGGGGGTGCGATTGTTGTAGTTAAAATTTATTTGGATATCGGTTTTTTCTTGCAGGTCAGCACGCAATTGTGCACTGGTTTCAGCATTGTAATTTTTGCCTAAAAGTGTTTTCGCAAAACGGGTAAATTTATCCGTTTGTTTAAGGGTGGCAACCATAGCGCTTTCGAGATCCAACATCATTTGTTGGAAGTCGCCCATGGTCGCGGCACCATTGATAATCATCGACGTGTCTTTATAAGAAATCTTGGTGGTGTGACAACCACCACAACTCAAAGCCATAAATGCTTCGTTGTTAGTCGGATCGATATTTTTAGCGAAACCCGCAGGCATTCCATCAGGATTCCATTGGGATTTAGGCACAGGAATATAGCGCAAACGCTCAATGTTAGCGTCGGAGCGAAACAGTTCTGTGCTTTGTGCTTGCTCGAGAATCAGAAACCAATCATAAGGAATAATTAACGATCCATCACCGCCATACCAATAACCTGATTGCGTGGCCTGGCTCCACCCCTGATTGAGATTAACCAGTTTGGTGGAGCCGCCGGGTACGGGCGTACCATCCTGAATAATAGCGTCGTGTGATTTTTCTTCTGCGCCAACAGCAGCTGCGGCGACTAAGCATAGGATAGTAATGCAAATCAAAATAGGTGATGTCATGTTGTACCTCAAGAATTCCTTTATGCGAATGTCGATTTTAAAAATATAAAAAGCAGAGCGGCTCCACTTTTGAAAAATCCACTTAAAAATTGCCTGCCTTTGCAGAGCAAGCATAGTTGAGTTTCCTGGAATGCAAAGTCTGCTGTGCGTAAAAAATAATGTAGTTGTTTAAATTGATATGGAAAATAAAAAACGAAATAAAAAATGCATGTTTAAAAATAAAAAATTATTTCCTGTCGCCAAAATTAATAACGGATTTGTTTTTGATCAATCACATTTTTAATTGAGTGTGGATCAGTATAATCCTGCTTTTTTAAGTGTTTCCATTACAGGTTATTACATGCAGTTGTGTATGGGGTTGGCGCAGTGGGTAGGTGGTGACGGAGAGCGAGGAAACGCGATTATTTTTTCAAGTTGACTATTTTTATACTTTTTCAATATCTATTGCTTATGGAATTGCATCAATGAAACGAATATTTAAAAACAATTACATAAAACCCGCGCTCATTCAGCGCGGGCTTCAATTACTATATTATGGACATACCTTCGTATCAGGTTCACATACAGAAACAGTAGCGTATGTCGAACAGAACGACGGCTTATACGGGTCTGGGATGCTACTGCAGTAAGGATTTGGTACGTTGCTGCATGTGCCCTTAACTACAGTGCATATAGGCTCACTTCCAGCGCGGCGATTGTGGGCAGATACATCCGGCTTGTCAAGCATGGTGCAAGTTGATTGGTTCAAATTTAAATAATGAAAGCTTTAATTCGCGAGTAAATATTTTTGCAAATCTATTCGAAATATGCAAAAAAAGATGATCGATATTTTTTCTAATTACCAAACTATAGATTGGTAATGTATATTTTATTTAAGCGAGTTAAGTAATTCATTATTAATATTTATTTTGCGTCGGCTAATTATTTTTTCCAGAATTTTTTTTGCGCTTGCAGCGGAATGTCAGTGGGTGTTGAAATTCGATTTATTTAGCTATTGAATTATTTAGCGGTTCTATAATTTTTTGAATATTCCAACAAGGTTTGCTGCTCTTCGCTGTAAAGTAAATGTTTCAGTTTGGCGGATAAATCGCGACTTCACTGGCTCTGCATTCTGGTGACAAAATAATATTGCAAATCGTAACGCCAAATATGTTACTGAAAATATTTATTAGGTTCAATAAGGTGCCATTCGCGTGATATCGGCAATAATTTTCTTGCAGTAGTGGATTTATTATCAATTAATTGGGAAACTGACGCCTCAAAAAAAATTATAAATAGCGAATATTGGATATCAAACGTTTTATTCATTCATCCATAAAGCAGGAAATATAAATATGCGCGACAAATTACATTTTTTTTATCGTTACCAATATTACTTACTCTCCGCAACAATGGTTTTTTTCTTTTTAATTATACTCGATTACTATTTTCCAGATTCCGTCGCCGATAAAGTTTTTTTCAGCTCGGCGGGGTTGGGAAGATATGGAAGCTGGATTGATGGTCTGTTAAATCCGTTGTTGGGATGCATCATTATTTTTCTCATGTTGCGGTCGCTTGCAATTCAGCAAGATGAGCTCAAGCATCATGAGTCTATCCGAAATGTAGAATCACTTAAAAAGCTGATTGAAGAGATGGAAACGGATTTTAGCGAAAAACTAAATGATGATTTTTTCGTTGGCCAAAACGAGAAAAAATTTAGTTTTATATCCTGCTACAAAAATGCCGCAGCTGCTGAAACTTATGAAAGAAAAAAACTAGAGTACATAGTGAGTTGTGTTCAAAGTAATAAACGCGTGCAACGTATTAAAGCGGACCTGGAATACAACTTTGTGCAAGAGCTGATTGCAAAAAGTAGTTTGATTATTCGCCATAAAGTCAAATTGGTTGATATTGAGCAGGTCCCACATGCTCGCACCTACAGCCATGCAAAGCTGCTGGAATTTTTTATGCAGTCGAAAACCATGGGTCTGGTTCCAGAAGTGGCAGCATTGAGCTACTCGCCTTGGTACAGGAATTCTTGTGCAGAGCAAATTGAGCAGATGAAAGAAAAAATGCAAATTTCACTCGATTAAGAGGGTGGCTAAAAATATGCGCTCTGCGAGCCAGGCGACACAAATAACGGCGTTATTTTCAGTGCGGATTTTTTGCGATAGAGAGCGCCTAATAAATAGCGATAAATGTCTTTATCAATTTCCGCTGAAGAACTGTTATCGATAATTTCAGAATAATCATTTGCGCAATCTGCGGTACCCAGGATGCACCAGTTGTCGATGATTAAATGATTTTCAGTTTCGTCATTCTGGCTTTTTTCAATCAGCGCAATGGGCCCGTTGTAAGGCCACGTTTTTAAAGACAATGCCGAAAGACCCATCAATAACTTGATGTTATGAGCTACGGCTGTTTGTTTGCCAACACAATATCCGCTACATTTTTTTAATTGATGGCTTGAGCATGCCCGGTTATTACGTTTCTCCATTCCGCATAGTTGATAGCAGAGCTTATGTTCATCGCATATCGATTGAATCGCGTCTTTGGCCTTTTTGTTTGAAGGAAAAAGTCCGTAAAGTTTTTTTGCTCCGGTAGGTATTGCTGACGCAGGTAATATTTTTGGTATTGAAACCCCATCGCCCCCTTCGTCCAGATGAATGCTATAAAAAGTACTAACACGACGTAGCTTACGGTTATAAATTGGTTGCAACTCTTTAATTTTGTTGGACTCAAGAATCAGTGCGGACAATTCTCCAGCCGTTTTATCGAAAGTGATATTGCGGGTTTGCTGACAAATTTTCATTTCTTTTGCTGACTTGTGATCAGCAGTGAAATGCGACAACACTCTTTTACGAATGCTGACGCTTTTGCCGATGTACAGTAATTCTTTGTTTTCACCCCAAAAATAGTAAACACCTGGAGTATTTGGCAGCCCATCCATAAGCTCCGAATTGAAGCCTGCGGGCAAACTGTCTTTACCAAATTGATTTTTGATTGCGGCTTTGATTCTTGCTTCACTGTGTTCTGCTTCAGCAATTGTGATGAATTTGTAAGTAGCTTTGGCATCATCCAAGGCGCGGTGGCGATGCGTTACCGAAATTTTATGTCGTGCGATAATTTTTGCCAGGCTATGCCCATCACAATCTGCGTAGAGAAAACGAGAAAGCTTCACCGTACACATTAACTTTGATTTAAATGTATAGGCCAAGCGTGAGAACTCATTGCGAATGAATCCGTAATCAAAACGTACGTTGTGGGCAATAAATAATTTGCCTTGTAGTCGCAACACAATTTCCTTCGCCACCTGCTCAAAATAAGGCGCTGATGCCACCATGTCATTGGTGATGCCAGTAATGCGTTGAATCATGTCAGGGATTTTGGTGCGTGGATTAATTAATGTAGACCATTCGCTTACACCATCTTCGGTTACTTCGATAATGGCGATTTCAGTAATACGATCATAAGTAACATTGCCACCAGTCGTTTCAATATCGACGATAACGCAGGGTAGGGGAATGTGTTTTAACATCTTTGTTTAGCCCTGCTTAATGGTTATCACGCTACGGCGGTATGAATGGTGATGGCAATGCTGTTGTTATATACAGTATAGTGCAAATGTACACCAGGGCGTCAACAGATTTACCTGGAATATTTGGGCGTTACAGTTTAAGGAGAGTACCTATGATGGCTACTTGCCTAACATGCGCAACAAGGTTCGATCCTTATCCAGAAAGTGATGTTTGCAAGCTCCTATAATGTGCAGCGCTATGGCAATCACCAGTGTATATCCGATGATTTCATGTGCTTGCTCACCGAGTGCAGAAAGCGCCTTATTGTAGGGAATAACTTTCCCTGGATTATTGGGGTCATCATTGCTGTTAACCAGGATCCACCCAAACATACCGAAGCCACGGCCTCCCATGCCGGAATACAGCATTCCACTTATCGGCATTGCCAGGGTGCCGAGCAGCAATATCCAGTGGATTATTCTTGCCATTAATTGTTCAATTTTTTGCCGATGACCTAATGGTTTGGGCCAGCCCTGTATCGCTCGCCAGCCTACCCGCAATAAGATAACTACAAAAAGAATATTGCCCAGCGATTTATGCAGTGAAAAGAGCGCAAAGGTTTCCGTATTTGCCATATAAATGCCCATAACCGTAAGCGCGATAAAACTAACCGCGATTACCCAGTGCAGACTACGAGTGGGTAAGCTCAAATTTTTTATTGTATCCATAGATAATACCTTTTGATTGTCAGCGCGAAATGCGTGAGTCATTTCAACGCGAAGTGACAACAAAAGCTGCTTCTATGGTACGAATGTCTAATAGCAGGTATTAATGACAGTTTTGGGACGAGTTTGGGACGAATTTATAAGCATTTAATTCTTGTTTGTAACGTTTGCTTAAAGGAAGCACATGTTTATTATGTAGCCTGATAGCGCCATTGCCAGCGGGTTGCGCAATAATGCGATCGATTGCAGTTTTATTAACGATATAAGAACGGTGGATGCGAATAAAACTCCCGACGGGCAAGGCGTCCTCAAGTTGTTTCATTGAAGCTCGCAGCAAATACTTTTCGGTAGCGCAGGTAAGTTCCATGTAGTTTCCCGCCGCGCTGATGAAATCGACCGAGTCCCACTCGATCAAACATTCCCCTCTGCCTTTCATAACCAGAACCTTGCTGTTCCGATGGCGAGGAGAGGTCTCCCCTGGGGGTAAAGTTATTTCTTTACCTGCTGATTGCGTGGCAAGTTGTAGCAGGCCTCTGTGTAACAGTAATTCCCAAATGATTACTACAAATCCCAAAACACTCAGTTGGGCAGGGAAGCTATTGACTGCGCTCACCACAACATTTAGCTGCGGATTAAAAAAAATATCCAGACCTACGCGTGCGATCAAGGCTGCGCTGAGCGCTGCAATCGTCAGCCCGGCATACAAAATTATAAAGTTTGAGCTTTTACATTGATGAATGCGCCGCAACTGCGCAGCTAATAACGGCGTAATAACCAGCCAGGGCGCGTATGCCTTTAGGCTCCAGATAAAGGAGCTTATAAAAGTAGCAGGAGAGATGAGCACGAATTGGTTGTAAACGATGCAATATAAAGCGGCACAAGTGAGGAAGCTTCCCCAGCCAAGCAAAGACAGACCAATCGCTTTGCTCAGCAACAAGCGGGGTTCTACTTCCAGTGTTCGAATTGCTAACATATGATCAGCCTTACTAGTTTTTTGCAAATTGCTGAATATATATTACATTGATGTAACATATATTTTCTGAAGTGCGGTATTAAATTCTGAAATAAATTGATCACTCAATGTTGAAAAATCTCCACCTATTTCTAAAGCTTGATTGTTCTGATTTTTAAAAACAAAAATTCCGTAATGGTTATCGACATCCTCAAAACCGACATAGGTAACTTCGTCTCCGCAACTTAACTTGCCTAAAGCTTGAGTGACTGTAAAGCAATCTCCAGCGGTTAGATTTAATCTAGTCTCTTGCCAGGCATTATAAAAAATATATTCAGTAAGTAATTTCATAGTGATTTAAATTCTCTGCAAGATGCTTCGCTTTCTGGTTGTTTGGCTAAATTGTGAGCTTATTTATTTAAGTAGGTTGGCAGTAAATCGTGAGTTCACGAGTGGTGCACTCAAACATGACCCCGTATCCCTAAGCCTAAAACAAAAGTGCGAAAGGTTAATATAAATATTTTTGTAATTTTCAATATGTATCATCTTAAGCCTTGGTCAAGCGTGACCGACCCAAGCTACATCCAGGATGCATAATTCTTGAATATCAATGGCTTACTCAAAAAATTATCGTTACAAACGCATGGCTCAAGCCAAAGGGGACAACAAAAAAAGCATGAATTTTTTAAACCTCACTGAGGCGTATTTACATTTCTTAACAATTTAATTTATCACGGCGTGCAACTTAATGTGCCTGCACACAACAAATACTGTGTTCGATTCAACACAACATAATCAATAAGTACAAGTGTTAGCCATCAAACGGACGGGATTTTAGTGATAGTGGATTATTCAAATCCACTTATCCAGTCCGTAAGAGAGTTGATTATGACAAGAATACATTCATCAATGCGTATCGAAACTACACAACATATATTCCATGCCGGTGATGGTCAGGAAATTAATAACTTAACAGCTAAAGAAAAACTGCTGAGTTTATTAAATGACGCATTCACGACTGCAATGATTTCCATGTTACGTTTTAGGCAACACTATTTTTTAGGTCAGAGGTTTAAGATGAAGCACATTACGGACAACTTTATGTATTGCTCCAATGACGAGCAAGAGCATGCTGATTGGCTTGCGATCCGAATGGTACAGCTAGGTGGTGCACCGGATTACTCGTTGAACAATATATTCAATATGAATAACAAAACGTTTGCCGTGGATGATTCATTGATGGAAATGATGATGCAAAATTTATTAGCAAGTCGCTTGGCCATTACCAGTTATCGCGACCTTATTAAATTTACCGATAAAGAAGATCCCATTACCAGTGTGATGTTAAACATTGTTCTCCTGGATGAAGAGCGACATGCTGAAGCATTGGCAGAGTTTATAGAAAGTGCTTCCACGCAACACTGAGTTCATCTTTACCCTTAATTAAAGCATTGAGGCAGGATATGGAACAGAGATTTAACCAACGTATCGCCGTTGATATAAAAATTTTGATTTATAAATACTGTATTCCTATGGCCGTAGGTCGAATTAAAAATGGAACGCAGTATGGCTTGTATATAGAATCTGATTTTATTGGGGTAAGAGCGTTTCAGTTATTATGTCTGGAAGTTTTGTTTTATAGCCCGTTAAATATACTTCAACGTTTTAAATTTCATACCATAGTTACTCACACTACTGATAAGGGATTTGGCGTGGAGCTTGATGAGTTAGAAGGTATTAATGATCAACTTTGTGAATTGTTACGCGATACACCATTAACACCGCAAGAAAGTGAATTAAATAAAATAGTTGCAGCGGCCTAATAATACTCAAACCTCAATTCGCGGCTGAATTCCCATTCGAAGAGACTGCCCTTCAGTGCTATCCTGTAGCCATTAATTTTTTTAAAGAAATAAAAAAGGCGAGTCATCAACTCGCCTTTGCAAAAATAATGCTGATTGATTAATCAAAATAGAACCACTCTAAAAAGGGTGGTTGGCTATTTAAAAATTACTCTGCCTGCTAAATAACAGCTTTTTTTATTTTTATTATTTTTATTGATTTACCACTAGGACGCATCTTACATGCCCTTTGCATATCATCATACTGTCTTTAGATAAATTTAGTCTATGCGTTAAGGCTGCCGCACTATACGTGTGAACTACCTCTCTTTTTTCTTCCTGAAAGCTTATATTTCTACAGTATTTCTACACGATTTAGCAGGCGCTGCTATCGTTTTCTGTTTTATAACTCCGCTACACATATTTAAAACATTTAATGTAATGCCATAGTGACTCACGCAGCTGCTATCGGATTTTGAATAATGCTTGATGGATTAGAAATTATTATTATTCAAATTTTAAAAGTTGTTGCGTTATGCACCACTAACTAGCATCGCAAGTGAATTAAATAAACAGTTGTAGCGGCTTGGTAATACAGCGACCATTCAGGCTAGCACGGGGTGTAATCTTACAAATTTCACGAGCAGTTTTAATTAAATAATTTCCGTGAATTTAGGCGACATGTTGTTTTTATTGCGGAAAATAAAAAAGTTAAAATTAAGAAAAATTTAAGAATTAATAACGTCATTGCAGAATACTGTTGTGGCGGTCTTTAGTGAAGCCAATATTTATGTTCACAAGGAAAATATCTTTACTATCATTTGATTGCGACGCCGACATAATTCGAAATAAGCGGCAGCCATGTTACTAATAACTAGCGAATAAGGATAAAAGCAATGAAAAAAATTTCGTATAAATATTTTATCGGGTTTTGTGCAGCATTGATGTTGAGTTCTCAAGCGGGTGCACAATCCCAATGCGCAAATCAAGTTCCCGTGCACACTTACAATCCTGGTGCTGTCACCACCTCTGGTAATTTCGATAATGGCTATGCCGGGTGGTTTGCATTTGATGGAAGTTACAGCAGTATGTGGATTTCCAATACCTATCAAAACTCGGCATGGATCGCTTACCAATTTTCAATTAACAAAAGAGTTGATCGATACTCGATTCATTTCAGCAATGGCTCCCTAACCAGTCGCGCACCACGAGATTTTCAGTTGCAGGCTTTGAGCAATGGAACATGGATTACGTTGGATAATCGCACTAACCAAAATAACTGGCTTGGTAACGAAAAGCGCACCTTCACAGTAAGCCAACCAGGTTCTTACAGCCACTATCGATTATTTATCACCAACGACAACGATGACAGTGCAGCCATAGTGGCGGTTTCCATTGGTGAGTTAGCACTTGAAAGTTGCGGCTGCGATTCAAGCGTTGAATTAGTGCCCGCATTAAGTACGAACACTTCTGCCGTCAGCGTGTCAGGGGTGTTCAGTAGTGCTTACCCGGGCTGGAAAGCATTTGATAATTCTATGAGCTCTATGTGGCTTTCTGCTCAAGGACAAACTCCTGCCTCAATTGGTTACGAGTGGACCACTCCGCGTTTTGTGGATTCCTATGCGCTCACTTATGCAAATGGCAGCATCACCAGTCGTGCGCCTAAAAATTGGCAATTACAGGGTTGGAATGGCGCTTCCTGGACGACTGTGGATTCGCGTCCCAACGAAACTAACTGGAGTGGATTCCAAACGCGTCAATATACAGTGCAAACTCCTGGAAGCTATTCAAAATACCGTTTGGTGATTGCGGACGATAATGCAATAGGCGCGGGTATTGTCGTAATTTCGCTCGGTAATTTATCTTTAAAAGGTTGTGAAATGAATACTTTCACGGCGGCCAGCCTTCAGGGGGATTGGCATGAAGACAACGCACAAAGTGGAACGGATTTTCAGCATTACGTTCCCACCAGTGTGGATCTTGGCGCGTCGAGATTTCGCGAAGCTATTTCGTTTTACGCAGGTGGTGCCGGCAGGATCTATCGTTTGGCTCCTAACGATGGCCATTATTATGTAAACACGACCTGGACCCTCAATGGTAAACAAGTGACCGTCACTTTTACCGATAATAAATGGTCAACGACAGCGGGAACTTATGATTATGTGTATGAAGTTGTTAGTGCTAGTACTGGTAATTTACGTTTGAAAGTTATCAGTAAAACTAAACGATAATTAAAAAGTGACTAGCGCCGGATGCACCAGGTATCCGGCTACCTGATGTCAAAGCCCAACGCGAAAAAATTGCACTGGGCTTTTTTTTTAATTCGAGAATTCGCAATGAATGAATTGGATCTGCCGGGGTGTGGAGACTTACCTGGGGTTCTCCTCAAAAAGGTATGTCAGGATCAATAATAGCTAATATCGCAATCAGCGCGTCGTCAAGTCCCATAGCTTGTCTTCTTGCGTATTCATAGGTTTGTTTCATTAAACTTAATGAATTACTAAATTCATTTTCTAAATCAACATTAGTCATTTCTTCGATAATATTTCCGTCTTCATTAAGGAATTTTATGGAATATATGCAATTGTCTCCTCTGGATTCATTCTCGCGTGAGGACTTGGAAATCAGTATTGAATTCTTGGGAAATGAAGTCATGAAAGTCCCGTATTCTGCAGTTTTTGTCCATGTTAAATTTCTCATTTCTGCTTGTACGTTTAATGCAAACATAATTCTTATAATTTTATTTTTATGATACATAAATTTCCTATTTGGTTACTAATATTCGGGAGTCATTGGCATTTGGGGCGGCTGCCTATTCACACTCTATAAAATATTTATCGCTGTTCCTGGAGTCCCATCCTGCATTAGTTCAACTTTAACGAATAATGCCACTTCTGTGGGATAGGAATCAAAGTGCAGGCTGCTAACCGAGGGCTCTTTAGTTCTCTGCTTGACTCTCAGCTAAAGCAATTTTTTCACGCTCAGCTTTTGAAATGTATTTGGGTTTATTTTTTACATGTGCTTTGGCATTGTGTTGTTTCATTCTTTTATTCAAAGCGTCGTTTATTTTTTTCTGACGGTTCATTGTATTAATTCCAAATTAAGTGAACAGGCACTGTTGCCAATTGAACTAATTTTTTTGAAATGCGCCAGGTTATTACTATTTAAACCTGTAGGCCGCACCTCTGCATTTTTAATCTGCAAATTGTAGCACAAGATGTTTCCTGCAAAGCTGTTATTAAACACTCTAATAGTACCTGGTTATGTTATATGGCTAGTTACGGGCGTGTGAAATAGGGCAAATGCCTTAGTTAGATGCCTTAGTTAGATGCCTTAGTTTTTAGGTCTGAATGATGTGTGACAGGGCAACTGTATAAAGATCGCAAAAGACATAACCGAGGCGGCTTTGCTACGTTATCGATTTTTTATGTGTTCCACAGCTGACCTAAGGAGTGAATATTATTTCAAATAAAAATAAAAAATCGATAATTTTACGTTGCGTTATTAGCGAAGCGAACGCCGATATCCGTTTCACAATAAAAATAAAACTCACATTATTTTTATTTAGTCTTTGCTGCGAATGTACGTATGCATACAGACGGTGGTTTACCTTTGGCGCAAAGTCGCTATGAAATTGTTTTTTGAGTTCGTCTTTTCCAGAAAAAATTGGCGACAAAAAAGCGATAAATAAATGAGAGATTTTAAACGAAAAATATTTACATCCATCCATCGTAGGAGAAATAAAATGAGTAATCAAAACATTCGTGACTGGTTGCGAGACGCACATGCTATGGAAGAACAAGCCGAAAGCTTGTTTGCTGGCCAAGCGGAACGATTAAAAAAGTATCCCGAGTTAGCGGCCAAGCTAAACGATGAATTAACGTTTATTAAAGCCAATCAGATTTTGCTTTTAGATAAGATACGAACACTGGGCGGCAGTGTTTCGATTGTCAAAGATACCGTGGGAAAACTTATGGCCGGTGCACAAAATATGTCGGGAATCATGGTGAGTGACGAGCCTGTTAAGGGCATTCTTGCACTTCACACATTTACCCAGATGGCAATCGGATCCTATAAGGTTTTAGTGGCTGCCTGTGATGCTGAAGGCGAAGCAGAAGTTAGAGAGACTTGCGCGACTATGTTGGCGTCTGTCGAGAGGCGTGCAGTGTGGCTTAATCAGGAGCTGGATGCCGTGACACGTGCATTTTTAACCGCTAAAGCTGCATAGTTCAGAAGTTATTTGCTGATGCTCAATGACATAGGTTGAGTGGCTAGAATTAACAGGAGAGCATTTGTAGCCCGCATGAAGCGTAGCGCAATACGGGAAATATTCTTCGAGGGTCCCGTAATCCGTTTCACTCCTCGCGGGCATTTATTAGTGAGAATTCTTAAGGTTAGGGTTAAAGCTCGACTTTGAATAAATTATTGCAAGTTTTACATACATAAAGCTTAATTTCTTCGTTATCGCAGGCTAGCTCTGCAGTTCCGCCCCCGCGAATGTGAAATGTGCAGCCACGTAAAGTTGAAGAGCTATCCTTAAGCGCAATAGTGCCCTTGACATAACATGGCAAATAATCATATTGGTCATGTATTTCTTTTGCACTGACTTCTTTGGCTCTTGTGAAAAAGGTCAACACCTCTTGATTTGTTAGATTGAAGTTTTGGCAAAAGCTATCAGGTTCATCGCTACCTCGCGTTGTCACGTTTGCGCCGCTAAATTTAATTGTTTGGCTCGCGCAAACTGCACCACTAAGTAAAGCTATACAGAATAAAATTTTTCTCATAGAAATTACCATACTGCGAAAGATTCTTCAGTGGCTAGTCATGGCATATACTCGCGCCCCAGCGCCAGGTTGGTAGCGTGTAGTTTTCGCTGTTGCAATGGAGCTTGGCAATAAGGGAACTGCGCTGATTGCTTCCGAAGTCAGAAATTAAACGTATATATTTATCAATCAAGATCCTGACTTCCAGCACGTGCAGTAGCAGGTTTGACGGATGTGTTTAGTAAGATGTGTGATCATTTTGTAAAATGTTCTGAACAAAAAGTAGGGCGGCTGTGGGTCGCCCTAACTTAATTATAATTATTGAAAAAATCAAACGTCCATTAAAACATTTTCACTTGTTTTATTTTATATTGAAAGCTTGTAATGGCAGTAAGGTGTATAAGAAGCATTGTCCGCGCCGCTGTAAACGATTTTTTTATTTTTGTGCCAAACAATTTCATCATTGGTGGAATTGCCATCGACCGATTGCATGGTGTTTTCTGAGTAGTCAATGTCGGTAATAATAAAGTGATGGTGAACTGCTTGTCCTTTAGCGTTGAGTTTGCCTCTTACAATCGCAACATCACCAGGGCGCATTCCACTGTGGTCCCAAGTTTTGTTGACGCCGGCACCTTTAATGCCATCGCCCCATACCCATTTCACATCTAATCCACCCCATTTTTTTAGCACGTAAGTGGCGAATATACCGCACCATGCTATAGATTGGCCGCCGACATAGGATTTGGTTTTTGTATCATATTTGCTACCGAGAACAATATTTCCACTAGCACTTTTAAAACGCTCCAAATCAGCCTTTGATGGAGCAGCCAAGCCGGCTACTGTAAAAATCTCGGTCATCTCATCAGAAGTGGGTTTCCAATGTCCGCCATCCACGCTTTCATAAGCATTAGCTTCCCATTTTGCTTTTCTGACGATAAATAAACGTGTGGTCATCTTGCCTCCTGAAAATATACCGATATTGAAGTTAACTCAAAGACATTAAATTGATTTGCAAAAATCAGTACATTATCAGGCTTTTAAAAAGGCTATTTAAAAGTTGATCACATAATTTAAATATAAATTATCATGCATAAATGATTGCCTTATTTTTGTAATTAGAGAGTTAGCACCGCACCTCGCTCCTAATAGCGAATATGTTGAAAGTATTAGCCGCAATATTCAAAAATATATAGGTGCAGTATCCGGTTCGGTCGATGAATTGTGTAAGGTATGGATAACATTTATTCCCTTTTTTTGCAGGCAATCAACAATGAGGCACCACACATGGCGAGTGCTTCAAAGAAGGATGTAGTTTCGTTAGCATTGTGCAAATCGGCGAGTGCGCGTGGTGCATGTAAAAGTATCACCCACAAAAAAATCATCAGCGCTAATAAGACGGCTGCGTAAAATTCGGTTTTTGGAATAAACATGCCCACAGCACCGGCAATAAGGGCAATGGCTGCAAAGTAAGTCCAAAACACGCGCGCGGGAATCCAGGTTGGAATAAGTGTGGCAACGAAGTCGGCGTACAAAAAATGCATGATCGCCGCAAGAATAAAGAATCCGGCAAGAAAGATTTTTCCTAATGGGATCAGGGGTTTCAAAAATCTAAAGCCGCCTGCACGTGCATTATTCGCAAGGCTTCCCGCCACAATTAAATTAGCGCCTGCCAAAACCAAGGCCTTGCCTGCGTTGGTCCAGATCACGGGGTTGCTCAGATTGGCGATTAAACCCGGCAACTGAAAAATTGCGAACATCAGCAAGATTGCACTAGCGAGTACCAGGCTAAAGTTGTACGCATTTTTTTTAAAAATAATCGCAGCACCTGTTACGCACAAGAAAATACCTGCAATTACGGCCAATACTGCATGAGCAGGTATCCACGCGGGCAGGGGGGCAAAAACGCGGGTAATAAAGTTTAAATAAGTAAAATGTTGTATGCCAAAGGCGATCATGGCAACGGCAATGAAAATGTGTCCAGCGAGGCGAAACTCTTTCATGGTATTTTTCCTGTTGTGATTCTTAAAAAACAGTTAATCGAATAAAAATAACAACCTGGATATTATTCTATTGCTGATGAGATTAACGGCTATTCAATTACCGTTCGCTTACCATTCATTTACTTTTCATGGATCATTGCTCGTCTATAAGAAATAAATTTTATTTCATAGCACATGTCTGGAAAAAAATGACTTATGCCGTATTCACGGGTAGCAGCAGTGCCCAGAGTTTTCTCACACATATCAAATAGCTTATGTAACTTCTTATTTAATTATCATAAATCTCATTACTCTCAGTCATGTGATCAACGAAAGTTTCGTTGATATTGTGAGTTGTTTAGTGATTTGTATAAGAGCCAAGCTTATCTTTTATTTTTTTAACAACAGGGCAAAAGCTCGGGGTTGCTTCAGCCTGCCGCATCGCTTACGTCAGTCAGTGGCCGAAACAAGCCGATATACCTGGTAATAACCAAAAGACGCTAAAAAACCGAATACATACGAATACAATCTTACAATTCGAATAAGGTTTGTTGATTTGAGTGCCATAAGCCTTATAGTATGAACAACCATAAGGTTATTGCTCAGTCTTTGCCGGTCGTCACGCTCTACTACCCACGGTAAAAAGAATAACCCTGGCTTCATCTTATAATTAATAAAATTGGGAGACTTCGATGTGTATTAAAATATTTCGGCTCATTGGTGCGGTAAGTCTGCTCGCGTTTAGCTCGGGTTTGTACGCGCAAACAACGAATCCCGGCAATTGTGGCTACAGCCTTAACTCGGGGCTTCAAGCAACCATGCCCAACCCGGCTTCATATCACGGCCGGTCTGAAGTGGTAAATCAAACCGGTGAGGTTGCTACCAGTTTCAAAATTTTGCTGGATATTGGTAACAGCAATATTCGTGATGTCCAACAGGCGGATTACAGCCCTGCAGAAGGTGCCTATTTTGTAAGTTCGCCCGCTTCAATGCAGCACAAGGGAATCCCCAAAGGTGGTGAATATCGTTTTAAATACACTGCTACTGGCACTTACACCGCTCCAACTGGCTACATCATTTTAATTAATGGAA
>JAZKFX010000049.1:0-26032 GCA_040386215.1 Pseudomonadota bacterium
TAACCCGGCATGGGCAAATGTCATAATGCACAGGAAAATGCCATAATGAAAAATGTATTTTTATTGTTGGCAACCATGATTTTTTTAACGGGATGCGCAACGCGGCCGCCAAATAATCCTAACGACATTTGTGATATTTTTGACGACAAACCTGATTGGTATAAGGCGGCCAAAAAATCTGAAAACAAATGGGGGTCGAGTGTTTCCATTATGATGTCCATCATGTTTCAGGAATCACAATTTAAACAGAAGGCAAAACCGGCACGCACCAAAATTTTGTGGATTTTTCCTGGCCCTCGAGCCAGCAATGCTTACGGTTTTGCACAGGTGAAGTCAGAAACCTGGGATGGGTATGAAGACAGCACGGGTAATAATTGGGCTCGGCGCGATAATTTTTCTGATGCTGTGGACTTTATTGGTTGGTACAATCTACAAAGCCAAACGCGCAATAAAATCAAGCTGAATGATGCCTACAATTTATATCTTGCGTATCACGAGGGGCATGGTGGTTACGCTAAACAAACCTATAAGAATAAAGGCTGGTTGAAGTCAACTGCGCAACAGGTTTCAACGCGAGCGGTGAAGTACACTAAACAATTGACTGAATGTGAAGAGCGCTTTCAATCGAGTTGGTGGTGGCCCTTTTAGACCAATGAATGTTTTATCAATAAACTTTATTGATGATTATTGTTATCGTATTTTAGTTTTAAGTTAGGCTAGTTTCTTTAATCTTAATATTTTTGCGGAGTCACTATGGATCAAGAATCAATTGTTTATGGTTGCATAAAAGATATTCCTGATAACAACCGGCATGCAGATAGAATTATTGCAAATCGCGAGGCCATGCTGAGTTTACCCAATGCTGATGAATGGCCCTTTATTTGCCAGGAAATGTTTTCTATTCCACAAAATAATGTATTAAATAATAATTACCAGACGGAAGTTATGCACTTTGGTGCGTCCTATAAAGCCGTTGAGCATGAATGGGATCAATGGATCGCACAATTTGAGGCATTGCTCAGTAAAATGTATTGGGTCTCGGCCACCGTGCATCTGGAAACAGAATTATCGGGTACCCATACTTTTACCTGGGAAGCGAGTGGCAATAGTCATGTGCCAGGTTCAGGTAAAATGCAAGTGCGCTGCGAGTGGAGCCACGAAGGTTCTCTAGGGCTCTGAGTTATTATTGACATCTTCGTTTAGGATTGCACTTATGCATGCGCAGTGAAGAGTGAGAATAGCAGCTTTATTTTATAAATATTTTTGGTAATGATTATGTCTAATTCATGGGCAACGCCTGATTTTCGTTTTCGCCGCCTGCGCAGAACCACCGCTTTGCGTGAATTAGTCCGCGAAACACATTTGCGAATGACTGACTTTATTTTGCCTATTTTTGTAGAAGAAGGGATCAGTGAACCGGTAGCTATTAAAAGTATGCCGGATGTTTTTCGCTATCCCGAAACGCAGCTGGCGGCAGTGGTACAACGGGCCTGGAATAAAGGTGTGCGTGCTGTGATTTTATTTGGTGTATCTACGCATAAGGATGAAATCGGCTCGGATACGTTTGCTAAAGATGGTTTGCTTGCACGTATGATTCGTATTGCAAAAGCTGCGCAACCAGAGATGTTAGTGATTAGCGATAATTGTTTTTGCGAGTACACCACCCATGGCCACTGCGGTGTAGTCGAATGCAATGATGTCGATAACGATGCAACCCTTAAAAATTTACAAAAACAAGTTGTGCTTGCTGCGCAGGCAGGCGCGGATATGATTGCGCCCTCGGGCATGATGGATGGCATGATCAGCGCCATTCGTCTGGCACTGGATACTGCGGGTTTCGCGCAAATTCCAGTGATGTCTTATTCCACCAAATTCGCTTCAGCTTTTTATGGACCCTTTAGAGACGCAGTTGATAGCACTTTCAAAGGCACCCGCAATACTTATCAAATGGATCCAGCAAATGCCCGCGAAGCCCTGGCGGAATCATTACAAGATGAAGCTGAAGGCGCCGATATATTAATGGTAAAACCCGGCCTCGCATATTTAGATGTGCTTGCTGAAATTCGCGCGCACTCATCGCGCCCGTTAGCGGTTTATCAAGTGAGCGGTGAGTACGCCATGATAAAAGCCGGTGCAGCGGCGGGTGTGATCGATGAAAAAGCAATCGCGCTTGAAACCATGATTGCATTTAAACGCGCCGGTGCGGATTTGATCATTACTTACTATGCGGAAAAAATGGCGGATTGGATTTAAATAAATTTAATTTTATTCTTACTTTTAGGCGAACGTGTTGTAGGTTGGGTCGGGCCGCGTAGGCCGGGCCGCGTAGGCCGGGCCGCGCTGGCTGAGGAACGAAGCCCAACAACTTTCTCTTCAGATAAATTTGAATATTCTTCAACATTGTCATGTTGGGCTTCGTTCCTCAGCGCCAACCTACAAATGCAAAATGAATGAGTTGGTAGATAAGCTTGCGCACCCCAACGGGTCTGATTCTTCATACCTAAGATACTTATTAAATGCACATGCTGCACAATGTAAAACTTTTACACATTTCATTTTATGCGTGTGCGAATTAATAATCATGTTGGGGAGCGTCGTTTGCAAGCTCAGGCTTTACCACCAACCCAGGGTTCATGTTAAATAATCCAGTAACGATTTTGAGTTTATAAATCCCCCATGTTTTTTAGCGATTCGCGTCAGCATTTCTTTAATCCGCTCACCGGAAAATACCGTGAGTTAGTTTCTGAGTGTCTCAATCTTTTATACCAACGTCTGTATACCGATTTGCGTGATTATGGCAATGCTTTAAGCCGCGAGCAGCTGGTTGATATTTTTAAGGAGGCGATTGCGCGTTCACCGATTTTGGACGCGGATAAAGATGACGGAAGTGATGATGATTTCGAAAAGAATGACCTGCTCGAACAAGAAGGTCGTTTTAAAACCCAACAGGGTTTAGCCAATTTTGTGATTAATCGT
This sequence comes from Pseudomonadota bacterium, assembly GCA_040386215.1. GTDB lineage: Bacteria > Pseudomonadota > Gammaproteobacteria > Pseudomonadales > Cellvibrionaceae > Cellvibrio. Next base: position 2,977 of record JAZKFX010000049.1, read on the forward strand.
TTGGTTGAGCATGGCTGGTTAGAAAAACACTTTGATGAAGCCAACTTACAAAGCACTTATGGCTTCACGCGCATCGGCCGTTTATTTACGCAGCCATTTGTAGATAATCAGGCCGGCCAATTTCGCACCCGCAATCGCAATACCCGCAACACGCGCAATAGTTTAAGTGCATTTTATGAGCGCGGTGAAATTCACGATTTGCTGGATGCCTATGGTTATTCGGAACGTATTATTAGTGATTTTACCGATGTGATTTCCGAGCTGGAAGAACGCAAGCGGCAATTGGTACGCGAGGTGGAATCACGGGAGCTAATCCAACAGGCCAGCGATGAATTTTTCAATTTTATGGAACGCAACTTCAGGCCGGATTTAGAAGTGCGTTTTTCTGCGGATAGCGTGGAGAAATATCGCGAAGAAATTAGCGAAATTATTAAAGATATTCGTAGAAAGCGTAAATATGCCAAAGGTGATGCGGAAACTGCTGGCAAGGATTGGCGGGCGGTAATGGAAATCCGTTTGCGCAAAGCACTGCCCGATAAAGTTGTGCAGGGGACTTCATTACTGGAAACTTTATTGCAAGGCATAGAGTTGCGCTTGCGCAATGCCTGCGATGTTATGTTGCCGGCATTGCGCAGAGCTCTAAATACTTTTACCCAGCGCGCCGATATTATTATCCGCCAGCTAAGCTATATACATACCCAAGGTACCGATGATGTAGTGGCAATCTGCCGTGAATTATCGCAATTAAGTGAACAGCAGCAAAATACTGTTTTGCTCGCTAACAGTGAACCCTTCAATGCGATGCAGTTGGCTTTTGTTGACCCTGCACAAATTCAATTGCGTGTGCCCTGGCAAAAAAATATTGTCAGTAATATTGTGCAACAAACGCAAACACTTGATGCGGAAGCACATAAAGCGCTGTTTATTCAGCAGGCTTTGGATCAAGCATTTATTGTGCAGGGCAGTGCAGTGCGCGATTATGTTTATGCCGCGTTGACGGAAACCGGACGTGTCAACAGTAAACATTTGACGGCGACAACCATGCCTGAATTATTAAATCTCGCTCACGCTATTGAGGTGGGTGCACTGGAAAATCTATCGTCGCGTTATAGTTTCAGGGTGGAACAAGACCCGCACTTATTAGAGCAAGCACCAGCCATAGTGCAAGATCATTATTTTACTCGTCGCGATGAGTTTGCCATTATTTTGCTAGAGACTAAAAATGAATAGTTTATCCGAGACATTAGAAAAACAACTGCTGGTGCATAATCTCGATTTAAATGATTGGCGAAGCTTGCTGCAACGCTTATTGGATTACGGTGTGTTGTGTCGCGATGAAAGTCAGGTCGAGGCAGAATTTTACGATCAGTTTGTGCGTGTTAAAGCCCTGGTGGATGATTATCTCGCTTTAATAGGTGTGCGTTTTCAACACGATGCACATTTTCATTTTGTACGGATTCTGCCACCGGGAGCCCGCGTGCCAGGTGTGGATGATGAAAGCGACGAGCCTTATAAAGGCGGCTTTCGCCAGCGTTTAACGCAGCATGAAATTGCATTAATTTTAGTCTTGCGCGCTGAATATGATAAAGCTTTGCGGGAAGGTGCCGTTGATGAACAAGGTTGTGTCGCGATTCCTTTAGAAGTTATTGCGCTTGCCATGAAAAATTTATTGCGCCGCGCCTTGCCCGATAATATTGGCGAGCGTAAACAATTATTTCAACGCTTGCGCCAGTTGCGGTTAATTCATTTCTTGCAAGATGCCGATTTTGAACAAAGTGAAAGTTGGTTAAAAATACGGCCACTCATCGTCAGCCTGGTTACTAATGAATGGCTGGAAAAAATTCGTACTGATCTCGCCAGTCAGTCGGCATTGCTCGTTGAATCAGATGCAGTGCAAGTTGAAATTGATCAACTTGATGTATAAAAAAATTGACGCAATAACAACACCAGGTAAAGAACAGGTTAACGGAATCATCTTATGCATTTGAAGAAATTTATTTACGTCAATTGGGGTAATGTGCCCAATAGTGAATTTGAATTTGGCAGTATTAATTTATTTTCCGGCGGAAATGGTTCAGGTAAAACTACCGCAGCGGATGCTGTGCAAACCATTATGACTGCGGCCCATGAAAATTTATTTCATTTTAATCCGGGTCAGGATGAATCCAGTCAGCGCGGTAGAGGCGGCAAACAAGTGCGCACCTTGCCCTCTTATGTTTTGGGTTGCGATGATGGTTCCTACGCGCGCCCTCACGCTTGCGACGGCTATTTGGCTGCTTATTTTATTCCTGACCAGCATGAACAAGCAGAACCATTTACGGCGCTAATCGGTATGCGTGCCTCGCTGGAAACTGCGGGATCGCAAAAAATTGCACGCCTGGATGAAATACAATTTTATATATTGCCCAATATTGAGTTGGCTTTAAGCGATTTAATTAAAGATGATAAAGGCAATCGTACTATCGCCAATCTGGAAAAAATATATGCCAATTTACGCCGCCAGTTTGGCAAAGAAGCGGTTGAAAAATACGATAAGAAAAAAGATTACCTGGCGCGTTTGTATGGTGCATTACGCGGCAAAAAAGATGCGGTGAATCAACGCGAAGCAATGAATGCGGCGCGCGCTTTTTCACGCTTTATGGCTTATAAGCCTATCAAAGGTATTGACGAATTTGTCGCCACGGAAGTGTTGGAACATCGCGATCTTGGCGAAGCCATCCGCAATGTGTCGGCCATGCTAAAACGTATTTATACGATGGATGCCGATGCCAAACAATTGCGTGAAGCTATAGCGCGCATGGCGCAAGGTCGTGACACTGCGGATAGTTTTATCAGCAACTGGGTAGAGCAGCAGGTGCTGCTTTATAGTCTTGCTAAACGCCGTTATAAGGATTGTCAAAAAGATTATTTAAAAGAAAAGCAACGGCAACAATTATTGCGCGAAAATGTTGTCATTGCTGAGCAAAAAATGGGCCTCTGTGAACAGCGCCGTACTGATTTAACGCAACAAATTATTGATGTGAATACGCGCCGTATGGGAATACCCGCTTTGCGCGATAAAGATCAATTGCTGGGAGACAAACAATCCCTTGAAAAAAATATTCACAGCACTGTGCCCAATCTTTTGCTGCAAGCACAGCAACTTGAGCATAATTTTCACGCAGCAACTCATATTCTTCAAGCTTTGCGAAAAACCTCTATCACACTTGAATTGCCAGCATTAGACGATAAGTTTTTACAAAAAAATATGCAGCGGGTGGTAGATGAATATGAAGTCATCGAACTTCAAGCCCTATTAAATCGCGATTGGGTGGATATTAGTCCACTGGAACAAAAGCTGGACAAAGCCGTAGAGCTGCAACAATTACACAATCAATTTGCAGCTACCTGGTTCGCAACGCCGATTGAAAATAAAAATTCATTGCGCGATCAATTAGCCCAGGAAGCGACCCGGCGTTTGCAATTAGTTGAGCGTTTGCAAAAGAATATCAATCACAAGCAAAATGAAATTCAGGCACTGGATATCAACAAGGTGACTTATCCCGGGTTTGTGCGCAGTGCACTGGATGTATTGCAGCAACATTGTCCACAAGCGGATGCGCGTGTGCTTTGCGATTATGTCGATATTGCTGATCGCGATTGGCAGTCGGCGATTGAAGGTTATATAGGCGCGGCGCGTTTCGGCATTATTGTCAGTGAAGAACACGAAGCTGAAGCGATTCGGTTGGTGCGCGGCATGTCTGGTAGCGGTAAAAGTGCGCGGATTATTCAGGGTGAAAAAGCCCGGCGCGATATGGAAAAGATTGCCAGTGTGCCGGCAAATTCGATCACTCATTTAATGCGTTTTAGTCATGCCACTGCTGAATATTATCTTAAAGCAAGTTACGGCAATGTTGAGCGGGTTAGCGATGCCAATAGTTTGCGCAACAGTCGCCGTGGCCTCACTAAAGAAGCTATGGGTTCTGGCAACTACGCGATGTTTCGCTGTGATATTGCCGATAGCGATTTGGTATTTGGTCGCGAGGCCCGCGAGCGCGCGCGCCATGAAAAACAACATGAGTTAGACGCATTGCGCAAAGAATGGCAGCAGGCCACCGATCATGCCAATGAAGGTCAACAGCTATTACGCAGTATCGATAAAGTAAAGCCCGTGAGCTATGCCGATCACCTGCAAACCATGTTAGATGCGCAGCGCCGCGTGCAAACTATAGAATATAAATTGCAACAACTTGATCTTACTGATTCTCAAGCGTTAGATTTGGAATTGGAAAAATTAAAGCTTTCCGAGAAAGAGTTAACGCAGGAATTTGCATCGCTCAACAATGAACGTATTGAAAATGCGGCGACCTTAAAAAATGTCGACGATAAATGTAAAGAGTTGAATGTCGTTCAGGAAAAAACTCAAACTGCCGCCGAGCAGACGGAAGACAATGTACGCAGTATTACAGCACTCTGGCCCGAATTTGATCCTGAGTTACGTTTGGACCAAGCCGATAGTGATAGCCAACAACATGACCTTGGCTATTTTGAAACCCATGTGAAAGCAGTTTCAACCGAAATTAAAATTTATTTGCATCGTTTGCAGCAAGCGGTATTGCAGCATAACCTCTATTGTAAAACCGCCGATGGAGTATTGCTTAATATTGATCAAGCTGATGATTTTAGTAAGAATAATTTTTCTGAAATCTGTGAACTTCGCCGGCAGTTTGACAAGTTTTACAATCGCGATAAAAATCATATTCTCGCGCAGCGCCAGCAAGAAATCGAAGCCTTACGTTTAAGTTTTAACAATGCGTTTGTGACTAACCTTTGTCATTCGATTTATCAAGCGATCAACGATGGCAAGAAAATTCTGGAAGAATTGAATAATGAGCTGAAGCACCATCGTTTTGGTGCAGATCGTGAAAGCTTTCGCTTTGATTGGGAGTGGGTGCCAGAATTTAAAGAGTATTGGCAGTTTTTTAAAGCGGTCATCGATAACCCAAGTCTCGGTGATGGTGAGACTTTATTTGATATGCAACTTGATCCCAAGCATGAGCAGATCCGCGAACGCATAATGACTATGTTGCTGGATGAAGATGAACACAAAGCGCTGCGCGATTTAACGCGCATCGCGGATTATCGCAATTATCGCCGCTATGAAATTTACAAAGAACCGGAAGGCAAAGCGCCCATTCCCTTAAGTCAATACGGCACAGGTTCCGGCGGCCAATTGGAAACGCCCGCTTATATTATTCGCAGCGCGGCTATTACCTCGGCTTTCCGTTTCAACGAAGGCCACAATCATTTACGCATGGTGTTGGTGGATGAAGCCTTTTCGAAAATGGATGAACACCGTTCGCGAGAAGTTATTAACTATTTAACGGAAAGTTTGGGCTTGCAGTTATTGTTTATTATGCCTAGTAGTAAATCTGGTCCCTTTATGGATTTAATTTCCCATCAATTTGTGTTTAGCAAATGCCCAACCGCTGAACCTGTAGGTGAACTTAAAAGTCGGGTGGTGTTAGATAGACAAGTGTGCAATCCAGAAAAAATCCAACAGTTAATGGAGCTACATCGCACCACAGTGCGCTATCAATCCAGTTTAGATTTTATGCAAGAGGTGGAGGAGCAATAACCGCGGAGTGTCCGGAATGGTTTAATGATGACGATGCGCATGATGTAATTTAATTCCTGCGCATTTTTGTTATCGCATTAAATAAACCCGATGCTTATGAGCGCAAAAGATCTGTGCAGATCTATTTTATTACTCAGCCAAATCTTCTTTAGGCGTAGCTAAGTCAGATGAATCCGGGGTGGCAGTAGTTAGGCTAGAAGTTGCCAGGTTAGGAAAGTGTCTTGCAACTTTTTTGATTATTTTTTCTTCTTCAATCGGTTTAACGATGTAATCGTCCACACCTAATTCAATGGCGGCGCGAATTTGTGCAGCTTCAGTTACTGCAGTGACTAGCATAAAGCAGGTATCAAGATAGCGTTCAGCTGCACGCATAGCGTTATGGACATCCAGACCGGTTTTAATTGGCATACTCCAATCGCACAGTACTAAATCGTAGGGTGGGTTTGCAGCGTAGAGCGCATTAATGGCTTGTAAGCCATCGGTTACTGCATCTACCTTTACAATGCCCGCAGAATTTAGCATCGCCGCAAGAAATTCTGTAATTAAAATTTCGTCATCTACGACCAGGACTTTCATTTTCTCTGGAGAGAGTTGGCTGCGTTTTTGTGCTTTGGTGAGCTTAGGCATTTTGCTGCTTGACGCTGCTGTTGACGTTGTTTCCTTGGTCAGTTGTGCTGGTTTTGGTTTGAAGCCAATTTTTACCAGCACGCTGTCAATAAGTTCAAGTGCTTCCTGGTTTTGTACCTTTACAGCATTCATTTCCGGATTATTAATGCTTTTATTTAGCCAATCACGTCTTGATAGCAAGGTTTTGCCGATTATTTGAAGTTCTAAACTGGTAAACATAGGTCTCCTTGGTATAGCGGTACATGACTTAGCATCTGACTGGGTAGGGCAGGCATAGCGGTGTCGATTTGTATAAAAGTTTCTCAGCCTGGTTGTTAGGGCAACGGCGCTGCTTTGGATTCGACTTTAAAATACTGTTAAAAACTATAGACCAACTCTGTCAAAATCTCTAAGGTGCCTTGCAATTTATCTCAAGGCTATCCAATGAGATTTTTCCACAATTTAATTCCTAGCGAATGGGGTGGTTGCAAATCAATCAGTTTCAATTTTTTAGACCCTATTATTTGCTTTTTCGTAGATTTCACTGCCATTGAGGCTGAATCTAATCTACAAAACAGATCTATTTTGTTGGCGAAAACGTAAGAATGTAACAAAATGCGTTTAGATAACTCTATAACAGCCAATGACGGATAGTTTTTACGCTCAGGGTAATTCTATGAACTCAAGCCAATGTTTGGATCGAAAGGAAGGCACACCAGCGGATGCTCAATCGCGTACCACACAACAGCCGTTGTTTAGTCGTACCCCTAATTTACTGCTTAACAATCCGCTCGCCATGCGTCAGCAGCTGCGCGATTATTTTATTAGCACCTTTGATCGCTATGAGTCGTTATTTGAAACCCTGGCGACTGATCAGGCTTACTATGAAAAATCCATCCCCTTGCGTCATCCATTAATTTTTTATTTTGGTCACACCGCTACTTTTTTTATCAATAAATTATTGCTAACCGGTTTAGTAACTACGCGAATCAATCCTTATTTTGAATCCGTTTTTGCGGTGGGTGTGGATGAGATGAGTTGGGATGACCTCAACGATTCGCACTATAATTGGCCGCGTGTAGCCGAGGTAAAAATATACCGCAATCAAGTGCGTGCATTAGTAATTCATTTAATTGACAGTGCGCCGCTGCAATTACCCGTTGACTGGAATAATCCCTGGTGGGCTATCATCATGGGCATTGAACACGAGCGGATCCATCTCGAAACTTCTTCGGTGTTAATTCGCCAACACAAATTGGCTTATGTCAAAAATCATTCAGCCTGGAAGCCTTGGCGGACTACTGCTGCTGCACCGCAAAATGAATTGTATAATGTGCCAGCGGGCGAAGTAGTATTGGGTAAAACTAAAGCCAATCCCTACTATGGTTGGGACAATGAATACGGCGCGCATAGTGCGGTCATTAAAGAATTCCAAGCCAGCAAGTATTTAGTGAGCAACCAGGAATTTTTAGAATTTGTTGCTGCCGGCGGATATCAGAACCTTTCCTGGTGGGAAGAGGAGGGGCAGGACTGGCTTGCTTTTTCGCGCGCGCAGCAACCGACTTTCTGGTTAAAAAAATCTCATCAATGGTATTTGCGTTTGATGACAGAGGAAATTGTAATGCCTTGGGATTGGCCAGTGGATGTGAATTATCACGAGGCAAAAGCATTTTGTAATTGGAAAAAATTTGTTACTGGTTTAGCCGTGCGTTTACCGACAGAAGATGAGTGGTATCGTCTTTACGATCATACCCATGGTGGTGAAGTCGGTGCGACAAAAGCCAAAGCCAATCTTCATTTGGATTTTTATGCTTCATCATGCCCGATCAATATTTTTGCTCAGGGTGATTTTTATGATGTGGTTGGCAATGTGTGGCAATGGACAGAAACGCCGATCTATCCCTTTACAGGTTTCGATGTCCATACCACTTATGATGATTTCACCACACCCACTTTCGATGAACGCCATAATTTGATGAAAGGCGGCTCATGGATTTCTACGGGTAACGAAACACTACGCGAATCACGCTATGCATTTCGTCGCCACTTTTTCCAGCATGCGGGTTTCCGCTATGTTGTATCCGAGGATGTAAAACCAGTGCCAGGCTCACATTACGAAACTGATAAATTATTATCTGAATACGCTGAATTCCACTACGGTGATGAATATTTTGGTGTGCCAAACTTTTCCAGAAATTTAATTGCTGTTGCTTTGAGCGTATTGGTCGACAGACCTAAACGCAAGGCTCTGGATCTCGGTTGCGCATCTGGTCGTGCGACCTTTGAGTTGGCAAATTATTTTGACAAGGTTACCGGTATTGATTTTTCTGCACGTTTTATTGGTCAAGGTACGCACCTTGCTGATAATGGCACGCTCCGTTATACACTGGCTGACGAAGGTGAGTTAGTACATTACAAATCACGTAACCTTGCTGATATTAATCTGGGTCATGTCAGCGATAAGGTAGAATTTTTTCAAGGTGATGCATGCAATCTTAAGCCGCAATTTAGCGGTTATGATTTTATTCTCGCCGCTAATTTAATTGATCGCCTTTATAATCCTGCTGCGTTTTTACGCGATATTCACGAGCGCTTAACTATCGGCGGCATTTTAATGTTGGCGTCGCCTTACACTTGGTTGGTAGAGCACACTCCGCGTGAGGAATGGATTGGCGGGTTTAAAAAAGACGGTGAAAGCTTCACGACTTTTGATGGTTTAAAAGCGCATTTAAGTGCGCATTTTGAATTGGTGCAGCAGCCTGTAGAAGTGCCTTTTGTGATTCGCGAAACCAAACGAAAATTTCAACACTCTTTATCTGAAGTGACTTTCTGGCAGCGTATCGCTTGATGATAGTCCAGGCTAACGGGCGATGACTAGCCAAGCTAACGAGGCTCCTGCTCGATGGAATTTGATTTCGATAAGCCAATAGCGCGTGAAGGGACCGGCGCAGTAAAATTTGATGGCCGCCAACATTATTTTGGCACTGCAGAGCTAACACCGCTGTGGGTTGCCGATATGGATTTCGCTGTGCCTGAATGCGTTACCCGAGCGTTACAACAGCGAATCCAGCATCCTGTTTTTGGTTACACGCTTTATCCCGAAAGTTTATATCAAGCGATTATTGACTGGTTCCAGCGTCGTCATGATTGGTCGGTCGAGCGCGAATGGATTGTTATGGCTCCGGGCGTAGTGCCCTCGTTATTCGCTGCGGTCCAAGCATTCAGCAACGAAGGCGAGGGCGTTATAGTGCAGCCGCCGGTTTATTTTCCATTTTTTTCTGCGGTCACTACTGGCAAGCGAAAGTTAATATTAAATCCGCTGCAATTGCTTGATGGTAAATACACCATAGATTTCGAGCATTTGGAAACTTGTGCGCAACAAGGTGCGAAATTACTGATGCTGTGCACGCCCCATAATCCTGTTGGCCGCGTATGGTTAGAGCAAGAATTAGAAGAAGTTTTACGCATTGCTCGTAAGTATGATTTAACAATTTTATCCGACGATATTCACGCCGATTTAACCTATGCGGGTGTAACTCACACTATGCTCGGGCGGTTAGCCCATGCTGACGATAAAATTATTACCGCCATTGCGCCGAATAAAACTTTTAATATTCCGGGCTTGGGTTTATCCGCATTAATTATTCCGCATGCTCGGCAACGCGTAGCAATCAAACAAGTGTTTGAGTCACTGCACGCTAGTAACACCAATCCGCTCAGCATAGTCGCGTTTGAGGCAGCTTACGCTGGTGGTGATGCCTGGTTAAATGCGCTCTTGAAATATTTGGAAACTACGCGCGATTTTGCCGGGAATTTTATTGCTCAATACTTGCCAAAAATTAAACTGATAAAACCTGAAGCCACCTATTTGTTGTGGCTCGATTGTCGCGAGCTTGGCATGAGTGATCCACAATTGCGCGATTTTTTTGTTAAAAAATGTCGCGTGGGAATGAACCCTGGAACCGTTTTTGGTGACGCGGGCAGCGGCTTTATGAGGATGAATATTGGCACCCCAAAATTGAATATTGAACGTGCATTAACAGCGTTCAAAGATAATTTTTAAATTGTTATTTTGCAGGGGGGTTGTGAACGCAGTGATATTTCGGAATTAAATTTTTGTAGTGTGTTCAAAGAAAAGTTGCGGTTTTTGGATAAGATAACCCTGCGCGAAATCTACACCTATCGCCCTTAATTCGTTAAGAACCTGATCGTTTTCAACAAATTCTGCAATTGTCTGAATATTCATTACGTGACCAATATGATTGATGGACTCGACCATGGCTCGATCAATTGGGTTGTCGATCATATCTTTAACAAAGCTGCCGTCGATTTTTAAAAAATTAACCGGTAAATGTTTTAAGTAAGTAAAAGATGACATGCCGCTACCGAAATCATCCAGCGCGAACAGACAACCTATGGCTTGCAATTCCTGGATGAGTTTGATCGCTTGGGTAAGATTTGCGATGGCTGCGGTCTCGGTAATTTCAAAGCAAATGTTTGCTGGTGATACACCCTGTTTTTTGAATTGCTCATGTACGAAAGTTAAAAAATCCTCGTCGCATAATGTCGTGCCGGATAAATTGATTGCTAGAATTTGTTGCTGCTCAGGATTTCTATTTAGGATTGCTGACCGCGAAAAAGCTGTGCTTACCACCCAACGATCTATTTGTGGCATTAGGCCGTAGCGTTCTGCTGCAGGAATAAAGGCCATGGGCGGCACCAGGGTGCCGTTCTCATCTTTCATACGTATCAGTAATTCGTGATGGCATGCTGTGCAGTTGGGGGAATTGATTGCATAAAATTGTTGCGAATATAAAACAAAACGGTTTTCATCCAATGCTTGTTTTATGCGTGCAACCCATCCCATCTGCCCATGACGATTGGCAAACTCTTGCTCCTCTGGTAAATATACCTGAACACGATTGCGGCCTTTTTCCTTGGCAACATAGCAAGCCGAATCAGCCATTTGCAGAACATCGGTAAGGGTTACACCATCATTGCTAAAAGTGACAAGGCCAATCGAAACACCCACTGAGAAACTTTTATCGGTCCACGCAAAAAGAAAATCACTGACAGTTAAGCGTAACATTTCAGCAATTTTCATTGCGGCGACGGTTGGACAGCTATCTAACAAAACACCAAATTCGTCGCCACCGAGGCGTGCCAGGGTATCTGTTTGGCGGAGCTTTAATAAGAGTGCGCTGGTGAGCTGACGCAAAAGCTGGTCACCGGCAATATGGCCACAAGTATCGTTAACAATTTTAAATTGATCCAAATCCAGATATAGCAATGAATGCTCTTTGTGCTGCATTTTGCCCGTTTGCAAAGCCAGCTCAACTCGCCGCTCAAATTCCCGACGATTAATAAGACCCGTCAGTGAATCATGCGTAGCCTGATAGGTCATTTCGGCGGCCATCTGTTTGGCTTGGCTGACGTCATGGAAAACTAATACGACGCCAATAATGTCACCTTTTTTGCCGCGAATCGGTGCAGCAGAATCTTCGATAGGAAAGTGCGCGCCGCTGTAGCGTTGAACTAATAGGGTATTTTCTGCAAGCCCAGCTGTTGCTCGGCTCTCTAATACTGCCTTCACGGGGTTCATTGCGGGCTGCTGGGTTTTTTCATCGATGATATTAAATACTTCAGGCAAGGGTTTGCCGGTCGCTTGCCTATTGCTCCAGCCCGTCATGATTTCGGCAACGGGATTAAGGTAAGTAATCAGGCCTTGGGTGTCAGTTGTTATTACCGCATCACCGATAGATTTCAGTGTTACATGCAAGCGTTCCTTTTCCTCGAACAATTCCAATTCTGCTTTTTTACGCTCGGTAATATCGCGCACTATGCCGACGAATAATCGGCGGTCATTGGCATACATCTCGTTAATGCTTAGCTCTAATTGAAAAATGGAATCATCGCTGCGCAGTCCCGGCAACTCTACATTTTTTTTGCCGATGACTTGCGCGGGCCCGCCGCCAATGTAGCGATGCATACCTGCGTCGTGGCTTTCGCGCATATTCGATGGCATTAGCATCTTGATATTTTTGCCGAGCACTTGATCGTCGGAGTAGCCAAATATTAACGATGCCGCAGGGTTGAAAGATTGGATGATTCCGCTTTCATCTATGGTCAATATGCCTTCGCCTACACTGCTTAATAGTGTGCGAATTTGTTGTTCTTTGTCAGCGGCTGTTGCTTCCGATGTTATCAATTTTCGGGCAAGTGGTTTTAGCTGCGAGCGAAGTAATATCACTCCAATCGTCACTAATAATATTAATAACGGCACTACAATTTTTAACTGCTCACGAATATCAGTATAAAGTTCAACAGCATCCTGCTTATTCACCATGCCGAGCGTCGGTGCTAGTAAACCATAAGCGGCCACTACATTATTACCTTTATAATCCAGGGATTCGATGATTCCTGTTTCACCACCAAGCGCGATTTTCATGGGTAGTGGTTTGCCATATTTGCTGAAGGGTTTGATACGGAAAAATTCTGTATGAGGACTTTTGGGTAGGCACACCAAGCTTTGCTGATCATCTATGCAGAGGGCAACCTCACCCGTTTTACCAAGTTCTAGAGTGCTAAACATTTGTGCGTGAAGTGAGTCAAGAGAGTGTTCCAGTATCAGCGTGCCGATTGGAGTGAAGCCATTAGAGACTTGGGTCACTGTTTGTAACCGCATGCCGTTGTTCCATACTAAAGTGCTTGATGTTGAAGTAGGCAGGGGTACTTTGAATTGGGCATTTTGAGTAAATTTTCCTATCCGTAACAGCTCGCTGCCATCAGAGCTTTGTATAACAATACCGAGAAACTTGTTTGCCAATAGGATTTCGCGAACTTCTACGTCTGAAATCGCCGCTTCGTTACTGGAATTAATTAAGTGTTGTGTTAGAGCTATAACGTCCGGGCGTTTTGCATTGTTATCAGCATTTGACGCTATTTCTTCAATCGTCTTATGAAACAATTCAGTGCGACTTTGGAATTCTTTTCGCAATTGATGTTGTAGCGATTTTTGGAGAACGTGTTGTTGCGATACAAATCCTGTGAGACCTGCAGTGAGTGCCATAACAATCAGGATTGCAGCTCCTAAAAAGGCAATTTTTTCATCGACTCCGAAATAATCCTTTGAGCGATTCCACTGCGCATTTGTCCAGCTTAGCCAAAGTGCAATTCCAGTAAGAATCACGCCACAGGCAGTTGATATCGCCATTCGGGCTGAACTCGCCCAGCCAAACAGTAAATCTGGCCCCAACATATAGCCAACTAAGCCAGTTAATCCCAATGCAAGAATGCTAAAGGTTAAAACCTGCACGTACCCGGCCTGTTGTTTGGTGGAAACACGGGGTGTCAGGACAAGGGTCGACCCTATGCAGATGAAACTGAGTGCGGTATTGGGGGCCATGCGCCCGGGGCGAACATTGCCGTCGCCAATCCAGGTGTGTAGCGCGGGCCAATCAATGCCAAGGCTAAGATCAAAGAGTATTTCGCTAAAAGTCAGGCCGCATAAAATAATCAGAATTCCGCCTATGACGGTCTGGATGCGGGGAAATAATTTGCCCGTTAATCCGGGTAGGGCGAGGGCTATTCCGGTGAGGACAAAACACATTCCGGTGTTGAACTGCATGGGTACAAAACCGATTTTGAATTGCACCATCAGTGGAATATGTAGTAACCATCCCAAGAGAACAATTCCACCCATTACCAATAACGCTATCCCTATTAATGTTTGAATTACTTTATTCATAGGCAACGCATTTAAAGGGAGTTTGATGTTATCAACACGCAATGATGCTTAAAGTTTTGACGTTTTTATGAATGATTTCAATAGCAAGCCTAGTTGAAAAAAATGAATTCGCCAATGCAACACCGTATTTCCATGAGTGTTCCGAGTTGAATACAGGATATTTTTATAGGCTTGCTTGTGGTCTGTTGGTAATTCCCAAGGCTATATGCAGATATAACATTCATCCTTGTTATCTTCCCATGCAAAATGTCCGTTAAACCCCTACAATAGCAGCCTTTTCTAGCATCTCTATTTCTGGCCTTATTCTATGACTTCCAACTCTACTGGCAATCCTACCATCGGTTTCGTATCACTCGGTTGCCCTAAAAATCTTGTTGATTCTGAACGTATTCTTACCCAGCTGCGCACCGAGGGATACAACATTGTGCCCAGCTACAACGATGCGGATATGGTGATAGTTAACACCTGCGGATTTATTGACAGCGCAGTGCAAGAATCCCTCGGGGCGATTGGCGAAGCATTGAGTGAGAATGGCAAGGTACTCGTGACCGGTTGTTTAGGCGCGCGCGCCGACGAAATTCGCAGTGCACATCCCAACGTATTAGGCATTACCGGTGCGCATGCTTATGAAGAAATTCTGACGCAGGTCCATGAGCATTTGCCTCCCAACCCCAATCACAATCCCTTTTTGGATTTAGTACCACCTCAAGGTATCAAGCTCACGCCGCGCCATTATGCCTATTTGAAGATTTCAGAAGGTTGTAATCACTCATGTAGCTTTTGCATTATCCCCGATATGCGCGGCAAGCTGGTCAGTCGTCCGATTGGCCAGGTAATGGGCGAAGCCGAGCGTTTGGTAAAAGCCGGCGTGAAAGAATTGTTAGTGATTTCGCAGGATACTTCGGCTTACGGTGTGGACATAAAGCACCGCACCGACTTCTGGGATGGTCGTCCTCTTAAAACCGATATGTATCAGCTGGCTGCAGCCTTGGGTGAGTTGGGTGTTTGGGTGCGCTTGCATTATGTTTACCCTTATCCACATGTGGACAACATTATTCCGTTGATGGCACAAGGCAAAGTGCTGCCGTATCTGGATATTCCATTTCAGCATGCCAGCCCAACCTTGTTGCGTAAAATGCGCCGTCCGGGTCAAGTTGAAAGAACGCTGGAGCGTATTAAAGAATGGCGTGAGCAGGTACCTAACCTGACTATTCGCTCAACGTTTATTGTGGGTTTTCCTGGCGAAACTGAAGATGATTTTCAGCAACTGCTGGATTTCCTGACTGAAGCAAAACTTGATCGCGTTGGTTGTTTCCAATATTCACCGGTTGAGGGTGCGAAAGCCAACGAGCTGCCAGATCACGTACCGGATGAGATTAAGCAAGAGCGTTACGACCGTTTTATGCAATTGCAGCAAGGTATTTCTACCGAACGTTTGAAGCTGAAAGTAGGGCAGACGTTACAAGTGTTAATCGACGAAGTTGACGATGAAGGTGCGATTGGTCGCAGTTTTGCCGATGCGCCAGAAATCGATGGTTGCGTATATTTAAATGGCGAAGAAAATGTGAAGCCGGGCGATCTGGTGAGCGTACTGATTGAACATTCTGATGAGTATGATTTGTGGGGAACGAAAGTAGCTTCATAATGCTCTACATAATTGTTTAACTAATCGGGAGTTGGTTCGGCGTGAGTATTGTTAATTCCAGCAAGGCTTTTTTGCTTAAAATTTATCGGGTGAAATTGCTGCGTTTTGTTATTATTTTTGTAGCGGTATTGTTTTTGTTGTATGTGACATTGGCTTACACGCTGGTGCCATTTTTTTTAACAAAAGCAATTAAAGATAATTATTTTCAGGCAACCGGGCATCACTTACACAGTGATGCGCTAATATTTAGTCCGTTTAAATCCAGGCTGGCGATTCATAACTTAAAAGATTCAGCCAACTTATGGCAGAGCGAAAGTGTTGTGGTTAGCCTGGGTTTGCTGGAATCTATTCGGTTATCAGCACTGGTGATTGACGAGATCAGTATTAGTCGGCTTATCGCTAATCCACGCCAACTAGAAAACGGTTCGTGGAATTTTGACGATGTGACAAAACATATTGAGACATTAAATAAAAAATCGCCGGCTAAACAATCAGCCAAGTCTAATAAAGCTCCTGTTGTAATTAAAAAACTTACCATTAATAACGCCATCATCCATTCCAATGCACTTGAGCTAAATAATTTAACGCTAGAGGTGTCGCCTCTTAATATCACTGTAAAAAATATTGATTTGCGTGGAAAAAATCTCGCAACTATAGCGCTTAAAGCGAATGTTAATAAAGCGACACCGCTGGAAATTAAAGGCAATATTGATCCACAAAATTTACACGCGGAATTGGATATTGATATCAGGGCTATTCCCTTTGTGTGGTTTAACAGCGCGCTCAAGCCTTATGCTGCGCTTGAGGTTCTGGACGGTTTAATTGAAACTCGTTCGCACATATCAATAAGCGAAGGTGCTGTGAAAAATATTGTCACTAGTGGCAAATTAATAGATTTTAAATTGCGTCCGGTTAATATTGAAGAAGATGTTATTAAATGGAAAAATCTAGCGTGGCAAGATGCGGTTATCTCACTACATGAACAGTCCGCCAAGGTGCCGCTGCTCAGTCTGGATGAATTTGATGGTCAATTTATTATTCATAAAGATCGCACCAATAATATTCAGGCGATGATTGTTAAATCTGACTCACCGGCTTCAGCATCAACAAATTCTGCGGCCGTAGCAAATGTGCCTGCGCCAATTGCCGCACCCTGGAAGTTCGCTATTGATCGGTTCGCTATCAACAATGCGGCCATAGGTTTCAACGATCAATCATTAACGCCATCCTTTCTGGTTATAGTTCAACAATTCAGTGGTGAGATTACCGGTATTGCCAATGATGATCAGGCAACTGCAAAAATTAATTTGGCTGGAAATGTAGATGGCACAGCGCCAGTACGTTTAAGCGGAGAAGCGAAGCCGTTTATGACCGTACCACAAGCGGACGTCCTCTTTAGTTTTGAAAAAATCGATATGGGCGCATTGTCTCCCTACTCAGCAGAGTATGCTGGATGGAGAATTAAAAAGGGCTTGTTAAGTGTGGACTTGCATTATCGCTATGATAAGGGGCTTATTGTTGGCAAAAATCACGTCGTCATTGAACGCCTGGTGTTTGGTGAGAAAGTTCGCAGCCCGCGCGCCATCGATATTCCGCTGCGCCTCGGTCTTGCACTGCTGACAGATGAAAATGGTGTTGCCGTATTGGATGCAGAAATTTCCGGCGATCCCAAAAATCCTGCATTTAACGTCGGTGAAGTTTTTACGCGAGTGTTACGTAATGCTTTCAAAAAAGTTATTTCTTCGCCATTTCGATTTTTGAGTAAGTTGGTCAATAGCAACGAAGATTTGGGGCGCATCGAATTTACCCCGGGAGAATCGCAACTCAGTGAGCAGGCCATCAGCAAATTAAAACTCTTGCAAGAAGCTTTGAAAAAACGTCCGCAAATGCGTTTAAGTGTTCAGGGTATTTATGATGCAAAAATGGATATTGCGGCTCTTAAAGAAGAGCAGGTAAAAAGCGAACTGCAAAAGCAAGGTGCCACTAGCGAAGATAATCGCAGCCGAAATCTGCGTTGGGAGCAAGCCGTCGCTCGCTTTTATCAAACGCAAGGCTTAATCAATGCAAGCGCTACTACCAATGAAAAATTTATCGAGTTAGCAGCATTACAACAAGTTTCTCCAGAGCGTTTAAGCCGGCTTGCGCATGAGCGTGCCCTGGCTGTTAAGCAGCACTTCGTGCTACAGCTGAATATGCCTAGCGATGCAATTCTTTTAAATTCTGATGTTAGTTGTGTTGTTGAGAATAAATGCTCAGGTAGTGCGGCGGTTTTTACCCTGGAAAATTAATGCAGTTGTTCTGATTAACATTGAGGAGCCTGGCTATGGAAAATATTGTACATAATCCATCAGAAAAACGATTTACGTTAATGGTCGAAAATGCCCAAGCCGTTTTGCAATATCGATTGTTTAAAAATGAAAATAACAATAATACGATTATCGATTTTACCAGTACTTTTGTACCGCCTGAATTCAGAGGTAAGGGGTTGGCAGAAAAGCTGGTGCGCGCGGGAATAACATGGGCAAAAGAGCAGGGCTATGAATTACAGGCTAGCTGTTGGTATGTCGCTAAATTTATTCGTTAATTATTTTTGATATTAAGGAAGTATTGCGATGCCTGCATTAAGAAATGATCGTGGTTTTACACTGATTGAAATGCTGGTAGTGCTCGCTATTATCGCCATACTGAGTTTATTGGCATTACCATCCGCAGAACCCACGGTGGCGCGCAAGCAGGTTTTGGAGTCGCTCGATTTAATTGAAGATTACAAAAAAGGTGTGGTGGTTTATTTCAAGGCCACACTCAATTTCCCCAAAGATAATCTTGCAGCGGGTATGCCGAAACCTGAATTTTTAATTGGCAATTTCGTTAATAAGATTGAGCTGCAACAGGGTGGATTTCATATTTATTTTGGTGGCAAAGCTCACCCGGCGATAAAGGATAAAATCCTTACTGTTAGACCTGTTGTTGTTAAAGGCTCGCCGCAGAGCCCTATCTCATGGATATGTGGCTACTCTGTGGTTCCTGAAGGAATGCTGGCGGCGAGTGCCAATAAGACAACCGTTGAATTTAAATATTTACCCATATCATGTCGGAATTAAGCGATCTATGAAAAAAATTATTTTTGTACTCCTGGCTTTATTGGTATTCCAAAATCGAAATCAAATTATTGAGACATTTAGTCCTCCACCTGATTTTTCCGCAATGCATCCCGAAGGTGTTGTGCTTTACGCAACTTCCTGGTGTGGCTACTGCAAATTAGCCCGCGAATTTTTTGTTAAGCATAAAGTCCCTTATGTCGAATATGACATAGAAACTTCAGCAGAAGGCAAGGCGCAATACCAACGCTTGCACGGCAGTGGTATTCCTTTGGTAGTGATTCGCGGCACCGTCATTGGTGGCTACGATCCCGATGAAATGAAAAGCTTATTAAAGCTGAATTGAAGAGCTTCTTGAGTCCGAATTGATTGAATCTCTAAGCGCCCATCTCATTGTGAGCGCTATCGAATAAACATTCTCTCGGGCTTAATTGTTCGTACGCACTTATTCGTATAAGCAAAGATAAGACGTTTCAACATCAGCGCTTACTTTGAAGCGTTGATTAGCTGCAACAACAAATGTTTGGCCATTCTTAAAAGTTTCTGCTGTATCTTTGCCGGGTAATATAACGGTCAAACTACCGCTGACTACGGTCATGTATTCCTTCTGGCTAGTGCCAAACTCATATTCACCTTGTGCCATCACACCTATGGTGGCGGGCAGGGTTTCAGTTTGAAAGGCAATAGATTTAACCGCGCCGCCGAAGTATTCGTTAACTTTAAACATGGGAAATCTCCACCAATAGGTTAGGGAATTTGACTGACCTGTGCTAAAACTTATTGAGGTAAAAAGCACAGGCTAAAGCATAAGCACATAAAAAAGGCCGCATTTTCATGCAGCCTTTACTTATTTTGGCTCCGCCTGCTGGACTCGAACCAGCGACCCAATGATTAACAGTCATTTGCTCTACCGACTGAGCTAAGGCGGAACGGTAACTTCCTGTTCGGAAGAGGTGCGCATCATATAGGTGAGGGTATGGTTGGTCAACCCTTTAGGTTAAAAAAAACGTTCAAATCACGTCGGTTGGTTATTAAATCCACAAGCAGTATTCGTTGTGTTCGGTTTGTTGGTTATAGCAAATTCTTGCGCGACTCTTTGCATAACTCCACCACTTTGAAACTTTTATTCTGTGCAATAACCTTGACCATTTTAAAGTGTGACTGCGCTTTTTTTTCTAAAGGAATAAATTGATTTACCACAAAGTAAGCTGCGCCCGTAACGGCAAGTAACTGTTTTGCGCTGAATAAAAATTTATCGGTTAAGTCGCCATCGATACTGAAGCCTTGATGAAAAGGTGGGTTGCACAAAATTAAATCGAAATTTCCCTTAATAGTTGCGCCCGCATCGCTGGCAATAACTTCAGCATTTAAATTAAGGTGGGCGCAATTGCGTTGAGCACTTATCAGGGCCGCAGCATTGTTATCCGTTAATACGCGGTGCTTAATTGGCAAGTGGCGACTGGCGATAGTCAAGAAGCCGTAGCCGCAACCCAAATCCAGGCAGCGCTCGATAGCAATAGATCTATCGGTAAATATTTTGTTTATTTCACTGATTAAAAATTCACTGCCCCGATCTATTTTATCCCAGCCGAACTGGCCTGGTTTGCTGTAAATAACTTGTTCATTAAAGCCCAGGCATGCGCGCAGCTCCGCATAATTGTGATCTTCCAGAAATCTATTAGCTGATGTAAGAGAGTTTTGGTTTTTAGCGAGATAATTTTCATTTTTAGATAGTTGGCTGGAATAATGTTGACCATCTTTTTGAATTCTTTTCTCGCTGCCTAACAGTAAACTTGCTTTCTCGATGTAGGTTTTTATCCCTTCATTTTTTTGACCGCTTAACAATAAAATCCCTTGCGGTTTGAGGACTCTAAAGGCCTCATTAATAAGGTGATGAACAATCGCTTTTTCTTTGGATATGCGATAAAAAAATTGGTCGATGCTGTTGTCAGCAATATCGCTAAGATCAAAATCATTAAAGTGACTATCAAACCCTAATATTTTTGCTTGTTGAGCTACATCGTAGCGGTTGCTAACAAAAAGTGGTTTGTGGGGCCAGAGCTGCGCGTCCGCTATTTGATGCAGTGCATTTTCGTCGCAACACCAGAGGTTGTTGCCCCGGGTGCAATGTTGAAATTGTTGGGTAATCCATTGGCTTGGGACATCGATCATTGCTGCAACCCGTTAGAACCTGTTAGCGAAAACTGGAAATTTCAATTTCCGTTAAATGGCGATATTCACCGGGTGCCAACTGTGTATCAAGAAGAATGTTGCCAATGCGCTCGCGATGTAAAGTCGCTACATTATTGCCAACAGCTGCAAACATTCGTTTTACTTGATGATATTTCCCTTCTTGAATTTCCAGTCGCGCTTCATGGGAGCTGATTAAGGTTAACTTTGCTGGCAGTGTTAATTTGGTTTCTCCATGTAACAAGACACCTTCCGTGAATGAGTCGGCAGTAGTGGCGCTAATGGCGTTGGTGGTGGTGACAAGATAACTCTTGTAACATGCTTTCTTTGGTGAAGTTAGCAGATGGTTCCACTGTCCATCGTCAGTTAACAACACTAGACCTGTAGTGTCTAAATCCAGACGTCCCGCAATTTGTAAGGTTTCTTTTTGAGGAATATCAATTAAATCTAAAACCGTGGGGTGCTCGCTGTCAGTGTTGGCACAAACATAACCCGTAGGTTTATGAAGCATAATATAGCGCGTTTGGGTGGCAGTAATTATTTCTCCATTTAAGGTGATGGTGTCCGCAACATTCATGGTGGTATTGGTTTTATTGATCACATCGCCATTCAGTGTTACCTGGCCTCTTTTAATTGCAACGTGAATCAAGCTTCGGCTTAAGCTGGAATTGTTGCCGATAAATTTATCGATACGCATATTTTTTTTCTGATGTTGAATGTAGATTAAAAAACAGGTGCTAATAAGCACCTGTTTTTATTTTTTTGTTTTTTTATTTTCTGTTTGTGTCGATCATTTTTGAATTCAATTAAGCATTAATTTTTTTTCGCCAGAGTCGACTGTCTGATAAATTAATGTATTAATTGTCATGGGCCCAACGCCGCCAGGTACCGGCGTATAGGCGGCAACACGATTAAGTAGTGGTGCCAGCTCTATATCGCCCACGCCACCGGGATGGTAACCTGCATCTATAACAACTGCGCCATCTTTAATCCATTCTGCTTTGATAAACTCTGGTTTGCCGACAGCGCCAACAATAATGTCCGCTTGTTTTATAAGATCTGGTAAATTTTTTGTACGGGAGTGACAAATAGTCACAGTAGCATTTGCGTTTAACAGCATAAGTGCCATAGGTTTACCGAGAATAGGGCTGCGACCTACGACAACAGCATGCTTACCGCTGAGCTCAATATTGTAGGCTTCTAATAAACGCATAATGCCTTTAGGAGTAGCGCAGCCATACGCGTCTTCGCCCATGCTCATGCGACCAAAGCCTAAACAGGTCACGCCGTCCACATCCTTTGTTACGCTAATAGCATCAAAGCATAAGCGCTCATCGATTTGTTCTGGTACAGGGTGCTGTAACAAGATGCCATGAACATTTGGGTTATTATTTAATTCTTCAATTTTTGTCAGTAATTCAGCTGTTGTTGTTATGGCAGGCATTTCGATTTTGAGTGACACCATTCCTATGCGTGTACAGGCATTGCCTTTCATTTTTACGTAAGTTGCTGACGCCGGGTCATCACCTACCAGGATAGTGGCTAATATTGGAGTTTGACCTGTGGTTTGCTTAAGGGATGCTACCCGCAGCGTTAATTCCTGTTCAGTTTTTGCTGCTACAGCTTTGCCATCAAGTACAAGCGCAGTGTTAGAAGAGGTGTTGTCGGTCACGGGCGGCTCCAGGCAGAAAATAAAATGAAATGCATTTTTACACAGGGACTGTCTGTATCCAAGTGTTAAACAATGAGAGAGATAATTTAACCGGGTAATCTCAGGCTGAAATGCCATTGAGGTTTAAGCCTAATGTTTAACGCTCTTGAGGTGTAGCGCTAACAACTCTTTATAGTATGGATGTTTTTATGGATATCTAAGTTAGGCGTGGGCTAGGTTAGGCGTGCGCGGGTTAGAAACTGCGAAAGGTGTAATGTGAACTATCGAGATGCAATGCTGTAAATAATGGGGTGGCTGATGGGGATCGAACCCACGACCACTGGAATCACAATCCAGGGCTCTACCGACTGAGCTACAGCCACCGTAGCGTTTAAAACTTTTTGAATTGGGCAATGAAGTAGCCCTGAATGGTGCGCCCGGCAGGGCTCGAACCTGCGACCACCCGCTTAGAAGGCGGGTGCTCTATCCAGCTGAGCTACGG
>JAZKFX010000050.1:0-23834 GCA_040386215.1 Pseudomonadota bacterium
AGGCACAATTAAGCGGGGAAAATTTTGCGTTTAAATTCGAAGATTTAATGAGTTTGTGGCAAGAGGAAAATAATATTGTATGAATACCGATAATCCTGGCAATAATTCCACTAGCAACCCTAGCAACCCCACCAACAACTTTACCAATAACATTCTGGTGCTGAATAATTTTTCTATTGCTAGGGTGGAGCAGCATCTCAGCCAACAGGGCAATTATTGTTTGCTCGATGGGTTGCTGCAACAACACATACTTTCATATTCTGCGTATGAAGCCTGGCGTTATGGGCAAATTGAAACCTTGGATGCAAGGCTCGGCATCAGCAACGATGATTTACAGAATTTAATTAATAAAATAGAGCAATGCGGAAAAGCCTTGGGTTTGGTGAATGAGCCCTATGATTATTTTAAGTGGGCTGAAAATAATCAAAAGCCATTGGTTGCAAGCGCGACTCCAGCTGTTCACCGTGCCTTAACGCAACATTGGTTGCGTGCGCAAGATGTTCCGCAGTTAGATTTGTTTATGGACAATTCTGCGGTGATTTGTGAAAACGAAATTCATGCTGCGCTGGCTGGTCGGCAATTTGAACTCGCGCAAAAAAAACTGCAACGATTAATAGCGTTAAATGCAAAACATCCGAAGCTAGGTAATTATCAAGATCTGGTAAATTATGGTCAACATATGCAAAAGTCTGCGCTAGTCGATGCGGTTCTTTTGGCCAATGAAATAACCGCGCTCGAACAAGAAGTGTTGCCACTTGCCAGTGAAACGCTGGGTGCCAGTGCGCGTGACTATGTGGCCTTTGCGTGGCGCAGGCTGAGCCAGTCTGCGCAGGTTATTGCATTTGATTCGCAGCAAACGAAATTGCATTCCAGCTATGCGTTAATGCAAATACCTGACTGGACAGCCGCGCTTGGTGCCTTAACTAAAGAGCCTGAATTATTTGTCTCTGCAATATTGCTGCAACGACTCGCCATCTGTCATGAGCGTCTGCAACATCACAATGAGGCAATGATTGTCTGGTGTTTATTATTTGAATGCGACAGTAATGCAGTCGAAGTCGCTTGCGAAGCAAAAGTTTCGCCGCGTCTATGGGCGCTGTGGGAAGATTTTTGGGATATCAATGACGGCGGTGCAAAATCTTTTTTCCCTGCGTTTGTGTTTATCAAAAATCCTGGTTTAGTTCATCACCTGGATAAATTTCCTGCATTCACCACCAATAGCAGTAATGCGATGATTGACCTGATGAAAATACATATTGCAGGGGGCAATGAAATTGACGCGCGCAAAGCGGTGCAAAATATCAGCCCAGCGCTGTTGCGTTTGTATCTTAACGGTTGTGCTGCAAAGTGAAAGCCCATCACACTGCTTTTGCAACAATCATCACGCTGCGTTTCTGCAGCTATAGCGCTCTTTGTAAAATAAATAATTCCAATATAGAAAGCCGCTAAATATCAATAAAATTGCATAAGCAACTTACGGTGCATCAGTTTTTTATCGGCCAGCTATAGCTGTTTTAATAAAAGTGTGTAAAAGTCACTCTTAATAAGAGCAAGCTTCAAATAACAATAAAATGAGCACGAATTTAAGGCATTTAACAGCTGTAAGCATTAATAGCCGCATTAAAAATGAAAAATAATATTAAACAATATTAGATGGACTCTACTATGAATACTCCAACATTATTTCTTTTACTTGTAACTTCAATAGCGTTATCAGCCTGTGGTGGTGGAGGTAAAGGTAAATCGTCCATTCCCGCAACTTCTTCTGCAGTTACTTCTAGTAGTGCAGTCAGCTCAAATGGCCTGGCCAATTCAAGTGGCGCGGCCAATTCAAATAGTGCCGTCAGTCTTAATAGCGCAGCCAGCTCAAGTCTTGCAGTGCTAGTATTTCTACCCAAAATCGAAATTAACTCTGGCAACAATGTCATCGTTAACGAGCCCAAGGTAGATGTCACTATGAAAGTGACGGAATATGATGCCAATAACCTGGCCACAGTGACTTACGATGGTTTTGCGGGTGCCGAGTATCGTGGCTCCAGTTCGCAGTTCTTTAATCAGCTATTCGATGTGAACGGTGATCCTACCGGCATATTTAAAAAATCCCTGGGTATTGAAACGCGCGATTCAAGTGGTGCTGGCATTGATGCGACCTTGCTTGGGTTTCCTGCGGAAGAAGATTGGGTTTTATTGGCTCCCTTTAGCGATAAAACCTTAATGCGCGATACCTTGATCTACTCACTCGCACGAGAAATGGGTGGCTACGCATCGCGCTGGAAGTATTTCGAGCTTTATCTCAACGATGAATATAAGGGCATTTATATTTTACTGGAAAAAATTAAACGTGATCCGCAACGTTTGAATATTAGTAATCTGAAAGCAGTTGATAACGAGGGCGAAGAACTCACGGGCGGTTACATTATTAAAATTGATAAAACTAGCGGCGAAGATCTTGCTAATCCTGAAGTAGAAAATGTGTATTTGGACAGCTTTAGTTTTGTTAGCGAGCAGGTTGATGATGCGTTTAACAACAAGCATCATTTTATTTACAGCGAACCTAAAAGTGAAGATATTACTGAACCGCAAAAAGCGTACATCCAAAACTATGTTCATGAGTTTGAAGCGGCGTTGGCGAGTGAAAATTTTAAAGATGAAGTGACGGGTTATCGTAACTACATAGACGTTGATAGTTTTATCGACTATTTTATTCTCAACGAGTTAAGTCGCAATGTCGATGGATTTAATTTAAGCCTGTACCTTGTTAAAGACAAAAATAAAAAGCTTGCGCTGGGCCCGGTATGGGATTTTAACCTGGCTTTTGGTAATGCGGGATGGTGTGGCGCTGAGCGGACCTATGGCTGGGCTTATAATCACGCCGTTGAGTGTCCCGGTGTAACCGCTTTTCCCGTCCCTTTTTGGTGGGATAAATTGTTAACCGACCCTTATTTTGTGAACAAGCTGAAAGCTCGCTGGGCAAGTTTACGTATTACGACATTAGCAAATGCAGCACTTGCGACCAAAGTAGATACCACAGCTACACAATTAAAAAGCACCACAGCATTAACTCAGAATTTCCAAACCTGGCCCATTCTGACGATATTGGTTTGGCCAAATCAAAACATTTGGAATACTTATGACGGTGAAGTTAATCAGCTGAAAACCTGGCTAAACGCACGAACAACCTGGTTGGATCAGCAATTCCAGGCGATGTAAAAAACTAAAAATAGCGAGTTATTAAAAAATAAATGATGTGAAAAGTTGGGCGTGTTGGTATTTATTTTTTACATTATTTATCAGGAATTTAAAATCTGAAATTCTACAATCTCACAACAGGCGCAAAACCTGCTGTGAGATTGTAGATGTGCTTAACGAATAATCGCATCAATTTTTTGGATGTCTGCCGCACTAAATTCCAGGTTATTCAGCGCTGCTACCGAGTCTTCAATTTGTGCAGGGCGGCTTGCGCCAATAAGGCAGGTGGTGACGGCATCATTGTGTAATGTCCAGGCTATGGCCATTTGCGCGAGTGATTGGTTGCGCGATTCTGCAATGGCATTTAGCGCCTGAACTTTGCGAATTTTTTCCGGAGTAATATCGCGATCACCAAGATAAATTTGATCAGCGCGTGCTGCACGTGAACCTTCCGGAATCCCGTTCAAATATTTATTGGTGAGTACGCCTTGCGCTAAAGGTGAAAACACAATTGAACCAACTCCTTCCTGCTTCAATACTTTAGTCAGGCCATCTTCAATCCAGCGGTCAAGCATGTTGTAGCGTGGCTGATGAATTAATAAGGGCGTACCTAAAGCTTTTAAAATATCGACCGCTTGTTTGGTTTTTTCTGGTGAGTAGTTTGAAATGCCGACATAGAGGGCGCGACCAGAGCGAACGATATAATCCAGCGCTTGCATGGTTTCTTCCAGTGGTGTTTCGTTATCCATACAGTGATGATAAAAAATATCGAAATATTCTAAACCGGTGCGTTTTAAACTTTGATCGCAACTTGCCACCAAATATTTACGTGAACCGCCAATGCCGTAAGGCCCCGGCCACATGTCATAACCGGCTTTGCTGGCAATAATTAATTCATCGCGATGATGCACAAAATCTTGTTTATAAATATTGCCAAAGGTACTTTCCGCCGAACCAAAATGGGGGCCGTAGTTATTGGCAAGGTCGAAATGAGTAATGCCTGAATCAAATGCGCAGCGCAGCATTGCGCGGCAATTTGCTTGTGAGTCTACCGCACCGAAATTTTGCCATAAACCCAGTGATAAACGCGGCAAGCGAATGCCGCTGTTGCCGCAACGTTGATATTTCATGCGCGTGTAACGTTCAGGGTTGGCTGAATAAACCGGGTTGGGTTCATGGGTAATCATGGTTAGCGTCCGATGTAATTGATAGAAAAAATAAAAAAATAGTGCGCTGATTGTATGAGCGCAGGCGCTCATTGTAAACAATCCCCGGGATGGTTTAACTGACCCCGAAATGAATTTTGTTTGGAAGTGTTAAGAAATGAAAATAGAACAGGCCGCTGTTGCGGCCTGCGAGGTATGTCTGATTAATAACGTTATGCAAACGAATGACGTTTACTTTAGCTCTTCATGCTTAGTCAGGCGACCCCATTTATGAGTATGACGACTCCCGTTTAACATCAATAATCAGCAAAAGTATTGAAGCAGTACTTTACATAAGCATCATTTTATTCAGAATTTTATTTGATAACCTGATAACAGGGTTTGTACTCCCGGCCTGGCAATTTCATACGATTTTGTTCGGCAAAGATAGTGAGTATTTCATCTACTGGATGCATGATTTCAGGGTCGCCGTGCAATTCGAAATGACCAAATTCTTCGATAGTACGAATGCCTTCTTCTTTGACGTTGCCCGCTACTATGCCGGAAAACGCACAACGTAAATTGGCGGCTAATAAATAGCTGGGCTGGTTTTTATGCAGTTCGAGATTGCGCATATTCTCATGCGTGGGAATAAACGGCTGCTGCAAATTAGGACTTATTTTAAGAGTCCAGTTGTAGTAGTAGGCATCATCATTTTCTTTACGGAAAGCCCTTACGTTTTTTATTCCACCAACCATTTCGCGAGCAACGCTTTCGGGATCATCGATAATTATTTTATAAAGTGCTTGAGCTTCCGCGCCGAGTGTATCACCAATAAATTTATCGACCCGCATAAAAAAATCTGCTGCGCTGGTAGGGCCGGTAAAGACTAACGGGAAGGGTATATTTTTGTTGGCAGGATGCAACAATATACCAAGAATGTAGAGAATTTCTTCAGTGGTGCCGGCCCCGCCAGGAAATACAATAATGCCATGGCCAAGACGCACAAATGCTTCAAGACGTTTTTCAATATCGGGCATGATAGATAATTGATTGACTATAGGGTTAGGTGCTTCAGCGGCGATAATGCCCGGTTCGGTAATCCCTATATATCGGCCATTATTCACGCGCTGTTTGGCGTGACCGATGGTGGCACCTTTCATGGGGCCTTTCATTGCACCTGGGCCGCAGCCAGTGCAAATGTCCAGACCGCGCAAGCCTAATTGGTAACCTACTTCCTTAGTGTAATCATATTCGCCACGGCTGATTGAGTGACCACCCCAGCATACGACTAAATTTGGGTCGAGCCCTGGCTCAAATAAATTTGCATTGCGCAGCATATGAAATACCGCGTCAGTAATGCCTTCTGTGGTTGTTAAATTGAATTTGGAATTGCCGTTGATTTCGTCGTTGTTATAAATGACGTCGCGCAAGACCGTGAATAAGTGCTCACTAATTCCTTTTATCATTTTTCCATCGACAAAAGCATTGGCTGGCGCGCCTTTAACTGCTAATTTAATACCGCGCTCCTGCTGTACAATACTAATGTCAAAGTTATGGTAGCGTTCTAATAGTTCTTTGCCATCATCAAGGTCGTTGCCGGTATTGAGTACTGCTAATGAGCAGTTGCGGAATAATTTATAAAGACCGCTTTGACTGGAATCTAATAATTTTGCAACTTCACTTTTGGATAAAACATTTAATTGGCCGAGAGGCGCAATAACCGCATCGGTAGTTTCAATATTGCCATTATGTTGTGTGATAGTTTTGTACGGATGATTATGTGACATGAGCTTCTCTTTAGTATCGCGCTTAGGCTGTTAAAGTGTTGTGATTAGGCCGTTAAAGCTATCCTGATTGCGCTGTGAAAATGAGTCGTTAATTTTATGTGGTTTTATAATAAGTAATGCATGTATTTATGTAATAGAAGTGTAGTGTATTTTTATTGGTTTTGTATGCGCTAAAATTATCGTTTGCGATAAACCATAATGAATACAATATTGGTTTGATTGTTATTTAACCAGAAGTGAGCCCGTAATGAGTTATCTCCCAAATCTTGAAGTGGAAACAAATCCTAAAATTACTGCCAGCGCAGCGGTTATTTGGCTGCATGGCCTGGGCGCAGATGGGCATGATTTTGCATCACTGGTGCCTGAGTTGAAGTTGCCTGCAACAGCGAATATTCGCTTTATTTTTCCGCATGCGCCGAGTATGGCTGTCACTATCAATGGCGGATATGTGATGCCAGCATGGTATGACATTTTAGAAGCAGGATTGGATCGCAAAGTGGATGCTGAGCAACTACGCAAGAGCGCCCAAAAAATTCATGCATTAATTGAACGTGAGATTTCGCGTGGAATTTCTAGTGAGAAGATTATTCTTGCCGGCTTTTCGCAAGGCGGTGCAGTAGTTTACGAGGCGGCTTTAACTTTTGCAAAACCCTTGGCTGGCCTGTTAGCTTTATCAACTTATTTTGCAACCAGTGAAACAATTGCACTTAATCCTGCTAATAAAAAAATGCCTATTTTAATTCAGCACGGTAGTGCAGACAGTGTTGTTAATGAGTCGCTTGGGCAGCGCGCTTATGGGCACTTACATGGGCGCGGTTATAATGTTGTCTATGAGTCCTATGTTATGGAGCACAGTTTGTGTGCGAAACAAATCACAGCGATTAGTCATTGGTTGCAAAAAATATTGCAATAGCTCCTGTTCCTGGATTATTCGGTAAGGCACGCTGGATCGAAAATATATTCACCATTTAGCCAGGCTAATATTTCATCGCAAAAAGGATTTTTTGCGAAGCTTGCGTAACGGCTGATCAAATCATTTTTTTCTTCTGCGGTAAATTTGCCAAGACCTTTTTCTTGCAGTAAAGGAATATCTTGCAATAAAACTTCCGTTAATTTTTCGCCGCACAGCTGCACGCAAATTTCAGTTAAGGCATGGGTTGCGTTGTAGTTGTTTTGCTCTGCATAAGCGCGCGGCAATGATGCCAATGCGATTTGCGAAAGCCAGGCTTGATTCATGGGGTTGAGGGCATGGCCCGCAACGTAAGGTTGAAGTTGACTGTGTAAATTATCAACCGCGCGCAATTGTAATATTTTGGATTTCATGGCGCTATCATTGACGGGATAGTTGTCCCATAGCAAAGGCTTTCTACCCAGTAATTCACTCACATTTAATAAATGCGCTGCTGAATAGTTTGCTGAGCACACTTTTTCTCCCGTCCAAAAAATATCAATTTTTTTGTCCAGATATTTATTTAAGTCCTGCCAATAGTTAAGCGGCATTTTGCCAAATACTTTTTCAAGGACGGGATCGAAACTGTAGTAAGTCGGGCAAAAAATAATACGCTTGGCATTGCTCGTTTGCGCCACTTCATGCATTAACTCAATTTGAATCCTGGCAAGGTCCGGCAAGTCGCCGCGCATGTCATCAAACAGCAGGCATAAAATATCCGGCTCCAATGCATTGATTTGCTTGACGCGCTTGCTAAGCGCAGCGCGATTATCCTGCGAGTTGTCCAAATAAATTTCGTGTGGGCTCAAACCAATGCCGAAGTCTATTTTCGCTGCGCGGTAAATTTCTCGCAGGTTAATGAGCTCTTGCTTCACATCTGCGGGCCAATCCTGTTGCCAGAGCCTTCGTAAAAAAAGGTCACTTTTTGGTGCGTAGATGTAAAAATTGAACGCATTTAGGGCAAGAAATTTTGCGTAATGGCTGCGATCGCTCCATGACCAGCTGCGACCAAAAAAACCTTCAATGATGCCCAGTGGCGGTATGTCTGTTTTGCTCAAGATAAGCATTCTCGCGGTGGTTATTCTGGCGCTAGTGTAATTTCTAAAACTTATTAAATATAGCTGCCGTTTTAGTGCGCTGGGGCGGTGGCTTCAATTGACACACTTAGGGCATCTGCCTATCATAGCGGCCTTTTTGCGCTGCCAATATTTTTGTTAAATTTTGAGGTTCGAGGCTGCTGTTTTATGGTCTGGAGGCAAAAATTAGAGAAATTCACCCCGCAGTTTCTTGTTTTCGTTTTGGAGTAGTAAATGGCTAATGCTCAATCCTTTACTTGTCCTACAGATTTACCTTCGTGGAAAGCTTTGACGGCACATGCCCAACAACTCAAAGCCCGTTATATCAAAGATTTATTTGTCGCTGATGATACGCGTTTTACCCAGTTTTCTATTGAGCTTCCGCAGCTTCTTCTCGATTACTCAAAAAATCTTATTACCGCTGAAACCAAAGCAGCTTTATTGGCCTTAGCCAAAGAGTCAGAGATTGAGCTATGGCGCACTAAAATGTTTAGTGGCGAACATATCAATGCCACTGAGGATCGCGCTGTGATGCATGTTGCGCTGCGCGATAAATCTGCCAACCCCATTATGATTGATGGTGTTGACGTTCGCCCAGCCATTAATGCCGAGCTGGAACGCATGCAAAAGCTTACCCATAAAATTCGCTCTGGCGAATGGCTGGGTTATACCGGTAAGGCAATTACCGACGTTGTCAGCATTGGCATAGGTGGCTCTAATCTTGGACCCTTGATGGTCACTGAAGCACTTAGCGCTTATAGCGATCACCGTTTAAAAATGCATTACGTGTCCAATGTGGATGGATTGCAGATTGCGCAAGTCCTGGCGCAACTGAATCCTGAAACCGTACTGTTTGTAATTTCCTCCAAGACCTTTACTACTCAAGAAACAATGACTAACGCCAAGACCGCTGAGCAGTGGTTTATGGCTGCTGCGCAAAGTCACGCTGCCATTGCCAAGCATTTTGTGGCGGTGTCGACTAATCGCAAGCTGGTTACGGCATTTGGTATTAAGGAAGAAAATATTTTTGATATGTGGGATTGGGTCGGTGGTCGCTTTTCATTATGGTCAGCTATAGGTTTGCCCATTGCGTTGGCATTAGGTTACGAAGCGTTTGATGAGTTGCTCCAGGGCGCTTATGAAATGGATCAGCATTTTTTAACGGCACCGCTTGCGAAGAATGCGCCGGTAATGATGGCGCTGGTCGGTATTTGGAACAGCAACTTCCTCGGTTATCCCGCACAAGCTTTACTCCCCTATGACCAATGCTTGCACCGCTTTCCCGCTTATATGCAGCAAGCGGAAATGGAAAGTAATGGTAAGTCGGTGAATTGGGCCGGCGAAAAAATTGATTATCGCAGCGTTCCTTTGATCTGGGGCGAGGTAGGTATTAACGGGCAGCACGCGTTTTATCAAATGCTGCATCAAGGTACGGATATAATTCCGGCAGATTTCATCGGGTCGATTGCGAGCACTGTTGATGTTCCCGGTCATCACGATACTTTAATGGCTAATTTTTTCGCCCAGTCTCAGGCGTTGATGCAGGGTATTGATGCTGATCAGGTTCGCCGTGAACTCGCAGCTAAAGGTATGTCTGCCGAGCGCATAGAGGCGATTGTTGAGCATAAGGTACATCGCGGTAATCGCCCTACCAATACTTTGTTGCTACCAAAAGTCGATGCTAAAACATTGGGATCTTTGATCGCGCTCTATGAGCATAAAATCTTTGTTCAGGGTATTATTTGGCGCATCCATTCTTTTGATCAGTGGGGTGTTGAGTTAGGTAAAGTGTTGGCTGCGGGTATCCAGCCGGAACTTGCACCTGAAAATATGGTTAATCCCAAGCATGATGCTTCAACTCGTCATTTGATTGAATTTTATAAAAAAGCCAGATCGCTTTAAAAACCGATTAGGGTAAAAAATAAATTGCTGTAAAAATAGATCGCCGTAAAAAATAGATCGCTGTAAAAAAACAGATCGCTGTAAAATTAGAGGCTGCACAAGCAGCCGCAATAAATAGACAGCTGTGAAAACAGGTAGCTCCAATAGAGCTGCCTACTAAACAGATGTACACAGAACGTAACCGTAAATGGTATTCCCATGACTGATCAAAGACTTATCGATATTACTGACCGCATTATTGCCAGAAGCCGCACCAGTCGTGCTGCTTATCTTGCCAAAGTAGACAAAATGCGCAGTAATGGCCCAGCTCGCAAGCGCCTTTCCTGCGGGAACCTGGCGCACGGTTTTGCGGCTTGCGGCACATCGGATAAAGAAGCTTTAGCAGAAGGCGATGCCCCCAATCTTGGTGTGGTGTCTGCCTACAACGAAATGCTTTCCGCTCACGTTCCCTATGGCACTTATCTTGAGCCGATCAAGCAAGCTGCCCATGCCGTTGGTATGACTGCACAATTTGCCGGTGGTGTGCCGGCCATGTGTGATGGTGTAACACAGGGTCGCGATGGTATGGATTTGTCGCTGTTTAGTCGCGATGTTATTGCCATGTCCACTGCTATTGCGCTCTCACACGATATGTTTGATGGTGTGATTTGCCTGGGTATTTGCGACAAAATTGTGCCGGGATTGATGATCGGTGCCTTGTCGTTTGGCCAGTTGCCCACTATTTTTATCCCCGCCGGACCAATGACTCCTGGCCTGCCTAATGCTGAAAAAGTGCGGGTTCGCCAGCTCTATGCAGAGGACAAGGTAGGTCGGAAAGAATTGCTGGCTGCGGAAAGTGCGTCCTATCATAGTGCCGGTACTTGCACTTTCTACGGTACGGCGAACAGCAATCAAATGCTGATGGAAATTATGGGCATACACTTGCCGGGGAGCTCGTTTGTAAACCCTGAGACGCCTTTACGCGATGCCTTAACCGAAGCCGCCGTTCATCAACTCGCAAAAATTACCAGCGCTGGCAATTACACGCCTTTAGCTGAAATCGTTAACGAAAAAGTGATCGTCAACGGTATCGTAGGTCTCCTGGCAACGGGTGGGTCGACTAACCACGCTATTCATATCATGGCAATCGCTCGTGCTGCGGGTGTCATAGTTAACTGGCAAGATCTGAATGATCTGTCCGACATTATTCCTCTGATGTGCCGTATTTATCCCAATGGTCTGGCCGACATCAACCGTTTTCAAGCGGTAGGTGGGATGGGTTATTTGATGCGCGAATTGGTCGCTGCGGGCTTGCTCCACAACGATGTGAAAACAGTGATGGGTGAAGTTGGTTTGGCTGCCTATTGCAAAGAGCCATTCCTGGTAGACGGTAAATTAGTCTGGCGCGATGCTCCGAGTGAAAGCCTGGATGATTCTGTCTTGCGACCTGCCACCAAACCTTTCAGCCCTGAAGGTGGCATGAAATTGTTGAAAGGGAACCTGGGGCGGTCTGTGATCAAGGTATCCGCGGTTAAACCTGAATATCGCAAAGTGACTGCACCCGCTGTAGTTTTCCATACGCAAGACGATATGCAAGCTGCTTTCAAACGCGGTGAATTAAACAAAGATTTTATTGCAGTAGTGCGTTTCCAGGGCCCTAAAGCCTGTGGTATGCCGGAATTGCATAAGCTCACCCCGTCTTTGGGTGTTCTGCAAGATAAAGGTTTTAAAGTAGCACTGGTTACTGATGGTAGAATGTCGGGCGCGTCCGGGAAGGTGCCTGCGGCAATTCATTTAACGCCGGAAGCTCTGGATAACGGACCTATTGGTCTCATTCAAGATGGCGACATGATTGAATTGAATGCAGAAACGGGCAGTTTGCAATTGTTGGTCAGCGATGCAGAGTTGCAAACGCGTAAGCACGCGCAGGCAGATTTAACGGCTAGCCATGAAGGCATGGGCCGGGAGTTATTTGCTCCGCTTCGCGCTACTGTTGGCTTGGCCGAAGAAGGTGCTACCGTTTTTACCTGGTAATTTATTTTGCTGAATAATAAAGCTCTAACATCATTCTCAGCTAGGCGCCCCCCACTAGCGGGGATCCCTGTTTTCAAGAGCTGGATTTCCGCAAGTGGGGGCGCCTAGCTGTACATGACGAAATTATTTAATTCGTATTTAGCCAAGCGACATACGGGAAGTTTTTTTAAAAAGTATCTACAGGATTAACCTTCATGCTCGAAGCATTTGATTTTGTTCTTTTTGGTGGTGCCGGCGATCTGGCATTGCGTAAGTTAATCCCCGGTTTGTTCCGCGCGCATCGCAATGGCGAACTGCCTGAGGGAACGCGAATTATTACAACTTTGCGCAAGGCCGAAATGGTCGCGGAATACAAAAATATTGTTCGCGAGGCGGCACAGAAGCATCTTAATAAAAATGAATTTGATGCGGCTGCCTGGGCTAATTACGAACAAATTTTGTTTCCCATTTTTGTCGATATTGCTAAAAAAGATCAGCATTGGGATGAGTTGGCACAGCTGTTAAATAGCGGTGATAACCGTCAGCGAGTATTTTATCTTTCAACCCCTCCTTCGGTGTTTAGCGTTTGTTGCAAGCATTTGCATGAATGCGGCTTGATCACCAAAAATTCGCGCGTAGTGGTGGAGAAACCGCTGGGTTACGATGCTAAAACCGCAGAAGAAATTAACAGCCAAATCGCCGAGTATTTTGCTGAAACCGCTATTTTCCGTATTGATCATTACCTTGGCAAAGAGAGCGTACAAAATCTTTTGGCGTTGCGTTTTGCCAACGGAATTTTTGAGCATCTTTGGGATGCCCGCACCATTGATAATGTGCAAATCACTATCTCGGAAACGGTTGGCTTAGAGGGACGTGCGAGTTTCTATGACGGTGCCGGTGCCCTGCGTGACATGGTGCAAAACCACATATTGCAACTGTTGTGTTTGGTGGCCATGGAGTCGCCTACCAAAATGACGGCAGAGCGTATTCGTGCAGAAAAATTAAAAGTATTGGAAAGCCTGCGGCCGTTAACGGGCAATACCGTCAGATTCAACGCGGTGCGCGGTCAGTATGTTACTGGTGATATGAATGGTACTACGGTACCTGGCTATCTTGACGAGTTGGGTGCGCCTAGCAATACCGAAACCTTTACGGCAATTCGTGTCCATATCGATAATTCGCGCTGGGCAAATGTGCCTTTTTATCTGCGTACCGGCAAACGTATGAAACAGCGTTTTGCGGAAATTGTTATCGAATATAAAGATGTAGCTCATCGCGTATTCCCGGAATCGGCTGGCCCTACAACACCTAATCGTTTAGTGATTCGCTTGCAACCGGAAGAATGCATCAAGATTATTATGACGTCCAAAAATCTGGGCAAGCATGAAATGTTGTTGTCGCCTGTGGTGCTGAATCTCAATTTGGCTGCGGCCTATAAAGATTACTTCAGTGATGCCTATAAGCGTTTAATGCTGGATGCCGCAGCAAATGACCCGAGCTTGTTTATTCATCGTGCCGAAGTGGATGCAGCCTGGGCGTGGATTGACCCGATTATCGAAGCCTGGCAACGCCCGGAAAATAAACCGCACGGCTATATGGCTGGCAGTTGGGGTCCTATTGCCTCTACGCAATTACTCGCAAGTGATGGCCGCAGTTGGTTCAATATCGACGAGTTAAATCAACCTGCAGGAGATTGCTAATAAATGGTAACTGAGCATTTATTTCAAACTCGCCAGGAGATGATTGTTGCCCTCGAAGCGGTATGTGTTACAGCGTTAAACGAGGCTATCGAAGATCGTGGTGAAGCTACTTTTATGGTATCGGGCGGAAGTACACCTGAGCCGCTGTATCAAAGCTTGAGTAAAGCGGAGCTCGATTGGGAATCTGTTTATGTGGCGCTGGTAGACGAGCGCTGGGTAGATTTTGATCACGATAAAAGTAACGAAGCGTTTACGGTAAAGCATCTTATTCAGAACAATGCGGCTGCCGCTAATTTAGTGGGTATGAAGAATACCGCAGCAACCGCGCAGGAAGGTTTGGCGGACTGCGAAGCAGCTTATCAACAATTGGCCCAACCTTTTGCAGTCACGATTCTCGGTATGGGTTCTGATGGACACACTGCCTCATTGTTTCCGTTTGCGGAAGGTCTTGAAGCTGCGCTTAATCCGGATTCGATAGAGCTGTGCGCGGCCATTACCGCTAAGCAGAGCGAAGTCACTGGTGCAATTACCAATAGAATGACCTTATCGCTGGCCGGTTTGTTGCGCTCTAAAAGTTTGCTGTTATTGATTACCGGCGATGAAAAATTAGCGGTATTGCGCAAGGCACAAGCAGGTACAGACGTGAATGAAATGCCTATTCGCGCAGTACTACAGCAGCAACAAGTGCCGGTTAGTATTTATTGGGCACCCTAAGCATTATCCATTTTTGATTTATTTTTTTGTAGAACGAGGAATACACAGTGGCGTTAACCATTAATGAAATTGTAAAAGTAGCCCCGGTAATTCCGGTTATGGTCGTTGACCGTATTGAAGACGCCGTACCTTTGGCTTGGGCGCTTTACAAGGGCGGTCTCAAAGTACTTGAAATTACCCTGCGTACGCCTTGTGCTCTGGATGCTATCACCGCCATGGTAGAAGCCTTACCAGCAGATGCCGTGATTGGCGCCGGCACCATTATTACACCAAAAGATTTAGAAGCTGCGGTTAAAGCGGGCTCGACTTTTCTGGTAAGCCCGGGCACGACTCCGGCTTTAATCGAAGCCGCTAAAGCGAGTTCGATTCCATTGCTGGCAGGCGTGGCAACACCCACTGAAGCGATGAACTTATATGTGCAAGGTTTTACCCACCAAAAGTTTTTTCCTGCGGAAGCAGCCGGTGGCGTACCCATGTTGAAATCTATCGGTGGCCCTTTGCCGCAAATCACCTTTTGCCCCACTGGTGGCATTGATTTGGCGAGAGCGCCGAGTTACCTCGCATTGCCCAACGTAGCTTGCGTAGGCGGTACCTGGATGGCACCTAAAGAAATGATGAAAGCCGGTCGCTGGGATGAGATCGAACGTCTTGCCCGTGAAGCTGCCAGCTTGCCACGGTAATAAATGTTTAAACCTTGGGCGCTGTTTGCTGCGCCCTTAATGAATCAGGGCGAAGCAAACAGCGCGCCAACATATTTTTTAACTTAGGGGAATGCAATGACTATCAGAGTAGCAATTAACGGGTACGGACGTATTGGTCGCAACGTACTGCGTGCACTGTACGAATCAGGTAAACGTGAAAAAATCCAGATTGTTGGTATCAATGATTTGGGTGATGCCCATTTGAATGCGCATTTAACCAAGTATGATTCTGTGCACGGTGTGTTTAACGGCACTGTTAAATACGCGGACAATTCCATGACCGTTAACGGCGATGTGATTCGCATCACTTCAGAGCGCGATCCTGCCAAATTGCCTTGGGGCGAATTGAACGTTGATGTGGTTTACGAATGTACCGGCATATTCACCAGCAAAGAAAAAGCGGGCTTACACTTGGCTGCCGGTGCGAAAAAGGTCATTATTTCTGCACCTGGTACTGATGTTGATGCAACGGTTGTATTCGGTGTGAACAACAAAGTGTTAAAAGCGTCTGACACTATTATTTCCAACGCATCTTGCACGACCAATTGCCTGGCACCTATCGCTAAAGTATTGAATGATAATTTCGGTATTGTGCAAGGCTCCATGACTACCATTCACTCTTACACCAACGACCAGGTTTTGTCTGACGTGTTTCACAAAGACATCTACCGTGCTCGTTCAGCCACGCAATCCATGATTCCAACCACCACCGGCGCGGCAAAAGCCGTAGGTTTGGTATTGCCAGAATTGAAAGGCAAATTGGACGGTATTTCCGTGCGCGTACCTACCATCAATGTCTCTTTGGTTGATCTGAACGTGTTGGTAGAAAAAGATGTGAGCGTAGAAGCTGTCAACGCGGCCATGAAAAAAGCGGCCGAAACTGAAATGCCAGGTGTTTTGGCGTATGTTGATGAACCACTGGTTTCCATCGATTTCAACCATAATCCACATTCTTCTAACTACGACTCTTTGCAAACCAAAGTCTACGGTAAGTGGGTAAAAGTCCTTGCCTGGTACGATAACGAGTGGGGTTTTTCAAACCGCATGTTAGATAACACCCTTGCACTTATGTCAGCTAAATAATAAGAGAACGCATTATCATGTTAAGACGCACAAAAATCGTCAGTACCCTTGGCCCCGCATCTGAATCTCCTGAAGTATTAGAGCAACTAATACTGGCAGGCGTTAACGTAGTGCGCCTTAACTTTTCGCACGGCTCGCCTGAAGATCATAGTCGCCGTGCGGTGATGGTACGTGAAATTGCTGCCAAGCATAATCGCCATGTTGCTGTGTTGGGTGATTTGCAAGGCCCTAAAATTCGTGTCGCCCGTTTCGCTCAAGGCAAAATCCACCTGAATGTCGGTGATAAATTTGTTCTCGACGCTAAATTGGAACGCGATGCCGGTACCCAGGAACAAGTGGGGATCGACTATAAAGAATTGCCAAATGACTGCGTTCCCGGCGATATGCTGTTGCTCGACGATGGACGTGTGGTATTGAGAGTTGACCGTATTGAAGGCTCACGTATCTATACCACAACCACCGTGGGTGGGCCTTTATCCAATAACAAAGGTATTAATCGTCAAGGTGGTGGCTTAACTGCACCAGCCTTAACCGAAAAAGATTTCGCTGACATTATCACCGCCGCCGCTATTGACGTTGATTACCTCGCCGTTTCTTTCCCGCGCTGCGCAGAAGATATGAATCAAGCGCGCAAGTTAATGGAAGCTGCAGGTGGTAAGGCTGCTCTCGTTGCCAAGATTGAACGCGCGGAAGCTGTGGCTGACAATGAAACCCTGGACGATATCATCCGCGCTAGCGATGCAGTGATGGTTGCCCGTGGTGATTTGGGTGTTGAAATTGGTGATGCTGCGTTAATCGGGGTGCAAAAACGCATTATTGAACGTGCTCGCGCGCTCAATAAAGTGGTTATCACTGCAACGCAAATGATGGAATCTATGATCAACAGCCCAATGCCCACTCGTGCAGAAGTGTTCGATGTGGCCAACGCTGTACTCGATGGTACTGATGCAGTAATGCTTTCCGCTGAAACAGCGGCAGGTAGTTTTCCGGTACAAACCGTTGAAGCTATGGTGCGAATTATTTTGGGTGCGGAACAGCATCCTACTGCCAGCTTTGACAGGTATCGAATGGATGAAGCCTTCACGTCTATAGATCAATCCATTGCGCTTGCGGCTATGTTTACTGCCAATCATTTGGATGGCGTAAAAGCAATTATCAGCCTGACCGAATCCGGTACTACTCCGCGCCTGATGTCACGCGTAGGATCGCAATTACCTATCTTTGCGTTTTCACGTCACGTGAGTACGCAGCGGAAAGTAGCGCTCTATCGCGGCGTATACCCGGTTGCTTTTGATACTGCAACAATACCCACCACAGAGGATTTTTTCCGCGCAATCAATGCCTTGAAACAATCGAACTTATTAGTGGATGGGGATTTAGTTATTTTGTCCAGTGGTGACAGCAATTTATTGGGCGGTACCAACAGTATGAAAGTTCTGGTGGTGGGCGATAAAATCGTTTAATACGTTAACAGTAATGACAAAAAAACGGCAGCTGGTCTGCCGTTTTTTTGTTTGTAGTGATCGAGTTCGGCCTATTTTACCCGAATAGTGTTACCAGCTTTTAATGAGAATTCATCGTGCTTAAAGCGCTTAATTACATCGTCAAATTTTGCCTAATGTGTTGGTTTATACCCAGTGTTACGGCAATGGAAATTAGCAACGACTGGCAGCAGGGTGCTGTAATTGTCGGCCAGCTTTCAGCTGCTGAGCGAGCGACAGTTGAGCGAGTGGAGTTTGAAGGTCGAAAGCTACGAATAGCCGCAAACGGCCAATTTGTGATTGGCTTGGGGCGCGACGCAGCTCCTGCGGCCACAATAATTATTGTCAAAAAAGGCAAGCGCGAGCAGCGTCACTTTGTTGTTAAAGCGCGTGAATACAAAATTCAGCGTGTCGACGGCGTACCGCAACAAACTGTAGAGCCTAATCCAGATCAAGTTGCCCGGAGTGAGCGTGAAGCAGAATTAGTGGGTGCCGCACGCAAAGGCGATTTAGCCCTGATGTCTTTTGCGCAGAAATTTCAGTGGCCATTGATCGGGCCTATTTCCGGGGTTTACGGCAGTCAGCGTATTTATAACGGCGTGCCTAAAGCGCCGCACTATGGAGTAGACATTGCCAGACCTACGGGCGCGAAAGTGCGTGCTCCCGCTGGCGGCTTGGTAACCCTGGCGCATCCCGATATGTTTTTTTCCGGCGGTACCCTCGTTATTGATCACGGTCATGGTTTATCTTCCACGTTTATTCACTTGAGTAAAATCCTGGTGAAGAAGGGTGATTCAATAGCGCAAGGACAAGATATCGCCCTGGTGGGACAAACGGGCAGGGCATCTGGTCCCCATTTACACTGGGCGATGAACTGGTTTAAAACTCGAGTTGATCCGCAATTATTAGTGGGCTCCATGCCGGAACAGCAATAATGTTGGTATGAATCTTATACTTAACGAGCTACAGGAGTTTGTACGAATTCCATGCAAAATCAGCGAGATAAGCCAGTTGTCTTGCGCTTAGCTAGAGACACGATAGTCTTCGCCAGTGTAATATGCCGCCCCTGTTTAGCTATTTTTTTAGGGTCCAGGCAATGATCGACAAAAAATTACTTAGTATTCTCGTTTGCCCGGTGAGCAAAGCTGCCCTGGAATATTTTCCCGAGCAACAGGAACTGATTTGTTGGGCGAGTGGCTTAGCCTATCCCATTCGCGATGGCATTCCAGTCATGCTGGAAAGTGAAGCACGCAAGATAAGCCTCGAAGAAAAAGAAAGACACCAAACAAAATAATTGTAAGGGCGCCGCTTACCGCGCCCTTTATTACCTAGGGGCGTCCCTACCATGGATCATTTATGAAAAGCGCAGAAATTCGCGATGCCTACCTTAAATATTTTGAGCGTAACGGTCATATCATCATACCGAGTAGCTCGCTAATTCCGGGTAACGACCCGACACTGCTGTTTACCAATGCCGGTATGGTGCAATTTAAGGATGTATTTTTAGGCGGCGACAAGCGCAGCTACAATCGCGCTACCAGCTCGCAACGTTGTGTCCGTGCCGGTGGCAAGCACAACGATCTGGAAAATGTCGGCTATACCGCACGTCACCACACCTTCTTTGAAATGCTGGGCAATTTTAGTTTTGGCGATTATTTCAAACAGGATGCTATTAAATTTGCGTGGGAATTCCTGACTGTCGTACTCAAGATCCCGAAAGAACGTTTGTGGGTAACAGCCCATATTAGCGACGATGAAGCTGCAGAAATTTGGGTTAAAGAAATAGGCGTTAGTCCCGATCGTATTTCGCGTTTAGATGAAGACAACTTTTGGCAAATGGGTGATACCGGCCCCTGCGGTCCCTGCACCGAAATTTTTTATGATCACGGTGCCGATATTGCTGGTGGTCCACCCGGCAGCCCCGACGATCATTTGGATCGT
Organism: Pseudomonadota bacterium; assembly: GCA_040386215.1. Classification (GTDB taxonomy): domain Bacteria; phylum Pseudomonadota; class Gammaproteobacteria; order Pseudomonadales; family Cellvibrionaceae; genus Cellvibrio. Next base: position 19,664 of record JAZKFX010000050.1, read on the forward strand.
TACATTGAAATCTGGAACGTGGTGTTCATGCAATATGAACGGCAAACTGATGGCTCATTAGTACCGCTACCGAAACCGTCGGTGGATACGGGTATGGGATTAGAGCGGATTGCGGCAGTCATGCAGCATGTCCATAACAATTACGAAATTGATTTGTTTCAGCATTTACTAAAAGCTGCTGCGGTTGCTACTGGCTGTAGCGATATGGAAAACAAATCCTTGCGAGTGATTGCTGATCATATTCGTTCCTGTTCATTTTTAGTTAGCGATGGCGTTATGCCATCGAATGAAGGTCGTGGTTATGTGTTGCGTCGCATTATTCGCCGCGCCGTACGTCACGGTCATCAGCTCGGTCAAAAGCGACCCTTCTTTCATCAATTAGTCAAAGCCTTGGCAGAAGTTATGGGTGAGGCTTACCCCGAACTCATTAGCAAACAAGCACAAATCGAGCGAGTTTTACTGCTTGAAGAAGAGCAATTTGAAAAAACCCTCGATAAAGGTATAGGCGTACTCGAAGACGCTTTTAGCAAATTAAAAGATGCGATTATTCCCGGTCAAGTTGCCTTCACTCTCTATGATACCTACGGTTTTCCATTGGACTTAACCAATGACATAGCCCGCGAAAAAGGCCTGACTATTGATGTGGCAGGTTATGAAGCTTGCATGGCTGAACAGCGCGCACGCGCACGCGCCGCAGGCTCATTTAAAGTGGATTACACGGCGGCAGGGGTGGATTTACCGGCTTCCGAGTTTCTGGGTTATGACACTCTTGCGCAGCAGGGCAAAGTGGTTGCCTTATTGAAAGATGGTGCAAAAGTAGATCGTTTAGCGGAAGGCGACGATGGCGTTATAGTGTTGGATCGCACACCTTTTTATGCAGAGTCTGGCGGTCAGGCTGGCGATACAGGTTATCTAACCATTGGTACCAGTCGAGCCGAAGTGCGCGATTGCCACAAGCAGGGCGCAAGCCATTTGCATTTGGTACACCTGTTACAAGGTGCAATTAATCTTGGTGATTCTGTATCAGCCAAAGTGGACGAACATGTTCGCTTGGCCACCGCATTGAATCATTCCGCAACTCATCTACTACATGCTGCTTTACGTAAAGTCTTGGGCGAACATGTTACGCAAAAAGGCTCCCTAGTAGATTCAGAGCGGCTGCGTTTCGATTTCTCGCATTTTGAAGGTATTTCTACACAGCAATTGAAAGCCATTGAAACTCTGGTGAATAATCAAATTCGTGAAAATAGCTCCGTAGTGACAGATCACTGCAATATGGAGCAAGCCAAAACCAAAGGCGCCATGGCGTTGTTCGGTGAAAAGTATGGCGATAAGGTGCGCGTGTTAACCATGGGCGATGGCTTCTCGGTAGAGTTATGTGGTGGTACTCACGTTGAGCGTACGGGTGATATAGGTTTGTTGCGTATTACTTCCGAGTCAGGTGTAGCTGCTGGTGTGCGCAGGATTGAAGCGGTGACGGGCGCTAGTGCTTTAGCCCTATTTGATAAGCTGGAATCTACTATCGAAAATAGTGCTCGTATCCTTAAAGCGAATCGAGACAATCTGGTAGAAAAATTAGAGCAGTTGACCGCTCAGCATCGCAAGCTTGAAAAAGATTTTTCTGCCCTCAAAACCAAATTAGCTACAACAGGCGGTGGGGATTTATTGAGCCAGGCGCTAGATATTGGTGGAATTAAAGTGTTAGCGCTGAATCTTGATGGTGCGGACGCGGCATCACTGCGCGACAGTGTTGATTTGTTCAAAAACAAATTGGGTTCAGCAGTTGTGTTGTTGGCTGCAGTTGAGGATAACAAGGTTGCTTTGGTGGCTGGCGTTACTCAGGATATTACCGGGAAAGTAAAAGCTGGCGATTTAATGCGCTTTGTTGCCGAGCAGTTAGGCGGTAAGGGCGGTGGCCGTCCTGACATGGCACAAGGTGGCGGTAGCAATGTTGCTGCTTTAAATTCTACACTCGCTTCGGTAGTGCCTTGGGTGAAAACGCAATTGGGTGTTTAAGTTTTATTTTTTTAATTTTAATGATGTTAAAGTCTTTCCATCGGCCCGGGTTTTATCGACCTACTTTTTATAGGACAGTGTGGTAATGAGCTTATTAGTTCAAAAATACGGAGGCACTTCAGTAGGCTCTGTTGAGCGTATTGAATCTGTTGCCGATAAAGTTGCTGCGTTTCGCGCGCAAGGTCATGACCTGGTGGTAGTGCTCTCCGCCATGAGTGGTGAAACTAATCGCTTGATTGGTTTGGCAACGCAAATTCAAGCAACACCCGATCCCCGTGAATTGGATGTATTAGTTTCTACTGGTGAGCAAGTGACCATTGCACTCTTGTGCATGGCGCTAAAAAAGCGCGGCGTCGATGCCCGTTCTTACACCGGTGGCCAGGTTCGCATTTTGACTGACAGTGCTTTCAATAAGGCGCGTATTCAGGCAATTGATGAAGCTAACATGCGCGAGGATCTTAAGGCCGGGCGTGTTGTTGTCGTGGCGGGTTTTCAAGGCGTAGACGAAAACGGTAATATTACAACGCTTGGTCGTGGTGGTTCGGATACTACTGGGGTAGCATTAGCAGCAGCTCTCAAAGCGGACGAATGCCAAATTTATACCGATGTTGATGGTGTTTATACTACCGATCCGCGCGTTGTATCTTGCGCACGTCGTCTGGAAAAAATTACGTTTGAAGAAATGTTAGAAATGGCAAGCCTTGGTTCCAAGGTTTTACAGATCCGTTCTGTTGAATTTGCCGGAAAATACAATGTACCCTTACGCGTGCTGTCCAGTTTTAAAGATGGCCCTGGAACTCTGATTACCCTCGATGAGGAAGATTTAACTATGGAACAACCAATTGTTTCCGGTATTGCATTTAACCGCGATGAAGCGAAAGTCACTGTAGCGGGTGTGCCTGATGTACCTGGCGTAGCTTCAAAAATTCTCGCACCTATAGGTGCAGCAAATATTGAAATTGACGTAATTGTGCAAAACGTAGCGGCGGATAACACGACCGATTTGACCTTTACTGTGCAAAAAAATGATATGAGTAAAGCTGTCGCGGTACTTGAAAGTGTTGCCAAAGAAATTGGCGCGCGCGAAGTTCGCAGCGATGACAAAATTGCAAAAGTTTCCATCGTGGGTGTTGGTATGCGTTCACATGCGGGTGTTGCTTCGCGTATGTTTACTGCCCTGGCGGCAGACGGTATTAATATTCAAATGATTACTACGTCAGAAATTAAAATTTCTGTAATCATCGATGAGCGTTACTTGGAGTTGGCTGTGCGAAGTTTGCATACCGCTTTTGGTTTGGATGCCGAGCCAACAGAAAGCAAAGTGAAGGGCTAGGCTTCTTAATATGTTGGTTTAGTTAGGGTAGTAAAATTTCTGGTAAATGTTTTACTGGAAATTGTTTTGGGGGTTTCTTCCTTTCGCGATGAGTAGACGATACGATCAGTAGGCGATGCTTAGTCCGAAGCGATTTCGTTTTCGGCCGTGATAGGGGTCAGTAGCGAGTCGGCCAACAGGCATGGGAGCCTTAGGTCGTGCTCTTACAGGATGGGTAAAGGAGGTTTAAATGTTAATTTTAACTCGCCGTATTGGTGAAACGTTGATGGTTGGTGATGAAGTCACAGTTACTGTACTGGGTGTAAAAGGTAACCAGGTGCGTATCGGTGTTAATGCACCAAAAGATATTGCTGTTCATCGCGAGGAAATTTATCAGCGTATTCAGCGTGAAAAACAAAATCAAGATCAAGATCAAGACGAGCAAGTCTAATTTTAATTTTGTTGTTTGCTGTGTTCGTTATACATTTCCACTTTCGACCATTCTCGCAGTAGCGGGTATACCTGCTACTGCGATCATTTACTTCAACCATTTGATCATACGCTTCGACCATTTGAACATACGCTTCGACCATTCATAGTTAACTCCATTCGTTTTTAATCAATTCAGCGAATCTGTCAGCACCTATCTGCCTGTTTTATATGCTGTGTTATTTATTGTGATTAGAATTAATTAAATGGGTTTAATCCTTTGATTTTTTTTGAAGTATGATATTATGCCGCTCCTACTGAAGCGATGCAGTAATTTATTTTCGCGAAGTATTTCCGGAGAGGTGGCCGAGTGGCCGAAGGCGCTCCCCTGCTAAGGGAGTATACCCTTTAAAC
>JAZKFX010000051.1:0-30204 GCA_040386215.1 Pseudomonadota bacterium
CGCGCTAATTCCAACCACATTCTAATAAGTAACTAACCATGCTAAAAAAATTACAGCCCTACTCCAATTACGTGTATCCGCTGATATTGCTAATTGCGTCTTTTGCGATTTACTTCACTTATTATGGCAGTCCTAAATCCATGTTTTGGGATGAGAATTACCATATAGTTTCTGCGCAAAAACATATTGATAACATTATGTACATGGAGCCACACCCGCCATTGGGCAAAATGCTTATGGGGCTCACTGAATCTCTTATTGGAGACAACGATGATGTCGATAAGCACAAGCTTAATGAAACGGATTATTTGAAGGGCGAAGAAGCGCCTCCTGATATGCAATACACTGGCTTTCGTTTTCCGTCAGTGGTGCTAATGGCCTTCTCGGTGTTATTTTTTTACGGCATTATTCACCGCATCACTAACCATAAATTGCTCGCTTTTGCATTTAGTAGTTTTATCATTTTTGATAATGCGTTAGTGGTTCACGCGCGTGCAGCAATGCTCGAAGGCATTCAATTATTTTTTGTGTTGGGTGCGCTGTATTATTTTACGCTGGTGATCACGAGCAGTAAAAAAATTCTGCTCAAGCACTACGCTATTCTTGGTGTGTGGATTGGTTTCGTGATTAGCGTAAAAGTGAATGGTTTTATTTTGCTGTTACTTTTCCCCATGCTCTTTGCTGTTGATCAATGGCAAAACCTGCAAAAATTTGATGTGATAGCGTTGCTCAAACGTCTTGCAATTGCGGTACCGGCAGGCGTAGTGCCAACCGCCTTAATATTTTTTGGAATTTTTTATATCCATATAGGAATGGGTACCAAAGTATTGGCTGGCCATACCTACAAAGCATCACCTGAATATTTAAATAAAATAAAAGAGCGTTCAACCTGGAGTCCGGGCACTTTTATGGTTGGGATGCGAGACAATCTAAAATATATGAGTGAATACGCTGACGGTGTCCCCAAGCTTGATGAGTGTAAAGCTGATGAAAATGGCAGTTATGCTCTGGATTGGGTGCTAGGTAAAAAAACCATTAGCTATCGTTGGGATAAAGAAACTATCGATGGTAAAGCAAAAACTCATTACATGAGCATAGTGGCTAACCCTATTATATGGTTTAGCGTATTAGCCGGAATTATTTTTAGTATCGGTCTTATTATGAGTAAAGTGGTATACGGCCAGAAAGAAAAGGATACTCCCTTATTTTATTGGATTTGTGCATTCACCACGTTATATGTTTGTTACATGGCGGCAATTTTACAAATCGAACGGGTGATGTACCTGTATCATTACTTTGTGCCCTTAATATTTGGATCTATTAATGTTGCGTTAATTTTTAGTTATATTTACCGCGACGATATTATTACTAACAATAGGCATATGTGGATTAACCTGGGTATTTTTATCGCACTGGTCATTGCTGTTTTTGCATTTTTTTCACCGTTCACTTATGGCTTCGGAATTACAGAAGATCAAGCTGAATTACGTAACTGGTTTAGCTTCTGGAAATTACAGGTGGTGTCATAATGAAAATTTTCTTCGATAAAAATATCGCCTTCTCTATTGTGCTGGTTATAGTGATTGGCTCTATTTTAGACAGAGTAATTCCACCTTCGGTAGATCCCGTTTTTAGTCTGGTCGTCAGCAAAAATCGTAGTGGAATTGCCGACATACACCAGGTGCGCGATATAGAGATCAGTAAAACAGTTAAAGTCGACCGCATTGATCTCGCCGATAAAAGCCGCTTTCGCCATAAGAAATTAGGCGATCTTGGCTATAGTAATGATTTCTTTGTGGATATAGATGCGCCATTTGAGGTAAAAGTTGCTGGTGATTACTATTTTTTACTGGCGAGTGATGATGGCTTTGTCTTCAGCGTCGACAACAACAAGCTGTGTGAGTGGACCCATGATCGTCCGCTTACTACTGATACGTGTCGCGTGACCTTAACCAAGGGCGAACATCGTTTTAAGCTCAGTTACTTTCAAGGTTATGGTAATGCCGGGTTAATCATGAGCTACGGAAACGTTACCAGCGATAAGCAATATTTTGCCGGTGAAGAATCTAAATATATAAGCTTTACGCGTTAAGCTACTGATGTGTTTCAAGGGCACTCGGCATTTTATGTCCAGTGCCCTTTATTTTTTTAGAGTGATTGTTTTAACCCCAATCTACCGCACCCCTAAGCTGGTCCGAATAAAAGCTCATTTGCTCGCTTTCACCTCCTCGTCAGCTTGAAACCTGTCGAATTCCGGTCAAATCCTCCCTGTCCCACTATCGCCGCGAAACTGCTACCCCCACTTTACGCAGGTAACTCTACCCGGATCGACTATTCTTAACGGTTAGAACTACTCTAGCTATGAATTTAATTCTTTCTCAGGTGATGCATTATGTTTAGGTATAGATCCGCCGTAGCTTTTACAGCAATAGTCATTGCTGGCTTATTGAGCTCTACTTTTGTTCTGGCAAAGCCTTACAAGGGTGCAGAAGTTTACAGTTCGGAAACCCACAAGTACGGTCGTTATGTCACTCGCATGCAAGTGGCTAAAGGCAGCGGCGTCTTGTCTACCTTCTTTACTTATAAAGAAGGTTCGGAGCAGGCGGGTGCTTTTTGGGAAGAGATTGATGTGGAAGTTTTTGGCAAAAACGATGCAATCGAATGGCAAAGCAACATTATTCAGGGCCAACCAAAAAAATTAACGGAGGATGTACATAACGCCAGCCAATCGCTTGGCGATGCTTACCATACTTATACCGTGGATTGGACACCAACCTATGTCGCCTGGTTTTTGGATGGAGTTGAAGTTAGAAGGATCACCGGTGGCGAGTTTGTAACTAGCCTAACCAGTGAGCAAGGCATGCGTTTTAATCTTTGGGCGTCTACCTCGGAGTCCTGGGTGGGTGCATTCAGTGATGCTATTTTGCCGGTCCATCAATTTATTAACTACTTCGAATACTACAGCTACGACACCACGACCGAAGCCTTTACCTTGTTATGGCGGGACGACTTCGATAGCTTGAGCTCAACTCGTTGGGGCTTGGCAAACTGGACTTTTGCTGAAAATAGAGTTGATTTTGCTCCGGAAAATGCCGTTATTAAAGACGGTGTCCTAGTGCTGGCACTTACGCATGAATCGGCAACTGGTTTTACCGGTAGTGTGCCGGTAGATAATGGCAGTGCATCAAGTGCTGCTACAGTGTCTAGCTCCAGCGCAGCAGTAGCCAGCAGTATAGCTAGCTCAATCGCCAGCAGTAAGGCGAGTTCTGCAGCAAGCAGTGTGAGTGCCCCAGTTAAAAAATCATCGAAAGGTGGTGGTAGTGCATCGTTTGAGTTTCTCGCCATGCTGTTGCTTTTCGCATTCTATCAGCGTCAACGCAACTAACCTCTACCTGGAGACGGTTAAAGTTAACTCGTCTCCAGGTGCTTTAAAGTCTCGCATTCAATTAGCGCCGCCCGGCATTCGCGAAAGTGATTGGCGCTGTGAATTCAAAGGACGAGCCGGGAATAGAGTCTGGCATGGGCGGGAGCGGGATGGCTTTCGTAATTAATTTTTGCGCTGCTTCATTCAATAATTCGTAGGGTGAGGCTTCAATCATGGAGCTGCTCATAACATTTCCTTTGCGATCAAGAATAACATTGATACGTATACTTCCTTCCTCATTGCGCTCTAGCGAACGTTTGGGATAGCGCGCGTTGCTGCGAATTTTTTTCATCAACTCGGAAATATAAAACTGACGCGCTAATAACGTTTGGACGGTCAGTGCTGGTCTGTCTTCCTCTTCAGCTGCCACTTGTTGGGCATTTAGTTTTGCAGGTTCCACTTTGGCAACAACTTCACTTTTAATGGCTGCCTTTTTAGCGACTTCTTGGTTAGCAACTCTAGTTTTCGCCACTTCTATTTTACTGCTTTGTGATTTAGCAGCGGCGAGTTGCTTGGCGGTTTGAGTGGCTGATGCCAGCGATGATTTTGCACTTGCATCTTTTTTGAATTTTCCTTCCGCTAGGTCAACCATTGGCTTAACTTTACTCCATGAAGCAATTTCAGTCGTCCGCTCTTTAGTCGCTTTTATTTTTTCAAAACGATTTTTCAATTCAGCATTCACTTTGCCGGCGCTTAAAATTCCGTTTTTGTAATCCGTTGAGGGCGGCACTTTGCCAGCCCAGGTTCGCAATAACATCGCAAAAAATTTATCGCCGGGAATGTTGCCCAGCAATACATCGTTCACCAAAATATTAACACCGCTATTTTGTTCGTAATTGAATGTCACTTTGTCATTTTGCAATAAGCGGCTTTTGACCAGCCCGTCGAATTTGACCATGCCGTCAGCTTGCTCTGTTAGCAATGCAGGAGGATTGTTAACGGCCATTCCTTCAATCCACATACGACTAAAACGACGCGTTGTCATGCCTTCGGGCAGGGTGATTTTAAGTTCCATGCGCATTGATTGCGCGCTATTGGTCAGCGTGTCGATATTGTCACTGAGAATATTTGAATAAAGCGCACCAATAAATTGTTCTTTGCCTAGCTCCGCTTGAGCTGCCATGCCATTTAACATGGGCTCTGCGGCTTGAGCCAATGAAAAAAAAGTCATAATTAAAAAACCAAAACAATTGGCAAGTCGATATTTAATGCGCATCACGGGTGCTCTCATTCTCTTTAATTGGATTCAATTTTTATTCTACAGCTCTTGCAGTGAGAATCTGAAGCTTAATATTCACAAGAGTTAAAAAGTGTGCGCGAAGTGGCTTTGTTAATATCCCTGTCTGTTGACATCTGCTTTTGAGTTGTCGCACTTAATCTCATTATCAAAGTTTGTAGTCTATTGATTTGATTCCACTGCAAGCACGCCCCGACATTCCGGGTAACGAATGCACACCCAAAGCTCTGTGTTTTTTGTTTTTCGTTTCACCATTGTCCCTGAGCATTTTGGGCATGGATTTGGAGTTGCAGTCTTACGAGCAGGTTCGGCAGGTGTAGTATTTTCAGTAGTAGCAGTAACGGACAGTATTTTAGGTTGCAGTTTTTTTATTTCAAAAACATTAATTTCCTGGTCTATTTGCGCACGAAGTTGCTGTGTATCATATTTTAACTGCCGCGAAATATTTAGCAGGGGCACTTTTGCTTTTACACATATGGTGGAGAGTGGCGAGTCGCTTAATGTTGATAGGTCTTGTGTTTGAATTTTTTCGTTAAACTCTATTGCACAAAGTATCTGTAATGTATTTTTTGCGCAGACAACAAAAGCAAATTGTTTACCCTGTAAAGGGTTTGGCAAAGAGCCACCATTGACAGATTTTATCGCTATAACATCTGTGACTGTCACTTTTGCTAATAGCCAGTAATCAGTTGCAACCGCAGACTGTAATGCATCAAACAATAATGTTTCAGCATGGGATAACAATGAATCCTTTTTTTCATAGAGAATCGCAGACGACATTTGTGCTGGTGTTTGTATCGGCGTCGCTGTTGTTGAAGTTTTGCTGGCGCTGGGAAGTTCCCATTCGTTTGGATTAAATTTGTCCTCGTATTTTGCTTTAAACTTTTTATCCAGGCGATAAATAAAATACCCGACAATCGCAATCATTAAGCCAAACCAGATCATCAGGTTCTCCTACATTATTATTGTTGCTATGGCTGGATAGGCACCAACGACTATCTAAAAAATATTTGCAGGCACCATGACTTTCGCTGCAATGCACCTTGCCACCTTGCACTTTACTGAAATCAATTCCTTTTGAAAAGCATCAATACTTGCTCTTTCCTGTGTTCTTCATTAAATTACCGCCCATGTTTAATCTACCTCGTCAACCTATTCGTCGTTTACGCCTGTGGCTTGTTGCCGCAGCCGCGATTTTGCTTGTCACTTCGGTGCTTGAAGCTGGTCATGCCCATGGCGTTGTTCTTGAAGCAGATGAACACTGTACGCTGTGCCAACACTCGGTTGCCCTCGATAAATTTCTGAGCAATGACACTCAGTTTGTAATATTTCTGCTGTTAGCTTTATTTAGGTTCACACTTTACGTCCGTTATCTCGATAGTCGTTGCACCTGCTTCGCACCTATTCGCGCTCCCCCTATAGTTCTTCACCGCTGTTAATTCATTTACCTGAGAGGTATTCGTTTTATATCTACTAGCATAACTGTTAGTAGTTTTTTTGCTGTGGAGTTTTTATGAAATCTTTTTCCAAACATTACCTTGCGGTAATGATGAGTGCTGCTTGTCACTCTCTTGTAGTTAACAACGTTGTTGCCGATACAATTGCCGACGACAGAGCTATCGAGGAAGTAATAGTTACCACCTCGCCTTTTAGCAAAAGTGCTGAAACAGTTAATCATCCCGTCAATATTCTCAGTGGCGATGCCTTGCGAAATGCCGCCGCCGCAACTCTCGGTGAAACCCTTAATGACCAGCTCGGCGTGAGTTCAGCCAGCTTTGGTCCCGGCGTCGGCATGCCTATTATTCGTGGCCAAAGCGATAATCGCGTGAAGGTTATGCAAGACAGCGTAGGCGCTATGGATGCCTCGGCCGCAAGCCCGGATCATGCCATTGCACTCGAGCCGTTGTTGGCCAGCAAGATAGAAGTATTACGCGGCCCCGCCGCTTTGCGCTACGGTAGCGGTGCCATTGGAGGCGTTGTTAATGTGTTGGATAATCGCATCCCCAGCAGTTTGCCTGAGCGTTTTAATGGCGCCGCAGAGCTGCGTAATACCAGCGCTAATGATGAATCTGTCGGTGTGGTAAATCTCAATGCCGCACTGGGTACATTTGCAATTCATCTTGATGGTATAAAGCGTGAAAGTAGCGATAGCGAAATTCCTGGCTTTGCGCAAAAAAACACGGAAGATGTGGCACTTACAACTAACGGCTTCATTGCCAATACTAATGCCGAAGCTACCAGCGGTACCCTGGGTGCATCTTATGTTGGCGATAAAGGCTTTGTCGGCCTAAGTCTGAACCAGCTGGATAATAACTACGGCGTGCCACCAGAGGGTGAAGATCTGGTGCGTATTGATATGCACCAAACTCGCTATGATATTAAAGGTGAACTCGATAATCCCTTTGCCGGTTTTGAAAAAATCACTGCACGTCTTGGCCACAATGATTATGAGCACACTGAGGTAGAGAATGGCGAAAACGGTACGGTATTTACCAATGATGCTTACGAAGGCCGCGCAGAATTAATTCACGATCCGGTGAAATTTTTAAACATGGATTGGAAAGGCGCGCTCGGCACTCAGGCTTCGCAAAGTACGTTTGCTGCGGTGGGCGAAGAAGCGTTTATTCCAAAGTCTGATATTAGCAACCTTGGTTTTTTTGTGCTCGAAGAAAGAACCCACGGAATCTGGACTTTCGAATTGGGTGCCCGCCTCGATACGCAAACTATTACACCGGAAAATGAAAGTAGCATTAAACACCGCAATAATCTCAGCTTGTCGGGTTCCACTGCCTGGCACTTTACGCATAATCAAAAATTTGTTATTGGCATAGCTCGCTCGCAGCGTGCACCGAGTGTAGAAGAATTACTGGCTAAGGGCCCACATCCTGCTACCGGTAGTTATTTAATCGGTGACGAGAGTCTGGATACAGAAACCAGTAAAAATGTAGAGCTGGGTTATCACTGGCATATCGAAGCAATAAAAGTTTCGGCGAATGTTTTTTACAACCAAATCAGCGACTTTATTTATGCAAAAAATACTAACCAAATGTTTGGTGAATTAAATGAAGAATTAATTGGCTACCAATACACTCAAGCTAACGCGACTTTCAAAGGTTGGGAAGCAGAAATAGAAATTCCCATAGCGCGCGCATGGGATTTCCGTTTTTTCAGTGACAGGGTTCGCGCCACCCTGGACTCTGGCGAAGACTTGCCGCGCATCACTCCACCTCGAGTTGGAACATCGCTCGATTACGATTGGAATGCCTGGAGTGGTAATCTCAGCCTTACTCACACCGCCAGACAAAGTCACGCGGGTGACAATGAAAGTGAAACAGAAGGTTATGATCGCGTTGATGCGCGAGTGAGCTATACCATAGAAAATGCTAAAACTGATTACACGTTATTTTTAAAAGCAACCAACTTGCTCGATGCAGAAATTCGCAATGCATCTTCTTATTTGCGCGAGCGAGCGCCGGAAGCGGGGAGAAGCTTACAGGTTGGGCTTAGAATTAATTTTTAAAAAATCGTATCTCAGCATTTCTGCAGACGTCAGAAATGCTGAGATGTATTCACACCGTCCATGCCAATAAGTGTGTTAGTTCTTTACCTGCAAATAAATTCACGCTAATAAGTCCGCAGCAATAAATAAGTGGTCGCACAGAGCGCAATAAATAATCCGCCGGATAAATATTGCCAGAATCGCAGCGGATTTTTCCCCATGGACATAATGCGATATTGTTGTTTATATTTTGGGTTAGGTTGCTGTAATTCGTGCAAAAATTCCGACACATCGCCAAAGCGACGTTCAGGGTCATAGCGCAAACATTTTTTAATAGCGGCATCAATCCAGAACGGCACCAGCGGATTGATTTCATACACTGGAATATATTCAGTATTTAAATAAGCGCGCGGGGTGCGGCAGTGGCCGAGCTTACCTTTGAAAGGTTGTTCGCCGGTAAGCATTTCAAACACCACAATCGCCAGTGAAAAAATATCGGATTGCTCCGAGCACCTGCCGCGCAATACGTGTTCCGGTGCGGAATATTCTGCAGTGCCTAACAGATTATCGCGCTGAATCGGCGATGCAATTTCAGCTACACCTTGCACCAGGCATGAGCCAAAATCAATCAACTTAATTTCGCCATTGCGATCCAGCATAATATTTGCCGGGCGAATATCCTGATGCAAAGTTTCCCGGCGATGAAACGCGCGCAAACCCTTTACGATTTGCGCAACCATGTAAATAACAGTTTGCACCGGCGGATTGGGATTTTGCTTAATCCACTCGACCAAGGTGATGCCTTCAATGTAAGCCATCAAATAATATAAACAGGTTTTCGGTTTATTAAACGCAATAATTTTAACCACGTGGTGATTGTGGATGCGGCTACCAATCCAGCTTTCCATAATAAAACGTTCAATGTAAGCGGGGTCATCTTCATGATTCACCGAGGGCGTTTTCATGCAATAACGCTCGCCGGTTTCGATATCCGTGACTAAATAAACCTGGCTGCGGCTGTTAGCATGCAACTCTTTTTCAATGCGATAGCCATCAATAATTTTGCCAACATCCAGCGGTGGCGGAAAGGGTAATGCCGTTAATTTTTGTGTGGTTTCCTCCATATTCTGTTCGGGCAATCCATTCACGCGAATAATTTGACAGCTAAGATTATCGTTGCTGTGATTGCGTAACGCGAGATCGGCGAGTTGCTGGCAGCTTGCCTGACAACAATTATCAAAGCTATCGCTTGTGATTAAGGGATCTTCGCCAACGGCAAGATCGCACACAGGTGCAAGCGCGGTAACAATATCAGCCTGGCTAACAAATTCATGCACACCATCGGTGGAGAGCAAAAAAACATCGCCCACCTCAAGATCAATCGTGCGGCAATCCACATCAAGCGAGACATCCAAACCCATTGCCCGCACGAGATAAGATTCTTTTTCGCTGATAACAGTGCGATGGTCGCGGGTAAGTTGCTCCAACTCGCCCGCCCGCAAACGATAAATACGTGAATCGCCCACGTGAAAAATATGCGCATTATGGGATTTAAAAATGATGCAGCTAAAGGTGCTCACATAACCTTTTTGTGCCTCCTGATAGCTACGTCCGCGCGAGTAAAGCCAACGGTTAAGTGCAATCAATACTTGCGAAGTAGATTTTTTAACAGACCATGTATCCGGCGTTGAAAAATAATCCACCAGAAAATTATGCACACAGGTTTCACTTGCTTCCTTTCCTGCTTCGGCTGCGCTAACTCCATCGGCAATAATTGCCGCCGCACCTTTGGTGCTAAGCAACATTCCATCCGGAATGCGAATGCCAATGGCATCTTCATTGTCGGCTTTAATGCCGGCACTGGAATATTGCCCTACCGAAAAAGATAAATTCCCTTGCAGGTGCCATGGATTCATAACGCGTTTGCCATTATATTTTTAACAATTATTTTGCCAGCTTTAAGAATACTTAGAGAACACATATACCTTTCTCTTAATGCACTTCAATCATTTGCACTGTGCCATCGGGTAAGACTTCAAACATTTTATTTTGTGGTTCATCTAAAAACATCGACGCGAGTGCTACAACAAAAATGCTGGCGGCAATGGTCATAAAAAATAACGGAGTGCTGACAAAAGAAAATACGGTGAGAAAAACAACGGCACCAATATTGCCGTAGGCGCCAACGATACCGGCAATTTGTCCGGTAAGGCTGCGCCGGATCAAGGGCACCACTGCAAACACACAACCTGCAGCGGAACCCAGAAAAAATGAAGAGCACACCATGGCTAAAACGGCGAGTTGAATGGGCCAATCAGAATTAATTTGCGATAGCACAAAAAAGCCCAGTGAGGCAGTAAATAATAAAATAACCAATGATTTTTTACGGCCGAATTTGTCGCTGATCCAACCACCCGCAGGGCAAGATAAAATATCTGTTGCCGCAAAACATGCGCCTAAAATGCCGGCCAAAGCAATCGGAACAGCAAAGGTATTTTTAAAAAATAATGGCAACATAGAAACTACTGCTAATTCCGACCCGAAAGTAACAGCATAAGCGAGGCTTAAAATAGTCACTTGTTTAAATTTATAGCGATGAATTTTCTCAACGGGTTGATGGAAAAGATCGGCATTCACTTGATAGATTTTTTTACTTTGAAATATAAATATCGCAACCAACACAAGATTAATTCCGATTAATGCCTGTTGGCTAATTAAGCCCAAGAGTGTCACCTTCCAGGTAAGCAACGAAAGTGCTGCGTACATAGGAATATTCATTAATAAATATTGCATTAAATCACTTTTGCTGGTGACTGCTAAGCCACCGGATTTATTGGGTTTAAAATAGGTTGAGCCCGCCGGAGTATCGCGCACGGAAAAATAATAAATTCCGGCATAGGCAACGGCGATAACACCAGTACAGCCAGTGGCATAACGCCAGCCGTCGTCACCGCCAAAGATTAACGCCAGAGTTGGTAAGCTAACGGCTGCTGCCGCCGACCCTATATTGCCCAAGCCTTTATAAATACCTTCGGCTAAACCCAATTGCCGAGCGGGAAACCATTCGCTGATCATGCGAATACCAATGACAAAACCAGCTCCGGCAAAACCTAACAGAAAACGCGCGAGCGCGAGCATTTCGAAATTGGTGGCCAGCGAAAAGAAAAAACACAGCAAGCCTGTAATCACTAATAACAACGAATAAATATTGCGTGGACCAAATACATCCACCAGCATACCAATCACAATCCGCGCAGGAATAGTTAACGCCACATTCAAAATCAATAGCGTTTTTATCTGTTGATCCGTTAAGCCCAGGCTGTTTTGGATGGCTAACAATAAAGGTGCGTGATTGAACCAAACTACGAAGGTAACGAAAAAGGCCATCCAGGTTAGATGTAAAATTTTAATCTTGCCGACGAACGAAAAAAAATGAAGTTGTGCACCCGTTTTACTCATTACCTACTCCGAAAAGGTATTTATAAAGGCACAAACAGCAATAATTAAGCCACAACTATCAAAACGCATCGTTTTGGGCAAATAATAATGCACCAGATTAAAACTTCGACAAAAATAATCGAAAAATGCCCTTATATAGCCCCTGATGCACCCTTATAAATTCCACAATGGGGCAAGTGGCGCATTGCTGGGTGCGCACTTAGAGGTCGCCTATCAAGATAATCCTGCGATGAGCTAGCCACTTTCACCCCTTATAAAACTTTCTTGCGCTAAAAATAATCATTGGGTTGCAAACAAATATTCATTTTTTAATGGTCCTACGAGTGCAATGGGATCTTTCTGACATTTTCCTGTAAATGCTCCATAAACAATCATATAAAAATAAATAGCATTTAATTAGCGCAATCCTTTTTACAATTTCCGCACCTATAAGCACCAAAACAATGAGAAATAGCATTTATTCCGCACCATGAATGAATTGGCACAACCGTTGCAAATTCCCCTTTGTTCATATTTTCTTTTTATGTATTTTTATCAGTTGGATGACATTCTCATGAGCCCATCAAAACTTAACTTATTAGATTTTAAAAATAAATCTGTCTCAACCTTGCATCTCACCTGGTTTGCTTTCTTTATGACCTTTGTGATGTGGTTTAACCTGGCACCGCTAAAGCCCTTAATTGTCGGCGCATTTCAAATGACAGAACCGCAATGGAAAGCACTGCTCATTATGAATATCGCACTCACAATTCCTGCGCGAATTGTGGTGGGAAGCCTGGTGGATAAATTTGGCCCGCGGATTATTTATAGCGGCCTGTTAATGCTTTCCGGCGCAATGCTAATTGCTTTTGCTTGCGCGCAAAGTTTTGAACAGCTCGCATTGTTTCGATTTTTGTTAGGTTTTGTGGGCGCCGGTTTTGTTATAGGAATTCGTTTGGTGGGCGAGTGGTTTCCCGCACGTCAAGTAGGATTAGCTGAAGGTATATATGGTGGCTGGGGTAACTTTGGTGCGGCTGCAGCAGCGTTTATATTGCCGTTGTTAGCACTACATGTGTTTGGTGGCGAAAATGGTTGGCGTTATGCGATTGGCTTTACCGGTGCATTTTCAATTGTTTACGGCTTTGTTTTTTACGCCTTCGCACGTAATACACCGAAAGGGTCAACTTATTTCAAACCAAAAAAATCCGGTGGTTTAGAAGTCAGTAGCAAAAAAGATTTTTGGTTTTACGTGATTATGAATGTTCCCATGTATCTAATCCTAGCCGTACTCGCGTGGAAATTATCTCCCACTAATTTAAAACTGCTAAGCGCTAGTACTACCTACATGTTATACGCAGTTTTATTTGGGCTCTTTATATTTCAATTCAGTCAAATTTATCGCGTTAATAAAGACATGCTGAAAAACGGCGCGCCTGATCACGATAAATATCAATTCAAACAAGTTGCGATTTTAAACTGGGCTTACTTTGTTACTTTTGGTTCTGAGTTAGCCGTGGTGTCGGTATTGCCGGCCTTCTTTATGGAAACTTTTGCCGGTTTGAGCATGGCGCAAGCCAGTATGTTGGGCGGTTCATTTGCGTTTATGAATTTAGTTGCGCGCCCCGGTGGCGGTTGGTTTAGCGATAAATTTGGCCGTCGCCTCAGCATGACCATCATTATGGTAGGCATCACTATTGGTTACGTTTTATTGTCACAAATAACAGCAAGCTGGCCGTTGTATTTAGCATTCGCTGCAGTGATTATTTGTTCGCTGTTTGTACAAGCCGGTTGCGGTTCAGTGTTTGCAATAGTGCCACTTATCAAACGTCGTATGACTGGCCAAATCGCGGGTTTAACCGGAGCTTATGGCAACGTTGGCGGTGTAACTTACTTAACGGTTTATAGTTTTGTTGATACGCATACCTTCTTTATGTTCATTGCAGCAACTGCGGTGGCGGCTTTAATATTCGTACAATTTTTGAAAGAACCCAAAGGTCACATGACTGAAGTTAACGAAGACGGCACTGTTCAACATATTGAGTTAGGTTAAGTTGTAGTTTTTATTCTGTCCGTCTCCTGCAGTGAGTAGGAATATAAAAAACCCTTTGCTAGCAGTAGCAAAGGGTTTTTTTTTGAAAATTATTTAGCGGAGAATTCACCTTCGAAGAAAAGTGATAAGCCTGAATCGCGCGAGTTTCTAACTCCCTCCCCTGTTAAGGGGAGGGCTGGGGGTGGGGTCGCTTCCCTCGTTCAAGCAGGAGCTTGGGAGCGAGTATGGTTTTCGCTGAGCAAGTAAGTAGTGCAAGGGATTGCGGGAATATCCCAATATCTTTTAAGGAATTAAGCCATGAGCAAAGTTATTACAACATATCTTGAAATGAATTCACGTAGTGAATTTATCGAGAAAACCGACTCCAAAGGTTTAACAGTAATCGAAGCAGAAATAAAAGATTTTCGTTTTAATCGCTATCTCTATTCCTTAGTTGGCGAAATGTGGAGTTGGACTGACAAATTAAAGTTAACCGATGAACAATGGCGAGACTATGCAGAATCAAACAACCTTCGCACATGCGTCGCTTACTATAAAGGTTCGGTTGTCGGTTATTTCGAAACGAATACAGATTCTGAATGTCATGTTGAAATTGCTTATTTTGGTCTCACCCCAAATTTTATAGGCAAGGGATTTGGTGGCTATTTACTTTCCAGCGCTATCAAATTTGCATGGGAAAAATGTAACGCCAAGCGTGTGTGGGTCCACACTTGCACGCTTGATCATCCCAATGCTTTAAATAATTATCAATCCTGCGGTTTAAAAATATACCGTGAAGAAATTAATAAATAAAAATTTTTACAAAAATCTGTTGATCCAACCAGTTTTTTAGTGTTCTATAAGCGAGCAGTTTTTATTCAATCGGAGGTATTACTAACTGTAAATTCAAAACTTAAAAAGACGCCACCCCTGAGTGCGACAACACCCAGAGGCAGCTAACCACAACCGATAAATCAGGTATCAATCATGGCTAAACGTACTATAACGCCAGAGCTTCGCTCGGCCCAAGAAAAATCTTTCCCTGCCCGCAAACTTAAAGTCCGTGAGGGCTTTTATGATTATGAAACTCGCAGCACCCGCAACTCTCATAAACTTCTGCCCCATGTTCCCTTTATGCTGCTCAAAGGCTACTGGCTTAATAAAGCAGGATTTACTATCGGTACTGCTGTTTGTATCGATGTGCAAGACGGTTGTCTGGTTATCAGGACAATTCAAAATACCCCTTAATGTCAATTACACAGTTAAAATTCAATCGCGATATTTTCGTCCAAGCAAGTAGACCGTAAGGAGTGAAACGGATTACGGGGAGATTCGTGCTATAAATTTCCCGTATTGCGTTACACTTCATACGAGCTACAAAAGCATTAGCTGCTAAGCTTAAGCTTTGGTGGTAAGTAGCGATGTGAAAAAACCTTGGGCAGTAAAAACTTGATGCTTCCTCAGAATAAAGCTGAGTAGAAAACAAATCAGCGAGAGGACGCTTTATAAATGTTCAATATTTAAAAAAGGAGCTACCAATGATCACTAAAGATTTTGCACAGAACTTTGCCAAGGATTGGATTGATTCGTGGAATTCTCACGATTTAGATAGAATTCTTGCGCACTATTCCGATGACTTTGAAATGAATTCACCTATTATTGTTAAGCGCGTAGGAAAACCTGACGGCAAGTTAATCGGCAAGGCACAGATAGCAGCTTATTGGGCTAGCGCTTTCGAAGCCTATCCAAATTTAACCTTCCAACTTAAAAATATTTTTGTTGGTCCTACTTCGATTACGATTTTATATGTTGGCGCAAGCGGTGGTTTAGTTACTGAAACATTTATATTCAATAGCGATTTGGATGTTGTTCAGGCATTTGCAAATTACGAGTAAGAGGTAAAACAATTTTTATATTAAAAATGTATAAGGGATATTTATGACAACTCAAATAAGGCCATGGTTAGTTCGTTGGCTGTATCTCATTAGCATTGGCCACTTTATCGCAGGCATTCTACTTGCGTGGTTTTCCAGTTTTAGTTTTTTCGACGATTATCATCGCGCCGTTTTAACTAGTTTTTTAAGTAAAGATATTCCAGCGGCTATGTTTGGTTTGCAGGTCTGGTGGTTAAGTTTATTCGGCGCAACATTGCAAAATCTGGCCATTTTTATGGGCCTATTAACTTATATTGGTAACCAGCAGCGCAGTGCATTTATTTGGTGCTGGATGATCATTGGATTAGTGTGTTGGGCGGTGCAAGATATGATGATTTCGCTACAGGTAAATTTGTGGCTGCATGTTTGGGTAGATTGTGCGGTGCTGCTAGTAATGTTGCCTGCTTTTGCGATGTTATGGTGGTTTGATCATCATCGCAAAGCTGAGTAATTGCTAACGGGGCACAAGTAAAAAATACTGTTTGATTCAAAACCTTATAAAGAATGAACATGATGAAAAATAATTATCCACCGAAGATAAATGAGGCTGATCAAGTCATCTTGTTCGACGGTGTGTGTAAGCTATGTAATGGCTGGGTCCGTTTGATTCTTCGATATGATACGCACCGGCGTTTTAAGTTGTGCGCGGTTCAATCCGACGCAGGGCAGGCAATTTTAAAATGGTTTGGTTATCCCACTGAGCACTTTGCAAGAATGTTGTTGGTGCAAGGAAATCAAGTGTTTGAAAAGTCAGATTCTTTTTTAAGGGTGATGGCGCGGTTACCCTTACCCTGGTCGTTGTTGCGCATACTCAAATTATTTCCCAAGCGTTTTCGCGATTGGTTTTATGATCGTATTGCATTAAGCCGCTATCGACTGTTTGGTAAGTATGATGTCTGTTTGTTGCCGACGGCAGATCAGGAACATAGATTTTTATAAGCAGGCTAAACAAAAAATCCCTTGCTATTGCTAGCAAGGGATTTTTATTTGTGCGATTAAAGATTAAAGATTAAAGATTAAAGATTAAAGAAAGTCTCAAGAAATCTTAATTAAAAATTCCAATCAGCTTGTAACCAAAATTTAGTGGTGTCAGAGGCTAAAGTGACTGCACCGACTTTTTGCTCCCAATCGCCATTTTTAAACATCGCATATTTTGCGGTGTATGCGACTGCACCGATCTTTTTGCTAACACTTATATTCCATTCGTTGCCGTAATCAAAAGTTTTTCCGAGAGTTGCAGGGGTAAGACTTTTTTCATCAGCTTTATAATCGTGATAGCTTGCAAAAAATTGTGTTCCCATGACAGTTACCGTCAAACTCGCATACATATCCTGAATCCCTTCTTTGGGTGTTGCCAGAAATCTATCAGCCCAACCATTGAATGCATGCAAGGTGGCGAACGGAGTTGCAAAACCTTTGTTTCCACCATCAGAACCCAGCACTTCATAACCAATGGCGGGAACAAAGCGACCTAGGGTTGTACTTGCTTCCGCAAAAATATATGACGCGGTGTAATCTAATGGATTATCGTAAGCACCAGATTGCTCGGCATATTCCAGGGTATACATAAATGCCGGATTTGCGGTACTCGCCCAACGCACACCATAAGTATCGCTGGACAATGCTAATGATTTATTTGCGCCTGCACCCGTACCCACTAAAAATGCATCATTCGTGTTATCAATTAAATAAGCATAACCAGTTAACTTTCCTGCTTCAAAACCGGTGTAACTCACGTTCACTAAATTAGAGTCTTGATGGTAGTCCCCTTGCACTACTATTCCTTCACCAAAAATACGATTGACGTTGGTGATGTGAGCTACAAAAATATTGGTGTAACGAATGGATTTATTGGTAAAACTTAAACCGTCATAAGTTTGCTCGTTCTGCCTCCAGCCCACGTTGCCAATAAAACGCGCATTATCCAACACTATGCGCTGACGTCCGTATTTGATAGCGTTATTAAATGTGGTGTAAGAAATTAATGCCTGATTTACTTCAGTACCTTCCGGGTCAGAGATAAGCGCATGTTTTACTGGGCCAGCATTGATCGGATCATTTGGCCAGACTGCATAATCAACATCGTGATCTATTTCCGTTACGTTATCCATTTCAATGGTTGTAGCAAAACCATTCCATGCTCCCGACTGATAAGACAGGCGCGATCGCAATGTCAGCGCATCAGAATCTTCAAAGCCATCCCAACTTACATCTTCGTAACGAGTACGAAAATTTAATTTTATTGAGCTGCCTTGCTGTAATGCCTCGGTTAATTTTGGTGCGGCATAAGCCGCTGGTGCAGAAATTAACAATGTACTTGCCGCAGCGCAAATTAATTGTGCTGCAAAAAAACCTTGCCTAGTGTGTGTTTTCATAAGGAATACTCAAAGATTAATAATGGTAATGGTCACACCCGCCAGGTTTTTTGAATCAGAAGTTTTTACACTCCACATTTTTATTTAATCATTTGTAAGATTAAATTTTATTGGCATGGCTTGTTTTCACTAGAGCAAAGCCTATGCCAAACAAAATATTAAAATCTAATTAAATAAAATACTTTATTGAAATCAACGCCATATTAAAAATATGTGACTATCGCAAAAATAATATTTTCAATAAACAACGCACAGACTTGGTGATAGGAAAATTTAGTTCGCGCCAAATTTAAACATTCATCTAATTTTATTTGCGCTATATAGATGCAGAAGCGATGCACGGCATGCACTGCTTGAATGCTCCAGAAAATATTAAATAAAAAACCAGGTGCTCTTAAGAAAATAAGAAAAATATGGCCGTGCGTTAAACAAATGCAGCGAATTTGTCTTGTGCATTAAAACTGCACAAAAATTGTTGTGATATTTCTTCGCTAGGCAAAAACCACGCAAATTGCCTGATCCAAAAAATGGCACAGCAAAAATATATTCATTTTTGGTGCGCTAAAACAGTACAAATATAGATTTCCGCAAGCCTTGGCACAGAGCTTGAATAGCTCTTCCTATACAGAGCTTAAAGCAATAGTTCTTGTACATTTTGGATCGCAGGCTTTAGCAAATCGAACAAGAGTCACTGGCACCTGTTTAACACGAATTTTTCACTTAATAGTTTTGGAGTCATTCTATGAGCGTTTTCGGATTTTCAAAATCACCCCGTTTTTTATCCTGTAAGTTGGGTGGTGTAGGACAAGCAATGAGTACCGCTGTGCAAGTTGCAGCTGGCTTGGTTGCTGCAATGGCTTTAATAGCATCCGCTGAAGCTGCGACCGGAAAGCCGGAAAAAGAGAATTTAAAATTTGGCTTTATTAAATTAACCGATATGGCACCGCTCGCCATCGCTTTGGAGAATGGCTACTTTGA
The DNA here is from genome assembly GCA_040386215.1 of Pseudomonadota bacterium. Lineage (GTDB taxonomy): Bacteria > Pseudomonadota > Gammaproteobacteria > Pseudomonadales > Cellvibrionaceae > Cellvibrio. The sequence continues at coordinate 18,915 of JAZKFX010000051.1, forward strand.
AGATGAAGGCTTAACCGTAGAATTAGAAGCGCAAGCGAATTGGAAAGTCGTTCTTGATCGCGTTATTACCGGGCAGCTTGATGGTTCACATATGCTAATGGGGCAGCCAGTAGGAGCTGCTGCAGGTTTTGGTACTGCTGCGGAATTGGTAACGGCTTACACCTTAACTCAAAATACTTACGCCTGTACTGTCGGCAATGATATTTGGAATCAAATTAAAAAATCTGTTCCCAAAGGCGCCGATGGCAAACCACTTCATCCGATTAGTGCTGAGGTATTGAAGCCAGTTATTCAAAGTTACAAAAACGCCGGCAAGTCATTCAATATGGCAATGGTATTTCCAGTATCTACGCACAATATGGGCTTGCGTTATTGGCTCGGTGCTGCGGGAATCAATCCCGGCTTTTATGCCCCGCTTAAAGGTGATACTTCTGGAAATTTAAATGCAGAAGTTATGTTATCAGTAACTCCGCCACCACAAATGCCCGCAACACTTGAAGCCGGTACTATTAATGGTTATTGCGTGGGCGAGCCCTGGAATCAACAAGCCGTATTTCGTGGTATTGGTGTTCCGGTCATTACTGTCCACAACCAAATGGCAGACAAAGTATTTGGTGTGACCAAAGCCTGGGCAACAAAAAATCCGAACACACATATTCACGTTGTTAAAGCACTGATACGTGCTGGCAAATGGCTGGATGAAAAAGACAACGCCAACCGCCCGGCAGCGGCAAAGATAATTTCTAACCCGAACTATGTCGGTGCAGATTACAAAGTTATTGCTAACTCCATGACCGGTGTCTTTGAATACGAGCGCGGCGATGTGCGTAAAGAACCCGACTTCAATGTGTTTTACCGTTATAACGCTTCCTATCCTTTCTACTCAGATTCGGTGTGGTATTTGACTCAAATGCGTCGTTGGGGACAAATTCCTGAAGCAAAAGCCGATAACTGGTACACCGATTTAGCGAAGAAAATTGCTATGCCAGAAGTCTATCAGCAAGCCGCAAAAGATTTGATCGCCGAAGGCAAAATGACCGCCGCCGACTTCCCTGACTTTAGCAAAATGGACGGTTACCGCGCGCCCGATGCTACTGAGTGGATTGATGGTATTAAGTTTGATGGCCATAAACCTAACGACTATTTGAAATTATTTAAAGTAGGTTTGAAGGGCGACGAAAAAATTTAGTGATACTGACTAATGATAGTCAATAAAGTAATACCCATCGCTGGCAATAAATTCGCTCCGGCTACTAAAGCCGGAGCGGGATTAAAAATGAACGGACCTGGAGTAATTAACATGAGCGTGCTCAGCAGTACACTTACCAAATTTAAAATTGAAAAACCTTCTCCCGCAAAACTTCGCGATATGGTGTTAGGTACATTTATTCCTGCGGTAGGTCTGGTGTTCTTTTTAATTTTTTGGCAAGTCGGTGCACAAAGCATTAAAACATCGCTCGGAACTTTTCCCGGGCCTAAAGAAGTGCTGGCTCAATGGGGCAATCTCGTCGATGAGCATAAAACTGAAAGAAAGCGTGAAGCAGATTTTTATGTGCGGCAAACCACGCGCAATGCGGAAGCGCTAGCCCTGGATCCCAAAGCAGAAGTCAGGGTGCGCAAGTTTTCTGGACCACCGACATTTTTTGACAAAATTAAAACCAGTTTAATCACCGTATTAAGCGGATTCTTTCTCGCCACATTCATCGCCATTCCCGTTGGTATTGTGATTGGACTGAGTCAGTCACTCTATCGTGCGTTCAATCCTATTATCCAAATATTTAAACCTATTTCGCCGCTGGCATGGTTACCGCTCATCACTCTGGTGGTAAGTTCGGTGTACACCAGTGAAGCTCCCATGTTTCAAAAATCATTTATTATTTCGTTGCTCACCGTAACGCTATGTTCGCTGTGGCCAACGATGATCAACACCGCAGTCGGTGTCGCCGGTGTGAGCAAAGATTTGGTAAATGTTAGTCGCGTATTGCGTTTAAGCTGGTTTACCCATGTGCGCAAAATTGTGTTGCCATCCTCCATACCCATGATGTTTACCGGCTTACGTTTATCGCTAGGTATCGCCTGGATGGTGTTAATTGCCGCAGAAATGTTGGCACAAAACCCCGGCTTGGGAAAATTTGTTTGGGATGAGTTTCAAAATGGTTCATCGGATTCACTGGGTAGAATTTGTGTCGCCGTGTTAACCATTGGTTTGATAGGTTTCTTTCTTGATCGCACCTTGCTACTCATTCAGGGCTGGGTGAATTGGGATAAAAGTGCAGTTGTAAGGTAACCAGTTATTGCTAATTTTCCACAATTACTAACGGAGCAGAAGTAAAGAATAGTGTTCGATTCAAAACCGTATGAGGCATGGATGCCGATTCGAGCCTACAGGGACGTATTTACGGCGAGTTTTGAAGTGAACAGTATTCTTTACAATTCGTAACTAGTATTTAACCGAGATTTTCCGCGCAGCGGAGTAAACATAGGATGACATTATGAGCCAAGTACATTTAGAACTGTCCGCTGTAGGTATAGATTTCCCCACGCCGAAAGGCCCTTTTTGTGCGCTGCAAAATGTAAATTTAAAAATTATGAAAGGCGAGTTCGTATCGCTGATCGGCCACTCAGGTTGTGGCAAATCCACGGTGTTAAATATAGTGGCGGGTTTATACAAAGCCTCTATGGGTGGCGTCATGTTAAATGGCCGCGAAGTGAATGAGCCAGGCCCCGAACGCGCCGTAGTTTTTCAAAACCATTCATTATTGCCATGGCTCACGGCCTATCAAAATGTGGAGCTGGGTGTGAAGCCGGTATTTAAAGGAAAAAAAACCAGAGCAGAAATGCGCGAATGGATTGAACACAATTTAGAGTTAGTGCACATGACGCACGCGTTGCACAAACGCCCCGATGAATTGTCTGGCGGTATGAAACAACGTGTGGGCATTGCGCGGGCATTAGCAATGCAACCAGAAGTGTTACTGATGGATGAACCCTTTGGTGCGCTTGATGCTTTGACTCGTGCACACTTGCAGGATTCGTTAATGGAGATTCAACATAGTCTCGGTAATACCGTCATTATGATTACCCACGATGTCGATGAAGCCGTATTACTTTCTGATCGGATTGTGATGATGACTAACGGCCCTGCAGCGACCGTAGGAGAAATTCTTGATGTGAAATTAGCGCGTCCGCGCAACCGTTTAGCCCTTGCGGATGACCCCGAATACAATAGTTATCGCAGCGCCGTCTTACGCTTCTTGTACGAAAAGCAAAAAAAAGTTGAGCCTATTGCGGTAAAGCGTGTAGAAAAACCAGCGGCTGCGTTGGTTGAGAATAAGCAAGTGGCGTGAGAGAGTTTAATGGCGAATAATTAATGGTGGGTAATCTAGTGCATTGCTTAAGCGAAGAAAATTCCTGTTAATACGAGTTAGTGATGTAGTTACTTCGGAGTTTTTTTCGCGAGCTTCTTAATGCCCTCCATTGAATCTATTTTCAATGTTTCACAATATTGCACGAATTCATAGATAGTTAATATTCGTTGTCCAGGGGCCGGTATCGGGCTGCTAAGCATGTTGCGTTCAATGTGGAAATAAGTTGATTGATTTACAGTCCGAACTTTATTATTCTGCGCGCGGTTTTAAAAAATAGATGGATATAGCTGCTGACGCAAGCTTCTGTAATATCTCCACCCTGAAGAGCTCTTCATTATTGCTCGCTCGCACCGCTTTTTTTGATCATGTGTGATGTTACCTTCTGACGAAACGCTTATTAATTAGCGTGTGTAGAAGAAGGAGCTGCTTCACGAATTTAGTATTTTCCCTTTTTCAAAGGACGGAATGATGAACCACACAAACTCCCTCGCGTTAACTATGTTTTATGTGCTTTTCGCCAGTATTCTCAGCCTTAGTGCCCAAGCCCAATCACTCAAATATACCTACGATGTCCTCGGCCGAGTTACCTTTGTGGAAGACGCCACCAATGGCAACCGTGATTATGATTACGACAGAGCGGGTAATCGAACACTTGTCGCTGTCAACACGGCTAGTGATTCCACGATTAACGGAGAGCCTTCTGTACCACCAGCGCCAACCGGGCTCATTGTTCAGGGGCCTTTGTCACCCTACGGTGGCGGATACAATTTCTCGTGGAACCCTGTCGCAGGTGCAACCTCGTATGAGGGACAATTGAAAGATGGTAAACCATTCGCTACAACACGGCCTCAGGGAAGTAGTGCCGGGCCGCTTCCTGATTGGGTTCGAGCAATTAATATCATTGGCCGTGGGCCATTAGCCTATTTCATTGATCCAAAAAATCCGCCATCGTCGGTACCACGTTCATCATCCTCGTCATCGGTAAAGCCTGCGATTGATCTGCCAACTGGTTTGAGCGCCTACCGTTTTGCCGACTGTGTCTATAAGGCTAAATGGAATGCCGTAGCGGGGGCGACAAGTTACGAGGTTTACGATACTAGAGGAAGTGTACAAAAAACGGCTGCTTTATCGGTTGATGTCGCTTGTACTCTAGGCCAACCCGAAAGTAACAAACCTAATAAGGTTTATGCTTGTTCAAACCTCCTCGGCTGCAGTAAGCCTGCTTACTTTTTTTAAGGAATGAAAAAATGCAATCAAAAAATGACAATGCCTCAGCAACAGCGAATTTCAAATTTTCAAGGAGGGAGCATCCTGTGTACTCTATTCCATTGTTTAAAAAATCCATCACTTTTCGCGGTTGGCTACGTGCAATAAAAATGAATTCTCGCAACGCATTCGTACGCTTTTTTATCCTTACTTTTTTAATGAATTTTTTCTCGGCATCCACCTTTGCAGCTGTTCAAACGGATTACATCGCAGCGCCAAAATACTCCACAGTGGATTCATTCGGAGTGAACGTATTCGGTCTTCAGGTTGCCCCCAGTCTGGAGACTATCTCTATGGGTGGTGCCATGGGTCTCAGCCATAGCATTACATTACAAGGTAACTTGTTTACCTTTGATCACGGTAATCATGGCTACACTGATAAATATGCAGGGGGACTCAAATACACCGAGCTGGGGAGGCAGATGCCTCTAGTAACACGTGGCCCTTTATATGACCCTTTATGGGTGCTCACTGCGACTGCAATGGGAGAATCAGCTCAGTTTTTGCAGCTGTGTAACGGACTATTTATTAATAACAAGAAAAATGAGTGTGCTGGCACTCCTGTCTTTGAAGCACTAAATGACAAGCGCCACACCTTAACCGTAAAAAGCGGCAACATTGTCTGGACCAAGCCGGATGGTACAGAAGTTTATTTTCCTGGTTCGGCTCTTGATTGTTTTTCCAGTGGTCCCGTACTTAAAATTGTGTACCCCAACGGTTTTACCATTAATACCACCTCGGCCTACTCGGTAACCACGAATACCGGTTTCCAGCTTAAATATGATTTTGTAGTGGATACTCGCGAGTTGGAGAGCGCTAAAGTAGGAAAGCTGCCAAATGCAATTCCCTCAGTAAGCCTAAGCAACTCCACTCAATGGTGGTCTAAAAACCCTAAATATATTCGCGCGATTAATAACGCCTATGAATATTGTGATCAGCGAGCACCCTGTAATTTAACCAACCCCTGGCCAAGGGTCACCTTTGACTGGCCAGGAGGCATGCCAAGGGCTTTTCATATTGGGGAATCAACTTTCCGCGTTACTAATTCAGTTGGTGCTACGGCCGATTATCTATATCAAGCCCAAGATGCCGTGTTATCAGAGACAGGGGCCGCTCTATATGGTTATCCGACGGATACTTATATGGCCCCTCGATTAATAGCCATAAAACCGTTTGGTGCCTCTAAACCGACAGTGGAATACACCTATAAAAACAAGATATACCTTGAGGGGACTGGTTATGGTACCAGTGCCCGAATTAATCCAGGCGATCCAGGTATTTTGACCAGAGCAACGGGCATGATGGGTGGGTCAGGCTATAGTTCGGGAAGATACGAAGGTAATTATGGCGGGGAGTATAAAAGCGACGAAATAGACGTCGACATGATTGACAATTACCCTACTATATTGACTGAAGTGACGTCTTATAAAGGGGATAGACGCACCATTAAATTCGAGACCGTGAATCCACGGAACTTCGTAGTAACAGACTCTTCATGGGCGTCCGGCAAAAGCTATACCTATACCGACGGCAATAACGTCCATATCGTGACTGACCGAGCGACAGGGACTTACGAAGCAGGCGGTTATCCGCCGAGTTGTATTAACGCCACGCCTGATCGCAACCGTAAAACTTGCAACAAGCCAGCCTGGGTAAAGCATAACGGGATCGAAACCAGTTATACCTATCATGAACAGTCTGGCCAGATACAAACGGTCACATCGCCTCCCGATAAAAATGGTATTTCGGCGGTAGTTCGTTACGGCTACGAGCAAAAATTTGCTAACTATATCCAAACTAACGGTGGATCCAAAACAGTTTCACCGACAGGCATTTGGTTAAAAACTTCTGAAAAAACCTGTAACAACACTGCCACTGTTGGCGATAGGTGCGCGGGCAATGCCACGGTTCCAGCTGCACAAGACGAGGTGGTCACTGCCTACGAATACAACCACGACAACCTGCTGTTAACCGGCGTAACCCTAACGGTGGTGGGTAACAATAACGTCGCTCAGGTTAAGCGCACCTGCTACCAATACGATATGTTTGGTAACCGCATTGGTGAAACCCAGCCAAAAGCCCTACGCACTAGTTGCACTCAATAAGCAAGGACGCATGATCATGAAAAAACTCATTAGAAAACACCTTGGTTGTATCTTTATTTTGGTGGCAGGTTTGCTGGTTATGTCGACTGGGCAAGCCGCACAGCTGGAACAAGCGTTTACCACTGCCTTTCGCTACGACGCTGCGGGCAGAGTAACCGGTACAATTTCGCCCGACCCGGATGGCACCGCTGCCTTGCGTCTGCAGGCAACGCGCAACACTTATGATCCCACCACTGGGTTGCTGGATAAGACTGAACACGGAGAGCTGCTAGCCTGGCAGGCAGAAAATATACCACCCAGCGAATGGACGAATTACACCAGCTTTACCATTTTCAACACGAAACTGTTTACCTACGATGGTTATGGGCGCATAACGGCTGTCACCGTCAGCGATAAGTCTGACGTAGCTATTAGCCTGACGCAAACCAATTACGATGCTTTCAGCCGGGTGAATTGTCGAGCCGTACGTATGAACGCCGCCGCCGCCTATTTCAATTCGCCAGGCTCATTGCCTGATGCTTGCCGTGTAGGCGATGAAGGCAAAGCAGGCCCGGATCGGATTACGCAATACACCTACAATGAGTTCGACCAGGTAGTCACTGAGTCGCGTGGGGTCGATACGCCACTAGCACATATCTATGTTACAAATGGTTATTTCGGTGCTTGGCTTACGAGTCAAACCGATGCAAATTTCAATCGTACCGAGTTGCATCATGACCCCTACACTTCACTCCTAACGCGGGTCGTCTATCCCTCCTTAACCGAAAAAAATAAGGTGAGCGACACCGACTATATTGAGTTCAGCAACTTCGATGTCAATGGCAATGCGAGAACCGAGCGCAAACGCAGCGGGGCATTAATCAATTACACTTTCGATGCGAATAACCGGAAAATCACCAAAACCTTCGCCGATACCTCAAAAAATGTGGTTTATGATTACGATCTGCGCGGCATCACCAGGTCTTCTTTGTTTTCCTCCACCGGCAAAGGTATAACGAACACGGTGGACGGCTTCGGTAATGTGGTTGCCAGCACTAGTACCATGGGCAACGTGGCCCGTACGCTGCAATACACCTACGATAAAAATGGTAATCGTGAAACGATCACCCATCCGGATGGCAGGTATTTTACTTATGGGTTTGATCAGTTAAATCGCGTCAATGTCCTTAATGAAGGCACGACGACTTCCCTGTTAACAGTTAACTATAACGACGATGGCCGTCGTAAAAATATTACCCGTCCAGGCGGTCCCACAGGTGGAACGACCTTCAGCAGCGGTTCAACAACGGCATATAATTATTTCAATGGTGTCCAACTAACCAGCTTTGCCCAGGATTTTACCGGTACAGCAGACGATCTTACCAATACGTTCCAATACAATAATGCGGGCCAGATTTCCCAGCTGACGTTGGGCAATACGCAGTATTACTATAACGGTAATCTCAATCGCGCTGGTGCTTATGTGCCCGACAACCTGAACCGCTATACCAGTATTGCCGGTCAGCCCATGGGTTATGATTTAAATAGCAACATGACCAACGATGGTTTTTTTACCTATACCTATGATGCTGAAAATCGCTTGCTGAGTGCGGTGAACGCAACGGCAACGGCTTACGGTAATTTTAAGTACGATCCTTTAGGCCGCCTATCGGAGGCGACTATCGGCACAAATAATCTCCAGTTTTTATATGATGGCGATGCGTTGGTAGCCGAATACAACAGTGGCGGCGGAATGATGTCGCGTTACGTCCATGGTGATCAAGTTGATGAACCCTGGGTGCATTACGGTAGCAGCAGCGTCGGAGTGGGTTATCGCAGTTATCTTCATGCGGATCACCAAGGCAGCATCATTGCTATAAGTGACGGCTGGGGCGGTGTAAGAACTCGTCAGAGCTACGACAGCTATGGAATTCCGGGGGTCTCCAACACTAGCCGCTTTGGTTACACTGGCCAAATCTGGTTTAAAGAGTTGGGCTTGAACCACTACAAGGCGCGGATGTACCATCCGAAGCTGGGCCGGTTCCTCCAGACGGATCCGATTGGGTACAAGGACAGCATGAATCTCTATGCCTACACTGGGAATGATCCGATGAACAATAGAGATCCGACAGGACTCTATAAATGCAATGGCTCTGAAGACCAATGCACACAATTTGCTAATGATTTAAAAGTAGTTACGAAGGCAATGAATTCAGGTCTTCTAACTAAAACGCAAGTGGCAGGCCTAAAAAATGTAGTTGGCGCTCTTGGTACGTCAAAACAAACAAATAATGGAATTGCAGTAAATTTTGGCGCAATCAGAACGGGAGGAAATGCTGAAGCAGGTAAAGCAGGCGTTACTCCAAGCGATAACAGAGGCACTATAAAAATTGATCCAGAGAAAAGAAAAGACTCTATTGCTGCTGGAGCTGCCATAGCCCATGAGACAGATCATCTTCTGCGGCGTGAAAAAATAGGTGCATCGAAAACAAGAGACGCAGCATTCAAAGATGAGCAAGGTGCATATGGCATGACTTCCTCTGTTTATGAAGGAAATGAAGCTGGAACGCATTCTCAAGATGCTATTGATCGAGCAGCTAATGCATCTACTGATGCATGGTGTAATGAGAGTGATGCGCCAGGTTGTTAATATACGACAACTAATTTATACAGGAAAAAATATGCGTAACTTAAATATGTATGGTGTGCTTTTCTTTGTTGTTTTTTTTGCAAACAGTTGTACAGCGGCAACAGAAAAAAATGATGTCATGCGGGCTGCACTTAACGGTTATTGCAAGAATAAATCGCAAAACGTTTTACAGAACACAAGTATTTCATTAGGTGGAAGTGACGATAGTTCCTTTTCAAATTTGCATGGTATTAATTCGGAAGCGCTCGCTGATGCATTCGTGAAAAACAAAACTCCAAGCGTAATCATGCCAGTTTGCGATCAGTTAGTTTTGTTAAGTGAAGAAGAAATTCGACTCGCTTTTAAAAATAAACCAAATAAACCGAGAGAAAAAAATGATTTTTTCTTGGATGACGAGTGGGCCAGTTTTTATGAAAAATATCCTGGCGTAAAGGGGATAGTTAAAGTCTCTCAACCTGGATACTCAAAGGATGGTCTTTATGCGGTCATATATACTACGTCTATCTGCGCTCCCTTGTGCGGCTACGCATTCTTAACTCAATATAAAAATGTGGATGGAAAGTGGGTTTTTGATAGGCGGGAACTCATAGCACAAAGCTAGTGATTAAATTTTATTAATCCTTTTTAAAAATTAAATAGCAGTCTAAACCCTCAGCATTGCACAGTGTTGAGGGTTTTAATTTTGATGTTTATCTGTAAGCGGTAGTTAAACCACAGCCTTGCAATTCCAGGGAAGCAAGTTCTCTATGTCATCCACGGCTTTCGCTTACGGCAATTCCGTGAAGATTTTTTTCAAATACGTGTGCGGCTCCAAACCATTGGTCTTCGCGGTTTCAATCAAACTGTATAAATTTGCACTCGAGGTTGCACCGTTTTGACTGGCACTAAAAAGCCATGCCTTGCGCCCCACCACAAACGGACGAATCGCATTTTCAGCGGGATTGTTGTCAATCGGATAATTGCCCGACTCAAGATAACGAATTAGGCATAACCATTGCGATTGCAAATAATATAATGCTTTTCCAATCGCAGATTGCGGCGGTGATTGCGATACGCTTTTATCGAGCCAAGATTTTATTTTGTCGATAACCGGCTTGCGTGTTGTTGTCGCACAATAAGTTTTTCATGTGAACTTTTTTCTTTAATGTCTTGTTCAATGCGATAAAGCTGTTGGATATAGGCCAGTGCTTGATCCGCTTTTCCTGTTTTTTTGATGGGTTGTGCCTGCTGTGCTACGACAAATTTTCGTCTGGCGTGTGCCCAACAGCCGAGACGCACAATCGTATTTTTTTGACACACTGCGTTGTAACCCGCGTAACCATCTACCATTAATGCGCCACTAAAATCACGCAACAATTCTTGCGCAACGGTTCCGCTTCGCGTGGATTCATAATGAAATAATACTGCCGCACACGTTGGTATTGTGCTGCGCAACACCCACATAAAACTGTGTGCCTGCGCAGTGCGGCCCGGTTCATTTAATACTTGCACATGCGTTTCGTCCATGTGAAGCAGAGACTGCTCCAGCATTTTTTCATGGAGTAAATTTATCAGCGGTTGTACTAACTGGCCGCACTTCACCATCCAGGTGGCTAAAGTACCGCGATCCATTTCTATGCCGATGCGCTTAAAGATTTCCGTTTGCCGATAAAGCGGCAAACCATCCACGTATTTTTGGGTGGTGACGTAGGCCAGTAATGCCGGTGAGGCAATGCTCTTCTCAATCGGTTGTGCGGGTTTGTCTGCTGTGATCGGTAACTGGAACAGCAAGGGCATGCGTACTTCAAACGTTTGTGGTGCAGCACCTGCATTTTGGCGGGAATAATCTCGAGTTGCTCATGCGATTCATGACCAATCAGTTTTAATGTGGTGCCATCGTGCGGGCACACTTTTTGGTCTTCCGGTAAATCATGGATAATATC
>JAZKFX010000052.1:0-52405 GCA_040386215.1 Pseudomonadota bacterium
TTGTCGAAAAAGGCTACTCCATTCGCGAGGCAGCCGAGTCGATGGGGGTTGGCCTTTCTACCATGGATAAATGGGTTAAACAACTTCGAGCAATACCCGATGGTCGGCCAGCAAAAGGCGCACCGGTTACTCCCGAACAACAACGAATACGCGAGCTTGAAAAAAAGATCAGGCGAATTGAAGAAGAGAATCAAATACTAAAAAAGGCTACCGCTCTCTTGATGTCCGACTCGCTGAACAATTTGCGATAATCAAAAATCTCAACGAGAGCCATACCGTTAAGATGCTGTGCGACGCTTTTGGTGTTCATCGCAGTAGTTACAAATACTGGGCTGAACGGCCTGACACGATTGATGCGGAACAGGTTCACTTGTTGAGTGAAATTCATGCCGTGCACGCGCAAAGTAACGGCTCTGCTGGTGCAAGAAGTATTGCCGATATGGTAACGGCCAGAGGCACGCCGCTGAGTCGTTATCGCGCAGGAAGGTTAATGAAACAGCTGGAATTAGTGAGCTGTCAAATGCCCACACACAGCTATAAAAGAGCTGACCAGGAGCATGTTGTCATTCCCAATAAGTTGAATCGGGAATTTACTGTCAGCAAACCGAACCAGATTTGGTGTGGCGATGTGACTTATATTTGGATCGGTACTCGTTGGGCTTATCTTGCAGTTGTATTGGATTTATTTGCACGCAGGCCGATTGGTTGGGCACTATCATTATCACCGGATAGCGAGCTTACCAAGCGTGCATTAACCATGGCATTTGAAGGGCGAGGAAAACCCCAAGGTGTCATGTTTCATTCAGATCAAGGTTGCCATTACACGAGTCGAAGCTATCGACAATTGTTGTGGCGTTATCGCATTGATCAGAGCATGAGTCGTCGCGGAAACTGCTGGGACAATGCACCGATGGAAAGATTTTTCAGGTTTAAAAACCGAATGGGTGCCGACATTCGGCTATCGAAATTTTAAGGAAGCAGAATTGTTAATAACGGATTACGTGTTGGGTTACTACAGTCAGACAAGGCCGCATCGACATAACCGAGGATTATCTCCGGTTATGGCAGAGCGACATTACGTAAGTAACTCTTAAATCGTGGCCAAATTTACTTGACCACTACACACTAAGTATTAAGTACTATTTTAAGGGAACCTCTTTAGCCACTTCGTAATCTCTTGTGTAGCCTCAGTTTCACAATGAAGAAATTCTCCACCACCAGGTCTGTATTGTGCTAGAAACTCCGCCAACTCTTGCAACGGATGGTTTTCTGCATACTCAGTACAAATTATGCTTTCTATTTTTTGAGCTATTGGTAGTGATTGGTTTTCACCGCTTTTAAAGGATTCTAGTAGTATCCGAAGTTCATTATTCATTTGTAAGCCTAACGTTCTTATAGGCGTAGCCGCTTGGGCGTCCGACGAAGGTGCGAAGCACTGTAGTGAATTTGATAACCGTGTTAGTTTTTTTTAATAAAGAGGAGCTCTTTAGCCATTTCCATTTGAGCAGCCAAAGCGGTAACCTGGACTTCTGCATTTTGCTCCAAATCCGAATACTCCTCCTTTAAAAAATCAATCACTTCTTCTGCACTCCAAGGCCCAAGTGAAGCCACATAGTCACTATACTCTTCTTGAATTTCATACCACGAAAGATATTTTTTCTTCGACAGAAAAACATTTGAAGAGGTATAGATAATGTAAATTTCCTCACATAGAATGTCTGTCACTGTTATAAACCTCTAAATGTACCGTTACATAAACCGCAAGTACAAAAGTGAACCCATGCTGTTGGTGGAATTCCACGGGGCTCTACTTTTAATTTTTCAAAACACTTTGGGCATGTAGCTGTTACAGGCTTATTTTCATTTGTTTGCGCGATCGCAACTAAGACCGCCGGAGCATGGTGTGGCAGTTTTGATAAATCCAGATCTTTTAAATATTTTTCTTCATCAATGCTCATACTTAATGCCTGACGCTCAGCTAATTGGCGGAGGCGCGATAGCGCCAGAGTTCGGGTTGAACTGTTAGAATTATTTTGGAACTATATATTTTTTTGAGCTTTTGCTATTTTCAATGTCTTCAACAGATTGTGTGATTTCTAATTTGACCTCTTCTTTGGCGTCAATACTATGGCGAGCACCGGGATTGAAGAATGAATCCATCTCAAGGAGTCCATTGCCTACGGAGCTGTTCTTACGGGCTTCCCTACTAAACCAATTTAATTTTACCTTTCTATACGCAAAAAAAGCGCCGAAGAAAGGAATAAGCCATACTAAAGCTACAAAAATAATTCGGTTTTGCAGCGATATTTTAGGCCAATAAACCAGTTCTTTTGTAAGTAACGCACCAAACAAAATGTGAATACCGATGATAAGAGCAAGCACGACATATTGAGGAGGCATGATGATTTCTCTTTTTGATTGCTAACGCTGGATACAATTGTTATACCGATATAGAAATTTAGTTATTTAGCTGTGATGTTTTTTTTTACTTTCATGTAGCCCTTTAACGGCCTGCTCCCATGTACGTTTCAAAAGTGATGCGTCCCCAATGTCACTATGACTTGAAACAACCAGTTTTGCTTTACCATATTTAGCCATTAATATTTTGGCGGACTTTGGCCAAGCTTCTAAATTTGCGTCATCCAAATTACCAAGACCATGCGGTTTAACAAAACAACCACCGAATAAAATTTTCTTTTCAGGTAACCAAACCACTACATTATCTTGAGTGTGCCCTGGGCCGGGATAAAAAACTTCAATTTTATTTTTAACTAGCGAATAACTAACTCCACTAAATGTGTTTGTAGCTTGCGCCTTGCCGTCTTTTTTAAGAAGTTCATTTGTTAATTCAGATGCATAGGTGGGAATAGATTGTGAATTAAGCCATTCTATTCCAGCCGTACTGTCGCTATGGAAATGCGAGGAAATACTGCCTTTGATTTTATAGCCGCGCTCCAAAAACCAATTGATAAGCTTTTCAGTATCCTTAGCAGTAATGGGAGTGTCAATCACATAGGCGTTAGCATCCTCAAGAATTACCAAACCGTGTTTAGTAACAACACCCCAACCATTAACTTCCTCAAACGAAGTATGAACATAAACGCCTTCTTCAAGCTTCTCAATTTTTAAATCAGGCAAAGACTCTCCTGCAGCAGTAATGCTGCAAAGGAAGAATATACATAAAATAAATAAGTTTTTCATAGTTCTCCTTTTCTAACACCGAGTAAAGCGGCAGTTATTAAGTTGTGATTTTGTGGATATTTTTTGCGTAGCAAAACCAAAAAAGCTCGACTTAATAATCGTCCAGCTACGAAGTGGCGATGCTTGAGCGATTTGAATGTGCTTTATATAAACTACCGAACAGAACTTAAAACAATAAAAGACTAAAAATTTATACGCTTAGCTCTTTGTTTCTTGTAAACAAGAAAATTAATGGCGTAACGACAACTAAAAAAGTAATTTGATAAAGTGGGAAAAAGACAAAAACAAGTCCTCCTTGCGCGTCAGGATGAAAATACAATACGTCAACCATTCCGACTACACCTAGACCACCAACAACCAGTGTTAAAGCAGCAAGGGCTTTTAAAAAATTTATATCTCTATTTACAAACGTAAGAAATATAACATAAAGCCAAGGGACAATTCCCCATAGACAAAAATACAAAGCCACCAAAGATAGATTGGCATTTACCATGCTTAGGTTAAGAAATATAACCACAATAATAATTAAGCCAGATATCAAATAGCACAGTTTTTTCATTCCGGTACCACAAAGCGTGAAGTTTACCATCCGTTTGATTGCTTCTTAGGCTTTCACCATACCGATTGCAACATAAACCAGTTTACACATACCAATGATGAAAGTTGTTAAACCAACTATTCCAATCAACCAACCCAGAGTATCGGTGTATTTAACGTAGAGTTATATTTAAACCTAAGTTCAATTGCAGGTTTTTAGGATATTTTTTTGCGAAGCAAAAACACAAGCCCGCAAGTTCGAGCATCGGTAAACATCTGGCTCTTTTCTTGCAACGAGCAGTGCATGGCCACTACCCATACAAGTCGTACCCATCGTACGTTTTCGCACAGAGTAATGCTACAGCCGGGTTTAATCTCTGCGCATTGTCACTAAGGCAGTACTCTTACTTCGGCCATTTCCCATCCATTACAGATCTGTAAATGACGTTATGGCCGGTCACTTTCCCTAGGTAAATACTGGAGATTTATGCGTTTATCTACTTGCAATAATTGCGGGCAACTTGTGTATTTTGAAAATACTTCTTGCACCCGCTGCAGCGCGGTCTTAGGTTTTAATACCGATGTGCTTCAAATTGAGTCATTTACTCCTACACCTGATGATTTACTCGCACCTATAGATTCTCAGGAGTCCGTTAGCTATCGCTATTGTGCCAATGGTTTAACCCATCAGGTTTGTAATTGGGTAGTGAAAGCTGACGAGCCGGATGAATTTTGTATCGCCTGCCGATTGAACCGCACCATTCCTGATCTTGGCGTGGCAAATAATCTTCAGTTGTGGACGAAAATAGAATCCGAAAAGCGGCGCTTGATTTACAGTTTACTGGTACTGGGCTTGCCGCTGACTCAGGCCGATCCGGAAGCACCGCAACTGGCATTCGATTTTCTGGCTGAAACAGCAGCGCAGGATGATGAATCTCATCCAGTGCTAACGGGTCACGACAACGGATTGATCACTCTTAATATCAATGAGGCTGACCCGTCCATTCGCGAGAAAATGCGCGTGAATATGGCCGAGTCTTATCGCACTCTGCTGGGTCATTTTCGTCATGAATCCGGACATTATTATTGGGATGTGTTGGTGCGTGATACGCAATGGTTAGAGCCAGTAAGAGAATTATTTGGGGACGACACTCTGGATTACGGCGAGGCGCTTACCGCGCATTATTCAAATGGGCCGGTGAATGATTGGCAATTAAATTACGTCAGTGCTTATGCAAGCAGCCATCCCTGGGAGGATTGGGCAGAAACCTGGGCACATTATTTACACATTATTGACACGCTGGAAACTGCGCACGGATTTGGTTTAACCGTTGCGCCGCATATCGCTAATAATCAAGGTTTGAAATCCAATGTGAAAATAAATCCTTATAACAGTAAAGAATTCTCCACCGTAATTCAGCATTGGTTGCCATTAACCTATGCGTTAAATAGTTTGAATCGCAGCGTAGGGCATCAACACGCTTACCCCTTTGTGCTGGCTGAGCCGGTTATTAAAAAACTCGATCTCGTACATCGCATCGTGCATCAATACTTACCGAGTGATCTTTAAGGTTTTAGGAATTTTCGAAAGTTTGAGCTAAAAAATAGGTTTATCGCGGCGTTAAATACCGGTAAGGAGAAAATCCAAAGCATTTAAAATTTCAGTTCTTGCGTATTCTGCATCCGCAATAGCTTTGCCTAGTTCCTTACGTTGAATACCTGCCAATTGCGGCGTAAGCATTAAATAATCCACACCTTCAATCAAAAGGGTAGGGGTTAGCTGAGTTAATATTTTATTTTTATTTGTTTCAAGTTTTTTGAGTGGAACCACAACGGTGGTCTGTAATGAATCAAGCAGATTCGTTTGTATGTCTAACAGTAATGGAAACTCCTTTTTGCTGTGCGAGTTTTTATTTTGGTAAATTTTATACTGTGCCATTTAAAAACTCCGAAGCGTATCGCCAAACGCACCGTTTTCATCAACAGACTTGTTATAGGCTGCGATTGCATTTTTATTCTGCTCTAACCATTGCTGAGCTTGTTTGGCTTTTAGCTGGTTTGTAAGTGCTTGTTCTAGAGCAGCTGAGAGATTTATTTCCAACTCTTTCGCTTTTTTTAATAAGTCACTGTTTATGCTCAGATTCGTTGGTTTTTTTGGGGCATTTTGGTCGTAAAGTGCTAGCATGTTTTACCTCCGCAGGCATTATGCGTATACCTTATGCGCATAATATTGTTCGGTCAAGTGCGCAAAAACATATTTAACAATGCCAGCGAATTCACCACGGGGGTTTGCGCCTTTCGTTTTACTTTCTGCCGAATGTTTTTAGAGAGTTCCGCATCAACTGCCAGATTTGCCTAGGCTGCGGTCACATTTGATAAGTCAAACCCATAGTAAGGGATAGCTCCTCTGCAGGTACACCTTGTTCTGCATTAAACAGGGACGGATGAAAATTATCTCGATCGAAAAGATTACGGATACCGGCGTGCAGTTTCGTTTGTCGAGTGAGATCTTTTAGAACGGATAAATCGACACGCCAATAGGTATCCAGCATGGAAGCGTTTTCAGGATCATTATTAATTCCCGAACTTGCATCGACATGCACGCGATTGTTCAGTGTGATTTGCGTTCCGCCTTGCGTGTGATAACCCAGGCCGGCATTGAGTATTACTCGGGGAAATGCAAGATAGGCTTCGTCCTGCGTTAGGTTTTCACTTTTCACCCATGACGCTGACAGATCCGTCAGCCAGCGTTGCCCGTGGAATTGCCAGGATGCTTCAAGGCCGCGAGACCGGCTTTCGTCGACGTTGCGAAATTCGAGCCGGTAAGCCGGGTCCGTACTCGGCGCACGAATGATGCCGTCCTTCCAGTTACTCGTAAACAGGGTTATACCGGCAGTCCAGTTGCCCGCATATCTTGTTGCAGCCCATTCAATTGTGTCGACGGTTTCCGCTTTGAGATTGGCGCTTCCCTTGAAATTACCTATGCCGTAGATTTCAAAGGCGGTGGGTGCCCTGAAGGCTTTTCCGTAAAGTAACTTATATGTCCAAAGTTGTTGCGGTGTAAAAACAATGCCGAGGCGCGGTGTTTTCTGTGTGCCGAAATCGCCATATTCATCAATCCTGCCGCCATACACCAGATTCAATTTTTCTTGCAGTAATGACGTTTTTGCTTCAAGTACGAGACTGTTGACGTAGCGTTCCTTGTCTGCAAACGCCTCATCCACTTCCGCCAGGATGCTGTTATCTTCCCTCAGTAGGGTTGTGTGTCCTTCATCCACTTTCAGGGTGTCATGCCCCAAAGACAGCGCCCAATTTGTATTATTGTCGGACTGGTTTTGACGAAAGGTGAGGCCAGCACCATAACGCATATCACCAATAGTGGCTTTGTTTGCGCCAATACGGCCGGAGGCTCGCAGAACATTTGTCTCTTGCATAACATCGGTGCGCCAGATGTAAGTGTTAAATTCCACTTTGATTGCCGCCGATAAATCTGCACTGACTACTGCATTCGACATTATCAAATCAGTGTTGCTACCAGACAGGTCCTGGTCGCCCAGAGCACTTCTGCCGGGTGTCTGTGAACGACCGGGTCCGATAAAGTCGTCTCCGTTAAATCGGTTCCAATATAATCCCCAGCGAAATGCAAGCGGTGCATCATCCGGCGCAGAGATATTGATGAGGGCTGTTTGTGAATCGTATTGATTTTTACGGTAGCCGGTACTTTGATCGCCGCTGGTTGCATTGGTGTAGTTGTAAGCCTGTTGTTGATCACCTTGCCCGTTGGCGGATAAGGCAAATACCGTTCGCACTGACTGGGGTTTGGATAAAGAGAAATGACTACTGAGGTCGTAATAGTTGTCACTGCTCGTCGAGATCTGAACCTCGTCAGCAAGGTCGTCAACACTGTACAAAGACAACACACCATGAAAGGCATCGCTGCCATACAACGCTGAAGCTGGGCCGCGCACCACTTCAATTTTTTCCAGGGTATTCAGGTTGATGTTGGGAACGGAAACCACAGCCGCGCCATTACTGAATCCACTCAAAGGAACACCATCCCAGCGAACGGCAACTCCCCTCGGCAAATTGGAGCCACTGAAGCCACGCAGCGCAATGGCCTCTGCACCAAAACGGAAAGGCAAAACCTGAGTGCCGGGCAGACTCTCCACTGCATCGGAAATTCGGCGTGCATTTTTGGCTTGCCAGGACTGCCGTCTAACGGTTGAAGTGGTGGACGCGGATACTCGTGCTTTTTCAGGAGACCGCAGGGAGGCGGATGTAACCGGAATTTCGAGGAGTTCTTCCAGCGTGATCGAAAATAAATCTCGCTTTAGTGGGGGTTCACGCTGTTCAGTAGTTATTGCATGAATATTCGCACCGCTAACAATAGACAAAATGATGACGACAATTTTTAAGGATAGATTGAGTATGGCTGAGTGAAAATGGGTTTGTATCGTAGATTTATCCAAGGTTGACTTCTCGCGTTGCCACTTAAAATTTATATTTTATTTTTACTAAAAAACAAGCCGACGGACGAGGGTTTATCAAGACGATACCTGAGGAAAAATCTGTGATGCCGATGCTCTGGTTCTACTTGCTCCACGTATATGCATTTATCCATGCGATCACCACGTTTAATAAACAAAAAATTTCACGGTCAGATGGCCTTTCGTTCATTGACGACACAGACCAGATATTGCGGGTCTCTTTATCATCGGCCAAGTTGAGTTAATAGTTTTACTCGGCAGTGGCACCAAAAGTCTCATTGGTGCTAAAGGCATCAGCTGCCTTGACATAGAGTGTAGTGGACATATCTGGCGATCGCATTGTTATATTAATATGATTCATATTTTGCGAAAAAAATTACAGGTACTCATTGGATGGTATGACCCCTACAGATTTCTTGAAGTAAAGCTGATGTAGGCCGAAAGCTGGTTGTTAAGGTCCTTTAAAATTTATTTCGTGATTAAAAAGCAACATACGCAATCAAGTCCGATGGGCTTTTTTTGTTATGGTGAAAATACAAACCGTAAATTTTTTTAAGCGGGTTTCCGAACATGTTTTGCGTTGGATATCGCCGACAGAATTTTGGCGATTGAAAAAGACGAAATAATGCATGAGGAATTAGGGTCATTGGTCGATGAAGCAAAAGTGGTTCTTATCTTTCGGTGTAGGTTTCGCAGGCAGGTTGTTTGATCTCTCTCCTTCACTTGTATCAGTCTCGATGTAATCTGACATTTCCACTTGAAGGAGAGAGATACTGGTTTTGAATAGGGGTATCGAATCTTCAATCAAAGCAACTCATCTGTGATGTTAACTTGCTGAGCTTATTGGCCAATTTGCTCCACTGCACGGTTTTGCTTATGCTCGTTATCCTACGAACGGGCGCATTTTTAGCTGTATCAAGGCGAACTCAATCTAAGCCACTGTGTATATTGTGTAAAAGATTCGTCAAAAATTGATTATTTTGTCACATAAGTTATTGGGCATCCTGGGCAAATTCAACTACCATAAGCGACTTCTAAACAGGTTCATAACCATAACGAACTGAAATTACGCATTGTCTTGATTATCACTTGCACGGAGAGCATCAGTTGTTTCACTCGATTACCAAACTCGCATCTATAACACCCTTCGGGTTACTGACATTATTGTTTATCCCGTTTGCATCTCTTCCAACGCACAAACCCTTTCTCATAACGCATGCAGCAGTCAGGAACTTATTCCCCAAGCGCCCGAGCATGAGTTGCACGAGCAACAAGCCGCAGTTCCTGATGAGCATTTGCAACTACCTACAGCCGCGCGCATTTGTGGATTATTTATTTAAAAATCCAGGAGCAAGGTTTTTTTTGAAAATGTGCAGCAGTAACGAATATAGATACATACAAATCATTGTGTTGCGAATTTAGGTTTGGGAATTTTTTATTTTTTATGCGGCTTTCTATAAGTCATAGGTTATTAAATTTTACAAAGGATCATTAATGTCATGGCAATAGCAAACGCTTTTCAGCGCGGATTTAATCGTTTTTTTATTCTCGGGTTAGTCGCAACTTTAACCGCATGTGGGGGTGGGGGCGGCTCATCGAAGAAAACTACGCCCACGCCTGCCAGCTCGGCCGCTGTTAGCAGTTCTTCTTCAAATACAAGTTCATCCAACCTAAACACCAGCTCCACAATGACATCATCGTTAAGTAGTTCAACCTTAGCTAGCTCCGCTTCCAGTAGCTCATCAATTGCATTCTTGATGGGCGGTGCGATACAGCGTGGTCCTTTAAACATTGCTACTGTTGTTACTACTTTGGCGGGAGTGCCGTGGGTGGCAAATGGTACGGGGGTATCCGCTAATTTTAATCACCCCAACGGAATTGTAAGTGATGGCACCAACCTCTATGTCACGGATCCATATGGCGACACTATTCGCAAAATAGTAATTGCTACTAATGAGGTAACCACACTGGCCGGATCACCAAATTATGACAATGATAACGGTACCGATGGAACCGGTGCGATGGCAAGATTCAATGATCCCTATGGCATCGCTATTGTGGGCGCTAATCTCTATGTGACAGATGATGTTGATCACACCATCCGTAAAATTGTGATTGCTACAGGTGAGGTTACAACTATTGCGGGAGTAGCAGGTTCCTGGGGCAGTTCCGATGGCATTGGCGCGACGGCAAGATTTGAAAATCCAAGAGGCATTACGACAGATGGGGCTAATCTCTTCGTAGCCGATATGCATAACTCCACCATTCGCAAAATCGTTGTAGCTACAGGTGAAGTCAGCACTATCGCAGGAACAGCCAGTTCAACGGGTGGTGTTGACGGCACAGGTGCCGCAGCAAGGTTTAATTGGCCTATGGGTATTACTAATGATGGCGCCAATCTTTATGTGGCGGATACTTTAAATAACACCATCCGCAAGATAGTTATTGCTACGGGTGCAGTCACTACGCTCGCTGGAGCACCAGGTGTGAAAGGCAGTGCGGATAGTATTGGTACTGCAGCGAGCTTCTATTTTCCAATAGGCATTGTCATTAATGGCCCCCATCTTTATGTTGTTGATTCAGAAAACCAAACTATTCGCAAGATAGTGACTGCTACGGGTAGCGTTACTACCTTTGCGGGCAGAGCAGGTTTACAAAGCAGCATCGATGGCACTGGTGCTGCAGCAGGCTTCTTTTCTCCCGTATTCATCACAAATCATGAGGGCAATTTATATGTGACAGAAAAGGACACCGTCCGCAAAATTGTAATAACAACAGGCGCAGTCACCACATTTGCGGGGGCTCCTGATAACGCTGATGGCACAGGCGCGGCAGCGCGATTTTTTTCACCTCTGGGCACCACGACTGATGGTACCAATCTCTACGTAGCGGATGGCGATGCCCATACCGTTCGCAAAATCGTGATTGCTACAGGCGCAGTGACAACCTTTGCGGGAACAGCGGGGATTCGCGGTAGTACCGATGCTACGGGTGCTGCAGCAAGATTTAGTGCCCCTCAAGGCATTACTAACGATGGCACTTATCTTTATGTTACGGATGCAGAAAATTATCTTATCCGCAAAATATCCATGGCAAACGGTACAGTTACGACAGTGGCTGGGCTGGCAGGGATTAATGGCAGTGTTGATGGCATTGGCTCTGCGGCGCGGTTTGATTTCCCTCTGGGTATTACCACCGATGGCATAAATCTTTATATCGCAGACAGGGATAACCAAATTATTCGTAAAGTGGTGATTGCTTCAGGTGAGGTCACTACTATTGCGGGAACCGCAGATATGACTGGCGCCACCGATGGCACAGGGGCTTCAGCCCGTTTCTCGGATCCATCAGGTATTACTACCGAAGGTACCAACCTTTATATAACGGATAACCGCACCATTCGCAAGATGGCAATCGCCTCTGGTGTGGTAACCACACTAGCGGGATTGGCCGCCACCTCTGGCAGTGCTGATGGCGTTGGTGCTGTGGCGAGGTTTCGTTATCCCACCGGTATCATTACTGATGGCACCAACCTTTACGTCGCGGATCAACATAACCACACCATTCGTAAAGTAGTGATTGCTACTGGCTTAGTCACTACCTTAGCAGGAACGGCAGGTATTATTGGTAGTACAGATGGCACTGGCACTACGGCAAATCTCCGTTACCCCGTAGACATCACCACCGATGGTTATAGTCTTTTTGTAACGGACGCTGGAAATAGTACTGTTCGAAAAATACAGTAAGCCGCTTAATAGTTAAGATAAATGCAAGCATCCAAGTCAAATTGGATGCTTGTTTTGAATGTGATGGACGTACGCACCGAAACAGTCGCAGTTATGTCTTGCTTGTCATTCATCATTAAATTTATTTTCAAAGGAGTGAACATGTCAATGAAGGAAATTTTAAAAGCAAAAATATGCATTAATAAATTGGAGCCCAACTTCTCATTTCCAGAGTTGCTGGATTGGGCAGAGTTATTCGATAAGCAGCTGATGCTAAAGCTTCTCGATGAAATTCCAACAGAGCTAAACACTGAGGAACAACAAATCCGCAATAATATTTCCGACCCGGTAATTTGGATTACCATTCTTCAAGCCGTGATTAATTTGCATAAGAAGATAAATAAAAAGTTGCATTCAATGTATCATGCAGCGCCTGGATAACCCGGCTGCTGTGCGAGCTGATACGCAGTTATCTCTAGCTGGGAAAAACAGGTGATGCACCAGACATTAAGGTCGCCACCGAGACAGGGAAAAAGTATTGCTGCATGCTGATAACATTGGTCTGCTACGCCAAAAAACTATGTACCTGTGTTGAGAATCGCAACCTGCGCGAATGTTAAGGGCAGGGCGCAAGTATACGTTTAAAAAATATTATGAAATTCATAGGCCGCATATGAAGCAACGCACCTCGGGTTGTTAAATGTGTGACTTGAGTAAGCTGTAAAATTAAATGGTGGTTAATTTTTTTATAAATCAGGAGTCAGTATGTTGAATTTTTTTTGGGGACAATCGCGTGGACGCGGTATTAAATGGGTTCTCTTTGCGAGTTGCATTGCTTTATTAGCTGCTTGCGGTGGCGGCGGTTCTTCCGGTGGCAGTAAGACTGCCAGTTCATCCAGCGTGGCCGCGTTAGTGGCAAATGCCGGAGCAGATCTTACGGTTAATGCGGGGACGAAAATAAATCTTGATCCTCATGCGAGCGTAGTGGGTGCTGGCAACTTAAAAACCGGTCAAGGTCATGTAGAAGTTACCGGAGCATCTACCAATCCGACCGATATAGTTGCCATCACATGGACCCCTATTGAAGGGCCAGTGGTCTCCATTGAAATGAATAGCACTACGAGCGCTGCGGTATTTTTTATCGCGCCCACTACCGGAACAGAAAACAGTATCAAGATTAGCTACAGGCTGACGGTGACTAATGCCGCTGGCATAAAAGCAGAAGATACAGTGACCTTCACCATTTTGCGGGTCAACCAAGCCCCTGTGGTTAATGCTGGCATAGATCGACAAGCCGATGCGTTGACGGGGGTAAATTTTACGGCTGTCGCGAGCGATATTGACGGCACTATCGTAAGTTATCAATGGGTACAAACGGCGGGAGCGACTGTTAATTTATTCGGTGCGGATACTGCATCGGTTTCATTTCTTGCGCCCTCGACGGAAGTGGATGCAGTCCTGGAGTTTGAGCTGAGTGTTGTAGACAACAATGGCCTTATTGCAAAAGATACGATAAGCCTGGGGGTAACGCCTGAAAATGCACCGCAATTGCAGCTTTATTTTCCCCCCGCCTCGGGAGTTTATGAGGGCTCAGAAATTTCGGTGTTTGGCTCGGCTTCACCAAAACTGGGCAGCCTAACCAGCTTAACTAGCGTAACTGTTGATATAGGCACTGGGCCTGTAGCGGCAACGGTTGATAGTGACGGCGGTAGCTGGCGAATTGACGGATTGCAGGTGCCCGTTGCAGGCACTGAATTTAGCGTGCAGGTGATTGCGACAGATGATGTTGGGCACAGCCGCAAAACGACCGCGAAGCTGAAAAAATCTGGCGATTATAACGGCAGTAAAGCAATAGGAAGCCGGACCTGGAGTAAGAGTGTCGGTGTTGCGGTTGATAGCGTTTACAACGTCGCTTATGTACTGGCGAAGGGCGATTTTTTACAAGACGTGAGATTGTTTTCGATAGATCTTGCCACTGGGAATCAGCTGGCCGATATTTCAAATTTTTCAGATGTTCGCCAAGGTATTAGCCCATCAGCCGTTGTTGCCATGACTTATGATCCTCATCGACAACTGGTATTTGTGTCCACCAATCCCGCTGATGTGACGCAACCGCCGCAGATTTTCAGCATTGATACTATGACTGGCCAACGCAAACTGGTTTCTGATAATACGCGCGGGACAGGTGTAAATTTTGTTAACCCAACCGGCTTGTCGATGGGTGGCAACCTTCAGCTTTATGTGGCCGATAACATTAGTAGCACTATATTGGCGGTGGACGTTGTAACGGGCAATAGAACGCTAGTGGCGAACCCAAGTACCTCCAGTTTCGGCATTGATGCGCCCTTACGCCTGGTGGTAGACAACTCTAACCAAGACCGTTTATTTATGGTCCCTAACGTCGAGACTAATTATGTTCTTGAGCTAAACCTTTCGGCCACCCCGGCAACTTCTGCGCTAGTGACCAATAGCGATGACAGCTCACAAGGAAGCGTCACAATTCATAGCGAGCCAAGAGGCATAGTGGTCGATTCTGGACTAAACGCGCTATTTATAGCCGATGAGTCCGGGCATAACGAGCAAATTGTTAAAGTCGATCTTGCTACCGGCGATAGAACCAAGTTGTTGAGTACGGGTTTGTACGGGGCGAACATCGCCTACAGCACAGAAAAACAATTGTTGTATGTTACTGGCGGCCTTGTGCCTGGTCTGCTTGTCGTAGATCCGTTGACGGCACAAAAGGTATTGATAAGCCGATAGCGGTTTAGGTTTTAGGCTAGGTTTATTTTTTACGACATCGACTTAATTTTGGCAGCATAATTAAGTCGATTTTTTTCGTAATGTTTATTCGATGGAGCGACATGATGTTTATTCGAGGGAGTTAACTGGATATTGAAAAAAATCCTGAAGCAAAACATGTATTAATAAATTAGAGTCCAGTTCCCGTTGCGAGCCTTGTTGGTGCGGGCCAGGATATTCGATAAGCAGCATTCGAAAATAATTTTCATTGATTGCAAAATCAATCCCCATTTCTAGCATCATAGTTTCCCCAATCCTATACGTTAAATAACACATCCCGCGTGGTTGTTTGTCGTATAGCGTCTTCCCCTCTCTCATTGGATACTGATTCCGACCACTTACACCAATTGGGTAGCAGGCCATTGGTGTTGATTCTATGTTGTTTAACTACTCGGTAGGAGTCACTAGCATGGCTGAAACAATTATCAAAATAGATTTGAAAAAATCGCCCTATGAAAATGACATGATTCATAACCGCTGGCACCCTGATATTCCTATGGTTAAAACGGTTAAGCCTGGCGATGATTTTATTATTGAATGTTATGACTGGACCGGTGGGCAAATTGCGAATGATGACTGCGCAGATGATGTGCGCGATGTGGATTTGTCGCAGGTACATTTTCTTTCCGGGCCGGTAGGTGTTGAAGGTGCAGAGCCGGGTGATTTGTTAGTGGTGGATATTTTAGATATTGGTGCATTTGAAGCGAGCCAGTGGGGGTTTAACGGTTTTTTTTCCAAGCAGAATGGCGGCGGATTTTTAACGGAACATTTTCCTGAAGCGCAAAAATCGATTTGGGATTTCAAGGGTATGTTCACCCATTCACGCCATGTACCCAATGTCGAATTTGCCGGTTTGATTCATCCTGGTTTAATTGGCTGTTTGCCATCGAAAGACATGTTGATGGAATGGAACAAACGCGAAAAAGAATTATACGATACTGAACCAGAACGTGTGCCGGCCCTGGCCACGCTTCCCTATGCTGATACAGCTCATATGGGACGAATGAAACCCGATGCTGCAAAACTTGCCGCGGCCGAAGGCGCGCGCACTGTACCACCACGTGAGCATGGCGGTAACTGCGATATTAAAGATTTATCGCGCGGTTCTAAAATTTATTTTCCGGTGTATGTAAAAGGTGGTGGCTTGTCAGTGGGGGATTTGCACTTTAGTCAGGGCGATGGCGAAATTACTTTTTGTGGTGCCATTGAAATGGCAGGCTGGATTCATTTGCGGGTTAATTTGATTAAAGATGGTATGGCCAAATACGCCATTAAAAATCCTATTTTTAAACCTAGCCCGATTGCGCCTAAATATGATGACTATTTAATTTTTGAAGGAATTTCGGTGGATGAATATGGTGAGCAACATTATCTGGATGTACACGTTGCTTATCGTCAGGCTTGTTTGAATGCGATTAATTATTTAACGAAATTCGGTTACAGCAAAGCCCAGGCCTATGCAATTTTGGGCTGTGCGCCGGTACAAGGCCATATTAGTGGCGTGGTGGATATTCCGAATGCCTGTGCGACGCTTTGGTTACCAACGGATATTTTTGATTTCGATGTAAATCCAAGCGCAGAAGGGCCGAGCAATAAAGTGACACCGGGATATGAGATTCCGTTATCCAAAGATAAATGACTTTGAAGCGCAGTGCTAATTGCGGCAGCGATGGAGCGCTATGCGAGTTCACCGGGTAAAGCGAGGTGAAGCATATAAAATGCACAGGATGTGCACTGGAGAAAACTGTACCCATTAATTTAACGAGGAAATATATGCCGGTCTACGATTATAAATGTACAACACATGGTTTGTTTTATGAGCTCGCCGCAATTGCCGAATCCAGCAAGCCCTGTGCATGCCCCACCTGTGGGCAAACATCTGCGCGCGTGATTATGCTGGCGCCGGAATTTTTGTCGATGAAAAGCGAAAATCGAAAAGCTCATGCACGCAATGAGAAAGCAACGAATGAACCCGTATTGTCAACTCCCGAATATCGTCAGGAGCAAAAAGCGAAGTTGGAACATAAGCATGGGAAAGGTTGTGGCTGTGGCGATAAACCTATTCGAAAATCTGCGCTTATGTTTACTGCCGCGGGGAATAAGATGTTTCCGTCCATGCGCCCATGGATGATTAGTCATTAATGAAAAAATATCACTGGCACAGCAGCTCTTTAGCTTCTAGCCAATTATTAATTCTTTGATAACCTGTTTCATTAATATTACTTTCGGAAGTGAACAACAACCCTTTGCCTTTGAACGCATCTATATGCCTTGAGCTGTCGTCAATAAGATAGTCACAGTTCAACATCCCCTTGTAACCACAGAAAATAAAATTCATATCATTAATAAATGGGAAATGCTTTTTTAGCCATTCGTATTTAGCGGTAAAAGAGGATGGGTATTCCATGGCTGCGCTGGCGAAATATATTTCGTAGGTTTTTGAGAGTTCGTGTATTACCGCAACAGAATTTTCGATGGCTTCAAGATCCCGGAAAAATTCCGGATTATGCGGAAAAGAACGAACTCTACTCAAATGTTCTTTGTGCACTACATCATATATTTTTTTTCCGTGCATATTATCTTTAGTAAGGCTAATGCCAAATTCATTTTTGTACCAGGATATATGACGTTGTAGGGTATCCGCGACTGTATCGTCCATATCAATTGCTATGCTCTTTCTCATGATTAGCTCTTTTAGTTTACTATATGCTCGATTTTTTGGTGGTTGATATTTGTATTGTAAATAAACTGAAATATCAATACCCTTTTTCAAGGGTTAATTAATTATTAAACCGCTTGTAACTGATAAGCTGCAAAGGATTTTTCACTTGTTTTATGGTTACTAGTGGGTTTCGTGTACGCCGATTTACATTGGATTTTAATCTGTCCAATTCAGTGCTTATTGTTAGCTTATAAGTTAACCAACGAAAAATAAAAGTTCGTCAAGCCGGTTACCAAACTCCCCACATTTCAACTTGGCAAATTCAATTTGTCAAATTTTATTATTATTTATTGCCATCTCTCATGGCTGGTGCTACAAATAACAACGCTGCCATAAGGTGATTTTATGGGTAATGATGATAATTATATAAACGTTAATTTCCAATTTGGTGTGTTTGAGTTGCAGCCAATGGAGCGCCGACTACTCAAAAATGGAAGCGTTATCGAGCTAGGGCCTCGTGCCTTTAGCTTATTGCTGTTGTTCGTTGAAAATACAGATAGGCTTTTGACCAAGGAGCAGATATTTCTCCAGCTTTGGAAAAATGTTGTTGTCGAAGAAAATAATTTGCACGTGCAAATATCGCTGCTGCGAAAAATTCTCGGCGCGGATATGATTGCTACTGTGTCTGGACAAGGTTACAGGTTTACTGCCGAGGTTGTTCAGCGGGAAGTTGCGGTTGCACCAACATCAGCCAGCGGGACAAGAGCTTTTTCTGAGCTTAATATATTAATCATTGATGACCATGCGCTTATTCGTGATGCATTAGGTGGGGTCATTAGCGAAATTGTCAGTAAAAGCCAGCTGTTTGAAGCTGCTAATATAAAGCAGGCGCAAGCATTGTTGGAGCAATATCCCGATATTCATTTTATTACTTTAGATCTTCACTTGCCGGACTCACGAATGCAGGAGGATTTATCGGGAATCAGTTATTTAAAGGAATTGCGAAGACGATTCCCTCATATTGGTGTTGTTGTTGTTTCAGCCGAAAATAATCGAACCAATGTTTTGTCTGTGCTTCATGAAGGTGCACAGGGTTATATTCATAAATCAATGTCACGCATAGATATGGTGCAAGCGTTTAAACTAATTTTTTCTGGCGATATTTATATTCCACCTGAAAATATTTAAAATATTTATTTTGCTTCGTTAATGTTTGGGGAAATTATTAAAATCTATGTGGTGTTTTTCATTAATCGAAACTTCGCGCTCTTCAGCTTGTTGAGCAGTATCAGCTAAAGGCACTATCACCGTAAAGCATGAGCCCCTATTCACAGTTGATTTCAACTTTATTTCATGGTTTAGCAGCCCACATAACTTCTCAACTATGGATAGACCCAGGCCTAATCCATTATTTTCACTCGGTTTGTTTTGCGGGATACGAAAAAATTCTTTAAAGATATTGTGTTGTTGATCCTCCGCTATCCCATGCCCGGTGTCCCATACCTGAATATGGATATTGCTACTGTATCGCCGACAACCGACTAACACTTTCCCCGTTGTCGTATAACGCAGCGCATTGGCTATAAGATTCAATAAAATTCTTTCGAGCAAAATAAATTCACTGCAGGTAAATAAGCTCGTTTTGACAAATCTAATGCGCAATCCTTTCGCTTTGGCCTGTTCGTAAAAGGTGTTTTCTAACCGCTTGAATAAAGGGTCGAGTGCGAAGGTAGAAATTTTTGCGGTGGACATTTCCTTATCTAATTTTGAGGTGTCGACCAGGTCTTCAAATAAATCATTAATACAAATAATAGCAGATTCAATTTTTTGGGTTAATTGGATACGTTTATCATTGTCCTCGCAACCGCTTAGTTGCTCTACGAATAATTTTAAAGCATAAAGTGGCTGGCGTAAGTCGTGACTGGCGACTGATATCAGGCGAGATTTAGCGATACTATCCAGGCTTGCTGCATCAGCGATTTCTTTTTGCTGCACCAGGCTGGTAATTAATACTTTATTTTCTCGCAATGTTAATTCCAGTTTTTTTGTATTTTGTATTCTTTCTTGCTGTTTTTTCGCCAAATTAACGCCATCATAAGATAACCAGGAAATCCCTCCTGCTAACGCAAGCCACTGTAATATATCAATCGCTAAATTATTACTGTTTATTTTTAACATGTATTGAATGGCAATAATATAAGCGAGCAACAGTAAGGGTAATAAGCTAATCCAAAATAATTCTCTAGGTCGCAGACGCAGTGCTATTGCTATGGGTGCTCCCAGGGACAGCATTAAAAACACACCCCGCACTTCGTTTGCAAAGTAAACCACGAACATATAAGCGCCTATGGCGTAGACCGTTTGCGGCACCATCAGGCTCGGTTCTTTGAAGCGTAAATTTAAATTTGAACGCATCAAGCCATAGAAAACGACATTCGCAACAACAGGAATTATGAAGATACTTGAGATTGGATAGCCAGGTAGAAGGTCAAACCAGAGTGCGTAAATAATGAGTAGGGCGGTAAAGATATAGGGGATATTGTTGATAAATATCAAACGTTTAATTCGCATTGCTTGATAAGGGTCGGAGCTCAACAACATCCTGCAGATATTCATTTTTTTTCCTGTTGCATAATAATTTTATTTTTATATAGAGATATTTTTTGCTTGTCCTTGATATACACAAAACGTAATAGAAAAAATGGTGTTAGCGGGGCTAATGTAAACCTATTTTTTGAATGTAATCAATAACCTTTTATCATTGCGGGGTAATGTGTTAATCGATTGATAAGGTTTGCTGACAGTTTATTGCGGATAAAGCTTATCCTCGGTGGGGTAAACTTCATCCGTATGGTTTGGATCTATTTTAAATAATATTTTGCTCGATGCAATCCAGCCATCATTGCCGTGCGCTTGTAAAACGTAGTGACCTTCAGGCGTATCCAATCCGCCCAGGGTTAATTTTTCGCCGCGGGTAAAACTGACTTGATAGGTTTGGCCATCATTTCCATCAATATGACCATGCCAGCTAATACTGTTGTAATCATGTTTTTCAATAGAATCCATAATGACGTTGTAGTCGCGTTCACCTGAATCAATAATACTCACTTTGACAGAATCTCCAGGCATCAATGTTTCAATTTTTAAACTATCCAGCTGAATAAATTGTCTGCCATCCGTAAATTCTTCAGGTTTAAGCGGTAAATGGGTGGGCAATTTTTTTGCATTTTCCCAGGTATGCTGGCGATTTACGGCTGCTTCTACTGCTGCGGGGTCAAATTGTAGATTAGGTCTGCGTTCGCGCATGGCGTCAAGACGATCTTGCAGGCGCGCGTATGTTTTGCTTTCTTTTTGGCTTGATGTTTGCGCTGAACTGGGCAGGGCAGGTGATAAGGCGATGCTGGCTATGTCAGTTTGGTTGAGGGTTAAATCTTTTGCTGCGCTATCTTTGTTACTCTTTGTTGTTGCGATAGTATCAGGAAGAGTATTGAAATTATAAAACACAATGGCACCTATGCTGATAGCTAAACCTGCAAGCCAATAACCTTTGTTCTTCATGAGAAGTTCCGCGATTAAGTTAACAAATATTGAGTGCCAGAATTTTAACTCCATTAATTTAAATATTACACCGCGATAAAATGTTGCGGTGTAATATTTCCAACTTGCAATGTAAATTTTTTCAGCCAGGGTGTAGCAATTCGATTAGCGTTTAATGCGCAACCAGTTAATATTCCAGCCGCCGGATTTTGCAAATACGCCAAGATTATAAGTGCCGGCATTGATATTGACCGTTTGCGTAATGGTCGTCCAATTTTGCCAGCCGCCCGTATTGGGAATAGGCATTTCACCTAGCTGGATATCGCCACCGTTTAATTCTAATGACAAGCGCCCCGTTCCATAAATACTCGCAACACGATACTCGATAGTGTAGGTGCCCGATGTTGGAATCGTAATGCTGTTATAGGTCATCCAATCATTTACATCAATCCAGCCAACGTTCAGGCCACCGTCCGTATCGGAGGTATCTTCGGTTTGCACCCCATTGCTGGCTGAATAAATTTCTGCCTGTATCAGAGTATTAAAACCCGTGTAGGAGGACACCACAACTGAGCTGGCTTGATCATTAAAACCGTCGCTAGTTAAGCAGTTCGAGTCTCCCGTTTTGACAATGCTGTTGCCGCTAAAATTATCGTCTTGATAAAGCGTTATTGAATAGCCACTTTGCACGCGCAGGGAGGAAATATCATCGTTATTAATGCC
Organism: Pseudomonadota bacterium; assembly: GCA_040386215.1. GTDB lineage: Bacteria > Pseudomonadota > Gammaproteobacteria > Pseudomonadales > Cellvibrionaceae > Cellvibrio. The sequence goes on from JAZKFX010000052.1 coordinate 21,672, forward strand.
CAATGCTTGCAGCTGGCTTAAGGTGTATTGACCCACTGGCAACCCTGAGGTGTAGCCGCCAAAGTCGCAAAGCTGTGATACTTGTACGGGCCCGCTGCTTCCAGCAGTGGGCCTAAATTTTGCAATTTCATCGCGCACATTATGGATTGCCAATGCTGCATAAGCTTCCTGATCCTGACCTACCGGAATTCCGCAGGGCAAGTTGCGACACAATATATTTGGATTTGAAAAACGGCTGATACGTGATGCGTTAAATGATTGCGAATAGGCCATGATGGTGACAAATTGATTGTCGACTCCATGACCAACGCCGTACCTGTAGCGCGTTCCCGTGGTGTTTCCCTGGCGGCGGGAATGATTTAGCCCCATGTTATGGCCCAACTCATGGGCCATAGTCATTGGCCCGCAATTGGGGCCAACCACATTCCACGTCCAGTTTTTATCAACCGCTACATAGCCAACGCCGCAGCTGCCTTTCTGATGCAGTTGCGACACAAAATCCGCGCCCAGCTGATCACGCAGTGCAACTATAGCGCTATTCAGTCGTACCGCTCCCAGTACCGCCCCCATATCCGCAGCGGGCTGTTCATTCGCACGCACACCGACCAAACGTATCTGAATATCTACCTGACTGTCTCTGTAGGCAGCGTTCATTTGATTTACCCAGCTATTCATTGCTGTTTGTGGGTCGCCGCCAAAATAATTTTTCGAATAGGTATCGTACAAAACCAATAAGTCCACTGTAGCGGCTTGCACTAAGCCCACGCTCAATGAGCAACTGGTCATGATGACCAATGTTAATTTCTTGATGAATGTTTTTATTGTCTTGCTATTCATTTGCGTTACCTCTATTTATTGTTGAGAGTAAAATGAAAATGCTGAACTGTTAATTTGCATGAGTTATAAAGTCTGTTGTGCGAACCCAGCTTTTATTACATGCATTAGCGTTAATGGAAAGCCAGGCAGTATGCTTTTCGCATTGCTAACGCAAATAGAAAATAGAACTTCTGATTTGAATCAGTGCGTAGCAACTGGAATCTTAAAAGCAGACCAGGGAGCGCTAATAAATTTTATTATTGTGCTTCGCTTGCTGCTGCAGGGCTGATCAATAATTTTTATAGTTATAATGCTAAAAAGCATAATTTATACTTCGTTTTGTGCATTTTACACTCGTACAATTAATGCACATAATCCAGTAATAGGAAGCCTACTATATTTTGGGAGATAGTGCACATGAGTTTTCTGTAAAATTCATGTGGCCGTAGGTGAGGGTTTGTTGAATACTACTTTTCATCTAGCATCGGCATTAGTATCGCTGATACATTCCCGAGTATCAAAGGTTGGGCTTTAGCATTGGGATGGAGCCCATCGTTTTGAAATAATTCATTATGGGTTGCTACGCCTTCTAATAAAAATGGTACCAGCGATAAATTATTTTTTTCTGCTAAGTCCGAATATATTTCGCTAAATTCGCGCGTGTAACGAGGTCCATAGTTAGTGGGAATCTGCATACCCACTAGAATCACTTTTGCACCAACCTTTGTGCTGGCATTAATCATAGTTTGTAAATTTTGTTTTAATAATTTTAAGGGTTGTCCGCGTAAGCCGTCATTTGCACCTAATTCTAATATCACTATGTTGGGTTGGTACTCCGCCAGCAGTGCGGGCAACCGCGTTACTCCACCACTGCTGGTTTCGCCACTAACGCTTGCATTGATAAATCGCCAATGAGATCCCTTGGCTAACTGGTTCTGCAGTAATGTAACCCAACCCTGTTCAACTTTAATGCCGTAACCAGCGCTTAGACTATCGCCGAAGACCAGGATGTTTTTTGTTGGATTGTCCGCGTAAGCAGGGCTGACCAATGCGATTAGCGCTAATAGAAAAATTTTAATCTGCTGCATAGTGATTAAACTCTGGTTTAGTTAAAACGCAAGCTACATAAATTGAACGTTATATAAGTCGTTAGTTTACACGCCGTAGACTTCAAGTATATGGGTGCACTTATAAGTTTTACCAGTCTGCGGTGGGGAAAACACAATATAGGATTGAATTGAATCTAAATGGTTCATTTTTGTCACTAAGCTACATCATTTGCTGCATGGTCGTTGTTGTGGATTATTGTCTGTGTAAATGAATATAGTGACAAATGTCAGTCTTAAAATCACGTACACTTTCAGCTTCTTTTTGCCATTAAAACATTGTACTCATTAATAAATTGAGAGCTGTATCAGTTCAACATGCCTGATTTTCTGGGCGCTTATCCGGATTAATTATATGTCTTCTATTGCTATGGTTGAGGCGAAATCCATAACCAAAAGTGTTCATACCCAAGAGGGTGAATTAGTTATTCTTCACGATATGTCATTGGCTGTGATGAAAGGTGAATCCCTGGCGATTACCGGTGCGTCAGGTTCTGGTAAATCCACATTATTAGGAATTTTGGCTGGGCTTGATGTGCCCAGCAGTGGCGAAGTGATTCTTAACGGAAATGTGTTAACCACCTTAGATGAAGAGGGTCGGGCAAAAGTTCGCGCGGAAAATGTTGGTTTTATATTTCAATCTTTTCAATTATTACCTGGCCTGACTGCACTGGAAAATGTCATGTTGCCGCTAGAGTTGCGGGGCAATAAGGCCGCGAAATCACTGTCCTTGGATTTTCTAAACCATGTAGGTTTGGAAAAAAGAGTAAACCATTATCCGCAACAATTATCCGGCGGCGAACAGCAGCGCGTTGCGGTGGCGCGAGCCTTTGCCAGCCAGCCGCGTATTTTATTTGCCGATGAACCAACGGGTAATCTGGACAGTGCAACCGGTGCACGTATTATTGAATTGTTATTTGATATGAATCGCGCGCAGGGCACTACCTTAATTTTTATTACCCACGAAGATCGGCTTGCTGCGCTTTGTCAAAAACGCATTGAGTTAACTGCTGGTTCTATAGTTTCTTCTCGTGAATAAATGCTGTTGCTGTTGCAACAAAGGGTTCCATAAATGTTAGCGTTGAAATTATTAGTCCGTAATTGGCGCAGTGGCGAGCTTAAATTATTAGGCGTTTCACTCATTCTTGCGGTGGCGGTATTAAGTGGAATTTCTATTTTCACTGATCGACTTGAGTCAACCTTGTTGGTGCAAAGCAACAGTATCCTGGGCGCGGATGCCGTCGTCAGCGGGTCACAACCACATAATCCTCTGTGGGCTGAAAAAGCCACTGCTGCAGATATTAAACAGGCGCAAGCTACCTTTTTCGTAACTGTAGTTTACGCTGGCGATGAAATGTTATTGGCTGCCGTTAAAGCAGTGAGCCCCGGCTATCCGCTGCGTGGTGAATTTGAAATCAGTGACATTCCCTATGCGATTAACCCCAGTGATATCAGTGTTGCTAAAGGCATACCTGCACAAGGTGAAGCCTGGATTGACTCACGCTTATCGTCATTGTTAAAAATAAAAGTTGGCGATAAAGTTGCTGTCGGCGAATACGAATTAACCATCGCCCATATACTGATGCGCGAACCCGACGGCGTGAACCCTTTGAGTTCATTCGGTGCTCGTTTAGTGATGAACGCTGCCGATATTCCCTTAACAAAAATAATACAGCCCGGTGGCAAAATTGATTATCAGTGGTTATTAGCATCCGACAATACGCAAAAACTAAACGCATTTGTTGACGATTTAAAGCCGCAGTTAAGCGACCATCAAAAAATAGAAAATATTGATTCCTCGCGCGCTAGCTTGTCCACTACCTTAAAAACTGCAAAAAACTTTTTATTGCTGACTGCCGTTATTGCCGTGCTGTTGGCCGGTGTCGCCATTGCCATTGCTGCGCGGCAATTTTCTGAGCGTCATACCAATCAAGTTGCACTAATGAAAAGCTTGGGTGTAAGTGCCTGGCGCATTCGCTCGTTGTATTTTGGTCAGTTATTTTTATTGGGTGCTTTGGCTGCTGCTATTGGTTTGGGTATTGGTGTGATTATTCAGCAGCTGGTGGCTGCCAGTTTGCAGCAGTTGTATCACCTTGTTTTGGTGCAATCGAGTTTTTATCCCTACGTGCTGAGTTTTTTTAGCGGGTTAATTTGCGTTACATTTTTTGCATTACCCGCGCTCTGGTTTTTGCCCACAGTACCACCGCTTAAAATTTTGCGTCGCGAACTGGAAGTTAACTTGCCGCAAGTGTGGTTACAGGCCGGGCTTGCGTTACTTGCGGTAGTCTTGTTGGTGGTGTTGTTTAGTCGCGATATTAAAATGGCATTTATTATTTCTGCCGCAATTATTGTGATGCTGGTTTTAACCTTCGTTGTGGCTTGGCTGCTATTGCGGATGAGTAAAAAATTAGCACTTGGCCTGGGCGGAATCTGGCGTCTCGCATTCGCGAGCATGCAGCGGCGTAAAGGCCAAAGTATGGTGCAAATTTTGGTGTTTTCGCTGGCGATGATGTTATTGCTTACGCTGACGATTGTACGCACGTCGCTTATTGCCGATTGGAAAGTTCAGGTTCCTGCAGATGCACCCAATCATTTTTTAGGTAATATTAGCGCGGCAGATGTTAGTACTGTACGAGTCTGGATTGCTCAGCATGAAGTCAAAGTAGCACCCATCTATCCTGATGTGCGTGGGCGACTCATAAAGATTAATGGCATTGAGCCTACTGAAGAGTTACGCAAAAAAAATAATTCGCTGCGGCGCGAATTGAATTTAACCTGGTCTGCTGATTTAGCCCAAGGTAATAAATTAGTGCAGGGTAAGTGGTGGGATTCATGGCTTAAAACCAATGCAGATCTGGTTGGTGTTTCAGTAGAAGAAGAGACCGCCAAGAGCTTGGGGATAAAAATTGGCGATCAGTTAGATTTCTCTATAGGCGGTTTGGCATTACAAGCGGAAGTGGCCAGTTTCAGAAGCGTGGATTGGAAATCCATGAAGCAAAACTTCTTTTTTATTTTTGAGCCTTATTCACTCGATAAATTCTCACCAACCTATGGCACCAGTATTTTTGTACCCAAGGAACATAAAATAGCCTTAAACCATTTTTTGCGAAATCATCCCACCATATTGATGATTGATTTTGGTCAAATTATTAGCAATATCCAAAAAATTATTAATCAGGTCAGTGATGGCATACAGCTGGTGTTATGGTTAACCTTAGTGGGTGGCTGTTTGGTGTTGTTAGCCGCGGTAATGAGCAGTATCGATAGTCGTAAACAAGAGGCCGGGCTGTTACGGGCACTGGGTAGCTCACGCAAATTAATTTTGGGTAGTGTGCTTATTGAGTTTGCCATTTTTGGTTTTCTCTCCGGTCTGATCGCCATTATCGGTGCCGAATTTTTAGTGTTGAGCTTGCAGTTATTTGTATTTAAAAATCCGCTTCAACCGCATTATATTTATTGGCTATTATCTCCACTTATAGGCTGCATATTTGTGGCTGGTTTAGGTGTTATATCCTGTCGCCGTGTGGTGACGACACCGCCTGCGGTAGTGTTGCGCGAGGCAGCGTGAGTTTAACATGAATGATGTAGTTTTTTTATTGGAATAGTCATGAAGCCTGTGCCGAAGAGTAGCGTTTTAGATAAAGGACTCTGGCGTATGAGCGCGCCCATGTTTCTTGATCAAGCCGTAACTTATACAATTCCGCTGGTAGATATGTTTTTTCTCAGCCGGGTATCGGATAGCGCTGCTGCGGCTGTGGGCGCAATTACGCCGCTTGTTTTTGTTGCCAATGCATTCCTCGTTATCAGTGCTTTCGCTGGCGCCAGTATTGCAAGCCAGCGCATAGGTGCAAACGATTATGCACGTGCTAATGCCACCATTGCGGCATACACTATTTTTGTGCTGATGCTTTCCTTAGTTGCCGCACTGACGCTAAATCATGGTGGCCCCTGGGTCGCATCGGCAATGTCATTGAGTAGTGAAGTTGAAGATTTTGCGCGCAGGTATTTAGCAATTATTGGCTGGATGGTAGCGCTTTGGGGCTGCCGTATTATTTATCAAACCATATTAAATATTTATGGTGAACCTAAATGGAATACTTACAGCAATATTATCTTATGTATTGTGAACATTTTGGGCAATGCAATCGCGGTATATGGCTTTATGGGAATTCCCGCTAGCGGGGTTGAAGGTGTGGCGATTGCCAGTATTGTTGCCACTGCTGTAAGCCTTCTATTCGTAATGGCCATTGTGCATTTGAAATTACAGATTCACATTCCATTGCGCCAGGGTTTTAAAGAATTTCGTGTATTAATTGCACCGGTGCTGTTGATCGCAGCGCCCTCCATTTTGGAGCCTATGTCATTTCAGGGCTATATGCTTGTGTTGAATTGGGTTGCCGCAGAAGTAGGTGACCTTGCACTTAAAGCTAAAATTTATGCTTACAATACTTTTCTATTTTGCTTGATGATTTCAATGGCGTTGAGCATGGCTACTGATGCCATTATTGCGCAGCGGGTTGGACGACAGGAGTTTGCTTTAATAGATTTACAACTTAAGCAAAGCCTTAAACTGTCTTTGCTTGGCACAACGCTTTTAGCGCTCTTATGGTTAGTATTTAACAAAACTATTTTAAACTTTTTCACACAAGACCAAGCCATTATTGCAATAGGTTTTTGGGCATTTTTAATTAGCTTTTTAGCCGAACCTGCACGCACGACTAACATTATCGTCGGCGGTGCCTTGCGTTGTACGGGCGATGCCGCTTTTACATCTATATCGAGTATTGCAGTGATATGGCTTTTTTCAGTTCCATTAGCTTATGTTTTAGCAATACCGCTTGGGTTCGGGTTGTACGGCTTATTAGTCGCAGCAGTTGCAGACGAAATCATGCGCGCATCCATAAAACATTGGCGTTGGCAACAAAAAAAATGGATTCATACAGGCGTGGCCGCGCAAGAGGCCAGGGCATCTTTGCTGAAAGCGCTTTAGCTTGCAGTAAAAGCTAAAGCCATATTCAATGTCGGTTATAGGCAATCAATAAAAGAATTGCGATAATTTTTTTCAGATTTTTCTACAGCTTCGTCAGGTCATAAAATGCATATCGATCATATAAATATTAGCGCTCCAAAAGAATTGCTTGAAAGCGTAAAGGAATTTTATTGTGCAATCTTTGGCTTGGTTGCTGGCCGTCGCCCTAATTTTTCGACTCCGGGTTTTTGGCTTTATTCTGGCGATAACGCCATTATTCATCTTATGGAAAGTAGCGAGCATTATAGCAATGAGAAACAGGGCTATCTTGATCATGTAGCTTATAAAACCACTGGCTTAAAAGAATTGGTGAATAAACTGAATGCTTTAAATATTGAATATACAGTAAACTCAATGCCGGAAATGCACATGAGCCAGGTTTTCGTTAAAGACCCTGCCGGTGTTGGCGTGGAAGTAAAATTTATTAATGAGACTTTGTAGCTGTCTTATCTAAGGTGGAAGCTGTTAAACACACTCTTGAAATGAGAATTTATGGAAATTAGAGAATTGAAGTTTCCTGAGCTGGAACAGGTTCTTTCTTTATATGATGAATACGAAAGACAAAAATCACCCTGGCCATCGCAGCAAGAACAAAAAATTATTTTTGAACAACTTCTGAATAGCGGCGGTTGTGTATTAGTAGCCGTTTTGGAATCATCAGTCGTGGGCACATGCACTCTAAACCTATGTCCAAATTTTTCCTGGTCAGGTCGGCCATACGCAATAATTGAAAATGTTATTGTTGCTTGCGAACAACGCAACAAAGGAATTGGAAAGGCTTTATTGAATCACGCAGCAAATTTAGCTAAAAGTAAAGGCTGTTATAAAGTTGCCTTAATGACCGGCGCAAAAGAACTAAGCACATTAAAATTTTACGAGTCAGCCGGATTCAACGGTGATAAGCAAGGCTTTCAGCGTAGGTTCAATGCTTAACAACATGAGTGTACAGCTAGAAACCTGGAAGTTGAGGCTGCCAAGCGCGATTGCCGTTCGTGCACCTTGAAGCTGGGCCTTACCAGCCCGAGGCGCTGGCATTTTATAAGAAGCATGACTTTCCAGTTTGTGGTGCATTCGGTGATTTCCCCGTGCACCCATTGAACCTGTTGATGGAAAATAAGCTCAGTGTTCCGATTTGAATAATCGCAATTTTATTGGCTTAGGTTTAGCTGATATTCAAACAACAACGCGAAAATTAATTATTCCGCCTAAACAATTAATTTAAACTACACTTGACGGTAGGCTTTGCTACAGCCTCATTAGGTCTTGCTAATTTATATATTTCCTTAACATCACTATTGTCAATCCTGGGGTCAGTAAATGCTTAAAAAATTCATTACAGCTTTTTCGGTTTTTTCCATTATTTGTATTTCTGGTTGTTCAAGTTTAGCCACTATGAAAAAATCCAAATACGTTGAAAAACCTGCGGACAAAATGGGCCTGATAAACATCGTTAGACCGAATATATTTTTAGGTGATGGAGTAAAAATGGAGGCTTGGGATGGCAGTACATTTATTGGTACGCTAAGTTCAGGAAGCATGTTGCAATATACTGCCAACCCGGGAAGCCACTGCATAATGGTTAATCCAACCCAAGGCGGCAAGTGGGCAACTCTTAAGGTGGAGGTCAAAGCAAATACTACTTATTTTATAAAGCCTAATACGATCCCATTTGTCGGCTTGAAACTTGGACTTGCAGACGAAACTGATGCACGTAAAGCTGAGTGGATAAAAGAATTAACTCCTTATGTCATAGATACGGCCAAAACTAAACCTGTTCCAGAAAAAGTCATTAGTAAAGCAAAAGAATATTCAGCTACCTGTAATTAGTAATTAAAGCTTGGTAAGGTGTTGCAGTTTCACCAGCGCCACGCGCTTGAGCAGATAGTTTTGGCACCTTACTTTCGTGAATTGATTCCTCCATAAAAATAAAGCGGCCATTGGCCGCTTTATTTTTTATTTAATATGCTGCCACAAAATTCCTGCAGTCAAAAACACATCTACCAATCCTGAAGATACATTGACTGGCAGTTATATATTGTCGGTATATGCACGAATAAACATTCCAACAAAAAAATTTAGAATTGTAATGGGTAGGTATCATCTTTCGTCTGATCTATTGGACCTTTTGGCCGAAACTTTTTGACTGCTTAGGTTCATATGTGTGGATATCAATATGGCCAGCTTGTGTTTTTCTATTTTGAATGCTAAATGTAATAAGAGAGTTGTGTATATTTAGTAGTTACTTGATACTGAGCGCAATACTCCATTAGTCATTATGGCCTTAGGAAAATATGTATGAGTATTTTGGGATTAATTATTGGCTATATCGGATTAATTTTCTTTTATTATCTATTTACGTTTATCAACTGGCTCAACAGCAACTGGGATAACATTTTCACCAAATTAATCACAGTAATTGTTTTTACAGCTTTATTTTCATTCGTGGCGGGTGCAACTTTCTTATTGCGAAAGTGGATTGATGCGCAGTTGATGCTACAAAAAACAAAAAATAATCTTCAACTAAATAGCATTGCAATCCCGGTAAAAGGTGCTCAATATGGCTTTTTTTTAGCAATGTTATTACTTGCCGAGAGTGCCTTTTCAAGCTATACGACAATTAACACAATCCACTTGATTGCAACTGAAAAATTTCCGGAAGAATTTTCCCACTTGGCACCAGGCCCATTCAGTTTGCTTATTATGGTTGTGCAAATTGTGCTGGTGGTCATAGGGGCAATTGCTTTGCTTCAACAAAAGGCAAGCGCGGTGCTGTTTTTAGGTGCGGTCTTGATTTTAAACCTTGCGGGCATTTGCTACCAATTGTTTCTCAATGTTTTCTATTTCATGGTTGCACTGATATACGTAACCCTTGTCAGGGGTCTGCCTTTCGCATACGTAGTTTTTTTATTGCGTAATGACAAGCTTTCTTAATTAATATTTGGTTGTGAAATAAAATTTAATCGCTCGATTGTCGCAGACAATTTATTTTGCTAAATATTTACTGCTTTAGTATATTGGCTCTCGTAGTCTTTATAAGTATTATATTGGGTAAGTTAAAGGATTATTGGATAGAAAAATTAATCACAAATAATTAACGACTAAACTGCATTTATTCATGAAGCTTGAAAATTATGCCTAAAGAAATTGAAAGAAAATTTTTAATCGATTTGAATTTAGTAGTGCTACCCGCTAATGGGGAAGTTATTAAGCAGGGCTATATTCAAACAATATCAAAGACAGTCGTGCGGGTGCGGCGCTATGGGCAAAAAGCTTTTCTCACCCTTAAAGGTGAAAATAGCGGTGCTAGCAGATCCGAATTTGAATATGAAATTCCGGTTGCCGAGGCCGAAACAATTTTAATTGAGCTGTGCCAAAAGCCCTTTATAGCCAAGACTCGATATTGTATTAATGTTGGCAAACATATATGGGAGATTGATGTTTTTTCAGGTGAAAATGAAGGGTTAATTTTAGCTGAGATAGAGTTAAGCTCTGAAACAGAAGCGTTCGAAATTCCCAATTGGGCATCAAAGGAAGTCACTGATGACTCCCGGTATTATAATTCCAATCTGGTTAATTTCCCATACCAGAGCTGGGCAAAAGTTTAATCTGTTGCCGCTAATCCGGTTTAAATTTATTCATCAAAATGATAGGTTCAGCAATTCCTGAAGTAGCTTTTCTTATTAGAAACTCCAACCTGCACCAAGTGATAATTTACGCTCCGGAAGCTGCACGCCGACGGTATTCGCTGGGTTATCTGCCGGGGCCCGCAAGTGTTTGTTGAATAGATTATCCACCCGAAAAAAAATATTCCAGTGTTGATTACTATCATAGTTTGCATAAAGGCTGCCAAGCCTTCGCGCGTTAAGTGTATGAAATCCCACAGTGGAATTATCAGCATCTTTAACATCATTTTTATAGTTATGGCTAAAGGTTAGCGTCCAGGGTTTTGCATTCCAAATGAGGTCTATTCCCCAAAGCCGACTTGCTTCGGGTGTCAGTGCATTAGAATTATCAAAAACACTGGCATTGCTGCGTATGCGCCAGGTGGAATTTATATTCCACAAATATTCTACTTCCAGTCCGCGAATGGTTTCTTCATCTTTGTTGATATAGCTGCGCGGCACTGTTTGTACTATGGCAATGGTATCTACGATTTTTGCATGAAATAGCGTGGCGGAAAATAAATGCTCATCGTAATAGTAGTTCCAGATTAGCTCTGTGGTTTTGGCAATTTCCGGAGTGAGGTCGGGATTTCCGATCTGTGGTGCACCGGCGCTGAAGGCGGAATTTAGTTCTACTCGGGTTGGTGAACGGAATGCTTCGCCGTAAAGTAGTTTGAAATTTTGCGATTCTGAAACCTGCTGAATCAGGCCCAAGCGAGGGCTGAAGCGTCCTTCGGTAAAAGAGTCGTGATCATAGCGATTGCCAAGTATATAACTAGCCCCTTGCCATAAATCACTACTCCACTGCACGAAGGCTGCAGTATAAAGGCGATGACTTTCCCCGGTTAACGCTGATTTGGTGGTGGCAATATTAGCGATAGTTTCAGTGCTGGTACTGCTCAGATCTGGCTGTCGCAATTCCAGGCCCATTAGCCATTTGCTGGAATTTTGTTGCCAGAGTAGGTTGGCCGCCAGTTGGGTTTCCTGATTGTTGGCTTCTACTTCATAGATTTTTATATCGGTAGGTGTACCAAAATTGTAACGATAGTAGGTGTCATTGATGGTGTATTGCGTATTGGCGGTAAACGACCAGGCATCATTTAAGTTATAAGCATAACCGATGAAAAATGCATTTTGAGCGAGTCTATTGTCGTTGAGCGTTTTATCAAAGCGACCTAATTCGTAAAATTCAGCGGTGGTGACTTGGTGCGGATGCCATTTGAAACTCCAGTTGCCGCTTTGTATTTGCAAATAAAGTTCAGCATTGCTAAACGGACTTTGGCTGTCAGTGTAGGTTTTAGTCGCGGGATTAAAATAAGCCTGGGTATCGCCAGCTTGTTCGGATAAGTTGATAAATATAGACGCGCGCAGATTTTCTGAATCACTCAAACTGCCACTTGCAGACAGTGCCCGCCAATCACCTGAGCCGACCGAAGCTGTGATTTCACGGCGATCCTGACTGGACACCAAATTGATCACACCCATAAATGCGTTGCTGCCATAAATGCTGGAGCCAGGCCCGCGAATAAACTCTACGCGATCAATATTGCTAAGAGAAATATTATTTAATTGCAGGCCGCCGGTGCGCTCGTTGTTTAGACGCATTCCGTCCAGCAATACTAATACTTCGCGCGTGGCTCCGGTGATACGGCGGCCTCGGCTGGAGTAACTGGGTAACGCACAATTACTGTCGCTCACCCCCGCGTTTTGATAGCCAGGGACATGATTCATTAACTCATCTAGCGAATTTATGCCTAGTTCTTGAATTTGTTGTTGCGTGAATATAGTGACTGCAGCGGGAATAGTAAGTAGCGATTCGTCAGTGAGTGTTGCAGACTTTATTTTTATATTGATTAATTCCTCTAGTGGTATATCAAGTAACCTATCACTGTAGGAGTCGGCATAGATTTCAGGCGCCAGGAGGCAAAATAGTATTAGGCCAAATAAGTTAATCGATTTGTATTCCGTTGGCATAAAGTTCCTGTATAAGGAGATTTTAATAAAGATTATTCGAATTGAATGATAGCCGCTCTCTTTGAAAACACAATCAGTGAACCCTCCAGGTGCTTTAACTTTTCCAGAATTTTCCCAGCAATGGCAGATATCTTTAGGATTTAATAATTGTATGTACAAACGGGACATTAGCGATGTGTGTTGATGCGAAACTCTAGCATTGTGAATCTATTGATCACTAAAAATACGCGCAGGTCGGAGTTTGGGTGCAGTTTAAAAATTAGCGAAGCAGTCTTCGCTATCTGTAGGGATTTTTTCAACAGTTTTTTTCGAGCTATAAATCATTGATCTGGAACCTGGTGATAAGGAAAGATCTAAAAAAGCTAGCGAGAATTGTGTGGCTATTGTTGATTTTTCAATTGCAGTTCTGCATCCAATAATAACCTTGGCCATTGTTTTAACCAACAACAGTCATGATCAAAACCTTCTATCAGGGTAGGCGATTTTCCAATTTTTTGCAGGAAGGGTTGGTTTATTTTTGCTGGTACCACTTCATCGCGACTACCAAAAAAATGCACCTGTGGAATTTCCCGCAGCGAACTTGTCTTGGCGATATTAATGGATTTATCCAGGGATGAATAATTTTTGTGGCTTGTCCAGGCATCTATATCCATATTGGCGGCGACGGTTATTACGCCGCTCACCATGTGTAATTGCTGTGCGATTAGCATTGCCAGAGTTCCGCCACCGCTGTGCCCAATTAAAATAATTGGTAGTGTTTGCTTTTCACTTGGTAGCTTTTCAATTTTTTCTTGTATAGCGTTTTTCATTAATTCTACAACATCGGCTGAGTAACGTGCATCTGTCCAAAAATGAGAGTTACAAGGGCTGCTATTGCTTGACTGCCCCAGAGTTTTATAAAAATTAAATTGTTGATCAGCATCTTGTTGAGTGCTATTTTTTTGTAAATTGCTTTCTTGATTGCCGCTTTCTTGATTGCCACTTTCTTGATTGCCACTTTCTTGATAATAGCAGGGGCGACCCAAATAAAAGCTAAGCTGCGAGTCTCGTTTCATTAGCGCTAGTGCCAGCGGATATCTCGGCGTAGGGTCACTCGCAATTAAAAATCGTTTAACCCATGGCGTGCCATCGCCTTCGATATAAATATGGATGGCATTGTTATTGTTGTGGCCGCTATTTTTTGGGGGTTGCTCCAGCAGTAGTAAATTAAACCCTTTTATCGGCATCCATTCTGTTTTTAAACCCGCTGACCAATCTGCAAGCTTGATAGGTTGCGGGCCAGCACAACTGGTTATTATTAGCAGTAACAGCGGAAGGCAAAGCCTGTGAATCCTGGGCAAGCTAAACATAGGGTGTACCCACTTTGTTGCTACTGGGAGCTGCAGTATCAATGCATGATTTTTTTAAGTTTATATGCGTTTAACGTGTAACCTTGATAATTGATTTCCTTAAACCAAACAATCTCATAATATTTCGTGATAATACTCAGCTCTCTGGTTTCATCCGGTGTGACATAATTCCATGGGCGGTATATATAAAAAGCTTCCAGCGGTGTATTGCTGGTCGAGAGCTTTTCAAGTGGGAGGAGATTGTACTGAAAAGCATTTTCACTGCGCATGGTTTTACGCAGGCTTTTCCGGTCGATGTAAGAAGCCTTTGACATGCCGTAAAAATTGTTGTCACTGAAGAAAAAATTAGCAATAGACTCTCTGGTAATGATGACTGTATTTTCATTGATTTCAATTTCTCTGTTCATCTTGTTGTAGAGTTTTCCTTTCACAGTCCACTCCGTGTTATAGATCCAGCCTTCTGGCGCTTCGGGATAATCTTCAATTTTCAGCAGTTCGTGGTGATTCATTTTATAGGTTCCGTAAAATGCCTTGGATACGGGATCTACAGTCCTAAATGTCTGAATCATAAATAAAATAAGAATAATTGAAAGAATGCCAAGACGCACATAACGGTTTACCGACGGCTTCATTAACAGCAATGCCAGAGCGAACAGCAAAAAGAATCCGGCCTCAATAACGTACCTGGGAAGCAGGTGGGTAATATAGGAAACGTTGAAACCTACGAAGAATAAAAAAACCAGTGCAACAATTATTGTGAACCATTTTTTTTCAGGGCTCCAATTTTGCAATTTACCTTTCACAAAAAATAAAACCAGAATTACGCTGGAGACTATCCAGTGAAAATTTAATCCGAAAATCTGAAAAAGTCTGGTTTTAATGATATTCCAACTGTAGCCAAAGGTATTCCAGTCAGTGGGTGTAGTGGTGTTCAACACCCAGGTTGCACTACCGGAAAGCAAATAAATAAGCATCAAAATGCCGGGTAAAAATATGCATAGCATTTTTAGAATAAAGTTCGCGACACCAATTTTATCAGTCGTGTTGAAAGGCAAAATTTTATGGATTTCAATTTTTTTCTTGTGCGCAAGTTGCTGTAGTAGATAAACAGCTGAATACAGTGAAATACCTACTGTCATTGCGAAGTAGAGTAATATTCCCGGCTCTTTTGAAAACAACAGTAGCAAACAGGATAGGAAAAAGAAAATTTTTCTATTATACAAAAGGCTGCAAAGCGCAGTAGTCATAAAAATCAACAGGGGAAAATCCGCATTCAAAAAAACAGTGCTGCCAAAAAACAGGGGATCAAACGCGTACAGCGCCGTGAATAAAATCAGTTCTGGCATATCTTTAAAGAAAAATTGCAGGATTTTGAAGAAACAGAAAATGGAAAGTAGCGCGAGCAAAATATTGGTTAGGTTCACCAGCATTTCATTGGATCCATCGAATAGTTGGGGAATGCTCATGATAAGCGCGTAACCCATGGTTGGATGACCAAAGAAATTAAAATTATCCATAATGCGAACGGGCAGGTAGGACAGGTCGGGGAGGGTAGTCAGGCTAAAGCTGGCTACCGACAAGGAATTAAAATATTGATAGGCATCCCAAACTGGAAGAACATCGAGAAAAAAACTGTGAGCAACAAAAATAGCTATCAGTAAAATATATATGGAATAACGGTTGAGAAATCTTGTGGCCATTAGGCACTCGCTGTAAATAGTGTGTAGTTTAATCAATAAGCTATTTAATAAACTTGTTAATAACCGCTGTTCGCACCACTGATTTTTGTGATTATTTGAGTGGAGACATTAATCTGCAGGTTTGTGTTCTAACCTTATGTTTCTAATTTGCCTCAACAATCGACCACTTCTGGCTATCAGCGGCGTGTGACCAAAATGGACCTATATTTGTGCCAGCAGCAACACCCGCTCCGGTTAGGTCAAACGCCTGACCGGTTGTGCGCGACAATATAAGATAGAACCCCTGGCGATCTTGCAAGAGGATCCATTTTTGCTCATTTGCTTTGGTGATGTCAGCCAGTTGGATCATGTCGCTGCGCAGCTCCAGACATTTTCCGGAAGCTTTGGAAATTATTTGGTAGAAGCCATTTTCATCTTTGCTGAGTAACCATTTCTGAGTATCAGTTTTCATATCATCGTTAATTTGAATGCCAGCGCCGTTCTCGGACGAGCCTCCGCGAACTTCTACATAACGCGGCGCTGATTTAGCGATAATTTGATAAACTTTTGCCTCATCAAACTGTGACTGGCCACAGGCGGAAATAAATATCGTTGCTGCTGTAACAGCGAGCATAGCCATAATCTTTTTCATAACTTCCTCTTGATCCATATTTATAAATTTTAAATTTTCACTTATTGAGCCAGTCGTTCCAATCGGTAATAACGCAGGCTATGGCCTAGCGATTTTACTTCAGTTGGCTCAGAAATTTTATAGAGCGAGCGCAGTTGTGTCAGCTCGCTCTCTTCGTTGGAAAACTTCGAAAGCCAGGGCATATAGACATAAAAAGCATTGTTGGGCGCTTGTGTCGCATCCAGGTTGCCAATATGAATAACGTTGTAATGAAATGTATTGTTCGAAGCCATGGTACGATTTAACGTGACCGGATCAACAAATACATTGCCGTTATAAAACCATGGATACCACTCATCACCATTCCACGCGATTATGACGGTGTCAGGTTTGAGCGGCATCATTTTTTGCATACGATTAAACAACTTATCTACGGCGGTAAATTCACTGTTGTATACAAAACCATTGCCAACCGCTTCGCCGGGGCTGTCAATTTGTAATATGCGACTGTCGTTAAACGGTGCGGACCCAAAAGCCCATAAGGATAGTGGATCTATAGTTCTAAAGGTTTGCAGGGTGAACAGTAGCAATATCACACTTAAAATGGCACAACGTTGTTTTACTGCTGTAAACGCGTAGGGTAATACGAGTACTAAAAAGACAATAAGAAAAAATCCGGCTTGCATGACATAACGCGGAATAATGAAGGTAATGTAACTTATATTAAAAGCCAGAAAGGCGAGTGCGCTTAATGCAATGGGAAATAATCCCCAGTAGATATTGCGTGATAAGTTAGGCGATTGTTTGAAATCTGTAGCTGACTTTGTTTCAGCATCGTCTGGGCCAACAGTTGTATGAACGCTTGCCTGAATACTTGTACGCTTGGATTTTTCCATTGACCGTCCAAGCCATATAAACAGTGCGGCAATAATTGCTAATGCTGGAACCCAATGGAAATCCAGAATAAATATTTCGCCAGCGCGGTTAGCCATAACTTTGGGATTAAAACCAAAACAATTCCATCCCTCGGAATCAAATTTTAAGCCATTATCATTCGCCCACATTTTTCCTTTTTGTGCCATGGTATAAAACGTAAAAATAATTCCCGGTAACACTAAACACAAAAACCGAAATGCGACAGTCAGCTTGGTGGGCTCTTGAGTGCTGCTGCCTGCGGGAAATACACCTGCGAGTTTGGGTCTGCGCCCAGCGCCTAGTTCGCGAACTAAATAGCACACAAAATTTAAGCCAACGCCTCCCACCATAGTGAGCCAAAACAAGAGCCCCGTTTCTTTGGAGAAAACCAGAAATAAGCAAGATACTGCAAACCAGCCATAACGCCCATAAAGTAAACTCGCTATTCCTGCAGTAAAGAAAACAAGTACCGGGAAATCAGTATTGAGATAAATAGAGCAGCCAAAGAAAAGTGGCTCTAAAGCGTAGGCGGCAGTTGCTAAAAGCACTTCGGGCAAGTGCTGCTCTGTTGGCAAAAACCAACGTAAAATTTTATAAACGGAAAATACTGAAAGCATGGCAAGCAATGCATTCGTCATGTTGAGCATAAACAGATTTGGGTAGTCAATGAGTTGGCCCAGCACTAACAGGCTGTAGTAGCCCATGGAGGGATGCCCGTAGGCGTTGTAGTGCTCAAGAATGACTTGATATAACGCAGTGAAACCCGAAGCTTCTTTAGTTGCCGTCACTGCCTGTGCCAGGATATTCCAATACATTGCCGCATCCCAGCGTGGCACTGTGTCTAAAAAAAAGCAGCGCAATATGAAATAGGCTAACAACAAAATGCCCAGTAGATATTTTTCCTTGTGTTTATGTAGATCCACTTTCAGCTCCTGAGGAAAATATAATCACTGTTTAGATGCTGCCGGGTTTGGCGCATTGCTAGTACAGAGATAAAATTAATCATTTATTATTAGAGTTTCTATTTAGGTAAATCTGAAAATTCTATTCGTGTTAATGAATAAAATTTTCTGTTGCTGCTTTTATTTTAAGGTTTCCATTTTGGCTAGCAAAGAAGCAATATCGAGTTGATGCTCTTTGATCAGATATTCATAACTGCCACATTTTTGCGAGAAGCGATCCTGCACGCCCAGGCGAATCACTTTAGCACCACCGGTTTCGCAAACAATTTCAGCCACCAGACTGCCCAATCCTCCGGCGATAGTGTGTTCTTCCAACACAATAATCATATCGGTTTCTTGCGCAAGATTTATTATTTGCGCTTTGTTAATGGGCTTAATACTGGGAACGCTCCATGCCGCGAAATCACCCGCAGTGCTCGCTAATGTTATTGCGGTTTTTACCATGGAGCCGGTAGCGATAAACATAACTTTTTTATCCTTGCCCGTACGAACATTGACAAGATCACCCACGGGCACGGAAATAGAATCCGTATGCACACTGCCAATATCGGATTTTCCCATACGCACATATTGGGGCGATTCAAAACGCAGGGCTTGATCCATGGCGTATTGCATTTCCTGCGCATCACAGGGCGAGAGAATACTGATATTGGGAATACAGCGAAGAACGGCAATGTCTTCAGTGGATTGATGACTGCTGCCCAGGCTGCTGTAGACTACGCCCGCACCATCGCCCATAAACACCACGGGTAAATTTTCATAACACACGTCCATTTTTATTTGTTCCAAGACTCTGATGGGCACAAATGCACTTAAGCCGTACACAATGGGTTTGTAGCCGGCTTTCGCCAAACCTGCCGCGACACCCACCATGTTTTGTTCGGCAATACCCGCGTTAATAAATTGCCCGGGCAAGACTTTGCGAAATTCATCAAACAAGGCGTAGCCGTGATCGCCGGTGAGCAGCAATACTTTTTTATCGGCTTGTGCCGCAGCAAGAATAGAGTTTGCAAATACGGTTCTCATTGTGCGTGCTCCGCTGCAGAAGTGGGCGATGCCGGAGTAGCTAATTCAGACATGGCTAATTCAAATGTATTCTGCGTTAACCGTGTGTAATGCCATTCGTTTTTATGTTCCATAAAGGAAACACCTTTGCCTTTTACCGTTTTCGCAATAATGGCTTTTGGAGCTCCATTTTTTTTATTTTTTAATTCGACTAATGCTTCATCTAATGCAGTTTCACTGTGACCATCAACGGCTAGGGCATCGAAGCCAAAGGCACTAAATTTTTCTTGCAGATTTCCCAGCCCTAACACCTCGCAGGTTTTGCCCATGGCCTGAAAACCATTTTCATCGACAATTACAACGAGGTTATCCAGGGATTGTTGCTGTGCAAACAGCATGGCTTCCCACATGGTACCTTCATTCATTTCGCCATCGCCGACTATGGCATAACAGTATTGATCGGACTGATTTAATTTTGCCGCAAGCGCCATACCGACACCGACGGATAAGCCGTGGCCCAAGGAACCTGAGGTGACTTCACATCCAATCACATGTGCATCTGAAAGCCCTTTTAATTTTGAGCCATCTTTAAAATAGTTTTCGATATCAAATGTTGTCAGCCAACCTTTTTCATACAGACAGGCATACTGGGCCATAACGCCGTGGCCCTTGCTTAACACCAGATAATCCCGCGCAGTTGCATCAGGATTATTATCGGGGTAACGCAGGTGGTTGCGGTAAAGCACGGACATGATTTCAATAATGGAAAACGCACAACCAATATGCACGGTCGAGCCGGAGTAAGCCATTTTTAATACGGTTTGCCGTAACTCATGTGGGGCAAAATTTTTCATGTTATCAACTCAATGTTGGTGATTCGCCAATGCCCGATTGTTCATTTCCCAACTTATCGTTTTACGGATAGCCGTGTGTAAATCCGTGTAGGGAAAAAGATTTAACTCATTGCTAACTTTTGCAATATTCGGTACATATTTTTGTATGGCTGCGTTTTCCAGTGGTTGCGACCCTACAGTGACCCGGTTTTCACCGTAAATAATTGTCGATACAGTTTCTGCCAAATCCTTGATGGAAATGGAATCGTCGGAGCCAAGATTATAATGCTGTTCAGATTCACCATTGATTAAAATGGTAAGCAACCAGATCGTCATATCTGCCGCATATAAATAAGAACGGCAGGCAGTGCCATCGCCCTTAACGGAAATGGTTTTGTTATCAAGACCATCGCGAATAAAATTGCCTGCAGCAAATTGCGCATCCAGAGGTAGGTAAGGTCCCAGTAATGCAAAGCAACGCGCAATTTTTGCGTCCAATCCATATTGCCGCGCGTGGCAATGGGTTAACCACTCGGAAACTCTCTTGCCCTCGCCATAGGCAGAGTTTTTGTCCCGGGTATCCGGTGCGCCCACATAATTTTCCGGGATATGTGAAAGCGTCGAAGGTTGACGACCGTAAACAGCACCGGAGCTTGTTAATAAAAAACGTTTTGCTTTGCAGCGCCGGCTTAATGCCAGGGTTTCGCTGGTACCCTTAATAATATTATTCATTATGGCGATTGGATCTGCATCAGCTTTTACAACATCGGTAGCAGCGTGAATCACAATATCAAATAATTCATTCACATTGTTTAAATCGTTTACATCGCCCTGGATCAGGGTAAGGATATTGTGATTTGCCAGGTGCGGCGCTTTCATCGTAAACGCTTTCGGGCTTCGGCTTAACACGCTGATGCTTAAACCCAGTTGCAATTGTTCATTCGCCCACAGCAGCGCTTCCAATAACCAGCAGCCCACAAACCCGGTCCCGCCGGTGATGAAAATGCGTTGCCCACACAAGGCGCTCCACACGGCTGCGGGCGTTTTGTCGAGGATCAATTGCAAATCATCCAGCGCTACGCCCGGTTGATAATTTGATGACGAGTGATGTGAAAGTATTGGCATAGGAAATTAAAAATTTAACCCGAAAAATTCTTCCATCTTTTCGGCCACATAATCAAAATGTTCAGCACCCAACGCGGGGTAAATACCTAACCACAGAGTGTTGTTCATGGTGCGGTCAGTATTGGTTAATTCACCCACCACGCGATATTCCACATCTTTAAAATAGGGCTGACGGGTTAAGTTGCCCGCGAATAATAACCGTGTACCAATTTTGTTTTGATCGAGAAATTTTACAAAATCGACGCGGCTAACACCGGCACTTTCTTTGAGCGTAATCGGAAAACCAAACCAGGAAGGTTCACTGTTGGGTGTTGCTTCCGCGATTTCGATAAACTCGGACAAGCTGCTTAAACGGGCTTTTAACAAATCATAATTGCGTTTACGCGTATCAATAAATTCCTGGGCTTTTTCCAGTTGCGCTAAACCACAGGCGGCTTGCATATCGGTAATTTTTAAATTGTATCCCAAATGGGCATACACATATTTGTGATCATAGCCTGCCGGCAAGCTGCCAAATTGTTGGCCAAATCGATTGCCACAGGTATTGTCGCAACCGGGTGCGCAATAACAATCGCGGCCCCAATCCCGGAATGATTCCGCGATCATTTTCAATTGTGGATTGTTAGTGAAAACAGCACCGCCTTCGCCCATGGTAATGTGATGTGCGGGGTAAAAACTTAAGGTGGCGATATCGCCAAAGGTACCCACTAGTTTGCCATCGTATTTTGCACCGAGTGCGTCACAGCAATCTTCCACCAGCCACAGATTATATTTTTCGCACAAGGCTTTTACTTTGGACAAATTAAAGGGGTTGCCCAAGGTGTGGGCTAACATAATCGCTTTGGTTTTGGGTGTGATCGCGGCTTCAATTAAATCGGCATTAATATTGTGAGTTGCCATATCCACATCGACAAACACCGGAATTGCGCCGAACTGAATAATGGGGTTTACAGTAGTGGGAAAACCGGCGGCAACGCCGATAACTTCATCGCCTTTTTTAATCGCGCGATCACCCAGTTTTGGTGATGTGAGTGCACTGAAAGCTACAAGATTTGCTGAAGAGCCGGAATTAACGGAGAGTAAATATTTAACGCCTAAAAATTCTGCGAGTTTCTTTTCGAATTCAACGTTGAATCGTCCGGTCGTCAACCAGCAGTCCAGAGAGGCCTCCACCATTAATTGCATTTCGCGCGCACCGACGACTTTTCCGGAGGGTGGGATAACGCTTTCACCGGCGACAAATGCTTTGGGTGCAGTGGTCAGCTCTGCAAATTGCTGAACGAGTTTTGCGATTTCTTGACGAAGAATTTCAGGAGTCATTAACGGTGCCTATAGTTTTTAAATGTTTTCAGTTTTAAATGTTTTCAACATGTTTTTAGGGTATTAAACAATTTTCAATATGATTATTTTAGTGAGCCTGCATTGCCGCCATATAGCTTTCAATTTCTTTCATGGTGTAGGCATTCATATTTTCACCGGCAAGCCAGGCACGGTGCCATGAAATAATCTTGTGCAGTGTTGTTTCAAGGTCCCAGGTCGGCGACCACTGCAAATGCGTACGCGCTTTTGAAATATCCAGCTTAAGAAATTTGGCTTCGTGAGGATGGGTAGCGGAATCTAACTGCCAGCTTGCACCATCGCCCCAGGACTCAACCATCTTATTCAGTATCCAGGCGACCGGTTCGACATCTTCATCGCGAGGGCCAAAGTTCCAGCCCTCAGCAAAAGCATGGCCGGATTGATATAACGACTGGGCAAGCACTAAATAACCACTCAGTGGTTCAAGCACATGTTGCCAGGGGCGTGTTGAATGTGGATTACGAATAACGACAGGAGTCTTCGCTTCGAACGCGCGAAGTATATCGGGAATAAGACGATCTGCTGCCCAATCACCGCCACCAATAACATTTCCTGCGCGCGCGGAAGCGAGTGCTGGTTTTGTTGCCTCATTAAAAAAAGAATTGCGATAGGCCGACGTCATTAGTTCAACGCAACCTTTGCTGTTGCTGTAGGGATCGTGACCGCCCATGGGTTCATTTTCACGGTAGCCCCATTCCCACTCGCGATTTTCATAACACTTGTCGGTCGTAATATTGACGATTGCGCGCAAGCTTGCACATTTGCGCGCTGCTTCCAGGACATGCAATGTGCCCATCACATTGGTGGAATAAGTGTTGACGGGATCAACGTAGGATAAGCGCACCAAAGATTGTGCGGCCATATGAATGACGATATCCGGATTAAAATCACACATGCTAGTTGTCAGCAGATCAAGATCGCGAATATCACCGAATTCGGAATCCATCATGCTGCCGAGTTTGGCTACTTCAAATAAAGATGGGTTGGTAGGCGGCGCCAATGAAAACCCTTTGACGTGGGCCCCCATATGGCTGAGCCATAACGATAGCCAGCTACCTTTAAAGCCAGTATGTCCCGTTAAAAAAA
Organism: Pseudomonadota bacterium; assembly: GCA_040386215.1. Classification (GTDB taxonomy): domain Bacteria; phylum Pseudomonadota; class Gammaproteobacteria; order Pseudomonadales; family Cellvibrionaceae; genus Cellvibrio. The sequence goes on from JAZKFX010000052.1 coordinate 45,203, forward strand.
CCCGCTTGCCTTGCCAGAAAGAAGCATCTACATGTGCTTTCAAAATTTACTCCCAGGTTTTCCACGGTGCAGATTGACTGTTCCAAAGTTCTTCGAGATACACCTTATCGCGCAAGGTATCCATAGGCTGCCAAAAACCTTCATGTTTATAAGCCATTAATTCGCCATCATCGGCTAGCTTCATCAGAGGATATTGTTCCCAGGTTGACTGATCGTTTTCAATTAACTGAATCACTTTTGGCGAGAGCACAAAAAAACCGCCGTTAATCATGGCGCCGTCGCCTTTCGGTTTTTCTTTAAAACTTTTAACGCGCCCGCCTTCAATATCAAGTGCACCAAATCGTCCCGGTGGATAAGTCGCGGACAAGGTGGCAAGCTTGCCGTGTTGCGCATGAAATTTTATAGTTTCAGAAATATTAATATCACTCACACCATCGCCGTAGGTAAAACAAAAAGAGTCTTCATCTTTAATATGTTCATACACTCTTTTCAAACGGCCACCGGTCATGGAGTTATCGCCGGTGTCTACCAGAGTCACTTTCCAGGGTTCCGCACGTTGGTTGTGCACGTGCATGGTATTTTCCGACATGTTAAAAGTAACATCCGACATATGCAAAAAGTAATTCGCAAAATATTCTTTAATCACATAGCCTTTGTAGCCGCAGCAAATAATAAATTCATTGATGCCGTGGGCCGAATACATTTTCATGATATGCCAGAGGATAGGCTTTCCCCCAATTTCTACCATAGGCTTGGGGCGAATACTGGTTTCTTCGCTTAATCGAGTACCTAAACCACCTGCAAGTATTACGGCCTTCATAGGGCACCTCTTTATTATGAAACTCATTTTATTATGAAACTCATTTTATTACGAAACGTATTATAAAATTTATCATAAAACTTGCTATAAACTTTTTTTGCGACTTATTATTTTGAACTCACGAATGCGTCAGAAAAGAAACTTTTTGGACTGAGCCCGTAGACCATCAACAAATCTTTTGCTGCGTGAATCATTTTGTCCGACCCACAGGCGTATACAACAGAATCGCTTATATCAATTTTGTCTGCAAGTAGTGCATGCTGTACATAACCGCGGCGACCTTCCCAGTGTTCATTGGCTTGACTCAGTATCGGGTAAAAATGAATATCGAGGTTCGCAAACGTTGGCTGCCAATAAATATCGCTCGGCGTGCGCCCACCCCAATAAACATATATTTTTTTTGAGTGGGTTTGAGTTTGGCTGCTATCCAAATATTCCAGCATACTTTTAATCGGTGCTATTCCCGTTCCCGTTGCTAAAAATATTATATTTTGTTGGGCTTTTTCATGAAAGCAAAATGTGCCTAGCGGGCCCTCCAAACGCAGGAGGTCGTTGGCTTTTGCTTCATTAAACCAATAGTGACTCATGACCCCGGCGCCGACCTCGCGCACATGAAGTTCTATCTTATGTGGTGAGCTTTGATTTTCATCAGCAGAGTTTACCGGTAAGGCGTTGGCAATGGAGTAACTGCGGCGGACACCATTTTTGGCAATGACATCGATATATTGCCCTGCCAGGTAAACAAAATTATTTTTTGGGGGCAAGCGTAAAAATAGTTGTAAAACATCGGGTGCGAGTTTAACGAGTGAATCGATTTTGCAGGGAAGCGTTTGGATTGGAATTGCGCCTAGTAAACCCAGATCTTCAATATCAAGTTCAACATCATCAATGGCCGCTCTACAGCACGTGAAAATATAATTAGCATTTTTTTCTTCATCGCTAAGCGCTTCTTCAGTTTTTATGGCTTGTGTGTTTCCGGTAAGAACTTTCGCTTTACAGGCACCACAACGACCGGTGCGACAACTGTGTTCCAACACCAAGCCCTGGGCTCTCGCAGCATCAAGCAATGTGACATCAGCAGCGCATGAAAATTGTTTGGCGTTGGCAAGAGTGACTACTGGCATGAAAAAACCCGCTGCTAAGGTGGAACACTAATTAAAATTGATTCTTTCTTTTTCAATGACTAAGGGTCTTTTTTTACTGTATAGATGGACGGATCCCAGGTATTCGCCAAGAATTCCCACAAAAAATAATTGCACTGAAGCAAAGAAAAAAATACCTATTACGACGGGTGCCAGCCCCAAGGTAAATGAATTCCAAAATATTAACTTTAAAAGAAAATAGACTATGGCAACAACGATACTAATAAATGAAATGAGGAAGCCAGCCATGGTTGCGATACGTAGCGGCACCTGGGAGTGAGAAATAATTCCCAGCATACCAATGTCATATAACGTAAAAAAATTATTTTTAGTGATACCTCTGACGCGAACCGGTTGATCATAAGGTATTTGGTGTATGCGTAAGCCTATTTCAGCGATAAGACCTCTAAAGTAGGGATAAGGATCATCAATGCTGCGCAGATGATTAATGACTTCTTTGTCATATAATCCGAAGCCGGTGAAATTATCAATTAAATTGACATTCGATAATTTGTTCACCGTTCTGTAATAAAATTTACGAATGGAAAACATAATGGAAGATTCTTCACTGGATCGCTTGGTGCCAACCACAGTCTGGTAACCTTCTTCCCACTTTTTAATAAACTCGGGGATTAAGGCTGCAGGGTCCTGCAAGTCTGCAACAAACAAAATTACTGCGTCACCTTTAGCTTGCAGCAACCCGTAGTAGGGTGAGCGGATGTGGCCAAAATTCCTGCTATTCACAATAATTTTAACGTGTTCATCTTCGCTGGCGATATCTTTTAAAATTTCCAGCGTTCTGTCGGTAGATGCATTGTCAATGAAAATATGTTCATACGAATAAATTTTATATTGTGAAAGAACATTTTTTATAACATTGACGCACTCCTGAACATTGTCTTGCTCATTGTAACAAGGAGTTACCACGCTAATAGATTTCATATGCTACCTGTTAAAAACAAAGTATTTATTGAGTACAAAAGACAATGCCGCTGAAGGAATTAATGCAACAGCGCCTGCGCTGTAAGCGTTTAACCCAAACCGAATCATGCCATTAATCAACACTAAATTTGCGCCAAATACAATAATATAAACACCGATAAATCTGATCAATAATGCGTTATTGCTGGATTCAAATACAACCCTGCCAATGGTTTGGAAATTAAACAAAACACCAAGTATGGTTGCAATCCCCAACGCGTAAACGTAACCCAAACCAAAATAGATAAATACAGCATACAGAGAATAACCAACCAGTGTATTCAGCAACCCGACGGCAATAAATTTTATTATTTGTGCTGATAGCATCGGCTTTACACTTTAAGGTAATTTTTTTTGGTGGCAGCGATTAGAGTCCTGGTTGCACTCTAATCTCTCATTCACACCAGTTCTGCGTTGCTTGACTCTGTATTGCTTAATTCTTTGCTACGAACTCGTTAGTAACTATGTTAGCTTGGTTACTCCAAGAATGAAGACAATGCTGGAAAGTGTAAATAGCAGCGCTAACACTTTACCGATATTGGCGAGACGAATCGCACCGGACCTTTCGAAATTCATGATGCTGAACGCATATAACGAACAGAAGGTTAATATTATTGGCACTATGTATCTAAAATCGATGTTGGCCGGGAAGGTCATGCGCATGTAGGTAATTCCTGCCCACAGGAAAAAGCCGGAAAGCAAAATAACGGCCTGTCGTTTGAAATCATCTTTAGTCATGTGATAAATACCAAAGCCAATATAAATTAGCATGAGTATCTCAAGCAGGCTCGTTAACACCGCGGTATTAATACACAGCAAACTATTGTATTTAAATTCGCCAAACAAACCGGTTTTACCTAAATAATTCCAGAAAAATTGACGCCCCATACGGTCGTCATAAGGGTCGGTAAAGGGTTCTGTAACAAATGTTTTTACATCAAGCCAGAGATAATTTGCAGCGGTATTGCCCACCAAATTTGCTTTGGATAAACCATCAATATCATCAATATAAAGTTTATCGCGCTTGCCTTGAAGTACTAAAATAAATCCGGGTGCAACAGTGATAATAAATGCAATAAATAAAATCAAAATAGGCGCTATAGATAATTTGAAGTAGGCGAGATATTGTTTTGATTTTAGCATTTTGTATAGACCGGTAATGGCCAATACCGCTATTAAAATTTCCCCGCTGGCTTTAGTGAGAATCGCTGCTGCACCAATCAAACTGGCGATGATCAAGTCACGTTTTCTATCGTCGCGATACCATTTTGCAATGTAGTACAAGCTTGCAGTAAATAAAAAATACTCCATTGGATCGTTGCCAATACGCACGGAGTGAATGATGGCTACGGGCCAAAATGCAAATAAGGCTCCAATAATCCAAAATAAACCATCACTGTTAAATTTAGCGCGCAAGTCACTTACCAATAGCCAGCGAGATGGTTGAGCAACTTTTGCCTCTGCTGCTAAATGCTGTTCGCATTCCTGTGCACTGGGTTTACTTATATATTGATTCGCATTTTTATCTAACAACAATTTTTTGGTACGAATCATTGAAGCGCGAAAGGGGCGATAAATGACTTTCTTCGGCTCATTTATCTTTGGTGCTTCTTCTTTTCGCTTCACGGCATTTAACAATTGGTCGAGAATTAATAAACCAAATAGTACAAAGCCCATGGAGTAGGCCAGGCTCAACAACTGTTCGATGCGAAAAACCGCAAATTTATTGGTAGGCTCAAAAACTTGCGCAATCTTATACACAATTGCGCCAGTGTAGTAATAGAGCGGTGGATGAAAAAAGGCACCGCCAACGGCGTAATCCACCGGCGGCGGAGCCCAATTTGTCGCCAGGTATTCGATGTAGCCAGTATGGTCTCCCAGATCGTGATCACGTACATCGGGAGGTGTTACGGAAAAATAGATAATGCGAATAAGTAGTGCGCCCATAAATAATATCTTTATGGATGTTTTAAGTTTAGATGCAGTGAGAAATTTATAAGCGAGCAAGAGCCCCATTAAACAAACCAGGCCATACAAAATTTTATTATAGGTGGAGCCACCAACAGAGCTAATAATCACGCCCATTAAACCACCCAGGTCGGCGTAAGTAATTTCAATGTCATTCTGGCCGACGTGAAGATAAGGTTTTAGGTCGTATACAAAGCCTTTGCTAAAGTCACGGCGCGCGTGGCTTGGAATCATACTCAAATCTAGCGGTGTGTTATTAATCCTTAACGAAAGAACTTCATCATCGGGAATGACGCGGACTATAGTGCTGGCAAAGCGCCCCAATGTTACTTTGCCTTTTAGTGTGTAAACCCCGTGCTCTGGTGATTGCACAAAAGCTGGATAGTTAAAGGGTTCTACCGTCCCGCTAGGTGTGGTTAGGGTAAATTCTGAATAGCTCAGTTGAATTGCTTTTGATGAAAAAAGTATAAGACCTAAAATAACAATAATTAAGTATGTAATTTTTGATTTTATGAGCGAAAGCATTAACGATTTCATTTACGTTACATCCTTAACAAGAGATTGAAGTTTTTTAAATTCTGCTTTTAATATTCCGACTTCTTGAATAAGGTTTTTATTGCTTTCACTTAGCTTGGAAATAACAACAGAAAATTGAATAAGAATTAAAAACGCTGATACGATTAGCATTAGCAACAGAGCGGAGGGGGCATAAATAATCCCTAAGCTATCGGCAAATATCTGCAGCAGTGGCTTAAAAATCGAAAAGAATAAAAAAATTGAACCGCAGCCAAGCCACAGTAGTGAATATTCTTCCTTAAGCTTTTTACGTTTAATTAATTTAAAAATAATTAATATTAATGAAATGCTTCCAATAATAGAAAATACCTGGATGCGGTTTTCAATCAGAATATCGACGAAATTAAGCATTTTTTATGCTCCTGCGAATTTTTTGTCGTTGCGCGGTCATTAACATTGCCAAAACAACTTTGATCATATAGTAAGCCGATTTTAAACCCGAAATGGAGGATTCTCCGCCTTGCCGCTCCAGCATTTCTACGGATATCTCTTTCACCTTAAAATCATTTTTACCTAATAAAATGATTGTTTCCGGTTCTGGATAGTCAGTAGGGTAATTAGACGCTAAAAATACGATAGCTTCTTTGTTGTAAGCCCTGAATCCGGAAGTACTATCGGTAATTTTTTGCCCGATAAGCAACTTATTTAATACTTCAAATATTTTTATTCCTACGCGGCGCATAAAGGTAGATTGAAAGCCCTGGGTTTTTTGCACAAACCGCGAGCCTATGCACACATCGCATTCATCAGCTTTTATTGGCGCCAGTAAATTTTTTATTTCTGAGGCTAAATGTTGGCCATCGCCATCAAATTGAATGGCGTAATCAAATTTATGGTAGAACGCATATTTAAAACCCGTTTGTACGGCGCCGCCGATGCCTAAATTTGCAGGCAACTGAATGACTGTTGCTAATCCAGTCGCTTCAGCCATATGTTGGGTGTCGTCTTTAGAACCGTCATTGATGACTACGCATTCGAATTGTAAATTCTCTTCCTTAAGCGAGCGAATCACATTGCTAATATTTTTCTCTTCATTGTAAGCAGGGATTATGATAATAATTTTATCTGTAATCATATAAAAGCCTAATTCTACTATTATTGTTGACGCTTATAAATTTGCTTTACGTTTGCCTGATGAATGCATTTGTTAGTGCTCACCAAGGCTTATTGTTTACTGTGTTGATTCAGGCTGTGACAGGGTGATGACTGTACTTACCCAGTTAGCATGATCCCACTTGTCTTCTTTCAGCGCTGCTACTTTTAAGCTAAGCACTTTTACGCCACGAACATCAACCCGAACCTCGGTTGCTTCTTCATATCCGTAGAAAGGTTTAGATTCCCAAAGCAATTTGTCATCACCCCATACTGAAAATTGAACATCGGCTACGCCAACTTCATCGTCTAGCCCGGCGATAAAGCTAAATTGAATCGCTCCTTCTGGAAGCTGGTATTTAATATCCGAATTTGCGTGGGTGCCCAAGCCTTGTGCATAACGATGATCGCCGATGGAAAGCCGGTTGCCATCATAGCTAAAGTTATTTTTTAAGGTGCCGTGGTCTTGCGTAGCGCTAAGCTTTGGCAATGAGGTAAGCAATACTTCATTCTTTTTTAGGGCTACTTCCAGGATGCGATATTTATCATAGAATGAAAAAAACATTACCGAAAACGCGGCAATAAAAACCCATACTGATAACACCGGTATGCGGTATACAAAAA
>JAZKFX010000053.1:0-62931 GCA_040386215.1 Pseudomonadota bacterium
CTTACATTTTGTGGAGCACCAATGCGCACCGGCATATGAAATATTTCTTCCGCCAGCTCCACCACGCCTTCCATTTTTGATGTTCCGCCTGTCAACACAATACCGGCGGCAATTAAATCTTCGTAACCACTGCGACGTAACTCTGACTGAACTAAAGTAAACAATTCGTCATAACGCGGTTCAACAACTTCAGCCAATGCCTGCCGTGACAAATCACGTGGTTGGCGATCACCGACGCTAGGGACTTTAATGGTTTCATCCGGGCTGGTTAATTTAGCCAGGGCACAGGCGTAGCGAATTTTTATCTCTTCAGCATTCGGTGTCGGTGTGCGCAATGCCATAGCTATATCATTGGTCACCTGATCTCCGGCAATGGGAATTACACCTGTATGCCGAATCGCACCATCTTTAAAAATTGCAATATCCGTGGTGCCGCCACCAATATCGACTACACACACACCCAGTTCTTTTTCATCGTCGGTCAACACCGCGTAGCTGGATGCGAGCTGTTCTAAAATAATATCTTCAACTTCCAAACCGCAGCGACGAATACATTTTTCAATATTTTGCGCAGCGTTAACGGCACAAGTCACCAAATGCACTTTAGCTTCGAGACGAACGCCCGACATCCCTAAAGGCTCTTTCACTCCATCTTGTTCATCAATTAAAAATTCTTGCGGCAAAATGTGGAGAATTTTTTGATCTGCAGGTATGGCAACAGCTTGCGCAGCATCAATCACTCGCTCTAAATCTTGAGCAAAAACTTCGCGATCACGAATCGCAACAATTCCGTGCGAATTCAAACTACGAATATGACTACCGGCAATACCCGCATACACTGAGTGAATTTGGCAACCGGCCATTAATTCAGCTTCTTCAACTGCACGTTGAATCGATAACACAGTCGATTCAATATTAACCACAACACCTTTTTTCAAACCGGTTGAACGGTGCGAACCTATGCCAACTATGTCTAATTGTCCTTCCGGGGTAATTGAGCCCACGATAGCCACAACCTTGGATGTGCCTATATCCAGGCCTACAATCATTTTGTTGTCACTAACATTTGCCATGCGTTTACCCCGTTTCTAAAACTTAGCGACACCAAAGTTCGGTCGTCATGTATTTTTTATATCACTACCTTTTCGAGGTATCATTTTTTTTCAGACTCTAGCCTTATAGATCCAGACTTGGAGTTTTCGGTCTTACCGCTTTCAGTTTTACAATTTCGGTTTTGTAATTTCCGATTTTACCATTTCTGGTACTACCCCATTTGGTGCTGCAGCTTTTGGTTTTACAGTTCCGGATTTAATTGCTGCATCCGGCTTTAAATATTTTTTTGCCATAACTGAGTCTGTTACCCAACGAACAGATACTCCATTGGTGTACCTTACATCTATCGATTTTACATCGGCCCAAACACCGTTTAAAAAATTATCGTATACAGTAACAAATCTACGCATTTTTTCCATCACTTGATCGCGTCCAATGGCAATTTCTACATCATTTTTCAAGGTTATTCGCCAGGATTTTTTGTTATCGCAACTTAGTATGCTTATTTCCAGTCCACGCGCACGTAATAGCGTCGATAAATCTTGATACTGCTGCATGATTTCGCGCGCATTTATTTCATTACCTTGCAACCACGGCAGCCCCAAAAGTTTATCGACTTCTTTTACGCGAATAATTTCACCGCGTTGATTTAAAAAACCGTTAGCATCCCAGCGTGCGATGGGTTGCTGCTCTGCCACTTTTACCACCAGGGTATCTGGCCAACGGCGACTAAGGTATACATTCTCTACCCAGGGATCAGCTTGTAGCACTGCTTTCAAATCTTCCAATTCTAATTGTAAAAAATCGCCATCAATTTCTGCCGCGATTAATTCCATAGCGCGCTCTTTTGGAAAATATTGAAACCGCCCTTCCACCGCTACACTTTTTAATGGCCGCTCCAATAATTTGGCGATGGGTCCACTAATAAAGTAAGCACAACCAGCAAATGCACAAAGCAATACCATTAGCCCCAAGCCGCGATAAAGAACTATGCGCGATACTTTTGCACGAACTTCTTTTACTGCATTTGAGCTGCCTTGCGGTGACGCTTTGCTGTAACCGCGCTCGCGACGAAAATGCGTATCTGCGCGCGGCACCTGCGCTTCAATTAACGGGTCGCGATTGCGGGCTTCCAACCTCGGCGATGCTTCAGTACCGCGTTTAGTTGATGCACTGCGCTCATTACTTTTCTGCTCTTTCGTTTTTTCCCATGGAGCCTCTCTTCCAATCGGCTCTCCTCCAACGGATTCTCGCTTGGCTTGCTCGCGTTTTGCTGGCTCTCGCCTAACAGCCTCGCGCTCCATCGGTTCGCGCTTAACTGTTTCTCGCTGCACTGCTTCTGATCGAACGGATTTTCGTTCATTCGTTTCGCGGTTTGCAGTGTCGCGCTGTTCAAATGCATCCTGAGACGTTAATTTTTTATCGCCAACGATGGATGTTCTTACCCGCGGCACTTTACGCGGCGCATCCATCAAAACATCTATCTCACTATCCAACCTGTTGAGTGGTGAGAAATTGCCTGGCGATTTAAGATTCATGGAGTTACAAACTGCAACGCAAAATGGTTAAGACTAACTCAACAAACGATAACCCCTGCGCTTTCGCAGCCATGGGTACCAAGCTGTGGCTCGTCATGCCGGGAGCAGTATTCACTTCCAACAAATAAAAATTTGCTTCAGCATCAGCCATAACATCGACCCGGCCCCAACCTTTGCAGCCCACAGAATTAAATGCTGCTAAAGCCAAAGCTTTCAGTTCTTGCTCTTTTGCCGGTGATAGACCGCAAGGGCAAATGTAGCGCGTGTCGTTGGCAATATATTTCGCATCAAAATCATAAAATTTATGATCGGTTTCTAGCTTAATCGGTGGCAATGCAGCATCACCCAAAATAGCAACCGTGTATTCGCTCCCAACAATTAAACGCTCGGCAATCACACTGCCATCGTATTGTTGAGCAACCATAAACGCAGCCGCTAATTCATCGGCTGTTTTCACGCGCGCCATGCCAATGCTTGAACCTTCGTTCGCGGGCTTGACCATGGCTTCACCGCCCAAATCGGCAAGCACTTTTTTCCAATCAGTGTTTGCATTTAATACAAAAAAATCAGGAGTAGACAAACCAACGCCGCGCCACAATTGTTTAGTGCGCAATTTATCCATCGCAAGCGCTGATGACTGAACTCCACTGCCAGTGAATGGAATTTGTAAATATTCGAGCACTGCCTGCATACGCCCATCTTCACCGCCAACACCATGCAAGATCACAAATGCGCGATCAATTTTAGCAGCCTGAATATCTGCAATCGCATTTGGTCCAACATCAATAGCCACATAGTCAACACCAGCCTCTTGCAAAGCAGCGACAACGGCGGCACCACTTTGCAGAGAAATTTCACGTTCAGATGATTGGCCACCTAACAACACACCAACTCGGCCGAGTTGCTTTTTAAAGTTTTCGTCAATCGGTAATTTTACAAACTGCATTTTTTATTTAACCTCATTGCCCTACCGTTTTATTGGAATGGCGTTTTATTGTAATTGGCGTTTTGCTAATTCCGGGGATAACACACCCACATTGCCGGCACCTTGCGTAATCACTATGTCACCAGCACGCACTAAATCTTTAATGATTGCAGGTACACCTTCTACCGTTTCCACAAAAATGGGTTCGATCTGGCCACGCGCACGTATGCTACGGCAAAGGTGGCGACTGTCTGCACCGCGTATAGCCTCTTCACCTGCGCTATAAACTTCCAACATAACCAATGCATCAACGGTCGAAAGCACTTCCACAAAATCTTCATACAAATCGCGCGTACGTGTATACCTGTGCGGCTGATAACACATGACTATCCTGCGCCCCGGCCAACCTTCACGAACTGCGCGGATAACTGCAGCAACTTCACGCGGGTGATGGCCATAATCATCCACCAACATGGCATCGCCTTCGCCTACAGAAAAGTTACCGTAAATTTGAAAACGACGACCAACCCCTTGGAAATTTTCCAAGCCTTGTTGAATCGCTTCATCACTCAGGCCTTCATCGGTCGCTACGGCAATAACCGCAGTCGCATTCAAAATGTTATGAACACCGGGAATATTGATGCGGATATGTAACGGCTTTTCGTGGCCGGGGCGCATTACATCAAACTCGGATTGCATCTTTTCCTGGCGAATATTCATCGCGCGATAATCGTTATCCTGATTAAAACCGTAAGTTAAAATAGGACGTGCGACACCGGGAATAATATCGCGTATCACCGGGTCGTCACCGCACAACACGGCCAAACCATAGAAAGGTAAGTTGTGTAAAAACTCGACAAACGTTTTCTTCAAACGCGAAAAATCACCACCATAGGTTTCCATGTGATCGGCATCGATATTGGTCACAATCGCAACCATGGGTTGCAAATGTAAAAACGATGCATCACTTTCATCTGCTTCAGCGACCAAATAGCGACTCGCACCTAATTGCGCATTAGTTCCCGTACTGTTAACCAAACCGCCAATAATAAACGTTGGATCTTGTTTAGCTGCGGCCAACACCGAAGCCAACAAACTCGTAGTAGTCGTTTTACCGTGCGTACCCGCTACGGCAATGCCATGGCGATAGCGCATTAACTCGCCTAACATTTCTGCGCGACGCACAATGGGAATACGCAACTCCCGCGCATGAATAATTTCCGGGTTGGTATTGTTCACCGCACTGGAATTCACAACTACATCTGCGTCCACCACATTTGCAGAAGCGTGGCCAATAAAAACAATCGCGCCTTTTTTTTGTAAGCGTTCAGTCACGCTTGAAGCTTTAATATCGGAGCCTGATATTTCATAACCCTGATTGATCAACACTTCGGCGATACCACTCATGCCCGCACCACCGATACCAATAAAATGTATTCGGCGAATACGGCGCATTTCCGGCACTTCATAAAAAGGCATTTCACAAACACCCAGAGTTTTATTCACTAGCAATCTCCAGACAAATATCAGCAACAGTTTCTGACGCAAGTGGCAACGCAAGCGTGCGGGCATTGGTCGCGAGTGTTTGCAGATAGGTGCGATCTAATAATGTTGTTAATAACAATGTTGCTAACTTTTCCGCGGTTAGTTCCTGCTGGGCAATAGCAACACCTGCATTAGCTCGCGTTAGAATCGCGGCGTTATGAGTTTGATGATCGTCGATAGCAGTTGGCAATGGAATCAATACAGCGGCAACACCTGCTGCCATTAATTCTGAAACTGTCAAAGCACCAGCGCGACAAACAATAATGTCAGCCCAGGCATAAGCGACTGACATATCCTCGATAAAAGTATCCACTTTGGCATTGATCTGTTGTTTCATATACAAAGCAATTGTGCTTTCAATATGATTTTTTCCTGCCTGATGCCACACAGTTGGGCGCACATCTATGGGTAATTGCGCTAAAGCTTCAGGCACAATTTTATTAATTGCCTGCGCACCTAAACTGCCACCCAATACTAATAAATGCAGCGGTTCTTTAAGTTGCGCACGAGCGTTATAACGCACCAAAGGTTCAGCTAAAGCTGCGATGCTGTGGCGAACTGGATTCCCTACAGCAATTATTTTATTTTGTTCAATAGCGTCTGATGGTTTAAAAGCACCTTGAAAAGCCATTAACACGCGATTGGCGATTTTTGCTAGCAACCGATTGGTTGTTCCAGCTACAGCATTTTGCTCATGAATGATTAACGGCTTGCCCAATATTTTTGCCGCAACACCACCAGGACCAGAAACAAAACCACCAAAACCAATAACCAAATCGGGCTTCACTTTCTTGAAAATAACAATGGCCTGCACTACCGCTAAGCCAATTAGGAAAGGGGCTTTTAATAAACCCAATACACCGTGACCACGCACGCCTTTTACATGAATATGGTGCAAACGAATATTCGCTGCGGGCACTACCGAATTCTCTATACCGCGCGGCGTGCCTAACCACTCAACCTGCACGGTGCGTTTACGCAAAACGTCGGCCACTGCCAACGCAGGAAACACATGGCCACCGGTACCGCCTGCCATAATCATTACCGTCAAAGGAGTTGTGTTGGTCATCATCTATAACCTCACAGCCTTACGCGTACCGCGTTCACTCATGGATTGTGGTCTTTTCGATCCTGCTTCAACTTTCTGAATCTTTGGCCGCATTGGTTTTTTCGCAGAGTGACGAGCGACAAAATTATTCAGGGCCGCAGTATTAAATGGAGTGTCTGTAAATATCGGCACAGCGTCGGCGTTACTCAGACCAGCAACTTCCCATTGCGCGCGCAAGACAAAAGCAATCAATACGCAACTCACCAGCAAGCTGCTGCCGCCATAACTAATGAAGGGAAGCGTTAAACCCTTGGTAGGCAATAAACCGGAAGCCACACCCACATTGATAAATACTTGAAAGCTCAATAACGTGGCAACGCCAAAGGTTGCCAGGGCAGCAAACATTTTTTCATGAGCAACATTATTTTTTGCAACCATAATAATGCGCAGGATTAAGGCCGCAAATAAACCAATTACTACGGCAGCGCCGAGCAAACCAAATTCTTCCGCGATAATGGCGAAAATAAAATCCGTGTGTGCTTCCGGCAAAAAGAATAATTTTTGTAAGCTATTGCCTAAACCTAACCCAGTCCATTCACCGCGACCAAAGCCGATCAAAGATTGGGTAAGTTGGTAGCCGCCATTAAATTGATCTGCCCAGGGATCCAAAAATGTTTTCAACCGTTCCATACGATAGGGCGAAAAAATTGCCACTGAAGCCATGCCGCTGCCACCAACAAGAATCAACAATAAAAAGTGCCAGATTCTTACGCCGGCAATAAACATCATGGCAATTACCGTTACACTCAATACGACCGAACTACCAAAATCCGGTTCCAGCAATAACAGAAACACGAATACGCCAAGAACTAGCATGGGTTTTAAAAAGCCTTGCCAACCTGAATGTAGCTCTTGATAACGACGCGAAAAAAAACTGGCAAAGAAAACTACTGCGCAGACTTTGGCAATCTCCGAAACTTGTATGGCAATCAGGCCCAGGTTAAGCCAACGCTGACTGCCATTGACACGGCGACCAATTCCGGGAATTAATACCAGGAACAATAAACACAAAGTGAAAATCAAAAAATGACCCGAGTATTTTTGCCACACACTCATAGGCACGGCTACCACAAAAACGGCAAGCAATAATCCAATCAAGGTAAAAATTCCATGGCGTTTTGCAAAATACCATCCATCGTCATAGTTAGTGGCTGAAAATGAAATAGATGCAGAAGCAACCATGACTAACCCAATTGACAAAAGCACTAGCCACAACAATAAAATCGGCCAATCAACCCGCTGCCTGAGCATAAGTTGATTCATTGGGGAGCTAATCATTGTGCTTCACCCAACTGCATTACCGCCGCACAAAATTGTTCACCGCGATCTTCGTAGTTTTTAAACATATCAAAACTGGCGCATGCAGGGGACAACAACACCGCATCGCCCGAGTTTGCTAACGCAAATGATTTATTGACCGCATCTTGCATTGAGTGGGCGAATTCTACGGGCGCAAGTTCAGCTACTGCTTGAGCGATGAGATTGGCATCGCGGCCTATCAATACCAACGCACAATCATTATTTTTTATCACTGGAATTAATTCACTAAAGTTCTGGCCCTTGCCTTCACCACCAAGAATGACAATTAATTTTGCCGGGCTTCTTGCCAGGCCCGCGATAGCGGCAACGGTTGCACCTATATTGGTACCTTTGGAGTCGTTGTAAAATTCCACTCCATTTTTTGCAGCAACAAATTCGCAGCGATGCGGCAAACCGCGAAATGTTTTTAAGGTTTCAAGCATCGCCGCCATTGGAATGCCTGCGGCATCGCCAAGCGCTAATGCAGCGAGCGCATTATCGACATTATGTTTTCCGCTGATTTTCAATTCCCGTGTAGACAAGAGTGGCGTTAGATTTTTTGCCAAATAGTCTTCGCCATTATCATGCAACAAACCAAAGCTGCCGAAGTCAGCTTTGCCGCCAAAATAAATCGGCTTAACGCCTGCGGCCAATGGTGGGTGAGTAAGTACATCATTGCGATTGACCACAATATGCTCGGCACCAAAGTAAACTCGCAACTTCGCTAAAATGTAAGCGCGCATATCGGCATAGCGATCTAGATGATCCGCACTGATATTTAAAATGGTGGCCACTTTTGCATTTAACCTGGTCACTGTCTCCAATTGAAAACTGGAAAGCTCCATCACATAGAGTTCAATATCATCATTGATTAAATCAAGTGCAGGTGTACCTAAATTACCGCCGACGGCCACCTTGATGCCCGCTTGTGCAGCCATCTCGCCAACCAGGGTTGTGACTGTACTTTTTGCATTAGATCCGGTTATGGCGACTATGGGAGCTTTGGCAAAGCGGACGAAAATTTCGATATCGCCAACAATGGGAATACCCGCCTTTTTTGCAGCGGCAATGGCTGGTGTTTCTACCGAGATGCCGGGGCTGACAATAATTTCATCGCATTGCAATAATGTTTCAGAGTTCAGCTCACCCAACTCAAGTTGCACATCGGGAAATTCCGCTTTAATTTTTTCTAAATTGGGTGGTGCCAGGCGCGTATCCAGCAAGACAAATTTATGCTGTTTTTGCATAAGAAAGCGCGCAACCGACAAGCCGGTAATACCGGTGCCGATCACAGCTTTAATACGACTGGTAGCAATCATTTGTGTCACGATTAATTCTCTTTCCTATCTTGAATAATATTAATGTTGAATAATATTTAACGAATTTTCAATGTTGCCAAACCAATCAATACCAACATCAAGGTAATAATCCAGAAACGCACAATCACTCGTGGCTCCGGCCAACCCTTCAATTCAAAGTGATGATGAATCGGTGCCATGCGAAAAATTCGCTTGCCGGTTAACTTGAACGAAGCGACTTGTAAAATAACCGACACGGTTTCAAGCACAAAAATTCCGCCCATAATAAAAAGTACGATTTCGTGACGAATAATGACCGCGATAACACCTAGCGCCGCGCCTAACGCTAAGGCACCGACATCACCCATAAATACCGTAGCGGGATATGTGTTAAACCATAAAAAACCTAAACCTGCTCCCACCATGGCGCAACAAAATACCACCAGCTCGCCAGCACCCGGCACATAAGCAATATGCAAATAATTGGAAAAAACTGAGTGGCTGACAAGATAAGCAATTAACGCTAAAGCGCCTGCAACCATGACACAGGGCATAATGGCGAGGCCATCCAAACCGTCAGTTAGATTGACCGCGTTGCTGGTGCCCACAATCACAAAATAACTAAACACTATGTAAAACAAACCCATGTCCAATGCGAAGGTTTTGAAAAAAGGAATAAATAATTGCGTTTCTGTCGGCGACGCTGCTGTCCAATATAAAAATGTTGCGGCACCGGCACCGGCAATAGATTGCCAAAAATATTTCCAGCGAGCAGGTAAACCACGCGAATCTTTTTTGGCGACTTTACGATAATCATCAACCCAACCTACCGCACCAAATATGGCGGTAACAACCATTACCACCCAGACATAACGATTGCTTAAATCAGACCATAATAAAGTGCTGGAAAAAATGGCAACTAGAATTAGAGCACCGCCCATGGTGGGAGTACCTGATTTGCTCAAATGCGATTGTGGTCCGTCAGTGCGCACTGATTGGCCAATTTTCAATTCGCTCAACCGACGAATAAACCAGGGCCCAAATAACAGCGAAATGCCCAGTGCAGTAAGCACCCCTAAAATCGCGCGCAGGGTTAAATATTGAAATACGGCAAAACCGTGAACATGTTCTTTTAATTGTTCTGCTAACCAAAAAAGCATTAGTGGTTATCTCCCCTGTGAGCGTCTTCCGCATAATTCTTATTCACGTTATTTTTTTCCAATTGCTTATCCACTTGCTGCTCTTCAGTTTGGCAAAGTGCGCTCACCACCAAATCCATTTTGGCGCTGCGCGAACCTTTAATTAATATTGTGGTGTTTGGCGTTGCCAATTTTTTTAATGTTTCAATTAACGGACCACGCTCGGTAAAATGCTGCGAAGTGCCAAAAGCATCACTCGCATAGCGACTCAAATTACCCAGAGTAAAAAAACGATCAATTTTATGCTGTGCATAGATTCCGAGTTCGGCATGTAATGTAGCCGCGTTATCACCCAACTCAGCTAAATCACCCAACACTAAAATTCGTTGGCCGGTTGTTGCTGCGAGTACATCTATCGCGGCGCGCACTGAACCTGGATTAGCGTTGTAGCTATCGTCAATGATCACACTCTGGTTAACACCTGTGTGAGAACTCATGCGGCCTATTACCGGAGAAAATTTTTCTAATCCACTTTTAATCTGCGCAAGCGATGCACCAACCGCAAATGCCATTGCGGCAGCCATTAACGCGTTGCGAATGCTATGTTCGCCCATGGAATTTAAACGAATATTTATTTCATGCAGATTGAGCGATAAATTAAACTCAACAGAATTAGCAGTTACAGCAATATTTTTTGCAAAACAATTAGCAGTGGGATTAGTGAGTGACACAGTTATTATCTTAGTTTTTACTTGCGCCAACCATTGCGACGAAAATTTATCATCAATATTAATAACAGCAGAACCATGACTTGGTAACTGCTGATAAATTTCGCCTTTTGCCTGGGCCACACCTTCGATAGAACCAAAACCCTGAATGTGCGCAGGCATCACATTGTTCACCATACTGACTGCAGGCTTTGCTAATGAACATAAATAATGAATTTCACCAATACCGCTCGCGCCCATTTCTATCACAGCGTATTCATGCTGCTTTTCAATTTGCAGTAAGGTTAAGGGCACTCCAATATGATTATTAAAATTACCCCACGTGGCTAAGACTTCGCCACATTCACGTAAGATTTGTGCCAGCATGGTTTTTACGGTAGTTTTTCCACTGCTGCCAGTAATAGCGAGTAGATGCCCGGAAAATGCATTGCGGTTCATTTCTGCAATTTTTCCCAGCGCTAACACAGTATCCGTAACAATTAATTGCGGCAACGCGATATTAGAATTGAAAACTTCTACCACCATACCGCAAACATTTTTTTCAGCGGCTTGCGTTAAAAAATCATGCGCATCAAAATTTTCGCCGCGCAATGCAACAAATAACTCACCTGCCACCAAGCTGCGAGTATCAGTGTTAACACGCGAAAATATTGCATCGCCATTTTTTAAATTGGCACTCAGGGACTCGCGACAGAAATCAGCAACCTGCATCAACGTCATTGGCGCTATCATGACATCCGCTCCGTGCGCAAAGGTTCGACATCACGCTTCGCCAAGCGGCGCTGCAAAGCCAAACGAGCTTGACGAATATCGCTAAAGGGTAAAGTTTGTCCGGCAAAAATTTGATAATCCTCATGGCCTTTGCCAGCCACTAAAACGACATCGCCGGCCTTAGCTTGTTGCACGGCAAAATCAATGGCTTGGGCGCGATCTGCAATCAATAAATAGCCATTGGGATTGTGTAAGCCGCGAATAATATCGGCAGCTATGGCAGACGGCTCTTCGTTGCGCGGATTGTCATTGGTCAGAATAATGTAATCACTATTTATTTCGGCAATGCGGCCCATCAGCGGCCGCTTGGTTTTGTCGCGGTCACCGCCGCAACCAAATACGGTCCACACGCGTGCAGACGCTGTGTGCTCACGAATTGCACGCAAGGAGTTTTCTAATGCATCAGGCGTGTGGGCATAATCCACAATGACATTAATATCTTGATTGCTGGCATCGAGTGCAACTGCTTGCATCCGCCCCGGCGCCGCTTGTAATTGCGGAACAAAACCTAATACATCTTGCAGTGGAAAACCAGCAACGCACATGCTAGCAATCACGGCTAACAAATTGCTCAGATTAAATTTACCGATAAACGGCGAAATCAAATCTGCTTCGCCCCAGGGCGAATGTAGTCGGGCCTGAGCACCGTTTGCAGTTAAGCGCAAATCACTCAAATAAATATCTGCCGCAGAATCTTCTACTGAAAAACTTGCCGTGCCGACTTCTGCGGGAACCATTTGCTGAAGACTTTTTGCCCAGGGATCATCGAAATTAATAATAGCGTGACGCAAGTTAGGCATGGCGAGCAATTTTTCTTTGGCCTTGCCGTATTGCTTTATATCGCCATGGAAATCTAAATGATCTTGCGTAAGATTGGTAAAAATAGCGGTATCGAATTGCAGGGCTGCGACGCGACCAAGCACCAAGCTATGGGATGAAACTTCCATGGCTACCGTCAGTGCTTTTTGGTCAACAAATTGCGCGAGAATTTTTTGCAAAGAAACAGGATCGGGAGTCGTAAGGCCAGTGGACTGAACTGCGCCAATTTGTTGGGCAAGCGGCGCAACAAGTGTTGAATCTAATAAACCGAAACCTAGGGTTCCCACAACTCCGCCGCGTTTTTGCAACAAGGCAGCGAGCTGGCTAAGCAATAAAGTACAGGTGGTTTTACCGTTAGTTCCGGTAACGCCAATCAAACGGGTTTTTTTACTGGGATGTTGATAAAAATTTCCAGCAATTTCACTAACGCGCTGGGCTAATTTATCAAGCGCAATAATCGGGACAGATCCGATCCAGTTAATGCCCTGCCACTGCTGATCGGCTTCTACCAAAATTGCGGTAGCACCAGATTCAATTGCGGCAGCAATAAAATGTCGCCCATCTATTTTTGTACCCACAAACGCAATGAAAACTTCACCTTTTTTTAATTGGCGAGAGTCCAGACAGATACCGGAAATTTCTATTTTCGCGGCCGAGTCCAATTGCATTTCTGGCAGAAGTTGCTGGAGATTAAAGCTGGCGTATTGATGTTGATGCATCATAGCGGCAACCCCTCTTCTTGTTCTATTGGCACAGCAACTCGATTTTTTTCATTTAATTTTTTAGCGTGCACCATCGCTAACTTTTCATCTTCAGTGTTGAGTACCGGGCTGTCAGGTGGAACTTGCAACATACGCAAAGCATCTTCCACTACTTTTGAGAATGCAGGTGCTGCCACATAGCCACCATTGCCAGCGGTGCCTGCGCCTTGCGGTTCATCGATGACCACCATGGCAACAATCCGCGGATTTTCAACCGGTGCCATGCCAGCAAAAGATGAAATTTGTTTATTGGTGTAACGACCATATGCGGATTTAAAAGCAGTACCGGTTTTGCCCGCAACAGAATATGAAATTGCGCGTGCACGTGTGCCGGTTCCTTCAGCTGCCACCACACGGGTTAACATTGACTTCACTTCATCGGTAAATTTTTTATCGACAACTTTTTCGCCTGGCGGTGGAGTGTCAACACGCAATAATGAAATTGGACGTTTTATACCGCCACTTGCAATTACTGAATAGGCTTGCACTGCCTGTAACACGGTTAAATTTACCGCGTAGCCGTATGTTACGTTAGCTCGCTCGATAAGTTGCCCCATTTTAAGGGATGGAACATGCCCTGGCGCTTCGCCGGGAAAACCTGTACCCATTTGTTGCCCAACGCCAAGGCGACTATACATATTGACCACTGCGTTAGGGTCTAGCTGCAGAGCAATTTTCGACATGGCAACGTTGCTGGATTTTGCAATCACCATGGACAAATCCAAAGCTCCATAATTTTGGTGATCCGTCGTTCGTTTATTGCCGACCATCCAATAACCAGGATTGGTATCAATCACATCGCTGGGTTTAAATTTGCCGGACTCAAGTGCTGCCAAAATGGCTAGAGGTTTAATGGTGGAACCCGGCTCATAAACATCGGTAATTGCGCGATTGCGCAAATTGGGTCCGCGCGCATGAGCGCGATCATTGGGGTTATAGGATGGGTAATTGGTAACCGCTAATATCTCTCCTGTTTCCACATCGAGAATGACCAGGGAACCCGAGAGGGCGCCACTGTCTTCGACGGCTTTTTTCAATTCGCGATGCGCAAGATATTGCAAACGCAGGTCAATACTTAAGGTGAGATTTTGGCCAGAGCGCGCCGCTTTAATCAGCTGCAATTCTTTTACAGTGCGACCTTTTAAATCTTTTAATACTTGTTTTGAGCCATTCTCACCGCTCAACCAGGCATCATAAGCCATCTCCAAACCTTCCTGACCGCGATCATCAATGTCGGTCATACCGACAATATGCGAGGCAATCTCACCCGCAGGATAATAACGGTGATACTCGGTTTTTTTGTGCACGCCCGGGATATCCAAATCCATAATTTTTTGCGCGGCATCCGGAGACATTTGCCGCTGCAAATACATAAACTCTTTGTTTGCATAGCGAGTCAAACGGGAATTTAAACTTGCTTTGGTAATCGCTAGCGCCTTAGCTAATTCAGCAAAACGCTGCGGGGCTTGCAATAACACTTTTGGATTTGCCCAGAGTGTTATGACGGGAGTGCTAACGGCCAGGGGCTCGCCATTGCGATCAGTAATGACTCCGCGATAAGCGGTAATAATTTCAGTGCGCAAAGTCCGTGACTCGCCCTGACTTTGCAGAAACTCAAAACCTTTATCGGCATTGGGTAACACTTGCAAACTGGCAACATGGCCAATTAAAACAACAACCAAAATACTCATCACACCAGCGACACAATAAAAGCGCCAGCGAGCAATTTTGAGTGGCTTACGATCTTTGTTTGACAGCATATTGCTGGACGAAAAATCAGCTGACGGAACGTCCAACTTATTCATCCTCAGCCACCATCACGACTCGCTCGGAAGTTGGCGCAAACATATTGAGTTCGCGAACGGCAATACCTTCAACACGGCTATAAGCAGCCCAGGTACTTTGCTCAAGCAAATATTGCCCCCACTCCACTTGCAACTGAGCGGCTTCGTTGCGCAAGGTTTCGAGTTGATGAACATTGCGACGCACCTCTTGAGTAGAGGCAACAACACCCAACGCGGAGACCACCACCAAAACCCACAAACAAATAGCCAACAGCAGCAGCCATGCCGCTATTTTTGTTGGAGTATTTGTTTGCAGTTGATTCATGATGCTCCGTTGGATCAAGAAAAATAATAAGTATTTATTTAGGATATTTTTTCTGCGACTCGCATAATCGCACTGCGTGACCGCACATTAATGCCAACTTCTACATCGCTCGCCTTAGTCGCCTTGCCGCACGAACGGAGTCGTTTATTGAGCTGCTCGTCACGAATAGGCACACCCATGGGCACTGGGTCCCCCTGCTCCTGACGACGAATAAATCGCTTTACCACCCGATCTTCTAAAGAGTGAAAACTAATCACTACCAACCTTCCGCCAATCGCTAAAACTCGCAACGCCTGCTCTAATACTTGTTCCAGGTCCGTCAATTCGTTGTTGATATAAATACGAATCGCTTGAAACGCACGGGTAGCCGGATGCTTGCCTTTTTCCCACGCCGGATTAGCCTCTTTTACAATCTCTGCCAAGCGGCCGGTACGCGTAAAGGGCGCTTTTAAACGCTCTGCAACTATGGCCCGAGCCATACGTTTGGCAAAGCGCTCTTCACCGTATTCTTTAAGCACCCAGGCAATGTCTTCCTCAGCCGCTGTATTAATCCAATCGGCTGCACTTAGGCCACGGGTTTGATCCATTCGCATATCGAGCGGACCATCATTTTGAAAACTAAATCCACGCTCAGCTTCATCCAACTGCGGTGATGAAACGCCTAAATCCAATAACACGCCGTTAACTTTTCCAGTCATGTCACGCGCCGCAATAAGTTCAGCCAGCTCAGCAAACGAACCGTGGGCGATAGCAAAACGGGCATCGCCAGAAAATCGCTCATTAGCTACCGCGATAGCGGCAACATCCTTATCAATGCCCAGCAGACGCCCGGTATCGGACAGCTGCGCGAGTATCAAAGCACTGTGGCCACCGCGACCAAAAGTGCCATCCACATAAAAGCCAGACTTGTCGGTAATTAACGAACCCACCGCTTCCTGTAACAGCACGGTAGTGTGTAGGTTTTGAGTCACTCGGTTCCCCTAAAAAGCACCTGAAAAGAAAATCTGCACATGACTGTTTATCAAGCAGCTCTAAAGCGAAAGCGATAACATTTCACTGGGGATTTCATCATCGGCGGGCTGTTCTAACAGTGCGAGCCAAGACTCCTCACTCCACAATTCCAACTTTTTACCCTGCCCAACCAGCATCATTTTTTTATCAAGATTCGCGTAATCGCGCAGCGTAGGCGGCACCAAAAAGCGGCCGTTAGCATCAAGTTCTAAAGTGTTGGCATAGCCAATGAGTATGCGTTTCACGCGCTGGGAAACTTTGTTAAAACTGGGCAAGGCTTCAATTTGCGGCAAAAGTATTAACCATTCGGGTTCGGGATAAACCAATAGGCAGCGATCCTCGGTATGCGCGGTCACCACCAAACGTCCGCCACACAATGCCATCAACTCATCGCGAATACGGGTTGGGATGGCCATGCGCCCCTTGGGGTCCATGCTGATTGAATAACTACCTGTAAACACTTTTCACCACTTAACGTTCATATCGCATTTATGACCGCAGATTTTCCACAAAAATCCACTAAAACCCACTTTTTTCCACAATGCTCACTATAATTCGGGACCAAGCAAAGTCAAGCAAGCAATTGCGAAAAGACGCGTAAAATCACGGTAAAAAGCAGGAAAAAACAGAGAACGGGTGAGGAAAAAATCACCAAAAACAGCAGAAAATTATTTAAATCAAAGGAGTAAGGAGGAAACTTAATGTGATACATTAAGTGCGTAATTATTTGGCATCAAAGGGGCGGTTTAGATATAAGAAATTGATCTATGACCAACAAAATCGGAGAAAATAAAACAGAAGTGCGATAAGTTGCGGAGGAAAAGGCTACAGATTCATCTTGATTATGGCAACCCCTTCGTCATTCAATTGGATAAAATAATGCCCAAAGGCTATCTTTAAAAAAAACAGGTTGACAATCTAGCTAGACACGAATACTGTACATAAAAACAGTATAACCACGAGGGCAACACCATGGCAGTAATCGCCGTATGGCAATGTGACAGAGACGGAAGCATGTTTGAAGATAAAAAACTCGCCGAAGAACACGACAAATATTTGGAGCTAGCAGCCAATATTACCCAATTAATCGAAAACCAAATTCCCGGAATCGATGAAAAACATAGCGAAGCGATTGGCTTAATGTTGGCGCAGCGACGCGAACAATTGGCGAAAGCCTGTAAGGGCAAACCGGAAGAATTGCTTTTACCTTTTACTGCCGAACCCACTCTGACCAGCGATGCAGCAATTAAAACGAAAGATGCTGATAGCGGCAAAGTGATGCCATTTGCCGCAAATCAATAACTGCTCTCCCACAGCTATTAGTTATTAACTTTAAAAAAACCCTACATTTTCACAAAAATGTAGGGTTTTTTCTAAACCTGTATGGCTAAGGATCACAATTGATCTTCCAGGTCTGGCCTCACTTCAATTGTTTTTTTAATTCCGGCAAATCCAATCATTTTCTAAATGTAAATTACTGAAATTATCAAAAACCTTATGTTCGATAAAAAGGCACTTGATTGCACCATAAGGCTTTGTAATCAGCGTCTGAAAGGCCAAACGAGTAACGCAGTTGTTTTCCTTGAGCTTGTGCATAGTGACTTACCGATTGCGTATTTAAAGAAGTCAGCACACTCCCGGGACTGTAGTGATGAAACGCAGGATCAACGCCGCCATTTAAAAACTCAACAGAAATCCATTCCGGTGAATGCGCCATAAATAGAATTTGCATTGCTATTGGCTTATCGTGCAAAAATAATATTTTCCCCGTTAAAAAGCTTTTTAACGCATCAAGCTGCTCATATAAACTCTCATAGGCTTTAGGCTTTTTTTGCCAACGCAATTCAAATAATTCAACGTACCATTTGAAGATTTCAGAAAGTGAAAATTCACTCATATCCCGTACAACGCCACCCGCCTTTTCCAGCAACCTCCATTCGCGATTTCTGTTGTATTGAAATTTTTTAGAAAACTCGTTGCCACTATAACTTTTCAACAAACTCAGGGTTTCTGATTGTTTATGGATGGAGCTGATATGTGCCGCATGCATAGCACAAAGATAGTTACTTTTAAAATGTAATGGCACCGCATCAGCTTTCGGTGAAAATGGCAAAATAACTTCCATATTCCCCAAATCTACTTTTTCATACTGCTTTGCCCGCTTTAGCGCACGTTTATCACCAGCGATAAAGGACTGCCAGGTTGGCACAGCACCGATTAATGACTCACCGTCGAATCGTCCAAAATATCTTAGAGGTATACCTGTCAATGACGACACGCTAGCAATAAATTGTGGATGCGTTATAACGCTACCACCAAATTGCGCATAAGCAGATTCATAGGCAACACAATCAATTTCTTGCCAACCGCTTCTCCGCCAAATTAAGGGCCACCAAGCTACCATGTCAACTAATAATCCTATATTTCATTGGGTACACAGCGTACCTAAACCGATGCATCGATACAACATTGTGGCAAAGCCCTGGCTCATTAATAAAAAGCCCGCATTAACTGCGGGCTTTTTATCGATCACTAACTCATTTTTTAGGACAACACTAAGTTATCACGATGAATAAGTTCGTTATCATCTTTATAACCTAGTATTTCAATAATTTGGCTACTGGGCTTACCAATAATTTTACGTGCTTCATCCGCGTGGTAATTAACTAAACCTCGCGCAATTTCACGCCCCTCTTTATCAGCACATATGACCATGTCACCACGAGTAAAATCACCTCGCACTTCTTTTACACCCACGGGCAATAAACTTTTCCCCTGTTCACGCAAAACTTTTATTGCACCGTCATCCAGTATTAACATACCGCGCGTTTGTAAATGACCAGACAACCAACGTTTGCGCGCAGCTTGAGGTTGTTGCTCAGCCCACAGAAACGTACCTATATTTTCCCCAGCAGCGATACGCAATAAAGCATTTTCAATACGCCCGCCAACTATCACTGTGTCAGCACCTGAACGTGCCGCAACACGCGCTGCACGCACTTTGGTAATCATACCGCCGCGGCCAAGCGCCCCACCGGTTCCACCCGCCATTTGCTCAAGGCGATTATCGTCAGCAGCTATTTCACTGAGCAAGTTTGCATTGGGATTATTGCGCGGATCACTATCGTACATTCCTTGTTGATCGGTAAGAATCACCAACAAATCCGCTTCAATTAAATTGGCCACTAAAGCACCGAGCGTATCGTTATCACCGAAACGAATTTCATCGGTAACTACCGTATCGTTTTCATTGATCACCGGCACCACATTTAAACTCACCAGAGTTTTTATGGTGGAACGCGCATTTAAATAGCGTTGGCGTGACGAAAAATCATCGTGATCTAGCAAAACTTGCGCGGTGTGTAAAAAAAAGCGTTGGAATTCGACTTCATAGGTTTGAATCAAACCCATCTGGCCAACGGCAGCTGCGGCTTGCAGTTTATGCACTTCCGTAGGACGAGTATCCCAACCTAAACGGTGCATCCCAGCCGCTACGGCACCGGAGGACACTAACACCACTTCAATGCCGCGCAAGCGCAGCTCAGCCATTTGCGCCACCCAACCAGCAATGGCCTGAGCATCGAGGCCTTTACCGTCATTGGTTAATAACGCACTGCCAATTTTTACCACCCAGCGTTTGGCGCTGGGAATTATGTCTCTTTTACTCATGGCTGTGTGTTCATGATTTTTTATTGTTAATGTAGGGGCACCGCTTGCTGCGCCCTGCCCTGCACTTAATCATTAGAGCGCGGCAAGCAGCGCCCCTACAACTTTACCCTTGAATGCCAGACGCCCATCCTAATAGCCAACATACTCCACTTCAACGTCGTAATCATCATCGTTATAGTCATCATCCTCACCACGAGCAAGTCTGGCTGCACGTAAAGCTTCGCGCAACTCATCGATGCGATCACGCGCTTCCTGAGCCATTTGATTTTGTGCTTCAAGCTCACGCTCATGCAATTCAGGATCTTCGCGCTCGGCTTCCCAAATTGCCTCAAGGTAATCCATGATGCGGCCGCAAATAACTGCCGTACCTTCACGATGTAAAGCCGATATACGAAATACCGGACCTGTCCACTGCAAGGCATCAACCACAGCCTGGCAACGAGCTTCCGCTTCTTCAGGATCTAATAAATCGACTTTGTTAAGTACCAACCAACGATCTCGGGTTGCGAGCGTGGGGCTAAACTTTTGTAATTCCCGAGCGATAGCTCGCACATTTTCCACTGGATCAGATTCGTCTACGGGCGACATATCAACCGTATGCAAGAGTAAGCGGCAACGAGTAAGGTGTTTAAGAAAACGGACGCCCAAACCAGCACCTTCAGATGCACCCTCAATCAAGCCAGGAATATCGGCGATGACAAAGCTACGGTATTGCTGGACTTTTACCACACCAAGATTAGGTATTAATGTCGTAAATGGATAGTCAGCCACTTTGGGCTTCGCTGAGCTAACTGCACGAATGAAACTGGATTTACCTGCATTCGGCAAACCCAACATGCCCACATCAGCCAGCACTTTAAGCTCTAGCTTGAGGTTACGAGTTTCACCCTCAGAACCGTAAGAAATTTTGCGCGGAGCGCGATTGGTACTGGATTTAAAGCGCGTATTCCCCAGACCATGGAACCCTGCCTGAGCCACTTTTAATTTTTGACCGTGCTCGGTTAAATCGCCAAACACTTCTTCAGTATCAGTATCTATAACTGTCGTGCCTACAGGTACTGGCAAAAATAAATCTTCACCTTTAGCACCAGTACAGTCTTTACTGCCACCCTTCTTGCCATGCTCAGCTTGATATTTAGGCTGGAAACGATAGTCAATCAGGGTATTTAAATTTTCATCGCCAACCAGATAAACGCTGCCGCCGTCACCGCCGTCACCGCCGTTAGGGCCGCCTTTAGAGACAAACTTTTCCCGGCGGAAGCTCATGCAACCATTGCCGCCGTTACCAGCTACAACTTGAATCGGGGCTTCATCAACAAATTTCACAATACTCTCCGGGAAAACATATGCCGCTTTAGTGCGGGATTAACTAATTTTTGCAGCCATAGTTACGCATCCGTGTACCTGCTGCCTGGCACTCATCCTGAATATAAAAAAAGCCCTATCGATAATGACAGGGCTTTTTTATTGTTCTTCAATATTCCTGCTTAAGTTAACAAGCAAGGGCACTAAAAGTCAAAATTAAGCAGAAACTGGAACAATGCTTACATATTGACGATTAAATTCGCCTTTGATTTGAAACTTAACATGACCATCAGCCTTGGCGAACAAGGTGTGATCTTTGCCGAGACCAACATTCACACCGGGGTGAAACTTGGTGCCGCGTTGACGAACAATAATGCTACCTGCAGGGATCAATTCACCGCCAAAGCATTTAACACCAAGGCGTTTGGAATGGGAATCGCGACCATTGCGCGTACTACCACCAGCTTTCTTGTGAGCCATATTCTACTCCTCATTAGCCTTCCGGCTATCAACCATGGATGGCTATTAACCGTTAATGCCAGTGATTTTCACTTCGGTGAACCACTGACGATGACCTTGACGCTTCATTGAGTGCTTACGACGACGGAATTTAATAATCTTCACTTTGTCGGCACGGCCTTGAGCAATAACTTCAGCAGTTACTGTCACGCCTTCTACAACGGGAGCACCAATTCTGATATTTTCGCCGTTAGCAACCAGGTAAACCTTGTTGAATTCAACGATGCCACCAGTGGCGAATTCGATTTTTTCGAGTTTAAGGGTTTCGCCTATCACTACACGATGTTGTTTGCCACCGCTTTCAAAAATTGCATACATACTTTGCTCCAACCTGTTTTTTCCAAGCAGAACTTGGACTTGGACGACACGAAGTAGCCTAGCGACATGCTTGAGCGTTTGTGACTAGCGTCGTATACCTATTTTCAGGGACGCGGATTGTATGCCAAAGACGCAGACCTAGGCAAGCATAATCATGCATCCCTTAAATATTGTATGGGTACTCGGAAAATTTTAACGGCATTAACTTGATTTAGGAAAAAGCCAGGCGAGCGCTTGTAACCTTAGCAGGCTTGTCGTTCAGCGACAGCACAGATGAAATATCCTCTTGCATACCCTCTACGCCTATTAACGTAGCTTTAATCTCATCAATATTTAATTGATGAGTATTGTGCGAAGTGTAATCACTTTGTGCTGATATCTGCTGCTCCCCTTCCAAGGTGTATTTTTTATAATTTAAATCACGATTGTCTGCAGGAATTCGATAATATTTTCCCATGTCTATGGCTTTTGCCATTTCTTCCCGCGACACCAGAGATTCAAATAGCTTTTCACCATGCCGAGTCCCAATGACTTTTAGCTCTAAACTGGAATGGAATAGCTCTTGTATCGCTTTCGCTAAATCTCCAACCGTAGCTGCAGGTGCCTTTTGCACAAAAATATCGCCCTGATTTGCATGCAAAAATGCATGCAAAACCAAATCTACGGAATCATTTAGCGACATCAAAAAACGGGTCATCCTGGGATCAGTTATGGTAATGGGCTGGTTTTGTTTTATTTGATTAATAAACAATGGAATTACCGACCCCCTTGATCCCATAACATTACCGTAACGTGTTGCACAAATAATTGGACCTTGCTCAGAAATCATTCTGGATTTTGCAACCACTAACTTTTCAGCCATTGCTTTAGAAATACCCATAGCGTTGATGGGATACACCGCTTTATCAGTACTGAGCACAACAACCCTTTTCACATTCGCTGCTATCGCTGCATTAATAACATTTTCGGTGCCCAAAATATTGGTCTTGACTGCTTCGAGTGGATAAAATTCGCAAGACGGCACCTGCTTAAGCGCAGCCGCATGAAATACATAATCAACGCCGGTCATTGCTTGGGCGATGCTGTCGGGGCTACGCACATCGCCGATGTAAAATTTAATTTTTTCGTGCGCCAACTGAATACGCATATCTTCTTGTTTTTTTTCATCGCGACTAAAAACGCGTATTTCTTTTATCTCAGTATGTAAAAAACGATTGAGAAGAGTATGACCAAAAGACCCCGTACCGCCGGTAATAAGTAACGTTTTATTTGCAAACATAAGCTTTAGCCCGGCTTGTATTGTTATTAAAAGCATACAACTCTGTAAGCATCTTTTCCCAAGAAGGCGGCTGGTAATCAATAAGGGTTTTTAATTTTTTTGAATATAATGATCGGTCTATAACAATATTTTTATCTTCAACAATCGTTATATTCTTTTTATAAATTTTTGCAATTAAGTTCAACAATGAATATTTATCAATAGGCTTGCCGGATAAGTGGTACAAACCAGACAGCGACGGATAAAAAAGTATTATTTTTTTAATGACTCTGGCCAATTCAACCGTTGTTAGTCCAGAAAAAACAGCTTTGGAAAACCCCGGCACTGTCCCTTCCTGAGCAAGAAACCAATCCAACAACGATTTATGGTTAGCTAGCTCATGCCCAATCATTGACGTCCTTAAAGTCAACGCAATGCGACTATCAATCACTTCACCACGGCGTTTGGTTGTACCATAAATATCAGTAGCATCAGGCTTATCCAATTCCGTATACATACCTTTTTTTCCTGAAAAAACACAATCCGTGCTGATATGAATTAAGCGGACATTCATTCTTTCACAAATTTCTGCCAACTGATGTGGAAGCAGGCCGTTAATCATAGCCGATTGCAGCGCATCATAACTGTCCGGGTTTTGCTTAATTAGTCCTACACAATTTATGACTACCTGTGGATTTACCTTATTCATTACTGACGCCAGCTTACCTTGCTGTAAAAAATCACAAGAAGATAAAGTATTAATGCCTGATAAGCTTTCAATAAAACTAGGCTCACGCATTCCGCGAAATGAGCCCCACACTTCGAATTTAGCATCGTTTGAAAAAATTCGATGTAGTGTGCTGCCAAGCATTCCGCTGGCACCCAAGATAAGTATTTTCACCATTTATTCCTATGTATGGGATTTACATTGCTAATCCAGTGCTTAATAGCAAGCTGGAGTGGATGGCCATACTTGGCCCTATCATCGTGCTGAAAAAGACCTTCGCCCTGCGCTATTTTGAAGTTCTGACGCGCCCACCAATAAGATATATTTTGTTCGTTGCTATACCCTTCACCAGCGTAAGGAGTTACATTTTTTATATAAAAATCTTTTCTATACATGCACGGATTGTTGGTGAAACAACCGTAGCGTGAAGTAGTAACGAAATAATTATTTTCTTTTTGGATTTTATCTGGCCATTCCTTCTCTGGATATTTTCGCCAATGGACAGCTTCCAGCACGTGTGGGCCCGGCAGCAAAATCCAGTCATCGAAATAATCTGGATCTTTTTTTCTAAAATGTTGAACTGCCATATGTGGGTAACCAAACCTTTTACGATGTCGGTAGCGAACGCAATCAAAACCTTGCCGCAGTAAATTGATACCTTCCTCCAATCGTGCATATGTTGTATGAGCATTTTCTATTAGCTTCCAATCATGCTCCAGCATAAGCAAATATTTGGATCGCGCATTTTCAGCCAAATATGCGAAACCTTGCCCAAGGCCAATATTGTTCGGTAAAAAAATTCCCTTTACATTAAATCGCTTAGCAATTTCATGGTCTTCCGGTGAGGCATCCTGGAATAGCACATAGATATCCGACGTGAGATTGAACAATCCATTTCTCCTGTAAGATTCAAGTGTGCGGATCAAGGTTGCGCCACTTTTCCAAGCTAATATGCCAATACTCAGCGGCAACAACGGCAATTGGTTTTCATTAGCCATAGATTTTTTCCATAGCTGCTTTCCAAGCTGGATTGCGATTATATTGATGTACTAATGCATAAGGTTCACGCTTGCTGGTATACACATATTCGCCGTCAAATATTGGTTCAGGGCTATGCAAGTGAGGCCTGAATGAATCAATTTTATCTGGCGCAGCTGTTGTGCCGCACTGACAACACCAGCTGGTATCGTGGTCATTAAATTTTGTAATATCTTTAAAGGGCTGCGTAGTTAAGAGTACGTTCAAAGAAGCCTGATCAGGTAATGGCTGATTCAAGCCAAAAATAACTAATGCAAGATTTAATGATAAGCCGAGAAAATATTCATACTCACCGGCAAAACTTCCCGCATTATAAATAGGCTGCTCGCACATGTGTTCATGTACTTCTGAGCCAAAAGTTTCATGCATAACCTGATCACCCCAAGGCTCATGGCGATGACTAATTGCTTCGCTTCCCACGCATATTTTTTTATCACCCAAGTTTTGCTCCAGCCAGCGGGAGGGATTGTTTTGAAAGATCACATCGGTAACATCGGTTGCGATCACATAGCGAATTTTTTCTTTAACATTCTTAAGAAATAACCAGGTGTAAAAATGTCTGGCTGCGGTAACTCTGTAGGTAAATCCCTCCATAAATAAATAACCATCATCATTAGCATTGCGCTCCGGCGATGCAAGAAATACCGTAAATCCATTTTCCTCCAGCATTTTTTTTGTCGCATCACTAATGTTAAATGCGATCATCACTTTCAATCCATCGAACCCACAGCTATTGGCAGAATTAACCCATAACTTAACTTTGTCAAAATCGTAATCTGAAACCACACCTATAATGATATCTTTCATCTCTACCTCTTTGCGTGAGTTGTTAGGCCACGGATAATTCGTTGAGCTGTAGTTGAGCTATATATTTAATATCAACCAAAAATACTCACTCCATACCTTTTTTTGCCCGCGGCGCCAACAAAAGATAATAGGCAAGTTTATTACCGAATGAATTAATAAGATTCCCAGTGTTTAACCAGTGGGCAAGATCAAAAAACAGCAAAGATTTTTTAAACATTAGCCGTCCATCGAATCCCCAGTTATCTACCAATAGAGCGTGTTCATTAGTATTTTCAGACTGCGAATTTAAAATTATTTTTTTATCACTAATTTTATTAAATCTTTCAATTAATTCTTCATAGACATTAGGGAATTCTTGTTTAGTTTTTTCGGCGTCTAATTTATAAAATATATTATTTTTATTGATACGTTTTACGCGCCTTTGCCACTTTCGCTCAGCTTCTGCTTCAGAACTATAATGATAGAAATGTATTTCAATATCGCCATCCAGCGTACCTATTGGATAAGATGCATGCTGCAACTGCGGATACTTTGAGGCTCTTACAAACTTTAGTTTCTGCGCTATTTTTTCATCAAAATTTTCTACCAAACTGATGAAACAAGGCGCTTTTATCATTAGCCCCACGCAAGGAGTTTTGTATTCCAAACCTAATTTTCGATATATTTCCGCACCCCAGCAATCATCTGCAATGATAGTGAAATCTTTATTATTAAGTTTTTTTAATACCAGACCTTGCCAGATCTTTTTCCTAAAATAGATATAACAGGTTTTCATATTTTTTTTCTACACAGAATTATGCAGCCTCCCTAGGGATGGGCTAATAACATATTTTCAACGCAATCCAATCCTTGAAATTTTGTACACAAATAGCTTGGGATTAGTTCCATTCCATGACGATCCGTATAGTTTTTACCAAGTGATTTTATGTAATAGTCTTCATTCACATCGAATCCAATAGCGCGCAACTTGTCTTTATAATCCATGCCATATAACCGAACATGATCCCATTGCCAAAATTCTTTGGTGCGCGCCTCAGGTGAAGTGATAGAAGGATCTTCATAGGTAGTCGACCTGGTTACGTCAATCGGCACATCCAATAATGCATATCCATCGGGTTTTAATACACGAAAAACCTCTTCCATAGCTTTTTTATCATCGTCAATATGTTCAAAAACATGCATACAAATAATCAGGTCAAATGAATCATTTTTGAATGACAGATTGGTAATATCTTCTTTTCGCATAGCTTTCGAATGATCAATATCAACACTTAAATATTCAATATTGTCATGTGAAGCGAGAAACTTTGTGATAGACACTTCTGGCGAAAAATGAAGTAGCTTTATCTTCCTGTCGAATTTTGTAAGCAACTTTTCAAGATATATATAGTAAGCCCTGTGACGCGGATGCGAATAACACTGAGGGCACACTGCGTTTTCATAAACGTGATTATAACCGGTGTAAAAATCACAAAATTTACTACCGCTCCAATTACAAATATTACACTGCACTTTTTTAAATGCTTCTACACCATAGTGAAAACCTTTAATAACTTCAAAGGTGCCATTAGCCATAGAGCTTAGCGAATTGAAAACGCTTTTCTTTTCATTAGCTAGCTTGTTGTATTGGAGATAAGCTGCTGTTGCCATAAGTTTCTTCATGACTGTAAAACTCTTGATTAAGATATTGTTCAATGAGCATGGAACAATTTTCCACACCATCTTCCAAATTCACTTGTTCGCTGTAGTAAGGTAACAATTCTCTATGTTTAGGATTGGATTCAATATGATTTAATATGTTGGAAACCATATCCGCGTTGTAATGGGAAGGGGCAATTGAACCACCCAAACCATACATCATAACTCTCACACCATTCGATGGCTGGTCATACATTCTCGGCCTAAGAATTTGGGGAATCCCTGCTTTAATAGCTTGTGCCATAGTGCCTATACCACCGTGATGAATAAGGCAGCGCGACTTCGGTAATAAGTAGGAAAAATCTGCATGCTCTATATATATCAATGGAACATCATCAACTTTTTTAATTTTCGCAAAAGCCTCAGCGCCATGCTTGGAAACAAATATGCCAGGCGAACCCAACTTGCGGCAAATTGGTATCATTTCCTTACAAAAAGCTTCCACATCTTCAACAGCAGTGCCGGGAGTAAATACAATGGGCTTTCCATGTTCTGCAATAAACATATCAGCACGCAGATTGGATTCCAGACTTTGGGTTTCATAAAAAGGAAAGCCAGCAAATCTCACGCGGTTAAATTCTTGCCCTATGGGCTCAGCAAACCATCGCGGCAGTAGCGCTATTTCAAGCGGAATATGAAGCCCACGCGATGCTAGTGTATTTTTCTTTATCGAGAGCTTACTGAAAAATCCGGCAAATGAATTTTGTAGTGGTGGTAATGAATATTTTTCGCGATGTTTGTTGTAAGCAGGTTTAATATCAAAAGATAACCGACTTTTAAAAAGAATAAATGGCAACGTGATATTGCGCAAAAGCCATTCGTTTTTTCCGTAGAACGACAATAAGAGGATCATATCCTCACGGTTATCCGGAATTTGTGAGGGAGCATAATAAGTAAGAATTAACGGAATGTTAAATCTTTCGCAACCCAGAACAGCAGGACTAAGATTGCCATGGGAAACCACCACCATTTTTATTCCGGCCTTGACTTTAGCTTCAAGAAAATTATACACGCGCTCAAAGTTTTTGCCGATGATATTGTCAAAGCGATTTATTTTCCCATCGTTTGTTTCACCGGTAGAACCTTTACTTTCCAATGCTGTTAGCTGCTCTTCGACCGTTCCGACCGAAAAATAACTAACGCCAGCCTCTTCGATGTGTTTGCGGAAATACTCATTGGCTAAAAAAATGACGTTATGTTTATTTTTCATTTTTTTTGCCACTGCAAGCAGAGGATAAATATCACCTAAAGACCCGAAGGCAACAAAGATCAGTTCGTGTTTTTTCATAAAGACCTCGTCAAGGTTGTAAAAAGGTGGGCTTACCAGTAAGCCCACCGCACTAATTATGAATGCTAATTAACGGCAAACATAACCTACATAAGGAACCC
The DNA here is from genome assembly GCA_040386215.1 of Pseudomonadota bacterium. Classification (GTDB taxonomy): domain Bacteria; phylum Pseudomonadota; class Gammaproteobacteria; order Pseudomonadales; family Cellvibrionaceae; genus Cellvibrio. Next base: position 28,833 of record JAZKFX010000053.1, read on the forward strand.
ATTGGGTAGTGCATGCAGGAGTGCAAGTAGTGGTGTAACCTGAGTATGGAGACCAGGTAGTAGTGCAACCGCCACCAGCCACTGCCATCATTTCTTTCATTGTTAATTTACGCATTTGTATTCTCCTAGGAGGTTATTTCATTAGAGTTATTGGCTTCATAAAAGAAAATCCGCCATGTTAATTTGCCGCCCTGCGGATCGCACCGTTTCCGGCCGATGCGCCACCAGTATCCTCGTCATCCGCAAAGCATTAATGTTTTCATTCACTAATGCTTCGTTAGCAATGTCGAGGTGACTCGTGGCTTCATCCATAAACAGGATGCGAGGCTCGCGATAGAGCGCGCGCGCCAACACAATTCTTTGTTTTTGACCACCACTTAAACTCGCGCCCATATCGCCAATCAATGAATTAAATTGCATGGGCATTCTCAAAATATCTTCGTAAATACAGGCAAGCTGCGCACACTTATGGACTTGATTCAAATCGATGTTGAGTGCAAAAAAAGCAATGTTTTCTGCAATATCGCCACTCACTAATTGATCATCTTGCATTACGCCTGCAATTTGACTGCGATAGCTGGTTACTGACTTAATTGGCTTATCATCAATAAGTATTTCGCCTTCGGTGGGTTGAATTAAGCCCATAAGGCATTTTAATAACGTCGTTTTGCCACACCCGCTGGGCCCCGTAATCGCCGCCGTTTCACCCGCGTTAATCGTAAAGCTGACATTCTTAAATACATATTGATCATCTCCGTCATAGTGAAAACCTAAGTTTTTTACTTCTATTTTTCCTTTTAAATCTAAATTTTTTGAATTCGTTCGATCATTAATAATTCTATTACTATCACTGGCGGAAACTGTAGATAGAATATTATGGGCTGCGATTTCTTCTGCTTTCGCAAACGTGATATCACTCAGACGATCCAGATGAATTTCCAACATTTTATATTCGATGGCCTGTGAAATTAGACTATCTACTGAGCGAATAAAACTGGATTTAAAACTGATAAATGCGTAAAGCATGCCCAGCGACATATGGCCGTCTATAACCGTAGTAGCGGCCAAAAAAATGACTACAATATTTTCCATGCCGAATAAAAAACCGTTGATACTTCCATAACCAATACTCCAGCGTGAAATTTTTATATCTTTATTTAAAACATCAGCCAAGCGATTTAGCCACTGATTTTGGCGATCATTCTCACGCTGAAATATTTTAATTGCTTGAATAGCACGAACGGATTCCATGAAATGGGTATTCTCCCGGGCACTGGCAAGAATACGCTCCTCATTTAATTCCCTGAATGGTTGATACAGCACCACCCGCAACAAGGCATAGACAACAACAACAATTAATACAATAAAGGTTAGCTTCACACTGTATAAAAACATGGCGGTAAGCGTTACTAGAGTCATTAGCCCGTCAATCAATGCGCTAACGAATCCTGTCGTCAATAGATGTCGCACTTGCGCCAAAGAACCAAAACGAGAAATGATATCGCCCATATGCCGTTTGGAAAAATAGTCCATCGGCAAGCGAATAAGATGAAAAAAAAGATTAGCGGCCATTTGAATACTGAGCCGGTTGGATAAGTAAAGTATGATGTAATCGCGCAACGCTGAAACACACAACTGAACTAGAAATAATAAAGTGAAGCCGCTGGCAATAACCCACAGCAAACTATAATTAGCTTGGCCAATAACCTTATCCACCACCAACTGCATATAAAATGGTGCAGCCACACCAAAAAGTTGCAGCGCTAACGAAAGAAAAAGTATTTGGGCCAGGCTTCGTTTTAAGCCTGTAATCTTGCTCCAAAAATCACTCAGTTTTAGTTTTTTGGTATCTTTTCCCGCAATAAATTTTTGAGTCGGCCTTAATTCCAACAATACGCCAGTGAAGAAGTTACTAAATTCACTTCGACTAATTGTTCGCGCGCCCGATGCAGGATCGTGAATAACATATTTATTCGCCGTGATTTTTTTTAACACAACGAAGTGGTTAACACCCCAATGAATAATGCAAGGAAGTGATAGATCATCCAACTCCTCCATATCGGCACGAATTGCTCTGCTAGTGAAATCCATCTGGCCGGCGACATCAGCCAAGTGTTTCAAATGCATACCCTGTGTAGAAACGGAAAAACGACGCCGCAAACTATTTAGATCGGTTTCATAACCGTAATAGCCCGCAATCATTGCCAGGCAAGCCAGGCCGCACTCTGCAGATTCTGTTTGATAAATAATCGGTAGGCGTTTTTCGCCACTAAAATGCAGTAATGCCTCTGGTCGCTGTTCAAAGATATGATCAGCATCAGCCACATGTTCACTCATAGCCGCTCACCTTGAGGACTTAACAAGTCTTTGAAAATATAGCTAGCCAATGACTGCGTTTTTATTTCAAGCCTTGATGCCACCCTCATTCCGCTGCGCAGTGTTATTTTTTTTCCATATACACTCACGGTTTGCGATGGAAGCACAGCAGTAACTTTCTGTACCGGTGCTCCTATCTGTATCGCTTGCCCTGTAAGTTCGTTTGCCAAAATCACCTTGCTATCAATTAATCTTACGGTGGCCTTATAAGAGATGTTTTTTTGTGATGGAAAATCAGTGAAATGAAGATCAATAACCTGCCCCTCGGTGATCAACGGTGTAAATTGCAAGGGTACTAATAAAGTCACAATCACAGAGGCACCTTCAGAAGTATCTGACAAGGTTGGCGAAGCGCGTTCGATCCACCCGCTAAGCATTTCCGTCTGCGTGTAGGTAGCAGTGGCCAACCACATAAAAGCCAATAGCAACCAAATCGCAAAGAAGAAGACGAATCCAGTGTATGATCCATTAGGGGCAACTAAAACACGACCGTATAAACGGCTCGTGTGCTGCTCTAAGGCTTGCTGTCTAAATAGTTTTTGGTCCATTAAATTCTTTATCTTAAATAAAAATAAATATCAGCCGCATATTCTGTTAACACAACGAGCTAATGCTGAGGATCTATGGAGACGACGAATCAATTTTTATAATTATTATAAAAGCTCGAAGAGCTGTACCGAAATGGCACCAAGGGGCTCAAGGCTGCATTCGCAATGTAAATGAAGGGTGAAGAAAACTTCTTAAAAAAATCTGAATTTATCCTTAATTAATTCTGAATCGGTAAACACCAATAAAGAAATGTAAACTTTTTGCATTTATATTAAAATTAAATTTTCAGGAAATACTTATAGCAAGCATGACTGCTAATATAATTTTAAAATCCCGAACAAATTAACTTGTTTCAGTTAAGGATAACGGCTGCACTTGGAAATATTTATATAAAAGTATAGATTATGCCAAATTAAATCTGTGCAGGTCGTCAAGGTGAAACCATACAATCCACCCAACATTGCCATTATTACGTTTGAATACGGAAATAATATTTCCGGAGGAATTGGGTCATGCTTGAATGGTTTTGTGCCTTGCATACAACCACAAGCGAACCTGTGGGTATTGGTGTTGTATTGGAATTTTGAAAATAATTATTTTTCATGCATGGAGTATGAGCAGGGCCTCCATCTAAAAACCTATAAGGAACCACTCGAACAAACAATTCTCCGCATCATTAACACAAAAAATCTTGATATGGTGCATATTCATCATGCAGCAAAAGAAATGCTCTCGCTTATGGTTTTTATTAGGAAGAATAATTCTAATATTAAATTTGTCTATAGCTGCCATTCCATCTTTAAGCATGAAAGAAACCTCAGGGCTATTTTCGATGAATCAATCGCCTACGAACAGGAAATTCTCAACCTTGCCGATGCTATTCATGTGTTAAGCGAAATATCTAAAACAAGACTAGTTTCGAACTATCCCGAGCTGTCCCATAAAAGTATTCATGTAATCCCCAACGGCATTAGCAATTCAGATTTTTCATTGCCTGGATTAAAAAATACCGTTGCTTATTTTTTGCTGAATTTTATTTTTTCTTTTAAACGGGACACAGGGAAAACCATTATTTGCGCTTCAAGATGGGCCCCTGGAAAGGGTATCGAATTTTATTTGGATGCTATTCCGAAAGTGCTAATGCAAAACCCGGACGCCAGATTTTTACTGGTAGGTCAAAGAGCTAACACCTGGGATGATCAGAGTGCTATCGAATATAAACAGTTTTTACAACAGAAAATCGATGCATTACAGGGTAACGTAAAAGTGTACGGCTGGATCGGTCGCTGGCAACTATCCCAGCTCATCAAAAAATCAGATATCTATATCATGCCGAGCGAATGTGAATCTTTTCCTTATTCTTTCCTGGAACCTGCATTTCTTGGTACGGCCATTATTGCTTCCAAAATTGATACAGTTAACGAGATGGCGACAGACGGAAAACACTTTTTAGGATTTGAAACGGGGAGTCACTCTGATCTTGCGGAACAAATAAATGCTTTAATTGATGATGGGCTCGCAAAAAATTGCTTAAGTACTGCCGCCAAGCGGCTATGCAATGAACAATATTCCTGGAACATATTAGCCAACGAATATTTGAACATGTATAAATCGGTACGAAAAAATGTACCCGGATTGATTAACGAACGGCAATCCTTGCCATAAGTTATATACGTTGCCCCCACCAATGTCCGCGTTGCCATTCCACTTGAGCAGGATCAGCGGCTCGCAACATAAACGCAGCCAGGATCAATTCCCAATACAAAACCTCGCATTTTAAATCACGCCAGAAGTTTCTTACGTCCTTGGTCACATAGTCACGCACTAACACCGCTTCCTCACGCAACATTTCTTCTGCAGTTAGTTCAAGCTTAACCAAATCTTCCACTTCCTGATGCAGACCCTCAGTAAGTGCCGACAGGGTACTGGCACCTTCCTCCAAAAAGGTTTCTGCCGGATTTCCAGAGTCAATATTTTTAATATGCTTCATGGTAATGGCCCCTCGTTAAGATCAGCAAAATACACATAAGATATTTAAAAGCTTTTTCCCCACTCAGGCGGTACAGCCCTTATAATCACCGCCTTTCTCCAAACCAGTATAGGCCATTCTTTCCAATGCAAAAGAGTCCAATGCAAGAACAATATATCCCCGCCGACGTAGAAGCCGAAGCCCAGCAATACTGGGACACAGAGCAAAGCTTTAAAGTTGTTGAAGATCACAGCAAAGAAAAGTTCTATTGCCTGGCGATGTTTCCTTACCCAAGCGGCAAATTGCACATGGGTCATGTGCGCAACTACACCATTACAGATGTAATTACACGCTATCAGCGTATGCAAGGGAAAAATGTGTTGCATCCTATGGGTTGGGATGCCTTTGGTCTGCCCGCTGAAAATGCCGCCATCAAACACAACACTGCCCCGGCAAAATGGACTTACTCTAATACCGACCATATGCGCACCCAGCTCAAGCAGCTTGGCTTTGGCTTTGACTGGTCGCGTGAGCTAACCACTTGCAAGCCCGAGTATTACAAATGGGAACAATGGTTTTTCACTCGCCTGTTTGAAAAGGGCCTGGTGTATAAGAAGATGTCGACGGTGAATTGGGATCCGGTTGACCAAACGGTATTGGCTAACGAACAAGTGATTGATGGACGCGGCTGGCGCTCAGGCGCATTGGTAGAGCGTAAAGAGATTCCCCAATGGTTTATTAAAATTACCGCTTATGCCGAAGAGTTGATCAACGACCTGGACAAGCTGCCCAATTGGCCAGAACAAGTTAAAACCATGCAACGCAACTGGATTGGCAAAAGCCGCGGCCTGGATATGCGCTTCGATTTAGCCAACCCCCTGGGTGAATTTACCGGTTTTGATATTTATACCACGCGCCCCGATACCTTGATGGGCGTGACCTATGTGAGTCTCGCGGCGGAACATCCCATCGCAAAATTATTGGCTGACACCAATCCCGCGCTGGCAAAATTTATCGCCGACTGCAAAGTACAATCTGTGGCCGAAGCCGATATGGCAACTATGGAAAAAGCGGGTATGGACACCGGCATAAAAGCCCTGCACCCCATTACCGGCGAGCCAGTGTCAGTCTGGGTCGCCAACTATGTCTTGATGGATTATGGTTCAGGCGCAGTCATGGCTGTACCGGCTCACGATCAACGCGATTTTGAATTTGCCCGGAAGTACGGAATTGCTATTGCTCAGGTTATTTCCCCACAACAGGGTGAAGAAATAGATTTAACCAAAGCCGCCTTTACCGAAAAAGGTGTATTGATCAACTCCGGCGAATATGACGGCCTCGACTTCAACGCCGCTTTTGATGCTATAGCCACCACCTTGGAAATGGCGCACAAAGGCCAGGTAAAAACCAATTATCGCCTGCGCGATTGGGGCGTATCCCGTCAGCGTTATTGGGGTGCTCCAATCCCTATGTATAACTTACCCGAAGGCGGTGAAATTGCGGTACCTGCACATAAACTGCCGGTATTGCTGCCGGAAGATGTAGTGATGAACGGCGTGCAATCGCCTATTAAAGCGGATCCTGAATGGCGCAAAGAAGAGTTCAATGGTCGCGCAGTCGAAAAAGAAACGGATACTTTCGATACGTTTATGGAATCGAGCTGGTATTACGCGCGTTACACCTGTCCTAACTTCGAAGGTGGCATGCTCGACAAAGCCGCCGCCGATTATTGGCTGCCAGTAGACCAATACGTGGGCGGTATCGAGCACGCTATTTTGCATTTGCTTTATGCGCGTTTCTTCCACAAATTAATGCGCGATGAAGGCCTGGTAACGTGCGACGAACCCTTCGAACGCTTGCTTTGCCAGGGCATGGTGTTGAAAGACGGCACCAAGATGAGTAAATCCAAGGGCAATACAGTCGACCCGGAAGAACTTATTAATCAATACGGTGCTGATACAGTTCGCTTGTTCTCGATGTTTGCCGCCCCACCAGAACAAAGTATGGAATGGAGTGATTCCGGTGTTGCCGGTGCCTATCGGTTCTTGCAGCGTTTATGGCGCGCTGTAGAAGGTCATATCAACGCGGGCAAACCTGGCAAATTGGATACTGCTAATTTGCCGCAGGCGCAAAAAGATTTACGCCGAAAAACTCACGAAACCATTGCCAAAGTCAGTGATGATTTCGGTCGTCGCCAAACATTTAACACCGCCATAGCGGCAACCATGGAATTATTAAATGAAGTCAGCAAGCTTTCCGATCGCGCTAATCCGCAAGGCTTGGCGGTAGAGCGTGAAGCACTGGAAACCGCCATATTATTACTCGCACCCATAGTGCCGCATATCAGCCAATCACTGTGGAAAGCCCTTGGTCATAAACAAATTCCACTCAACGAATCATGGCCAAAACTCGACGAAAATGCACTCACGCGTTCGACCATTGAAGTGGTCATTCAAGTGAATGGTAAAGTGCGCAGTAAGTTGGAAGCCGCTGTAGATTCACCGAAAGAAATCCTGGAGCAAATGGCACTTGCCCAGGAAAACGTACAGAAATTTCTTGAAGGTGTAACTGTGCGAAAAATCATTGTAGTGCCGAATAAACTCGTCAGCATTGTGGCAAATTAAATACAGCGACTGTCGCCATCCGAAACACTCGTTTTTGTTGGATGGCGATCAAAATAAATCCGGGATTGTTATGAGAAAAATTATCGGTTGCATCACTCTTACCCTACTCAGTAGCGCATGCGATTGGCATTTGCGTGGCGCAGTCGATATGCCGCAAGACTTATCGCAACTGTATATTTCTGCGGTGGAAACACGCGGTACATCGACCGACAAATCAATCACTACATTTTCTACCACTGAATTAATGACCGAATTACGGCAACAATTAAAAGCCAATCGCATCAGTGTTATCGATGACAGCACAGCCGCAAACTATGAACTGATAATTTTAGAAGAAAGCATGGACAAGCGAACTGCGGGTGTTGGTACGGATGCATTAAGTAGCGCTTACGAAATCACGCTTAAATCGGAATATGAAATCCGTACTAAAAACAGTGCACTTGTGGTCCCCGCAACCGCATCAAGTGTGCGCAGCTTTAATTACAATACGGCTTCTCTTAGTAGCTCTGCTCAGGAAGAGATGTTGCTTATAAAAGAAATGCGACGGGATTTAGTGCAGCAAATGTTGCGCCGCTTAAATGCCGTTGTCAGGCACCCCGAAGCCAACAACAGTGAGCCCGGCAATGGCAAAACTGCGCCCTGAACAATTAAGCGCTGCGCTTAGTAAGAATATCGCACCCATTTATATTGTCACGGGTGATGAGCCACTATTAATTCAGGAAACTTGTGATGCAATTCGTGCGGCTGCGCGCAAAGCGGGTTTTATTGAGCGCGATTTACATCACTGCGATTCACACTTTGAATGGACACAAGTACTCGCTTCCGCAAATAGCATGTCATTATTTGCCGATAAAAAAATAATCGAATTGCGTATTCCCAGTGGCAAGCCGAGCGACAAAGGCAAGGTGTTACAAGAATATGCACAAACGCCTTCAAGTGATAATTTATTATTGGTTATTACCGACAAACTCGATAAAGACGTGGCCAAAACAAAATGGTTTACGGCACTTGAACAACAAGGTGTACACATTCAACATTGGTCTGTCACCCCGGAAAATTTACCGCACTGGATTAATCAACGTTTAAAACAAGCAGGGCTTCAGGCGGATGGCAATGCAGTTGATTTGCTCGCTTCCCGCATTGAAGGTAATCTCCTTGCCGCCGTACAAGAAATAGAAAAATTAAAATTATTGGCGCCCGGCAATATTATTAGCATGGAATTAATGGCCTCTGTTGTGGCTGACAGCGCACGCTATGATTTATTTGGATTATCCGACAAAGCCCTGCAAGGCGACGCCAGCGCAGCAGTAAAAACATTGCACGGTTTAAAAGCTGAAGGCACCGATGCCATTGCTATACTTTGGGCTCTAACGCGCGACATTCGTAGCCTGGTGCAAATTTCGTTGACAATGGCGCAAGGTAAAAACTTTGAAATGTCCGCACGCCAAGCTGGCGTCTGGGACAAGAAACAACCCTTATTCAAAATTGCGCTAAACCGAATTAAGCCCGCGCAACTGCAACAACTGCTGCGCAAAGCGAATGGCATCGACAAAGCAGTAAAAGGCATGCGCGATGCGGAACCCTGGGATGAGTTATTAGATTTAATGTTAAATCTAGCGGGAGTGCAAAGTTTAAATTCAAGCAATGAAAAACTTAGTTTAAGAAACTAACCACGTTAAAAAACTCAAAATCTAATAACATTTAAAAAATTCAATCGCTAAACCGTAGCACCATTTCTCTCCAATAATATTGCACTATAACGTCATATTTTTTTGAGGATACACAATGAAACGGCAATCCCTCCTGTCATTAAAAATTATTTTCTGGTTAAATTTACTCTTAATCAATACGTTTTCTGATGCTGGCGAATTAAAACCTTCCGGAATCATACCTAGCCCGCGCACTATTGAATATTCGTGGATGCCCATTGCTACCTGGAATAAAATGCACGCTGAAGATGTTGCGGTTGCCGAGCAAGGCGATGCGGATATATTATTTGTCGGCGATTCCATTACTGCTGGCTTAAATGATGAAATTCTGAAGACTCATTTTCCAAAGCACCATCTCGCAAACTTCGGTGTTGGCGGAGATCACACCGGAAATTTATTATGGCGCTTGCAACATGGGCATGCTGACCGCTTAAAACCTAAAGTTGTCGTTTTGCTAATTGGTGTGAATAATTTTGGCCATCTTAATGAAACACCTGCGCAAGTATTTTCTGGCGTAGAAGCTGTTGTAAAACTACTGCGTAAGATGTATCCAAAGGCAAAAATATTAGTGAATGGTATTTTTCCTTTTGAAGAATCACCGCAAAGCGAAAAACGCAAGTTAGTTACAGAAGCTAATGCCATGATCACCACACTCAACGATGATCACTTTATTTTTGTGAAAAATTATGGGTCATTATTTCTGCAAGCTGATGGCTCTATCAGCAAAGATATCATGGGTGATTTTTTACATCCAACCCAAGAAGGTTATCAACGCTGGCTAAAGGTTATGCAACCCGACATTCAAAAGCTGATGGCCAATAAGGAGTCAAAAATGCTTACCATTGATGCTACTGATGCGCACATTGCCCGCATGGGTCGCACCCATACCAACGCTGACCAAAGCTTAAGCTTTGGCTATCCCGGCGTCAGCTTCTTTATCAATTTTGAAGGGAAAAGTTTATTGCTGGATGCTTTTAGCACTAGCAATCAAAGCTACCTGGAAGTGTTTGTTGATGGCAAATCACAAATCATAAAACTGCAGCAATCACCGCAATCTATTCCGTTGGTAAGCAATAAACAAAGCGGAAAACACAGTGTAAAAATTATTCATCGCACAGAAACCTGGCAGGGAATAGTCACGCTTAAGCAATTCACTACTGATGGAAAATTTCTCAAGCCTGTCACACTACCGCAACGAAAAATTCTGGTGCTGGGCGACTCTGTCACCAGTGGTGAAGCCATTGAACGTACTGCCACGGATAAAAAAAATTCAAGCTGGTGGAATCCAGGTTTATCCTACGGCATGCTCATAGCGAAAGAATTAAATGCTCAGGTTCATTTAGTGAGTTTCGGGGGACGTGGGTTAACCCGTAGCTGGAACAACAAAACCGATGAACAAAATCTGCCAGATTTTTATCAGTTTGCTATTGCTGATCGAGCATATTCGGCACCTTGGGATCACGCGCAATATAACCCGGATTTAATTATTATTGCCTCAGGTACTAATGACTTCAGCCCTGGCATCCCTGATAGCGAAACATTTATCACAACTTATGCCAGGTTCCTGACAACACTTGCAAACAACCATAAGCATGCGCAGATAGTTTTAACAGCAGGTGCAATACTTTCTGGCGAGAGCAAAGCAACATTGATGAACTATATTGTTGAGGCCACTAAGCGAGTACATAATTCACGGATACACATTGTTACTGCAAGCCATTATCCTGGCGATGAAACTGATGGCCACCCCACTAAAGAGCAGCATGCTGCCATGGCAAAAGAACTAACACCGCAATTGCAAAAAATAATGCAGTGGTAATAGGTTAAGGTTCTGCAATAAAAAAAGGAGCAATGCCCCCTTTTTTTATTGCAGGAAATTAAACTTTTTCTGGACCTAAGGGCTTAAACATTAAAATTAATTTCGGCAAGAGTGTAAGCGTACCGATAATTGCGGTGAACATCGCAAACGCAGTCAGCACACCGAAATAAATAGATGGGATAAATTGTGAAAGTGCCAGGATGGAAAACCCGATAACAATAGTCGCGGATGTGTAATACATGGCGCGGCCAATTGACGCGTGTGATTTGTGCATAGCGTCCACATAATTTCCGCTATGTGCAAACTCTTCTTTAAAGCGATAGAAATATTGAATCGCCTGGTCCACACCGACACCCACCACAATGGCAGCAATAGTGGTGGTCATCATATCCATGGGGATACCGGCTAGCCCCATACCACCAAGTACAACGCCCGCCGCCAGAATATTTGGCAAGAGTGCGATAAGGGCAATACTAAATGAGCGGAACAGTGCGATCATCATTAGCATGATAGAAACAAACACAATGAAAATAGTAGAAATTTGTGATTTAAATAAACTTTGCAACATATTGTTGTACAAAATTAACATGCCAGTGAAGTGAACTTGTTCTGGCTTAAAGTTGGCTTTTTCAATAGCAAAGGTACGGATACGCTCTACTAATTCAGCACGTTTTAAATTGGGCGTGGTTTCCTTGATGCGCAAAGTAATACGCGCTTGCTGTTTTTCATCAGACAAATAAGGTGCAATTAAAAACTCTTTAATGTCAGGTGACAATGCATTGCGCATAACACCTAATTCGAAATTATTTAATTTATCGCCGTTAATATCTTGCGCAACCTGATAGGCAATGGCTAAGGACTGCACCTTACCCACTTCCGGCAAAGATTCTAAATAATCATGAAGCTGTTTAATTTGATCTAAACCATTAGTGGTGAACCAATAGCTATTAATTGCTTTAGGTGCTGTCGCATTACTGCTTGGCTCTGTAGCGAAAGGATCATCAAGATCGCTATCGGATACCACCGATGGAGTGTCATTAGCTGGCGCAGTATCGACTGGCGCAGCATCGGCTGGCGCAGCAAAAGGATCTTCTTCGTCAGTTGCAGCAGCTGAAGGATCAACAACAGAGACTATTGCTGGTGCATCGACAATAATTTCCAGGGTTGCGGTGCCACCTAATTCTTTATCAATGACCGACAAACCTTTGTGTATTTCGCTGTCACTGTGGAAATAATCAATAAACCGATTTTCAACTTCTAATTTTGATATACCATAAAGTGCAATCACTGCGGCAAGCAAAGCAACCAATAACACTTTACCGCCATGGAACTCAGCGACATAAGAAAAACGCAATGTCATTTTTGCAGAGGCATCACCGCGATCTTTGGGTTCACCTTTCGGCAACAACATTAAGCCCGCAGGTAGAATCGCAAACGATAGAATAAATGCAACGATTAAACCGATAGTCATCATCCAGCCAAAATCGATTACCGGACGAATACCACTTTCTACTAGCGACATAAACGCAACAATAGTCGTCAAGGCTGAATATAAACACGGTGCAGCCATCACTCGCACCGTTTTCATTACTATATCCCCCTGACTCCAATGCGGATGTTGCGCATGCAATTCGCGGTAGCGCACCACAATATAAATAGTAAAAGCGAACGACATTATTAATAATAAAGCTACAAAATTGGATGAAATAACAGTTAATCGCCAATCGATCCAGCTTAACCAGCCAAGCATTAATGCTACCGAAGTAAGGCAAGTTGCGAGCGGCAAAATAACAAATCGCCACTGACGAAAAATAACGGCGAGCACAATAACGATGAAGGCAACTAGCACACCGCCGAACACAATTAAATCACTTTTGATATAAGTGAGCATGTCAGCAGTAATCATACTCACGCCGCCTAGAAATATTTCAGCATCACCGCGATATTTTTGCGCTATACCGCGCACAATATCCACGCGCACTGTATCAGCTGCACCAGCAACCGTTCTAAATGCCAGAAATTCTTTAGTGACTTGTTCTAACTCATCTTCTTCTGCAGCAGACAAGCTTTGCTTATCGCGCTTGCTTCGCAATGCGTCGCGATGACGCACCATTTCAATGTATTGGTTGTTCACATCCAGATTGAGTAACAACGCCGTCGTTTTACCATCAGGGCTTAACAACATGTTGCGGTAAATTGGACTGGTTAAAAATTCTTTTTTCGCCATCTCGCGATCAACAGCGGGAGTGACCAATGTGCGTGTTGATTCTTTTTGTTCTGCGAGTGAACGCATGGGGCTATAAATTAACGGGACATCTATTAAGGAATTAACGCTTTGCACTCCGGCAACTTTCGCTAATTCATCGCGCAAATTTTTAAGAGTATTTAATGACTCATCGGAAAACATATCGCCTTTTGGGGTATAAGTGACCACCAAAAAATCACCGCGCTGATACCGCTTATTGATTTCACGAAAGTAATCAATGGTATTGTCGTGCTCCAGAGTGAGGGCGTCTGCAGAGGCATCCAACTTAAAATTTGGCAACCCCAAAATAGCCAGAGTAGTTAACGCAAAAACAACTGTCAGTACTGCAAAAGGACGGCGAATAATAATCGTATGGTAAAGCGAGGAAATTGTATTTTGCATCTTATGCAACATAAGGAGAACCTTTTCCATGAGCGAAGAATTGTGATTGGTAAACGTAGGTGTCTGGGGCGGCTATTATGCTGTAGTCACCCGTCATGTGGAAGTCGCTGATTATCTAATATAGAGTAAAGTGAATTATTATGAGCCCCGCTATTAAAGCTAAACCACCTACTGCCAGTCGTTAATATCAAATCATGTAAATAAAGCTATAGCTCGGACCCAAAAATTTAGCATCGGTGTGACAGTTAGTTTTCGATAAAGTCTTATTTCTATCTGAAAAAGTTACATTTAACACCCTAAATCCAAAAAATAGACATGAACAAACGAGTGACGAATTGTTACAATCAGCGAATTGTAACGACTACTTTGCCGATCTCGGGAACTCATCCATGCTTAAACTTCACTTTAAGGATAATCGTCAACCTGCTTTTTGGGTTACGGAGAGATTGTATTGCATAGGTTCCGCCGACGATAACCAGCTCATTATTCACAACGATAAACAAGTAGATCGGTTGCATGCCAAACTGTTTGTTGAAGATAATAAATTTTTGTTAAAAGATAACAACAGCTCCACTGGCTGTTTTATTAATGGCCAGCGCATCACCCAAAAGGAAATACAACCCGGGGACATCATAAAGCTTGGCAACACCGAACTTATCGTTTTGGATCCGCGCAGCTTACAAAATAGCACTGACCCTAATGGTGCACCCTGGCGCCTGGTCTCTGACTGTAGTTGGTTGCCGGGCAAAACTTTCGTCGTGCCGGTTGGGCGAACCCTCAGTGTTGGTCGCGGAGACAATTGCGATATTAGTATTCCAGGCACCCATTTATCACGTAAACATGCAGAACTTTATATCAAAGACGATCAATTATTTATTAAGGATTTAGGATCATCTAACGGCACTTTTCTTAACGATAAACCAATCCTTGAAGCTCCTGCTAAAAATGGGGATCAGTTGCGGTTGGATGTTTACACTTTTCGCCTGGTTGCGCCCGAATCTAATATGTTTAAGCCCCGCATCCCAGTCGCTATAGATTCATTCAGCGTGCCGGTGGAGCGCAAACAAGCCGCTAACGAACCTAAACGCTGGAAAACTCGCCCGACTTCACCGGGCAACCGGATCGAGCCCACCTACAATCAAACCAAATCCAAACTTTGGTTATGGATCATAGTAGTAGCCTGCATCGGCGCTGCTATTATCGCCAAATTCTTATGGTAATTCTTGTGATAGAATCCGCCGCGCCGTATTGTTGCTTTTATTATTTAGACTAAACACCAAGGAACCCATCATGAGTTTTGAACAAGTACCCGCAGGCAAAAGCTTGCCCGACGATTTTTACGTAGTTATCGAAATCCCGTTAAACAGCTCGATCAAATACGAAATTGACAAAGACTCCAACTGCTTATTTGTTGACCGTCTGGTTAGCACTGCGATGCATTACCCAGCCAACTACGGCTATATTCCTCACACGCTGTGTGGCGATGGCGATGCGGCTGATGTGTTGGTGCTGTTTCCCGAAGCCGTACAAGCTGGATCGGTCATTCGCTGCCGCCCAATTGGCGTGTTGAAAATGAGCGACGAAGCTGGTGAAGACGCAAAAATTCTCGCCGTTCCCCATGACAAGCTCACAACTATTTATAGTAAGATCAAAACTCTGGCAGACTTACCCGAAATTACGCTCAAAGAAATAGAGCATTTCTTTGAGCACTATAAAGATTTGGAAAAAGGTAAATGGGTTAAAGTTGAAGGCTGGGGTGATTTGGAAGCAGCACGCACTGAAATTATGGACGCCGCTAAACGCTACCAAGCCAACAAATAGCTCGCCAGTAATAGTTAAACCAACGGCCGCTTAGCGGTCGTTGTAGTTTTACCCGGTACCCTGAGTAAACGAAAGCAAACAAGAGGAAACAAGGGCAAACAATAAAAGCCCAGTAGAAAAAACCAGCGGCTTGTAAGTTATTGTCCAATAACCTACAAATAACAATAACAACCTCTACACTGATAAATCACAAAACAGTTACTAGAAGTTTTAACCCTATAACAGCGGGCACCAACTATGAGCTCCTCAGCATCAAAAACAAATCCTTTACTGTGGGTGCCATCGGGTTATTTCACCATGGCTCTTACTTACAACATTTTAACCGCGGCAACGGTAATTATGTTTAGCAATCTAGGTATGGATAATGCGAAAACTGCTGAATATGCCAGCATGCTGGTTTTGGCATACACCATCAAACCTTTGTTTGCCGCTTTTTTTGAAATCTACAAAACCAAAAAGTTTTTTGTATTGTTAACGCAGCTCATTCTCGGCTGCGGCTTTATCGGTATTGCACTGATAATGAATCTACCCAGCTATTTCTTACCTATGATAGCGGTATTTTGGATACTCTCTTTTGTCGGCTCTTCACAAGATATAGTTAGTAACGGCGTTTATGTAACCTCATTAGACAGTAAAAACCAATCCAAATATTGCGGTGTGCAAAGCCTTAGCTGGAATTTGGGAAAATTATTTATCATGAGTATTCTGCTGGTACTGACGGGCTATTTACACGAAACCGTATTTAAACATGACCCTCATGTTACCGGCCAGGATTGGGTTGATTCCTGGCAAATTATATTTGTCATTCTCGGCATACTAATGATGATAATGGCTGCATGGCATTTTAAATTTATGCCCGAAGGCTCTCGCCTGGAAAACGCGCCCACCACACCAAAGGAAGCAGTCAAGACGCTTGCCGATGCCGTTGTAACTTTTTTTCAGAAAAAAGGCATTTGGCTAATGATCGGCTTTGCATTTTTCTTTCGCATTAGCTTTGGATTCTTAAATGCTCCTAGCGTACTATTTCTAAAGGATTCCCAAGCAAATGGTGGCCTAAACCTAACCAATCAAGATTTTGGTTTAATCTATGGCACTTTTGGCTTGGCTGCTCTTCTACTGGGATCACTTATAGGCGGAGCTTACGTAGCTCGCAAAGGTTTGGAAAAGGCAATATTCCCTTTATGTATCGCGATTAATATTCCCAACATTACATTTCTTTTTCTGGCCTATTATTTACCGCAAAGCCATTTAATCATTAGCTTGGGAGTTATTATCGAGCAATTCTTCTTTGGCATTGGCTCAGTAGGATTTATTATCTATTTGATGCAACAATTAGCACCGGGAAAATATGCTACGACTCACTTCGCATTTGGTGATAGCCTCATGGCTCTGTGCATGATGTTAACAGGCATGGCCAGTGGCCACTTGCAACAATACTTAGGCTATATTAATTACTTCGTATTTGTGATGATTGCGACAATACCTTCATTTTTAATTTGCTGGCTTGCTCCATTTCACATTAAAGACAAAGCTTAAGTTGCCAATTTTTAAAATCAAAACGGCCGCATTTGCGGCCGTTTTGATTTGATGTATAACTATTGTTATTCTTCCGTAAAATTCTTTGCATATTTTGCAATCCACTCCAATGCCGCCTCTTCGGAAGTTATATTGCGCTGCTCAGTAGTCAATATGTGCTGGCGATACTCTTCAATCTGACAGACCTGCTCAACCATTCTTGTGCGAAAAAATTCGTCATCGCTGGTGAAACGCACACCCACTTCAAATTCACTAAGCGCTTGTTTACGCAGCCAGACCACTACTGCACGCCCCTGATAATCGGGCTTCACTATTGGAATTTTAAAATCAATAATATCTCCAACTTTAAAAGCTTCATGAGTGACAAAGCTCAGGCCGCCAGCACTTAAATTGAGTGCCTCGGTCACATCACGCATCTGCTCGCCAGCAATAACGTGTATAGGTATGAACGTAGAGTGGCGAATGTAATTTCGCATAATTATTCCTCGCTTTATCTCAAAAAAAATCAAGGTAATAAATTATAAGTAGAGGTGGCGATAACAAACTTATAATTTTACGCTACCACCGAGGTGCAGAGTTTTTCTCCGCTAATCGGCCAAATGTAATTTACTTATATCAGGGACCACCGGTTTTATGACTGGTTTAATTTGACCCAGATTTGCTCCAGCAGGCGCTAATTCAACACTAGGAATATTAATTACAGGTAATGGATTAATTTCTCGTTCATCAGCGTTAATCATATCTGCACCTACCTCGGCAATCTCCCAATCACCAACACCAAACTCTACCAAGGGTATTGTTGATTTCTCTTCGGCACGAATTAAATCTGAGCCAACTTCTGCAAGCGTAAAATCAGGCGCTATTACTTGTGCGACATTTTGTTTTTGTTCACTCGCATCTAATAAATTGCCACCTTCGGATCTTATGCTGAGCGCACTGGTGTTTATGGGCCTTGGAACAAATTCAGGCTTTTCTCCCAGCGGTAACAAATCCGTACCCACTGGCGCCAAGCTAAAAGTTTCTCTGACTTGTGTTTGAGTCAAGGAAGTTTGGACTTGAACTAAAGAAGGTTGCTCGGGTGTTTTATTAGCAGCAGCACTTACAACCGGCGTGGCAGTTATAGCAGCTCTGGCTTCAGGTTTAATTATTACCGGCGCTGTTGCAGAGGCATCTACACTGGCGACTAATTCAATTTGTACGCCAGCGTTAATCAGCGCCTCACGGTATTTTTGCGCACTACTTAAATCCAGGCCACGCTTAAGGGGAACGGGTCTACCGCTAAATAATGAGTCAACTTTTGCTGCGTCAGCTTTAAATAAATGCTGCAAGCGCAATTTCACATCCGCCAATTGGTGACCTAGAACTATATCGCCACGAAAAATAATGTCGTATTGCTGTTCACTCATAATATTTGTTCTCACTCAATATGGTTAAAGCATAGCAGCCGGGCGCTGGAGCAGGCTAAGTATTCGATGATATTAGCAATATAAACAATATTGATTGGATCAAAATAGTCTCACTCCGCAGTGGCAATCAAGCAATCACCTTCCATACTTTAGTTCTTATAAAAGAAGCTCCCTGCTAATAATAGAAAGCACTTTGCAGTCTCTTGTTTACGGATTCACCAATACCCACAAATCATTTTTTTAAGGACGCTATCGTCATGAACACTATGTATCAACACAAGATTGTCATCAATGGTCATCTTACAGAAGCGAATAATGTGCAAATTAAAGTGGAGCAAGACATTGATTTTTTGCAAAATCGTATTCTATTAATGAAGAGTCAATCGACGCCTAATCAACTAGTGCTTGATATATATGAAAACATGTTACGCAGCAGGAAGGCCGTATTGTCCTGGCTGCACGATGGTCAAAAACCAAATAGTGCACACTAACTTTAATACCGCCCGTTTAATCTTCCGTAAAACCATGATCCATACTCAACGCAGGTTCAGCCACCACCGGATGACCAATAACTTTCGCGGGCACACCTGCTACTGTAGTATGAGCAGCTACAGAGTGTAACACCACACTACCTGCACCAATTTTTGCCCCTTCGCCAATATCAACGTGCCCTAAAATTTTTGCTCCCACACCGATCAACACACCGCTACGTATAATGGGGTGACGCTGGCCCTTCCGACTACCGCTGCCACCAAGAGTAACGCCGTGCAACAGAGAAACATTGTCTTCAATGATGACTGTCTCGCCCATCACGACACCAGTCGCATGATCAATCATAATGCCTTTGCCAATTCGCGCGCCAGGATGAATATCGACATCAAAATGTTGCGAGATTTGATTTTGCAAAAACAATGCTAGACACTCGCGCCCTTGCAGCCACAACCAATGCGCGATGCGATGTGATTGCAGCGCTTGATACCCTTTAAAAAACAATAGCGGCATGCTGTAAGCATTGCATGCCGGGTCGCGCTCACGGTGCGCAACAATGTCAGCGCACATAGCAATCTCAATGGCAGGATCAGCGCGCATAGCAGCAAGCAGGATTTCGCGGATCATTAGCGCGGGCATTGTCTGACTGTCTAATTTATTAGCTAAATGGAAACTAATCGCTGCTGAAAAGAGGTCATGATTTAAAATAGTTGAATGATAAAAACTGGCCAATATGGGTTCATCGATACTAGCTTGCGCAGCTTCGGCACGAATTGTTTCCCATACGTTTATAACAGGTGATTGATTCATAGCGCCTATTTTCTTTAAACAGAATGAATTTTTTTTAGGATTAGGGGGACTAATTCATTCATATGATAAAAAACTTCAACTCCCATTTTTTTTATTTCTGGCAATAAAAAATTATCGCTGCCATTTTCTTCGGGGGGACAATAGGCCAATGCACGCATTCCAGCAGCACGTGCGGCGATGATGCCGGTCAGTGAATCCTCTACCACTATTGATTGATCAGGTACAACGCCCATAGTTTTTGCAGCATGTAAAAATAAATCTGGCGCAGGCTTTCCTCGAGTTACATCTTCAAAACTAAAAACTTTTCCCGCTACGTATTGTAATAAATTTGTTTTTACTAACGTCATAGCCATTTTTTCGTGCTTGCCATTGGATGCAACACAAAATGGAATATTTTCTTTTTGCAGCGTCTTAAGCACCGCTTCAATACCAGCTACGGGCAGTAAATATTTCTCACAGGCAACCAACGTTTGCAATTGTACGTAGCGCCAAAAGTCTTTACCTCGTTGTTCGCGCTCTGCTTCGCTTAGATTTTGCCAACGTAATTTTTCAGTTAGCTCAGCAGTAATCATTGCGATGCAATCAGCGACCGATTTGCCGCGATAGGTTTCCAAAGAATAACCTGTGCCTACATGGATACCGTATTTTTCATTTAAACATTCTGCAAATACTTGTGCAGATAAAATTTCGCTGTCAACCAACACGCCATCACAATCGAAAATAACCAACATACGCATCAATACTCTTAAAATTTATACTACTGAATTTTTTAACAGTTGTATTTGATCACCAATGTCGTTTATTAAATTTACTTATCGGCACCAAATATTTTATCCGTAGCAGGGTAAGGTGTTAGCACTAAAATTAAAAAACCCACGACTAAAAATAGAACTAACGCACACATACCAATGCGTGCTGAGTGAGTGAGCAAAGTTAAACTCGCTACTGCCATAGGCGCTAGAAATGATGTGGCACGCCCAGACAACGCATAAATTCCAAAAAAGCGACCGGCCTCCTCTACATCGACACTACGCGCTAAATATGAACGCGAGGACGCCTGCGCTGGACCAAATACCAAGCCAATTAATAAACCAAAAACGATATACGCCTTTTCGGCGGCTGTGCCAAATAAGCCACCCGAATCAGCAACGGATAAAGGTAACAATCCAAATAATGTATAACCGGGGCCGGTGGAAATAATACCAAGGGTGGCAATGATAAGACAAATAATGCTAATGCTAACGACTTTTTTCGAACCCATGTGCGTATCCATTTTGCCAGCAAAATAACAGCCAGCAATCGCAATCACCAATAACATAATGCCGTAAATTCCCATCTCCACTGTTTGCCAGCCAAACATGCCAGCTGCAAAAGTTCCACCCAGCGCCAGCAAACCGTTAATACCATCTTGATAAATCATCCGCGCAATTAAAAACCGTAATAGCGGTACTCGTACGCGTAATTCGCCGAGGGTATTTTTTAATTCAGCTAATCCTGTGCTTATCGCGTGCTTTAGCGGCACACCTTTACTGGTATCCGGAGTAAACAAAAATAATGGAATAATAAAAATAAAATACCAAAGCGCTGACAATGGACCAGTGATACGCGCATCCTCACCGAGCCGTGGGTTTAAATCAAATAGTGGGTCTAAACCTATTAATGTTTTGCCGGTAGTTGGGCTGCCAGCCAACAATAACAATACTACAAACAATACAATCAACCCACCGACATAGCCTAAACCCCAAGCCATATTGGAAATACGTCCGACCTCAGACTTACTCACCAAACGCGGCATCATGGAATCATTAAATACAATTGAAAATTCAGCGGCGACAGTGGCTAACACAATTAACAACATAGGCAACCACAATGCAGAACCAGGCGCGGCTAACCATAAAAAACTCAGCGCTATAATTTGAATAACTGCAAAAAAACCAATCCACTTTTTACGTGCCCCTGAAGCGTCTGCAATAGAACCTAATACAGGTGATAACAACGCAATAATAAATCCCGATATGGTGATGGTATAACCCCAGGCCACCTGCCCTGCAGCCGGATCATTTACCAAGCGAGAAACAAAATAAGGACCAAAAATAAAAGTAATGATTACAGTAAAGAATGGCTGTGCTGCCCAGTCGAAAAACATCCAGCTCACAACAGCGCGTTTGGTTACCGGTGGTGGATCTTGATGATGGCTCACTGGACTATCCTTTTAAATATTATGGTTTTAAATATTATGGCTTTTAACAATATGGCTTAATAAAACGCTGATAAATTTCGTCCAGATTTTCTAACACTGTTTCTTTCAGTGCTATCTCAGATAGTAGAATTTGCTCACGCAGTATTTCTTCATTCATTTGCGATCCATATAAACTAGCAACAGGAGCATAACTTAAATGCCAGGGCTCAGGGGCCACGCCATCATTATCATCGTCACTGTTATCATACGGCCGATAAAAGCCACGTGCATTGCTATTTAATTCGGAGCTTAACCACCGGTGGAATTCCGCGAAAGGGCCGTCATTCTGTGTTTCTGCGAGAGTAAGCTGTAAGGAATAATTTACGTCGATACGCGAAGCATCGTAAACATCAATATCTGTTCCCCAGTGATGGCGCGAACTTCCAGGCAATGCCGACCAGCGTAGGATAGCAAATACTTTTTCCTTGTCATTTAATGTTGCAATATCTAGTGGCTCACCATGTTTATCCAAAACCACGCGGATACCACTGGCCTTTCTATTCCATATTAATAGTTGGCGCTCAAAATTGCGGTAACTACTGGCTACTCGTAAACTAAAACCTTTCGCTTGAGCCTCCATAGCTAACAGCGTTAAAGGCTCGATGACAAGCGGATGCAGTACACAATTAAATTCGGGCGCCAGGATGAGTTTGCTATCTGTGACGCCCAACAACATACCTGCCTCAACCTGTTGCTTAGCTAAATCATTCATTTATGCTCCCCAAAACCCTGCTAACAACCGTTTACATACAACCATTGCAAATATTTGCGCCACTTTTTTCTTAATATGTTGATTTATTTGATCTAGCACTTAACATTTTAATTGCGCCTAATAATTTACAGAGTAATATACAGAACTGCTGTAAATGGAAATTTTATCGCAATGGATACAATAATCATAACTTAGTTCAGAGCTGGAATTTCATGCATACCCATCACAGTGAATTACTTCAGTTAAAAAATCTTGGTATGGCTTCCGTCAATATTCTTCATGCAGTCGGCATAAATACTTATGCAGATCTGCGCACTATTGGTGCCGTCGAAGCCTATCGCCGCATAATTGCACGCGATATCAACGTTTCTAAAGTCATGCTTTATGCTTTGCAGGGTGCTCTACTTAACATTCACTGGAATGACCTTTCGCCAGCCATGAAGCTTCAATTAGTTAATGAAGCAGAGCACGGTTACAGTAACGACCAAGAGCAAGCAATTGCTTAAAGCACTACACAGAACCTTAAGAAGGTACATATAAATATCAACAGTACATTAAGTACTAATATGTACTGCTCTCCGATTTGAAACACTTATTTGATACGAAGTTACGTTAACTTACCAAATAGTAGTTACATTAACTTACCAAATAACTGTTGTCTGGCGAGGATATATGCATTTACTGACAAAACAATCTGACCTCATTATTGATCTCGCCACTAAGTGCCGGGGCTTGACAGATTTACTGCTTGAGAATCTTTTACCCTGCGCACCACCACTAGAGTTCCAAAAAAATACAGACATCTTTGCTGATCAATCAACCGCTAGAATCTATCGCATTAGCGAAGGCCAAGTATTTCTTAGCGTGCGCAACAAAAAAGTTATCGTGTTTGATGAAGGCGATTTGATTGGAGTTGCGCGCGCGCTCAACTTAAACGAGGGCGTTTTCAGCTGCACTAGCGCAATAACACTCACTCCCTATCAGCGTGACGAACTTATCGTTCACGTTAATACCAATTCCAAATTGCAAAAAAAATGGGCGTATTACCTGATTTGCACCTCGAGCTTTTACCAACAAGCCTTAGCGCAAGAACTACGCACTGAATTCCAACCCCACGCCGGGTTCCTGCATTTTAATACTGGGGACACAATAATCCAGCAAGGCGATACAGCCGACAAAGTCTACACCTTGCTAGAAGGCAGCGCGGATGCAGTATGCGATGGAATAAAAGTAGGCGAAGTTCATACCGGTGAAATTTTTGGCGCTCTCGCTGTATTCACTCGCCAACCACGCAGTGCCTCTGTAGTCGCTACTAGTGACTGCATGGTTCTAGCGGTCCGAAAAGAGGAGTTTGTAGATTTAATTGATCACCAACCTCATATTTGTATGAATTTAGTAGAAGAAATGGCAGAAAAAATCAATCAATTGAATAATCAGCTTCTCTCTAAAGCATAATTACCATCCTATCAATGAGCTTAACATCCCAGCTAAACTGTTTTTTTTGCAGCCTTTACAGCACTTTTCCGATTTCCACTTATCCAATCATTGAATTTCGTCAAAATGAACCTATATAGCTTTAAAGCTGTAAGATCACACCAACGCTTTTCATCATACTTTTACATCCAGGAGCAATTATTGTGCAACGTATTATTTTATTCTTGTTAACTAACCTGGCCATTATGGTCGTAGCTAGCATAGTGCTTAACGTGCTCGGGGTCGGCAGGTTTATCAGCAATGGTCAGATGAATTTGCAGAGCTTACTAATCTTCTGTGCTGTATTTGGTTTTACGGGCTCTTTTATTTCCTTATTTATTTCCAAATGGATGGCTAAGCGCAGCATGGGTGTGGTCTTGGTTGAAACACCACGTAACGCTGATGAGAAATGGCTGGTAGATACGGTTGCCGAGCTAGCCCAAAAAGCCGGCATTAAAACTCCGGAAATTGGCATCTTCCCCGCGCAGGAATCCAATGCTTTCGCCACTGGGTGGAACCGAAATGCGGCACTGGTTGCGGTGAGCCTTGGCATGCTACAACGCTTCGAGCGCGATGAAGTACGCGCTGTTCTTGCTCATGAAATTGGCCATGTCGCCAACGGCGATATGATCACACTAAGTTTGATTCAAGGCGTGGTGAATACCTTTGTGATGTTCTTTGCACGCATCATTGGCTTTATGGTGGACAAAGCCCTCCAGGGTAATAACGAGCGCAGCGGTACTGGCATTGGTTATTACATAGCAACCTTTGTGGCAGAAATGGTATTGGGCGTTTTAGCTAGCATGATAGTTGCCGCATTCTCACGGTACCGTGAGTTTAGAGCTGATGAAGCGGGCGCAAATTTGGGCGATAGGAACGCCATGATCCGCGCGCTACAGCGCTTGCAAGTTGAGTCTGGACAGAGCGCAAACGCGATGCCAGCTACCATGCAAGCTTTCGGTATAAGTGGCAATATCGGTCGTTTTTTTGCGACCCATCCGCCATTAGAAGTGCGCATTCAAGCATTGCGCGATGGCGCCAATAGCCCCCAAGCGTTGCAAAAAAGCCTGTCTTAATGAGATAACCGTAGATTCCCCTAACGCTTAAAAGGAAATGCGCATGAAATGGCTATCCAGCTTATCGCTAGCGGCAATAACTGCGCTGGCGAGCATAAGCTCAACAGTTAACGCATCACCTTCTTCATCATTGTCGGCAGCAGGGTTTGCTACCGATGATGAGCGCAACAACATGCAAATATTTGAGCATGCACGCCCCAGCGTTGTATTCGTTACCAATCAACAAGTCATGCGCGACCCTCGCTCTTACGATCTAATGTCAGTACCTGCAGGAAGCGGCACTGGTTTCGTATGGGGGGAACAAGGCTACATAGTGACGAATTTTCATGTCGTGCAAAATGCCAACAAAGTCATGATCACCCTGCAAGATCAGAGTTCATGGTTTGCCGAAGTGGTAGGTTTGGCACCAGAGCGCGATCTCGCTGTACTAAAAATTGCAGCCCCTAAAGAAAAATTAGTTGCCTTGGCATTGGGAGACTCGAGTCAGCTTTCCGTTGGCCGCAAAGTACTAGCAATTGGCAATCCGTTTGGGCTCGACGCTACTCTCACTATTGGGGTCGTTAGCGCTCTGGGGCGCGATATTGTCTCGCCCAATCAACGCAAAATTAGCGGGGTTATCCAAACTGATGCTGCCATCAATCCTGGCAATTCCGGAGGCCCGCTTTTAAATTCACAAGGCCAACTCATCGGCGTTAACACTATGATCTATAGTCCAAGCGGCGCTAGCGCAGGTATAGGTTTTGCTATTCCCGTCAACACTCTTAAAGATGTCATACCACAACTTATAAAACATGGGCGCATCATCCGCCCCGTTATGGGCCTTGAACCGGCCCCTGATCAGTGGACACAGCAAAGCGGTATTGAGGGTGTGGCTATATTGCGCGTATTTCCCAACTCTCCCGCTCAAGAAGCTGGCCTGCAAGGCATAATGCGCAATTCGTGGGGGCAACTTGTACTTGGCGATGTAATAGTCGCCATTGATGGCAAACTCACACCCAATAACGACCAACTTATGAGCGCGCTGGAAAACTATAAACCGGGCGACAAGGTAGAGATACATCTTATGCGTGACGGCAAAATTATTAAGCGTTTCCTTACACTAATTGCGCCAGGAAAATCATAAATTCATTTAATAGATTAGATGAGGCTACCCATTGAGCGAAGCAGGATTGCGTATAGCTGACATTCCCGAAGATGGCAGTAAAGAGTTTGAGCATGGGAAAGAAAAACTCTTTGCTGTCAGAAAAGAAGGAAGGATATTTGTGTACAAAAATAGTTGCCCGCATATTGGTGTAGCACTGAATTGGGAACAAGATAAATTTCTAGATAGCAGTAATTCTATGATCCAGTGCGCTAATCACGGCGCGTTATTCGTAATTGAAAACGGCAATTGCGTAGCGGGTCCCTGTACGGGAGCCAAACTTACATCAGTTGTTTTCGACATTATTGATGGAGTTATCTGCCCTCGTTGAATAAACATGAAACATCTAACACACTCCGATATACATCTGCTTGTATCATCAAATTAAAATCTCATTAAGGTTTTGTCATGAATAATTTTACTTTCCACAATCCCACTAAAATCATCTTCGGCGAAGGCCAAATCAGCGCACTAGCAGATTTAATACCCGCTAATGCGCGTATTTTATTCACCTACGGCGGCGGCTCGATAAAAAAGAATGGTGTATATAATCAGGTTATTACAGCACTTAGAGATAAAACTTTTTTCGAGTTTGCAGGGATAGAGCCCAACCCACATTACGAAACTGTATTAGAGGCAGTCGCATTGGTAAAAGAAAAAAAGATTGATTTTCTACTTGCTGTTGGTGGCGGAAGTGTTGTTGACGCGACTAAATTAATTGCTGCTGCTGTTAATTTTGAAGGCGAGCCTTGGGATATTCTCGCAAAAAATGCCGAAATAAAAAGTGCATTACCTATTGGTTGTATTCTCACCCTACCCGCTACCGGAACTGAAAGTAATGGCAACTCGGTAGTCACCAAATTTTCAACCCACGAAAAACTCGCGTTCTCCAGTCCGCTGGTTTACCCACTTTTTTCAATTCTCGATCCCGTTACCACCTACACTTTGCCGACACGTCAGATTGCGAATGGTGTAGTCGATGCGTTTGTACATATTATGGAGCAATACCTTACTTATCCTGCAAATGCAAAAGTGCAAGACCGCTTTGCCGAAGGGCTATTAATAACGCTGATTGAAGAAGGCCCCAAAGTTTTATTACAACCCGACGATTATGCAATTCGTGCAAACATGATGTGGGCAGCCACCATGGCTTTGAATGGTTTAATCGGTGTGGGCGTACCACAAGATTGGGCAACGCACTGTATCGGCCACGAAATTACGGCGCTCCACAATTTGGATCACGCACAAACCCTTGCTATCGTTCTGCCATCTTTAATGAACCAACAGCGTCAACAAAAGCGCGAAAAAATAATTCAATATGGAAAACGAGTGTGGGGCTTAACTAATAGCGATGAAGAAATTTTAATCGATAACGCTATAGCAAAAACTAAAAACTTTTTTGAGCAAATGGGAGTACCCACTACTTTTTCAGGTTATGGGATAAAAGATGCTTCCACACCAACGCTCATTAAAAAACTAGCACTACATAATGCAATGCCGATAGGTGAGCATAAAGATATAACAGAGGCTATAGCAACCAAGATTTTGATCGCGGCAGCCTGATAAGGCCACTCGACCTTCGCCAATTACAATTCATTTTTTGTAGAAAAAATATGCCCCAACACCCTACTCGCCTTTCCGGCGAAGGACTTTTTTTATTACTCGGCTTAGGGTTTGGTTGGGGTTTAAATTGGCCGATCATGAAATATATTATTGCCGGAGTGCCGCCGCTCACTTTTCGCGGCTTTTGTTTATTTTTAGGCGGCCTGGGTATTTTAGGTATAGCGCGCTATACCAATCAACCGATTAAAATCCCTAAAGGCTATCTGACTAAAACATTCATTATTTGTTTGCTTAACATAGTCGCCTGGAATGTTATGGCGACTTATGGTCTTGCGCTTTTACCCGCGGGTCGGGCGGCGCTGTTGGGCTACACCATGCCACTTTGGGCGGTACTGCTTTCAGTGTGGGTTCTCCGCGATAGTTTTAATTGGCGCATCGCCATTGCGTTGAGCCTGGGAATGATCGGAATTTTATTATTGATGAGTGAATCGCTTATCAATTGGTTTAGCGCACCGCTTAGCACCTCATTATTAGTTGGCGCGATCCTGATGCTTGCTGCTGCCTGGTGTTGGGCCATTGGTACAATACTCATGAAACGCTGGAGTGTTCCGCTTAACAGTGTCGCGCTCACCGGCTGGTTACTATTTTTAGCTAGCATTCCCATTTTAATCAGCGCTTATTTTATCGATGGCATACCGCAAACGTTGCCATCAACACTACGCGTATGGGGTGTTGTTTATAATGTATTAATTGGCTTTATGTTTTGTTATTGGGCTTGGGTAAAACTGGTGACTTTGGTGCCCGTTAGCGTTTCATCCTTATCATCATTAATAACACCAATGATCGGTGTAATCTCCAGTATTTTTTTGCTCGGCGAACAACCTGGCATTATGGATTGGTGTGCCGCAGCATTAATTTTAAGTGCAGTGGCAGTTATTAATTTTGGCAATAAAAAAATCGCGGTATAACCATTTAGAGTCGTTTCATTTCAAGGATTTGAGTTGCACAAGTTTAATCAGTAGGCTACCTTTTTAACGCAAATCAAAATAACTAACAACGCAGCTATTCATATGAAAAATTCAATTCGCCTATGCACTTTTTTAGTATTTTTAATATTTCTTCAAAGCAATTGCTTTGCCGCCGCTAGCGCAAAAAACTTCAAATGGCCAAAAGGTGTGAAAACCGCTGTTAGCTTAGCCTACGACGACGCCTTAAATTCACAGCTGGATAACGCCATTCCAGCACTCAATAAATATCAATTCAAAGGTAGTTTTTATTTGGCACTCTCGAGTGAAGTCATACTAAATCGCTTGCCCGAATGGCGCGCCGCTGCTGCGGCAGGACACGAGTTAGGAAATCACACTTTATTTCACCAATGTTCACGCACTCCACCAGGCCGTCAGTGGGTGTTGCCTCATCGTGACCTGGATAACATCAGCGTAACGCAATTAAAAGATCAGATCATACTAGCAAACATTATGCTGCATGCTATTGATGGGAAAACGGAACGTACTTTTACCACACCTTGCGGCGACCTAAACGCCGGCGGTGAAAATTATGTTAACGCCATTCAATCAGAATTTGTTGCGATCAAATCACTTATGGGTAACAGTGTAACGCCCGATGTGAGCCAGCTGGACCCTTATGCGGTCAGCGTTTTAACACCGTCAAATGTAACTGGGCAACAATTAATTAACATCGTTAAATCCGCTACAAAAAAAGGCAGCATGATTAATTTTACATTTCATGGTGTTGGTGGCGATCATTTGGCTATAACAAAAGAAGCGCATGATGAATTATTGCAGTATCTTGCCGAGCACAGAGATATTTATTGGGTAGATACTTTTATCGATATCATGAAGTACGTAAAAGAAAATCAAAAAAAATAATCTGCGTCAAATTTTTACGAGAATAATGCCATGACAAAAAATCTGAGCCTCATTGTGCAACAAATGCCAAAAGCAGAATTACACATTCACATAGAAGGCTCCCTGGAACCAGAGTTGATTTTTGCATTGGCACAGCGCAATAACATTGCCCTCCCGTATAAATCTGTTGAACAATTGCGCGCTGCCTATGCGTTCACCGATTTACAATCATTTCTGGATATCTACTACGCGGGCGCTAGCGTGTTGCTAACGGAGCAAGATTTTTTTGATATGACTACGGCTTACTTGCAACGCGCGCAAGCAGACAATGTTCGTCACACAGAAATTTTCTTTGACCCGCAAACTCATACCGCACGCGGGGTGCCAATGGCAACAGTGATCAATGGCATCTATCGCGCGTGCGTTGCTGCGCAGCCACAGATCAGCGCAACATTGATTTTATGTTTTTTGCGACATTTATCGGAACAGGATGCATTTGCAACATTAGAAAATGCACTGCCCTACCGCGACAAATTTATTGGAGTAGGGCTCGACTCATCCGAACTTGGTCATCCACCAGAAAAATTTGCTCACGTATTTGCATACGCAAAAGAACTAGGTCTGCACCTGGTAGCTCATGCGGGAGAAGAAGGCCCGCCGGCTTATATCTTGAGTGCACTCGATGTGCTTCATGCTGAACGCATCGACCACGGTGTGCGCTGCATTGAGGACGTTGATTTAACCAAACGCTTGATAAGAGATAGAGTCCCCTTAACCATTTGCCCATTATCAAATTTAAAATTGCGCGTAGTTGAGAAACTAGCTAATCATAATATTTTGCAATTATTGGATGCGGGTGTAGTGGCTACTATTAACTCGGATGATCCCGCTTATTTTGGTGGCTATATTAATGACAATTTCATTGCAGTCGCCACTGCGTTACCCATGACCTCACAACAGGCAATGCAACTGGCACGTAATAGTTTTATTGCAGCATTTTTGGATGAACACACCAAACAGAAATATCTGAGTGAGGTGGATGTTTTTTTTAATTCGTTGTAAATTTTTGTTAATTTTTTGTAAATACCTCAATGTATTCTTAAATGCCATTCACCGAATATACCGCAGCAAAAACATAAATTTTTATTGCTTTTCATCAGCTTTATTTTCTTGTGGCCTCGTCACGCATCCGGCTCTTCTGGCCCCCCAAAAAACATAAGCGACTGATATATAAACATTATTAATATGACTTACCAATTTACCAAGGAAATGCAACTGTGCTTTTAAGGCAAGCACCGACTGGCACCGAAAATTATGCTGTTCGTTTTTTTCTCATTTTTTGCGCAAATGTTGGCAGTTGTTGGCGCATGAAGGGTTTCTATTTGTGAGTGCACGGGCTATAGTTGCCGGAACTGAAATATTTCGGTTTTTCGAATAATCATAAGAAGCGATTTTAACCCCTGTAATTTTAATATTGCTCCACCAGTCATAATAAAAAATGATCGAAAAGTCTTCCGATTACTTCAGCTGTACCATGCCCGTATATAGTCTTTGATTTAATTATTTATCTTTTTTAGGTGGCTTTACTTACAAATGATTGCGCAACCATTTTTTAAATCTAAATCTACAACCACATTTAATAAAATTAAAAAAGTCATGCCTATTTGCTGTTTTAGCTTTACTTGTCTTTTTTGAGTATTTTTTGTTTGAAAATGATTGCGCAACCATTTTTAGAAATATGCTTGGCGACACCTCTTATGATCAAAATCTCGCTTTATTTGATCCCCATTGATCGTGCAATTTCTGATGTACGAGTCAATGGCTGCCCTTATTAGCTGTTTTATTTGCGGCGACATTTGCATGTCGTCTCGACTTGCCGGGCTTGGAGTGAACCTGGATCGAATGCAATGAACCTGACGTCAACCGATTAAGTCGTGATCAGGTAGAGGTCCATCTTGATTCGAGTTTTACGTTTTTTACTTTGTTGTTTGACTAATTTGTTGTATCCGTTTTAACAATAATTATCGACGACCCTGCCGAAATCACTTTCGGCTTTAACTTCCGAGGAAAAAATTATGAGTAGCTTTAAAGCCTCAGCGATTAAACCGCGCACAGCGAGTGCGATTACGCGCTCTGCTATTGCGTTGGGATTTTCCCTGGCTGTGTCCGCATTTTCTTCCAATGTGTTTGCTGGCTGTAGTTATACAGTTGTCAACCAATGGGGGAATGGATTTCAGGCAGGAATAAAAATAACGAATACGACCTCCACTCCAATCAATGGCTGGGATGTTTCCTGGAGATATTCCGGTGATAACCGCGTAGGCAGCAGCTGGAATATCAACTTCAGTGGCCAAAATCCCTACACAGCCAGAAATGTTTCCTGGAATGGCTCTATTCAACCAGGTCAAAGCGTGGAATTTGGTTTTGTGGGTACTAAGGGTTCTGCAAGTGCAGAAATACCCGCGGTGACTGGAGCTGCTTGCGCAGGCGGTGGAACCTCTTCAATTGCGGCATCATCCGTACAACCGTCATCAGTTGCGTCGTCAATGCAATCGTCAGTTGCACCGTCCTCAACTCCCCCATCCTCGATTTCATCCTCCATCCGCTCTTCAGCGTCTTCAGCGTCTTCAGGGCTTTCCTGTCCGCTAGGAAATAGCTGGCCAGACTGTCCTGAATCTACCTGGAGCGATGCTTACTGCCTACAACATTTAGGTAGAGTATGTAATAGAGGTTCTTCTAGCAGCCTTATTAGTAGCCAACGGTCTTCCATCGTGGGCAGCTCTCTCGCAAGCTCAAGAGCGTCAATGTCTCGTGCGTCAACAGCCAGTGCAGGCGCCCGGTTAGACAATCCGTTCGTGAGCGATACCCCAACCAAGTGGTACGTGAATCAGGATTGGGCTAATAACGCCCGTGCTCATGGTGGCGCCAGCATTGCGGGTTACAACACCGCGGTGTGGATGGACCGTATCGGGGCTATTGCACCGACCGATCCTAACGCCATGGGTTTACGCGACCATTTAGATGCAGCGCTGGATCAAGGTGCAAACCTGTTCCTCGTGGTGGTCTACGACTTGCCTAACCGTGATTGCTTTGCACTGGCTTCTGCCGGTGAACTGAGAATCAAAGAAGACGGTTTCAACCGTTACAAAAACGAATACATCACACCTTTGGCGGCCATTCTTGCCGATCCCAAATACAGAGGGATTCGTATTGTTGCGATCATTGAGCCGGACTCCTTGCCCAACCTGGTCACCAACATCAGCGATCCGGATTGTCAGGAAGCCGCAGGTGCCGGTGGTTATGTAGAAGCCACACAATTCACGTTAAACACGCTTTACCCGATTCCCAACGTGTACAGCTACATTGATATCGCCCACTCAGGTTGGTTAGGCTGGCCAGAAAATCTGGATAAAGCCACTGCGTTGATTGGCAATGCCATTAAAGGAACAACTCACGGTGTGAACAGTATTGCGGGCTTCGTTTCCAACACGGCCAACAGTACTCCATTAAGAGAACCTTTCCTGGATGAGTTCTCCGCTTCCGGCGTACCCGGCAATACCGGTTCTCAAGTTCGTCAGGCGAAGTACTACGAATGGAATCCTCACTTCAGTGAGTTCTCCTTCGTGAATGCATGGCGCGCGAAAATGATCAGCAGCGGCTTCCCGTCAACCATTGGTATGCTGGTGGATACCTCGCGTAATGGTTGGGGTGGTGCAGGTCGTCCTGCTGCCTTATCGACCAGTACCAATGTGGATACGTTTGTAGACGATTCAAGAATTGATCGTCGTACCCACCGCGGTATGTGGTGTAACCAGCCGTCCGGTATTGGTGAGCGTCCTGTGGCTGCTCCGGCACCGGGTATTGATGCCTATGTGTGGGTAAAACCACCGGGTGAGTCAGACGGTGTTGCCACTGCCGGCGTTATTGATCCAACCGATCCTGCCAAAGGTTTTGACCGTTTCTGTGATCCTACTTTCACCGTACCTGGCAATGGCAAGTTGACCGGCGCTATGGCGGGTGCACCGCATGCGGGTCGCTGGTTCGCCGAAGGCTTTAAAGTACTGTTGGAAAAGGCTTATCCAGCATTGAATAGCGTTGGTTCAAGTGTTGCTGCAAGCTCCAGAGCATCAAGCATTACTTCATCAGTACGCTCTTCAACACCGATAATAGGTTCATCAGTAGCCTCATCTACTTTGTCGTCCGTCAGATCATCAGTTAGATCATCTACCGCAAGTTCAGTAATGAGCTCGGCAGTGAGTTCCTCTACAGCCA
>JAZKFX010000054.1:0-12424 GCA_040386215.1 Pseudomonadota bacterium
GTACCAAATACCGGGCCGTTCATAAACGGCGCACCTGGATTGTGGCGTTTACCTATATCCATACCGGGATGATTAGCAGGAACCAATGCGCAAGTAATACCGTATTCTTTTTTATCCGGATTGCCTAAAAGTCCTTCCGGGTCGTGCAACTTGAACGCCAAACCAACCACAGTGGCAACCGGCGCAAGCGTAATCCAGCGTTTGCTGAACGTGAGGCGTAAACCTAAAACCTCTTTACCATCATGCATACCTTTGCAAACAATACCTGTGTCGGGAATTGACCCAGCATCTGAACCAGCCTCTGGGCCAGTTAAACCAAAACAGGGAATTTCTATGCCTTTGGCCAAATTAGGCAACCAAAATTGTTTTTGCTCTTCGGTACCGTACTTCATCAACAATTCGCCAGGGCCGAGCGAATTAGGGACCATTGCTGTCAC
The DNA here is from genome assembly GCA_040386215.1 of Pseudomonadota bacterium. Lineage (GTDB taxonomy): Bacteria > Pseudomonadota > Gammaproteobacteria > Pseudomonadales > Cellvibrionaceae > Cellvibrio. Next base: position 438 of record JAZKFX010000054.1, read on the forward strand.
AGCGGCAGTTCCCGATCGGCTGGCAATTTTGCTCATAACACGGCTTTGCGCATAAGGACTGAAATCGTGGCCACCGAACTCTTTGGGAATGATCAGGCCAAAAAATCCTTTATCTTTGAGATATTGCCAAGCCTCTGGCGATAAATCTTTACGATTGTGTTGAATATCCCACTCATCAAGGAGACTACAGAATTCACTAACCTCGTTATCCAAAAAGGATTGCTCTTCAGCGGTCAACTGCGGCAAGTTTATTTGCGCGAATTCGTTCCAGTTAGGCTTGCCACTAAACAGCTCTTTTTCCCACCAGGTAGTGCCCGCCTCTAAAGCTTCGCGCTCAGTAATACTCATGCTCGGCATGGTTTTTTTGAGCATGCCAAAGACTGGCTTGGTCAAAAGCGCGCGGCGCAAAGACCCAATATTGATTAATAACAAAAAGCAAATAAGGGGTATTGATGCCCAAGGTGACAATAAGCGCGGCTCAACCGTACTGAGCACTAACCAAGCCAATACCACTAGCGCAGATCCTGCTGAAAGAGCTAGTTGCCGGTAAATGAAGAAAGCAGCCAAGGCCAAAATCGCAAGCAGCGAAACTATTAACATAGATAAACCCCCTTTTTATATTCCATACAGTGTGCATTGCCCATTCTAGCCTTAACCATAGACCATTACTCCCAACTTTTTGGATTTTATCTTTATTATGCTGCAGCAATTAACACTGTGGCCATTAATGTTTTTTCAACCGCATCCGCTGCAATTTTATGATCATCAACGATTTCGATTCGGCTATCCAAAATTTCATTTGCCGCTTGCACATCCAACTGATTCACACTTAACACACCATTTTCTGCATTAAACATAAACACACCTTTTTCGGTGTTCATTACCGCCTTTGCACGCAATACATTTATACCTGTTAACAACCCAAATAGATGATTGAAATCAAATTGAATTTTTGGATTAAATAACCAGCCACAACTATAAAAACCATTTGCCTGATTTTCACGGCGAATAAATTCTTTGTCTTCTGGCAATGTGATGGCCGCATTGTATAGCTCTCGCTGTGGATTCAAGACGCCATTACGGTGATGCTGTGGATTTTTTACTGTCCGCTTTACGCGGGGGTAGTCCAACCATGATGCTTCAACTTGTCCTTGCGCCACCCAATAATGCGCCTGTTTTGGCGGTACAAAACTGTCCATTAATTCTGCAAAAATCTGTTTTTCTTGTGTGCCACACAAATCCGTTTTGTTCGCGACTACTACATCGGCTATCGCAAGCTGATCTTGAAAATTTGCATTATCGCTGTAACGAGCTTCGCTTAATTTGCGTGGATCAAGCAAGGTAATTGTTGCGCGCAAATCAAGCACCTTATCGTAATACTCACCTAACAAAGTATTGATAATTTCTTCCGGATGCCCTAACCCCGTTGGCTCGATAATAATGCGGTTGGGCTTGGTAGTGGCAATCATCATGTTCAAAGCAATTTTCATTGGCAAACCCGCCACACAACAAATGCAGCCACCCGGAACTTCACGGACATGGGCATTAACTGTTTTTAGCAAGGCGCCATCAATGCCTATCTCGCCAAATTCGTTTACCAATACCGACCAGATTTCATCTTGCGGTTTATGTTTTAGCAAATGGGTAATTGCCGTGGTTTTACCAACACCCAAAAAACCGGTGATGATATTGGTAGGAATGAGATCTTTCATAATGGGCGAGAGTGGCCTTGTGATTGCGCGCACCGCGAAGCTGATGGCAACAACTTGGTTCGCTAAATGGACGCGCAGAATACTCATCCCACGCAAACCCGGCAATAGGGAAGACTTAGACTTGAGGCTCACAACATCGATGCAAACCCCCTAATCGTTCCAACAGCTGAACGATATCCGCCTGCAATTTGGACCACCCATATTTCGATATTGCCAACCCAACCATCAGCATGTAATCTGCACGGGCTGTAACCGGTTTCATTTAAGCGTCAGTACTTGCCCGAACATTCATATGCAATCAACCACACAACATAATTCTTATAAGAAACATTAATGAGGACCTTAACCATGTATCCATCTATAAGATTTAACAGAAATTTACTATCCTCCTGTATCGCATCATTGGTTTTGACCAATGCTGGCGCACTACAGGCACAAGATGTCGCTGAAGAAATAGTAGTGACAGGAGTGCGAGCTGCGCAGGAAAGAGCGATTGATATTAAGCGTAATTCGGCCGAAGTGGTTGATTCCATCTCCGCAGAAGATATTGGCAAATTGCCAGATACCACAATTTCTGACTCGCTCCAGCGTGTAACCGGTGTGCAAATTAGTCGCTCGGCCGGCCAAGGTGGGATTATCAGTATTCGCGGAAGCGGTGAAGTATTAACCACCATGAACGGGGAATTGTTTCTCACTGCTGAAAATATTCTGGACAGCAAAGCGAATTATCAGGATGTACCCTCCTCACTTATTGCAGGCAGTAATGTTTATAAATCCATGAGCGCCAAGCAACTTGAAGGCGGCATAGGGGGTTCCGTGGATTTGCTGACGCGCAAATCGCTCACCTTGAATGAGGGCTTAAATACATCTGCTCGCGTACAAGTATCCACCGGCAGCATTACCGAAACTACCGACCCGGAACTCAGTGCTTTTGTTGGCTATAACTGGGGCAATCAAACGGCCATGTCGCTCGCACTTTCCTACGGTGATCAAACCCTTTCCGACAATGAAATTAAAACCAAAGCGGGTGATAACGTTCAAGACGAGGCCAGCTGGGGCGGCAACTATGATGCTAATGGTGACGGTGATCAGAGTGACAGATTTCTGATTATGTCCAACTGGGATGGCCCACGTTTGTATAAAAACATTACTGAACGCGAACGCTTGGGGCTGGCATACAACTTCAATAGTAAAATTGGTGACGCCTTTGAATTAAATTTTGATTCTTTTTATAACAGCATGGATGAAAAAGCGGCGGGTAACTACGTCCACCTGGGTGACGAAACCGTGGGCTACAACCGAGCCAATATCACCAAACTGTACGGTATAACACCGGTTGGCCAGGAAGACTTATTTGCGCAGTTTTACACAACGGGTACCGAGAAGCTAATGGACGGCGCCATTCGTGGCGGAGTTCAATCCGACTTCCGCGAAACATCAGCGCACAATAATAGCCTCGAATTGAAATATGACATGGGCGGTGCGTTTACCGGAAGCATTCGTTACGTTAATTCAAAAGCCAGCCGCCGTACCGACAAACTGACTCTCGCTCAAAAAGCCGATTCACCGGGGGGAAACGATGGCCTTGCTTACAATACAGCTGGCGCTACGCGTGTAGTAAATCCAGGATTTATTAGCACGCGGTATCCTGTGTCTTTTATGTCATCTGCCGATGACGTTGCGGTTAATTTTGATCCTGCACTAGCGACTGCCTTGGCTGACTCTAAAGCATGGTATTTCCACTCTTCCTGGCTTGAAGGCGAACAGCACCAGGTCAATCTTGATGTACTGCGTGCTGATGGTAATTTTAAATTAGCCGACACCGGCATTACCTCAATTGATTTTGGTATTCGCACATCAGAACGCACTGCATCGCGCGATGACTTCCAATATTTTATGGATACAGGCTTAACTGCTTACGATCCGGATAACAATAATACTGAATATCAAATGCTGAACAAATATCACGAAGCGGGATATACGCCCAACTTTATTCCGCAAGGTGCATTGAGCAACTACCGTGTTCAAGTAGGTGCAACAAAAAATCCTTTAACCGATCCAACCATCAATTTTGAGCCAGTTCGCGGCGTCAATCTCGATGAATCACAAGTAGCCCCTTACCTCCATATGGTGAATGACTTTGGTGATGGCGTTTCTGCATTTAACGCGAGCATCCCCATGGTTGATACGACCAAAATTAATAACAATTTGTCTTTCATGAACATGCTTTACGATACGCAACATATTCGTTATTCACGGCCACAGGCCAGCTACGAAATCGTAGAGTCACGGGATGCTTTTTATCTCAATGCTAATTTCGAAAGTGATTTATCAGACACGATAAAACTTACCGGTAATGCAGGTGTTCGCCGAGTTACCGATACAGTTGCAGTACACCGAAATATTACTGACAGTGATAAAGCCCCTAATATTCTTGCCGGATCGGATTATGTGCACACGATTTTGCTAGATAAGGGCGATAGAGTTGATTACGTAGATCACAGTTACTTCTTACCCAGCGCAAACCTCAATTTTGTTTTTGCGGACACTTACAAAATTAAAGTTTCCTATGACGAACGCACCTCAATGCAACCGCTAAATAATTACGGCGAAGGCGGTACTACCGGATTTCAAAGCCAGCAATTGGATGCAATCGATGGCCACGCCTATCAGCCTATTGGCGAAGTGCGGGACGGTGGTAATCCCAACCTTAAACCCTGGAAAACCAGCGTTTATAATCTCGGTTTTGAAATGTATCCCAATGACTCAACATTGCTGGGCCTAACATTATTTTATATGGATATTTCCGGATTCAGCGACGAGCTTTCTGAACAAGTTGCCTACCCGGATTCTGATGGCATAGTGCGTAATGGTGGCACGCATAAAACCTTAATTGATGGCAAAAATGCAATCATTGAGGGCGCAGAGTTTTCTTATCAACAAAGTTTTGATTTCTTGCCGGGATTTTTATCTCATACCGGCATGACCTGGAATTACACCTACTCACCCAGCGAAAAGAAAGGTCAAAAACTTGCGTTTGATAACAGCGCTATTCCGTTTAACAACACAGCCAAAAATCAATCCAATCTCGTGTTGTGGTTCGACAATGACGTAATTGAGCTGCGTGTAGCGGCGAATTACCTCGGCAAAAAATACGATGGCCAATTCACAAACTGGACAACGGACCCTCTGCAAAATGACAATGAGGCGGGTTTACTTGGCGGTCTTGATAAGTGGGAAGACAGCACTCTCTACCTGGACGCAGGTGGAACTTATCACATCACCGAAAATTTTGATGTTAATTTAAATATTCAAAATTTAATGGAAGAAAGTAATCGCAAATACTTACGCTGGGAAAATTTTAGAAGTGAATACTATAATTTTGAGCGTCGCATTACCTTAGGTGTTAATGCGAAGTTTTAAATAATAGCTGAGAAGAAAGCAGGCGCAAGCCCTGCTTTCTTCTTTTGATTGCAGTTAATCATAAAAATCGATAAGCAAAATAATTAATACAAACATATAACAAAAAAAGCAGAAGAGCATTCATGCAACAAAATGCAATTAAAGCAATCGTTATTGTTGGTGGTGGTACGGCAGGCTGGATGGCTGCAGCATTATTGGCAAAACGATTTTCAAAAGAAAGGTTAAAAATTACCTTAGTTGAGTCCAGGGATATTGGCATCATCGGCGTCGGTGAAGCTACAGTTCCAGCAATGAAAGTTTATCTCGATGAATTGGGAATTGATGAACGAGATTTTATTCGCAACACTCAAGCCACCTTCAAACTGGGTATTGATTTTGTCGATTGGCATAGACCCGGCAAAGCTTTTTTTCATCCCTTCGCAACTTTTGGTGCAAATATCAATAAAGTCGCCTTTCATCATCTATGGACAAAAATGTACGCCGCTGGCAAAGCTGGACCGATTGATAATTATTCGCTCGCCACACAAATGAGCCGTCAACATAAATTTGCACTGCCAAAAAATAATGCTGAAGCCATAGACATCAGTCGCTTTGGTTATGCTTTTCATTTTGACGCAGCATTATTTGCGCAGCTGCTCAGTAAATTTTCTCTAAATCTGGGCGTGCAGCGTTACGAAGGAATTGTTGCCCATGCAACTCAAGATTCAAGCACGGGATTTATTACCTCGGTAAACATGACTGACGGCACGAGCATTGACGCAGATTTTTTTATCGACTGCTCCGGCTTCCGTGGTGTATTAATAGAGCAAGCGCTACATACTGGTTATAGTGATTGGTCAAAATGGTTGCCCTGTAATAAAGCCGTGGTTATGCCCTGCGAAAGTAATGGCGCAGTACCTACTCACACCAGATCTCTCGCCGTAGAAGCTGGCTGGCAATGGCGAATTCCACTTCAGCATCGAACGGGAAATGGTTATGTGTATTGCACTGATTTTATTAGTGATGACGAAGCCGCACACAAACTAATAAAAAATCTTGAGGGCAAGCCCCTGGCCGATCCAAAATTTATTCCATTTTTAACCGGCACGCGAAATAAAGCATGGAATAAAAATGTATTAGCGCTAGGCTTGGCCAGTGGATTTCTCGAACCGCTCGAATCAACCAGCATCTACCTGGTGCAAGTTTCATTACGAAATTTTTACAGTCATTTTCCGCAACATAATGATTATGAAAAACTTGCAGAAAGGGCCAATAAAATGATTATGACCCAGCAAGAAAAATTGCGGGATTTTATAATACTTCACTATTATCTCAATCAGAGAACCGGCGAACCCTTCTGGGATTTTTGTAGAAACATAAACATCCCCGATAGCTTAAGTGCGCGAATTGAAGAATATAGAGTGTCTGCCGATATCGCATTGGACGAATTAGATTTTTTTAAATTCAACAGCTGGCTAGCCATATTTTCTGGATTTGAAAAGCTGCCGGATTATTACCACCCAAAAGTAGATGAGTTTAATGATGATCTAGTCGAAAAGGAATTACAGAATATGTCTTCAGGAATTTCAAATGCACTCTCACATTTGCCATTACACAAAGACTTTATCGCAAACAATTGCGCAGCGAAAAAACAATAAAATAACATATTAACTAAAAAAACTAACGGATTCTTTGTTGTGGTACTGGAGTTAATGGTAGCAAATGACCGGCGCAATAAGGAATCTAAGAACCATCGCTTATTTATCGCTTGACCGCAGCAAAGGATGTAATTTTAATGTTTCGCTCATGCTGATCGCGAACAATTTCTACCGTCAGATTTTGCCAAATATAAAGCGCCATCCGCACGAACAAATGCGGACTCCAGATTATCTCCCGCTTTAAATTCCGTAGCACCTATAGAGACAGTGATAGCTAATGATTGATCTTTATAGCTGAAAGATGCGCTAGCAATCACGAGGCGAATTTTATCGAGTGCGAGCATAGCTTCTTCTAATCCGGTTTCTGGCATAAGTGCCACAAATTCTTCACCACCAAAGCGGCAGAAAAAATCTACTTCACGCAAACTCTTTGCAATTGAACTGCCAATCACTTTTAGCACTCGATCGCCAGCCTGATGCCCATAGCTATCATTTATTTTCTTGAAATGGTCAATGTCAAATACAGCGATAGTCAAGGCACGACCATAGCGTTGCCAGCGTTGAAACTCATAAGTCGACCGCTCACTGTAACCTTCACGATTGGGGAGCTCGGTAAGTGGATCGTGTAGCGCTTTATGTCGCTGCTTCTCCAAAATAGTCCGATTTTTTTCGGCCTCAATTTCCATTGATTTTATTTTACTGGATAACAATTCTAGCTGTTCCGATAATTTTTTTTGTTCTTGCTCTGTCTCCTGATAGTTATCAAACACTTGACGAATGTTGCCAATTTGAAAATTTAGCTGCTTTTTTAATTGCTCCAAATCTGTCGCAGAATCAAGACTATCTTCGAGTGATTTTATCCCTTGCACCATATTTTTTTGCATTTTATGGGATGCAACCTGAAGTACCGATCGCGATCCATTGACTCCATCCACGACGCGATAAATATTCGCCAATTCCTGATGTACATTTTTCAAATACACAGCGAAATCGCGATTCGTCAAAAGATAGGCTTGCATAACCAGGTCACGAACCTGCTCAAGGTTAACGAGCAGATTATCTACACTTGGATCATCATTAATAGCCGTACGGATAGATTGAGCTCTTTTAGAAATCGCAACTTCATTTTCCAATTGCATTAAAAACTGATTGAGGATGGCGTTAGCTTTATTGACAAATTCTGGCGAAATTTGTGTTGTCGGTAAAATGTCTTTTTGTCGCTGGCCGGCTTTAGCCGCGTCATTTTCAGCCATTAATTCAGCGTCAATAGCCGCATAATTTCTGGTTTCATTTTCATGCTTCGTAAGACTGGCCGAGGATGACGCTGGATCACTTTTTTCAATTTCATTTGCCTCTTCCGCCAATAGGGTTCGACTAGCTGGCTCCGGAGCTTTTTCAATTTTTTTAATGGCAGGTTTACCCATTAATTTTTGCCAAAAACCAAGGTTAGGCCGCTCAAGCTCTTTAAGGGCCTGCTGTTGAATACTAGCAAGTTGTTGCAATAGCTCAGGATACAAACGTACTTTTTTACTAGACTGAGGCAATTGACCAAGATAATGATTTATCTCTTTTTTTAATGCGCGCGGTAATTCAAGTTGTTGCAAAGGCTTCATAGTGTCCGCCAATGATCGGCGAACCTTTTGCGCGTTGTTCATACGTTGCTGTTCGAAATTAACTACAGCTTCATCAAGCTGTATTAACACATTTTTGATGTCGCCCGCATTTCGGATACGGTCGCGCAGCTGACCCAGAATATTATCCAACGCATCATCTTGCCCATCTGCCGACACGCTAACGCGGACCAATGCGCGGCGCAGTAGCTCCAGTTGGGTGTTGGCTTTTTTTTCTTGCTGTTCCTGCTTGTCGAGCGCGTTAAGATATTTCTCCCGCCAATTAAGACTGTCATCCGATTTATCTGCCATACCTTTCTCAACCTAGCGCAATTAGTTTTGCATTGAGTATAGTCAGGCTTGGCAAAGTCGACTTTCATAAACAGAAACGCCTACCCTGTTTCCAGGGTAGGCGTTAATGGGGCAAAAAAAAGGTTATTAGCGGGGAGCGCGCTCTGCCCGAATTTTGTTCACCAGGAAGTCGGTAACTTTAAGCATATCTTCCTGGGTACCTGAGGTGCGGGCACTGACGCGATATTTACCATCTACAACTATTTCCGGAGTGCCTGTTGTTTGGTAACCACGAGTACGTGCATTGGCTTGATTGATTTGACTGGTTACACCAAAAGAGTCATAGGTACTAAGCACAGTTTTTTTGTCAACACCATAAGCCGAAAGGAAATCTGCCCAGGCTTGTGCGGACGAAAGATCTTTGTGTTCAGTATGCAATGCATTGAACACCGCCATTTGCACCTTATCTTTAACTTTTAAAGTCAATGCCGTATAGAAACCGCGTTGGTAGGGTTCCATATCAGAACGCCACGAAGTATGAACCTGGACAAAATTTACATCTGCTGGCAGTTTTTTAGCCCAGGCTGCAAGAATGGGCTCAAAGTGCATACAGTGGGGGCAGGTGAAAGCAAACACTTCTGTCACTTCAATTTTACTTGGATCAACAGGCCTAACTGGCGCTGATAACAAGGTGTAATCCTTACCCTCAACATAACCGCTAGCGGCCGCTGAAGTGACTGGAGAATTGGATGCCGCAGCGAAAACACTAAAAGAAAATAGAATGCCTGTAAGGGCGGCGAAAATACGCATGAATAAACTCCGTTATTATCGGTTATTGAGGTTGATGTTATGAGTATTAAAAAAGGTTTTTGTTCCGCAGGCTACAAACTCCCAGCGACTCAAACAGTGTAAAAAAGACGACCTAAGTCGTCTTCTCGTCTGGAGCGTCAATCCAATTTGCCGCTTATCTTTCCAGGCACTTATCGAAATTAATTCAAACCTGCGATGAAATTCGCTACTGCTTTGATTTCAGCATCACTTAATTTTTCAGCGATGCTACGCATAGTCATATCAGCATCGTTAGTACGATTGCCGGCACGAAAGCTAATTAATTGTTTTTCAATATAGTCTGCATGCTGCCCACTGACACGCGGATAACCAGCAGGAGCATTGCCCTTACCGTCCGGCGCATGGCAACCCGTGCATGATGGAACACCATTAGCCAAATTACCCGCACGATACACCTTTGCACCCAGGGCTAATGCATTCACCTTAATTCCGGAATTTGTCTGCACTTCCAGCTCTTGCGAGCCACTTAATTGGGCATTTTGGCTTGCATAGTAAGCCGCGATATCCGCCAAATCCTGCTCGGTCAAGGGGAGCAAAAGACCCGTCATTTCAATTACAGCCCGACCAGTAACACCCTTTTTAGCTGGATTAGCTTCTTTGTCCCATGTTTGTATGTCACGCATTTGCTTAAGCAAATATTTTTCATTCTGGCCGGCTAACTTGGGAAAGTTCGGAACCATGCTATTACCGTCAGCACCATGACACGCACCGCACATTGCCGCTTTAGTTGCGCCAGCGGTGGCATCGCCCGCTGCTACCGCACTTTGTACCAGTACACTCTCCGCAATAGCCAAAATACCGAGTGAAAAAAGAGCATGCTTTACAATATGTTTCATGGGCCAACCTGTTTTCTCAATTATGATGTAAGCAACCACTGGATTCGCTTAAGCACAAGATCAGCTACAATGGCCGACTATGCACCTCAAAGCGTTATTCCATGCGCAAATTGCCCTCCGCTGGAGGGGTGCAGCATTATATATACCAATGAACTAATAACACACTATTTTGAAAGGTTTTTATGTTTAGCGAGATCAACTTTAATAAGGCTACATTTACTCAGAGCGCACCCAGCATCCGCGAATGCCCACCCGAAGAGGGAGTTGAAGTTGCTTTCGCTGGGCGCTCAAACGCCGGCAAATCAAGCGCTATAAATGCACTAACAAACAACAGCAAACTGGCGCGTACCAGCAAAACCCCCGGGCGTACCCAGCTAATTAATTTTTTTGACATTAGCACTAGCCAACGTCTGGTGGATTTACCAGGTTACGGTTATGCGAAAGTTTCGCGTGAAATGAAAGAACAATGGCAACGCTATCTCTCGGAATATTTACGCAGCCGTAAATGCTTAAAAGGTTTGGTGTTATTGATGGACATTCGTCATCCGTTACAAGAATTTGATACCATAATTCTGAATTGGGCTGCGGAAGCCAAGATGCCGGTGCATATATTATTGACCAAAGCAGATAAGTTAAGCCGCGGTAATGCTGGCTCAACCTTATTAGAAGTTAAAAAAGAAATAGAGAATGCTGAATTGGATAGTTTGGTTTCAGTGCAAACCTTCTCCGCACTCAAAAACACCGGCATAGATACATTAAAGATTAAGCTGCAGGAATGGCTGGAACTACCGGCGAAAAATAATTTGACTGCAACTGTATAAAAAATCCGGTGACCATAAATGGTCACCGGATAAAGCTGACACCCTTGGGGTGGCATCAGAGAGGGTTGAGGAATAAATCCTCATAAGAAAGCCTGAGAAAGAATCTATACAGTACGACGATCAAGGATCTTTAAAGTTCATTAAAGGATAAATCTTGTCGTTCGATCTCATTCAAACCAACCTATCGCCTTGAAATCACAGGCAAAAAAAACCCGACTACGAAGTCGGGCTGCTTTGCTTGTATCTAGTGCTCAGCTGGCAATATGCCATTAGGGGAGGGATAACTCATGAAAGTAAAACACACTTAACTCGGACTGTGCGTCGCACAATTAGTTCATCCACTTCAATAAACATTCTTGCAATTTACGAGTTAATTTTTCAATCAACGCATCTTCAATGCATCAATCCAAAAGGTTCACTCAAAAAAAACCCCAACCAAAGGTCGGGGGAGGAAAAATCTATCAAAGTAAAACACACATTGTTGTGACTTACCTCCAATACAGAAGTTCACTTAAAAAAAATATTAAACATTACGAGCCAAACGGGATGACAAATCTGCCATTCGCTACACAAAGCTATGTCGCTTTAAATTTTACATTTTATCCCGCCAAAGCCATCGCAAGATATCGGGTAATAGTACGCCTCCGTGCTGATCTGAATGACCACCATCACCCCATAAGTATTTGATATCGTAACGTGCGCCCGTTAAACCTGATTTGTCCGCATTGGCATTAGCCCATTCCAGCGAAGATAGCATTTGTTGATTGGCGAGAAACCAATTGCCGTGCTCGTTGTTAATATCATTGCT
>JAZKFX010000055.1:0-11776 GCA_040386215.1 Pseudomonadota bacterium
GAAAACGCGGCAATAAAAACCCATACTGATAACACCGGTATGCGGTATACAAAAAGGCTGGCATTCTTAACCCGGTTAAAAAACGTTTCACCAAAAATGGTTTCTAATAAACCCAGGATCGTTATAGCGACCATCAGCCAGGCTAAGCCATGCCATATATTGGAGCCATTAACCTCAAGAATAATAAACATATTTAAACTGCAAAGCAGACTTAAGGTAATGGGATAGATCAATTTCTTTTGCGCAGCGGCAGCATAAATCAAAGCAATAATGGCTGCGGGAAATAAATAGCGTTCATGCATTGCTGGTAAAAAAGTGAAGAACGCCATGCAGCAAATCATGGAAGCAAATAGCGCTTGCGATAATGGCTGTTGAATTGTGTTTACAGCAGTAGGATTATTTGTAGGGATAACGTTATTTTCAAGCCTACTGTTCTTTTCGCGAAGGCTATCATTTTCGGAAGACACGCTATTTTCAAGTGCCGCGGCTTTTTCATGAGCATTATTATTTTCAATAGCATCGCTGTTCTTGGGAGCATCGCTGTGCTCAGGAGTATCGCTGTGCTCAGGAGTATCGCTGTTGTCAAGGCTGTCGGGATTTTCGAGACTAATCTTATTGTCTTCGTTTACAGTTTGTTTGTCTCTGATGCCTTTATTAAGCGTTAGGGTATTAATGATTTGTTGATAAGCACCTTGAACAAAAATCCACAGCGCAATAACCACAAATAACAGTATGCCGAAGTATTTTGCAGTAAATACTTTTACAAAGGGTGAACCTTCTGCGACGCCAAAAAGAATTTGACTGTCTGGAGCTGTATTGCTGGTCAGCAAAATCCAAATATTAGCCGCGTTAAATGTCGTCATCGGGTACTGACCAAGCGTATCAATGTAAGCCAGTTTAAATGCTTTAACGAAATGCCCTGCAATAATGGATGGCATAAAAATAACTGCGCCGACAACTATCGAAATAAGAATTCCGATGAGATTCTTTTTAATGTTGCGGAAAAATAAAAAACCAAAAACGGGAGCGAAAGCGATCATTTGAAATTTGGTTAAAAGCGCCAACACGAATACGGGAATGGCAAGGTAACTAAAACGTTCATGAAAGTTGAGCAAGAGCGCAATAACAACAAAAGTTACCGGAATAAGATCAACTTGGCCCCAAATAGGACCATTCACTAAAATAGTGGGATTAAATACGGTTAGCATCATTATCATATGGAGAAAATGACGTTGCGCGTTAAAGCGATTTAAAATGGAAAAAACAATTGTGGTTAGTAAGCAATGAGTTAAGGCTACCGGCAGTTGGGTAAGAAATTTTAAAAAGTTGTTGGCCTCAAGTGGAATGCCAATGGCGGTATAAAAATTACCTACCAGATACAACCAGTGAATATAAAAGGGTGGGTAATTACCATTAAAGTTATCGTAGCCATTGCGAGTTAATTGGTTTATCCAGTCTTCCCAGTAACCTAAATCTGCGCTGTAGCCTTTTAAAAAAAGCAGACAAAAATTAAGGATAATAACGGCTGCCAAATACGCATGAAGTACGCGCGATGATTCTTGTTTCAGCATGGGTTGCGGCAAAATAATTGCACTATCGGCTTTAGCTATTGTCGATGTTGTATCTGCAAAACTCTGATCGGCTGCAATGACTTCCGTTTGCTGACTTGGTTCATTAGTTGATGTTAAAGCTAAGTCTTGAAATTGGCTAACGCTCTTATCGGTCATGGAAAATATCTCAGCTCCGTAATTATTATTCAGATTTTTTAATAACATCACTAATGTGGTATTTGGGTCGCCGTTTTACTTCTTCATATATTTTTGACATGTACTCACCAATAATGCCAAGGCATATCAGTTGCACGCTGCCTATAAATAGTAAGGGTAAAAGAACCGATGCCCAGCCTGGTACTGCGTCCTGGGTGAGTAGACGAACGCCCAATACCCATAAAATAAGCGCAAATGAGGCAGCGCCAGAAACAAGGCCGAGGACAGTAATCATGCGCAGTGGTGCAGTTGAGAATGCTGTTATTCCTTTCCACGCAAACGATAGCATTTTCTTTAATGGATATTTACTTTCTCCCGCTTCGCGCGCCTGGCGTTCATATTTTACAACGGAAGATTTAAAGCCCACTTCTCGCACTATACCGCGGAGGAATAAATTGGATTCATCATATTCTTGCAATGCAGTGAGTGCGCGCCGTGAGAGTAAGCGAAAATCGGCGTGATTAAATACCAGGTCAACCCCCATTTTTTTCATCACGTGATAATAACCTTCCGCGGTAAAACGCTTGAAGAAAGTATCCGTCGTACGGGCAGAGCGAACTCCGTAAACAACTTCATTGCCTTTTAAATATTCATCCACCATGGTTTCAATATTGCTGGGATCGTCCTGCAAATCGGCATCAATGCTCACGGTAATATCTTCGACTGTGGTACACAGACCCGCATAAAGCGCATTTTGATGACCTTTATTACGGGACAGTTTTATGGCCACTAGTGCGGAATTTTCGTTTGCTGCAGCGGCAAGTAAGCGCCAGGTTGCATCTTTGCTACCATCGTCTACTAAATAAATTTTTGATGCATGGGTAATTTTTTGTTTTGTAATTAATGAGTTACGTAATGCCAATAATGTTGCCAGGGTTTTTGGCAGCATTTCTTCTTCGTTGTAGCAGGGCACTACAATGGCGAGCGACGGAATAATGGCAAATGATGAATTTGCAGTAGGGAAAAAGTTATCACTCATATCAGTGGGCCTTGTAAATCCACAATTTGTGTACCAGGAAATTTAAAAATACGGTAATTCCTGTGGCCAGGAACTGTGATACTAAATAATTTTCAACGAACAAAAAAAATAACGCAAATAATGCTGTATTGCTTGCTAAACCAAAGCTAGCCGCAGCAGCAAATTTAGGAAACGTTTTTGCATGGCTGGAGTTGCTGGCAAAGGTAAAATGATAATTAGCAAAATAGTTAAAAATAGACGATAAAAAATACGCAAGTGACGATGCTACAACTTCTGCCGCTATGGTAAAGGCGGCAGGACTAAAAATTGATAATATAAAATACTGATCTGCGGAGATAATGATTTCCGGGGTCAGTTTGTATTTAACCAATAGGGCAAGCAGTAAAAATTGGATTAACGTTGAGATGCTTCCAATACCAAGGTATTTAATCAAGTGCGTCATGGCGTCTATTATTCTATTTATTTATGCTAATGCCTTGTCGAAGGTCATATATAACGGGCGGTACATTAGCATATTTTAAAAGGAAGTTGCTCTGTTGCTGCCGGCTGTCTTTAAAGATATTTCGCCCTGAAAAAAAATCTTGACCTTACAGTTACCGAAAGGTTTATGATTGATTGCGATGCCAATAGCGGTTTTAAAAAACAATAGCGGCTTTACAGTTATAGAGAGGAGCGGAACAGGCATGAATATCGGACAAGCGGCCGCTGAAAGTGGCTTAGCCACCAAGACAGTGCGTTATTACGAGGAGATTGGTTTGGTCATCCCGGCGCGCTATACCGGCAATGATTACCGGAATTATTCAGCGACGAACGTTGAACATTTACGGTTCTTGCAGCGGGCTCGCGCCGTAGGTTTCAGCCTGGATGTGTGTCGGGAGCTATTAGCGTTATATTGTGATTCAGAGCGTCGATCTGCAGAAGTTAAGGTCTTGGTACTGGATAAAATCCAGCAAATTGAAACACAGCTGCACACCTTGTCAGCACTTAAATCCACTCTGTTGGGGATGGCTAGTAAGTGTGCCGGGGATGATTCGGCTGATTGTCCGATTATGGAAACCTTTGCTGCACCCATGAAATCGATTATGCCTTTTATGTTGGTGGAACCTAATCATGAGTAATTGTTGCCCGCCAGACCTACCTAAAGCGTCATCTAAACTTATCAAAACTTTACCCAAGGAACCAATCCACAGCTGTTGTCCTCCTGTGCCTTCCACCAGTTGTTGTGATGTGGATCACAATCATGAACATGGTGTAAAGATTGACTACTTGCTGTGGGGTTCATTGGTTTTTTGCGTGGCGTTTTACCTGCTCCACCTATATGCCCCTGCCTCTGTGCCATTCTGGTTACAACATATCGGTCATAGTGTGTTTGAAATGCTCAATACTATGTGGTGGGGTGTGTTATTGGGGTTAGTATTTGTCGGCTTGTTAGCGAATGTACCGCAGAGCTTTGTGATGTCCGTATTGGGTAAGGGCAATAGTGTCAATGGAATTGTGCGAGCCACACTTGCGGGCGTTTTATTGGATTTATGTAGCCACGGTATTTTAATGGTGGGTATGAAGCTCTATCAAAAAGGCGCGAGCCTTGGTCAGGTAATGGCATTTTTGATAGCTAGCCCTTGGAACTCTTTTTCGCTTACATTGATTTTGTTTGCATTGATTGGATTCAAATGGACGCTCGCTTTTATCGTGCTGTCCATGGTGATCGCCATTATAAGCGGCTGGATTTTTGATCGTTGCGTGCAAAATAAAATCTTGCCGGAAAATCCCAACAAATTTGAGCTGGATGAAAATTTTAAATTTTGGCCCGAATTACGCAAACAATTGAAGGCTGTGGACTGGTCTTTTGCGTTGTTAAAAAATATTGCCAGTGAAGGGGTGGGCGGCTCACGCATGGTGCTGCGGTGGTTGCTATTCGGTGTGCTATTGGCCGCGTTGATTCGAGCCTTTGTAAGTTTGGAAATGTTCCAACAATGGTTTGGCCCTAGCTTGGTCGGAATGATTTTTACTTTAATCGCCGCAACGGTTATTGAGGTATGCTCGGAAGGTTCAACACCTATAGCTGCTGATTTGTTAAATCGTGCTTTAGCTCCAGGTAATGCCTTTGTATTTATGATGGCCGGTGTAGCAACGGATTACACGGAAGTGATGGTATTAAAAGATTCAACTAGGTCATGGAAGATTGCGTTGTTTTTACCTTTGATTACCTTGCCGCAAGTTGTCGCTGTTGGCTATGTTTTGAATAACCTATGATTCGTTGTAGCCCGCATGAAGTAAAACGCAATACGTGGAACCGATCATCTGTATTAGGTTTTACTTCTTACGTGTTATGAAATTAATGGCGAACACCGCAATGGCAAAGAAAATATTCAATTCTATTTTTCGCACAATAATGCTACTGCTGGTATGTCTATTGGCCATTGGTTTATTAGTCTCACGTCCAGTTTTTGTAAAAAAAATTGCTGATGAAACTGATGCTTTTGTGGATGTAGAGGATCTTAAAAAGCATGTTAGATTTTTGAGTGAAACTGCTTTGCCAAGGAATAGTGCAAACCCTGGAAACTTAAAAATAGTGGCGGAATATATAAAAGCACAATTTTCTTTATCTACGCCAAATGTAAGGTTTCAAAGCTATCCCGTTCGCGACAACGAGTATCAAAATGTTATTGCTAATTTCGGTCCCGATACAAAAGACATCATCATTATTGGGGCGCATTACGATGCCTTTTCTACCTATCCAGGAGCTGACGATAATGCAAGTGGCGTGTCTGGTTTAATTGAACTAGGTAAGTTGTTAAGTAAAATTGAATTAAAGCATCGCGTTGTCTTAGTGGCTTATACTCTTGAGGAACCACCTTATTTTGCCACAGAGAAAATGGGCAGCTTTGTCCATGCATCATCATTAAATAATAATGTTAGGTTAATGATTTCATTAGAGATGATTGGCTATTTTAGCGAGGTTGATAGTTCTCAGAGTTTTCCTGTCCCTTTACTAAGTTTTTTTTATCCTAAGCAGGGTAGTTTTATTGCAGTGGCTGATTCGCTAATGTCAAATAATGCCGTCGGTTTAAAAGCTTCCATTAATCGGTTTACTGATTTACCTGCTTATTCTATTAATGCTCCGCGATGGGTGCCTGGTATGGACTTCTCAGATCATCGCAGTTATTGGCATTTCGGTTACCCTGCAATTATGGTTACAGATACTGCTTTCTACAGAAACAAAAAATACCATGAGCAGGAAGATACTTACGATCGATTAAATTACAACTCTATGGCGAAAGTTATATATGGGGTGTTTAAATATATTCAGATATTAGATGGTGAAATATAAAAAGCCGTAGCCCGTATCGCGTTTCACTTTATACGGGCTACCATTGAAATATTTATTTAAATGAGCTTTCAAATTGCTTCCCAGTAATACCTACAGATTCATCTCCAATCAAATACAAATAATCCCGCATTAAATCTTCCGGTTTTTTAACGGTAGTCGGATCTTCACCTGGGTAAGCAGCTGCGCGCATTTTTGTGCGAGTTGCGCCTGGGTTGATACTGTTCACGCGAATTTTTGTTGTTTCATCTAATTCATCGGCAAGTGTCTGCATCAGATTTTCTGCAGCGGCTTTTGATGCCGCGTAAGCGCCCCAATATGCGCGGCCTTTATAACCCACGCTTGATCCTGTGAATAATAAGGATGCATTTGTTGCTCGCTCCAACAATGGCAGCATGGCTTGAGTGAGCATAAAAGGCGCATTGACATTGACTTGCATGCAACGCATCCAGACATCGGGCGCGTAATTAGCTAAGGGTGTGCTTTGCCCTAAATCGGCGGCATTGTGCAGAATGCCATCGAGATGATTAAACTCGTCGTTGATGGCGTTGCTCATAGCTATAAAAGTTTGCTCGGTCGCGATTTGAAAGTTTATCGGATAAATCGCGGGCTGTGGATGGCCGGCCGCTTCGATCTCATCGTAAACCATTTCTAATTTTGCAAGCGTACGGCCAACCAAAATAACCGTGGCACCATGCGCTGCAAATGTTTTGGCGGCCACGCGACCTATACCGTCGCCTGCACCAGTGACTAAAATAATTTTATTGGCGAGACAGTTTTCAGTGGGAATATAATTTTCTGGAGTTTGCATAAAATTTTTTCGTGTTGTGAAAGTAGGTTGGGCCGGGCCACGCTTGGCTGAGGAACGAAGCCCAACATGTCCATGTTGCAGAATAAACCGTAAAACAAAATGTGCACATGTTAATAAATAAAATAAATTTTTAAATTAACTTTGTGCCAAAGGTGAGTGTGAGTGTTGGGCCGGGCCACGTTGGGCTTCGTTCCTCAGCCCAACCTACAAGTATTTTTTTACAATTGGCCAAATTTCATCAGCGTGTTCAACGCGATAATCTGCTTGCCAATCATCTATGTTATCGGTGCTATCAATGTAACCATAGGCAGCAGCGATGGTAATACTACCAGCACGTTTGCCACATTCAATATCACGCTTATGATCACCGACAAAAATAATTTGTTCTGGTGTGCAGCCGAGTTGTTTGCCGGCCAAAAATAAAGACTCGGGATGTGGCTTACTTTCAGAAACATGATCGGGACAAATTATACTGGTAGGTGCGGGTTGCATATTCAGTTGCGCCATGAGTGGTGTCGTGTATACAGCTGGCTTATTAGTGGCAATACCCCAGGCAATATTATTTGCCACTAATTTTTCAATTAGCGCATTAATGCCCGGAAATGGTTTTGAAAATACGGCGATATGCGCAGTGTAAAGCTCCAATAAGCGTAGGCGCAATGCGGGGAAATCTGCGTGCGATTCATCCATATCAAATGCCATCATTACCAGCGCCCGAGCACCGTTGGAGACGCAGGCGCGGATCACATCATCTGCTAATATTTCGCGATTGTTTTCCACTAAAAGTTGATTGACTACTGCGACAAAATCGGGTGCTGTATCTAGCAGTGTGCCGTCGAGATCGAACATGACGGCACGAATTTTTTTTGTATTTACAATCATTCTTTACTCGCAATTTTTACTGAATGAACTTCATCGCTCTCTCTGTGACCTTAGGAGGCATGGACGACCCACATGGATGTGGGAAGTTTCTCGAAGCGCAGGGAGCGCGAAGAGATGCCGACTCGAGCCTACATGGATGTATTAACGGCGGGTCACGGAGAGAGGGATGGAGTTCATGACACACTAAACTATTTTTTTCGCATGCAATAAATAATTAACACTCACATCATTGTCATCTAACTTGTAATGCTGAGTGATCGGGTTATAAGTCATGCCACTAATGTTTTGTAATTCCAACCCAGCTGCACGTAGCCATTGTGCTAATTCAGAGGGGCGAATAAATTTACTGTATTCGTGCGTCCCTTTAGGTAAAAGTTTCAACAAATATTCCGCTCCAAGAATCGCAAATGCATAAGCTTTCGGATTGCGATTAATCGTTGAGAAATAAACATCGCCGCCAGGCTTTACTAAATCAGCACAGGCTTTCACCACTGAGCTTGGGTCAGGTACATGCTCTAACATTTCCAGGCAGGTGACTATGTCGAATTCACCGCGACATTGTTGCGCTTTTTCTTCAGCAGTGATTTTTTCGTAAGTCATTGTTACGCCCATTTCCAGCGCATGCAAACGAGCCACGGTTAAAGGTGCTTCGCCCATATCAATACCAGTTACCTCGGCGCCGCGCTGTGCGAGAGATTCGGCAAGAATGCCGCCGCCACAACCCACGTCTATAACTTTGCGTTGGGCAACCGGAGATCGCGCATCAATATAATTTGCACGCAGCGGATTAATATCATGTAGTGGTTTGAACTCGCTGTTTCTATCCCACCAGCGGCTGGCGAGTGCTTCAAATTTTGCGATTTCTGCATTGTCGACGTTTGCCATCGTAACTCTCTCTTTAACGGAAAATCTTCGTGGATGCATGGAGGTTGCGCAGTATAACGCAGAGATTAATTGAAAGCTGTGGCGGATTCTTTAAAAAGTGTGCTTACTTGTTGCGGGAAGTGTTGATATCGAAATTAGCAAAGGCTCATCCATGAGCGCTTGTTGTGTCAAAAATGTACGATAAGTGCAGCATATGGGCCTTTCAAATCCAGGTCTGCGGTGATGTCATCCTCATCAATTGTCAAAGACATGGAGCGGTATCCCCCTTCTAAACCTATGTCAAATGCAGAATCAAACATGTAGCTAATTTTGGCGGTGTAGTCTGTCAATTTGCTGTCTTGATAGCTTACATAGTTGGCTTCTACACCGGCAGAAAAGCCGCTAAAGGGCAGATCAAATTGTGCTTTTAAATAGAGCATCGGTAAGGTCTCGTCTACGTTAACTCTTTCCGATCTGTTTGATGTTGATGAGGTAGCGCTTACATATCCATCGAACTTACGTGCTGTTAAGCCGATATCGAGGTTAACCCAATTGTCGAGAATTTCGTAGTAAAGCGTTGCATCAAGGTGGCTTAAGTCAAAGTCAGAAGTAACAACATCAGTACCTGTGAAAGTTGTCTCATCAATAGTGAAGCTTCTATTGATGTCTGCTGTTTGTTTGCTACTGATATCAGTTTGTTGCAGCCGAATGTTGGGTATAACAGGGATTGGATGTTCAAGCGCAATGTAATAAAAATTATTGTCTTTTTCTTTCAAGCCAAGTTCTTTAAGCGTAATGCTGGGGTCGCCAGCTTGACCATCATAATCTGCTCTCCAGGTACCTGCGCCTGCATATATACCTAAAACGGTATCGGCTTGCGCAAGTGAGGTAACGAGCAATGGAGCAGAAATAAGAGCAACCTTTGAAGCAAATGCGAATTTATTCATATGAGTGGTTCCTGGTGGCTATTGTTGTTCCCATCGGTAAACGATGGAGTGACGCAAGTTTAGCTGCTAAAACACAGTGAGTGCCTTGTTTGAAACTTTAGGCGACAAGTTTTTGTTTAAGCAAGTCAACAAAAGCGCGGGCCGCATTATTAAGACTGCGTTGACTGTGATAGATGCAGCCCAGTGATCGACTAATCGGTGGACAATTTACGTCCAGAATATGAAGTTGTTTATCGATAATACTACTGGGTAAAACACCCCAGCCGAGACCAATACTTAACATCATTTTGATGGTGTCCAAGTGATTGGTCACCATGGTGATGTCCAATGACTGGCCTTGCTGGTCAAACAATTCTTTGATAAGGCGAGTGGTGTAGGTATTGGTGTCTGGCATTATGGCTTGATGCGGGCTTAGATCGGCCAGCTGAATATTCGCCAGCGCTGCAAGCGGATGGGTGGGCGCTGCGACGAACTGGAGCTGGTCGTGCCAGAGGATGTTGCTGGTGATACGCGCGTCTTGTTCAAGCGCGAGCGTAATAATGGCGATATCGAAGCGCCCTTGGAGGATTTCGTGGTACGCATGTTCAGAGTCCAAAAAGTGAAGGTCTAATTTTACGCTTGGGTAAGTGGTTGAATATTCACGCAAGAAAGGTGGCAAATAATGTAAGCCTAGATGATGACTTGTCGCTATGCTAAGTTTCCCGGTCACATCACCCTTCAAATCAGCAATGGCACGTTGTGCCGCCGCTACCTCGTTGAGGATGTTTGTCGCTTTAGGCAACAATAAGTTCCCTGCCTGCGTCAGCACAACTTGTCTGCCTACGCGATCAAAGAGCTTGGCTTTTACTTGTTCTTCTAATAAGGCAATTCGTTTGCTAATCGCCGGTTGTGTTAGGTGCAGACGTTCGCCTGCCGCCGAAAATGAGCCATTCTTAGCAATCGCGACAAAAGCTTGTAAATGCTGCGTATCCATAGCATCCCGATTAATGATTATGAGTTACTTTAGCATTCCATTTGGGAATGTAAACCATAAAAAAGATAAATTTGTTTTATGGTTTGTTGGGTTATAAACTGCTTCACATACAAACCATCTACTCAGGAGTAGTGACATGACTGCAAAAACGCTTTACGACAAGCTTTGGGACGCCCACCTTGTGCAGCAACGGGATGATGGTTCGGCGCTTATTTATATTGATCGCCACATCATTCACGAAGTGACTTCGCCGCAGGCCTTTGATGGTTTACGGTTGGCTGGTCGCAAACCCTGGCGAGTTGACTCCATCCTCGCCACACCGGATCACAATGTACCGACCACGCAAAAAGAACGTGCTCACGGTGTGCAGGGTATCGAAGATCCAGTGTCGTTAATTCAAGTCCAGACATTGGATGACAATTGCGATGAGTTCGGAATTTTGGAATTCAAAATTAATGATGTGCGTCAAGGCATAGTCCATGTTATTGGCCCTGAGACTGGAGCGTGTTTACCGGGTATGACCATTGTTTGTGGCGATTCCCATACTGCCACTAACGGTGCATTGGGGGCTTTAGCTCATGGTATCGGCACCAGTGAGGTTGAGCATGTGATGGCGACTCAATGTTTGGTCGCAAAAAAAATGAACAATATGTTGATCAAAGTAGACGGCAAATTGGGTGCTGGCATAACGCCTAAAGATGTGGTCCTGGCCATAATCGCGAAAATTGGTACCGCAGGTGGTAATGGTTATGCGGTGGAATTTGCCGGAGAAGTTTTTCGTGATATGAGCATGGAAGGCCGCATGACTGTGTGCAATATGGCTATTGAAGCGGGTGCTCGCGCTGGTATGGTTGCTGTCGATCAAACCACAATTGATTATGTGAAGGGCAGGCCTTACGCACCAAAAGGTGATTTGTGGGAAAAAGCAGTTGTTAATTGGCGTGAATACGTGAGTGACGACGGTGCTAATTTTGATGCGATTGTAGAAATGAACGGCGCAGATATTAAACCGCAAGTGAGCTGGGGTACTTCGCCGGAGATGGTGGTCTCTATCGCAGATAATGTACCTAATCCTGCGCAAGAAGCTGATCCCGTTAAACGCGAAGGTATGTTGCGCGCTTTGCAATATATGGGGTTGCAAGCAGATCAGCCGATAACCTCTATTTATCTTGATCGCGTATTTATTGGTTCTTGCACCAACTCGCGTATTGAAGATATTCGTGCAG
>JAZKFX010000056.1:0-54491 GCA_040386215.1 Pseudomonadota bacterium
ATAGCGCACGCAAAAAGCAAATGGAAAATTTATTAGCAAGCCTTTCGTTGAAATCGAAAAAATAATTTTTATTCATATTAAATGGAAAATACCAGAATGTTTATGTTAACCCCTAAAGCAAAGATATTTTTATTAGCGATGAAATTCAGTTTGCTAATGTTTTTCCTGGGTGCTGGTTTATTGGTAACAAGCCTAAACGCGAGTGCCTGTAACTTTGGAAATAATGGCGAGGTAAGTGGAGGTTGCGGTTTGATTAGCGGGCCAGCAGGACCGGACACTGGACCCTCGGGGCCGCCGTGTAAGTGCAGAGTGGATGGAGAATGCAAGCCTTGCCCTGAAGGTTGTGATAAACCACAAACGGCTCAAGGTGGAGATCCGATTGATGTTTTCTCTGGTCGTCAGGTTCTTAGTATCACTGATTTACGTGTTACGGGCGTAAAGCCTATTATTGTTGTGCGGAGTTACGACAGTATTACCACTTATGATTCGCCGTTAGGTTTTGGTTGGGCAATTAATATTGATCGACGTTTATATAAATATGCAGACAACTCGGTCATTATTCGAACGGGTTGCGGTTCACGGACAAAGTTTTTATTTGTTGGTGGTGCATACAAGACGCCGACAGATGTACCCAATTCGACCTTGACTGAAAATGCAGATGGAAGTTTTGTTCATACTTTTACAAATGGCAGTAAAGATTTTTTTGATAGTCAAGGCAAAATTGTTGCTGAACAGGATTTACAGGGTAACCGTTTGGAATACAGCTATGACACGCGTGGCCGTTTACCCTTAATTGGTAGTTCACCTTATTCGATTACGCCCAATGTTCCCGCCGTGAGCACTTACGATTATCGTTTGCTTAAAGTGGAAGAACGTTTGGCCGCCGGTACACTCAGTGGTCAGTCAGTCACATTGACCTACAACGACACCAATGGCCGCTTGCAAAAAATCGCTGCCAACGATGGACGCGAAGTCGTATACACGCACGATCAAACAACGAGTGCTAAAAATGGAAACTTAATTAATGTTAAAGATGTTTCAGGGATCAACTCTGTCTATCAGTACAACGCCCCCGGCGACGCACACAATATTACCAGCATGCAAGATGGAGCTAACGCGCCCTACATAAACGAATATTATCCATTGGTCGATAAAGTCAAAAAACAAACTCATAGTGGAGATGTGTTCGAGTTTACTTATGTCACCGCACTGCAGGCAGTTGTAACACATAAAGTCTATAACCCATTGGGCACCCAATTACTTAGTACCGAGGTTATTACTTATACCTTTGATGCCTCGGGTTTTATTAAAATTGCTGAGTTCGCATTAGACGGTACGCTTTTTTATAAAACCGAATATATATTCAATGCATCAACAGGTTTGTACAATGAAGCAATTCAATCCGAGAAGCCCGGTGCCAGTGGTACTTACGTAGCGGTGAATAATACTAAATTCACACACGATGGCCGCGGTCATAAAACTTCGGAAATCACTACACTGGCTACGGGTGAAATCATCACCAAAACCTGGGCTTATGCAGTGGATGCACTGATGAGCGAGCAGGTGGTTTCCAGTCTGGCTCCAACCAAAATCTTTCGCACTGAATACACGTATTTTCTTGACGCAAATGGTATTGCCACCAATCGCAAAGAAATAAAACAAAGACGCGATGATGGTAGCTTTCAAATCACTAGTTTTACTTACGATGCCAACGGCAATATGGCAAGTCAAACATCGCCCACAGGGTTGGTCACTAAATACACCTATACCAATAATAAACTCACGCAAACCCAGTTGTGGGTTAGTGGTGTTGCCTTGCCGCAACTCAAAACCAATTATGGCTATGATGCATATGGCAATGTCAACAGTATTACTGATGCCAAAACTCAAACGACCAATGTAGTGTTTGACGTGCAACAACGACCCATACAAATCACCAATGCGCTTGCGCAAATCAATTACCAGCGTCACACCGAAAATAATGTTACTGAAGAGGAGCGCGGTGCAACGGCAGCTGGCGGAGCAGGGCAGGTGCGCCAGTTTTCCTACACCGCACAAGGTTGGCTCAATGGCGTAAAAGAAAAGAAAGATGACGGCACTTTCCAAACCGTTTATGCGGCCACCTTCAACAGTGATGGTAAAGAATTAACGTCAGTTTCTTTTCGCAATGGCACGGCCTACACTACGACTTATGTATACGATGCGCAAGGCCGCCTTACCAGGGAGACTGATTCTGGTAGCAATGCCACGCAGTACGCGTACGATATGTTTGGCAATGTCAAGCAAATCACCGATGCCAAAAATAGAATCACGGTTTACACCTATGATGCCTTAAGTCGTTTGATTAAAACCGAAAATAAAGGTGTTACGCCCAGCGCAATAACTACCATGAGTTACGATGCCGCCGGTAATTTAGTCAGCATCACAGATCCGGAAAATAAAACCACGACTTATGCCTACGATGCACTCTCGCGGCAAACACTCGTCACACAACCTCTCGGTCAAATCACCAAATATGTTTATGACACCACCGGAGAATTAAAATACAAACTCGATGCGCGCGGTTTAAAAACATCGTACTTATATTATGCCTGGGGTCCGATTTACCGCGTGGAATATTATCCCTCGGAAACCTCAACCACGCTGACAAAGCGCGTTGAATATGCTTACGACAATAATGCAAATTTACTCAGCGTTATTGATAACACATTGAGTGCAACACCCATTTATACCTTCACTTACGATGCCTTAAATCGTGTGAACGCGACCACTGCAAAATATATTGCGGGTGTGGATATTGTCACCACTAACACGTACGATCGCTACGGTAATCGCAGTCGTTTTACATTGCAAGATACCGCTACGGTACAAAGTGATTTTACCTACAATAAACTCAACCAACTCTCCGCTATTGCGTTAGCGGGTACGCAAAATTTTACTCCCACCTATTTTACCGACGCAGGGTTGATTCAAAAATTAACCTATCCTTCGGCAATGACCTCAGAAAATACGTTTGATAATGCAGGCGCACTTGCTTCAATTACTATCAAAAATACCTCAGCCACGGTGGATGCTTTAACTTACAGCTATACCAATGGCATGACCATCAGCAATATCAATTCGACACGCGATGGCGGTGGGCATGCTTACATTTATGATGGCCTCGATCAGCTCACACAAGTGACGCATCCTGCAGGCTTTGGTGTGGCCAACGAAACCTATCAATACGACAAAGTCGGCAATCGCGATTTGCCGAGCGACGCTACCATTTACCAATACGATAACAATCACCGCATCACGCAAAGCCCCGGCTTGTTGCAATACACTTATGATGCAGCGGGAAACCAAACGGGCAGAAGCGATGGCGTCGTCATGACCTACGACACCGATAATCGTTTGCTTAGCTACACGAAAGGCACCACGAGTGCGACCTATCTGTACGACCCCTTTGGTCGTCGCATCAAAAAAACTGTCAATGGTGCTGTTACTTTTTATGCGTGGGATGGTGCCAAATTAAGCGCCGAATACTCCGCAACCGGTGTAAGACAGAAACGCTATGCGTATTTACCGGATAGTTCTAATCCGATCCAAATGCAAGATGCGAACGGTACTTATAATGTGCATTCAGATCATTTAGGCACTGCACGTTTCTTAACGAATAGCACACAACAAATTGTTTGGAGTTCCAAGCAAGCGGCATTTGGCGATATGGTAGCTAATGAAGACCCCGATGCAAATGGAACGAATGTAATTTACAATCCGCGTTTTGCGGGGCAGTATGCGGATAAGGAATCGGGGCTATATTACAACTACTCTAGAGATTATGATCCGAGTATAGGACGGTATATTGAAAGTGATCCGATTGGCTTAGCGGGGGGTATAAATTTATATCTCTACGCATTGGGAAATCCAAATCGTTATACAGATTGGAATGGGCAGTCGCCTCAAGATTCATTCCTTATTGATCCGAAAACAGGTAAGCCGATTCCTCATATCAATCCACATGATAACCCCAATTTGAAGCCCGAAATTCAACCACTACCAAAGCCAACACCTAATATACCTGGCCGGCCAAGTTGTAACACAGTTTATTCTTTATGTTTCGCTAAATGTATTACAAAGAAGCTGTGTAAATTACCTGGTGTGGCAGGCAAGGCAGCTAAAGCTGGCTGTGTTGCTGGATGTGGTGTTGCTTACCTTATTTGTAGAAGTGCAGGTGGAGACGATTAATGAATACATCAATAGACTACTCTGCAGATGGTGCGGTTGATGAAATAATTGAGTTATTACAAAGAGGAGAGTCGGTTGATGTTATTGTAAAAAACAAGAACACAATCAATTGGTTGTTATGGTATTTACCATATGTATTCAATGTAAATGCGAAAAAGTCTCCGTTATGGAAAACATTGTATAGTTTTATCGTGTTAAGAAATTTTCACGCGATTTATGGCACGTCGCTGAGTATTGAACAATGTAGTATGACATATAGAATGGACAATGATTTTCTTCACTTAATATTTACAAATGCAAACAGCTCCGGTAGCAGCAGAGCAAATTAACTACTTGGCGGGGCGTTTTTCAATGCTAGGGGTGACAATATTGATTCCAAAGGGGGCTCCTCTGCGCCGTTCAAAGTGGACGCGGCTAAAAACTCATATGCATATATATCAGAAGGGTAAAAATTAATTTTGTGAATCTGCTGCTCGAGTAAAATGAATTCTCGTGAAGTCCGGTGTAGAAATGCACTGGACTTTTTTATGGGAATTATTTATTTCAGGTTTGGCAGATGCAAAGATGTATGATCACTTTGTAAAGAGTGCAAGGCAAGAAGTAGGATGGCTGAAACTAGCCGCCTAGCATTAAAGTTGCTAATTTTTTATTTAAGAAATTAACTAAAAATCAATTATCGTTGTGAGCTTTAAACTTAGGTGAAAAGCTTGGCATTTTGCTGAATAGATCGGTGTTTTCAATATTGAAAGAATAGAAATTTTCGTAATCAGATTTTATTTTGTATGTATATGCTGATTTCATATCGCCGTATCGTGTTCTAAAAAATACTTGTTAGGTTTTGTTGGAAAGCAATGCCCTTGAGTCCCAGCTTATTAATCATATTTTTAAAATCTTCGGAACAAAGTATAGCGGTGCAACCTTCGTATTGTGACTTGAACACGAGCTTTCCCTGAATGCTGTCCGTATTAAATACTAATGATGTGATCTCTATGGCGCCGCCTTCAAACATTTCCTGTTTAGATTTTAGGGTGTCTATTTCGGCGAGCTGTAAACAATTGAAAATGTAGTAGGGCAGTTTGTTGCAAGTAATTGGTAAGAATTCTCCGTAGGCAGTTAATGGTTCAGCCAACGCCTCATATGCTTGTTGCGATAAAACAATGGTTGCTCCGCGCCAGCAGCTGATGTCGGGAGTGAGCGTGGCTCCTGTGCGAACTTTTTTAAAGTTGCCGGTGAATGTTTTCCAATAAGATTTAAGGCGCAAGTTGTGACGACTAAAATGCATAAATTCAAGCTCGCCGGTATGCGGGCCTATGTGGTCGAGTATTTCTTCTAGATCAGTATTGAATTCCATACAGGATTCGCTACTGTTAAAAATTTTATAAATTTTCATAGGGTAATCCATCCCAGTCTGATTTTTAACAAAATGCTATCCGGTAACGCTACTTCTACAGTGATTCAAATTTATGATTGCGCAATAACGAGCTTAAATACTTCGTTAATTATTTCCACATCTGCACCCGCCCTATGGTGGCGATACTTGCCAGATGCAGTTAGGCGTTCTTTCTCGATATTAAATTGAGCTTGTTGCACTTCATTCAAAAGATTAAAAATTGAGTCGACATGAAATTGCTTTATTTGATTGACCGAAAAGTAAAGCGTATCCATCCAACCTGCATCCCAGTAAGCTGCGTCACTGTAAAGCACCGCCTTTGAGCTGCTCAAAAACTCATTCAATTCAATCGCAACTCTAGCTGCTTCAATCCCTTCTTTTTGTAACATTTCCCGAGTAATGCCGTGCATGCTCTCAGCAGTGTTGCACCAATGCTGCCATTTGGGTTCAGGTTTGATTAGCCAGGACTTCCTCCTGCCATCCACTAATACCGCCACTTCTATGGGGTAGGAATCAAAGTGCAGGCCGCTAGCCTCTATATCAATTATGTTAATACTATTCATAGAAAAAACATAAATGCCTGTGGTGTAAAAATATTTCGCTTTTTGAATATTTCATTCGCTGGCTCGTCTTTCCAAAAAGTCTGATCTTCCAGTTTAGCTGCAATTTAGGTGCTAAATGCGTCGCTCAATTTCAATAATAAGTTCGTTATAATTAGGAAGGTTGCAGCCATTTGTCCATTCTGAAGTATATTGATTTTGTAAATTACCAGCAGTACGTAGAGCGGCCATTAACAATTCTCCGCAATAGTCCCGCAGTTCTTCAGGTGTATTTTCATTTTCAATGGTTGCATTGAGCTCTTTAATATCACGTGAAACAAGTTCAATTAGGTAAGGTAAATCAATTAACGAAACGGTCATTATTCACCTGAGTTGAGTGGCTAGAATTAACATGAGTGCATTTGTAGCCCGTATGAAGTGTAACGCAATACGGGAAATTAATTACGCGAATCTCCCGTAATCCGTTTCACTCCTTACAGGCTACTTATTATTAGATTTACTTAGTGCGAATTCTTCAGTCTAGGGTTAAAGCTTGTCTTTGAATAAATTATCGCAAGTTTTGCATGCATAAAGTTTAAATTCTTTATTGCACTCTAGATCTGCAGTTCCGCCCCCGCGAATGCTAAAAGTGCAGCTATGTAAAGTTGAAGAGCTATCCTTAAACGCAATAGTGCCGTTGACATAGCAGGGCAAATAGTCGTATTGGTCGTGCAATTCTCTTGCGTTTATTTCTGTGGCTTTGGCAAAGAAGGTTAGAGCTTCCTGGTTTGTCAGCTTAAAATTTTGGCATAGACTATTAGGTTCATCACTACCTCGTGTTGTTACATTTGCGTCGCTAAATTTAATTGTTTGGCTGGCGCATGCGGTGACACTACATAATGCGATACATAAGAATACTTTTTTCATACTCATTACCATGTTGCGGAAGATGCTTCAGTCGCTTGCTTATAGGATATATCTGGATGACGATATATGTCTCCCGCCTGCAGCGAAAGGTGATTGCTTAATTCAGCTACTAGCCATTTGAGAGAAGCATTTTGTTTAGCATTCACCGGTTCATAGGATTGTGTTTTAGTAAGGAATTGTCCAGCAATTTCGATTCCGATTGAATCATTATTACTTGGATATCTGTCCGGGTAGTTTTTTGATGTTTCGAGTTTATGAAGGTTTTGTACTTTAACAGAATAGGAGATTCCTTTTTGCAAATAAACGGCATTAGCTGCAGATGTTTCTGCGGGGGTGCATGCACCTGTTTGTAGGCAGCGCGATTTCAGCTTGCCTACATGATGTGTGATTTTGGTTGTCAGCGCAGTTTGATAAATAGTCCCATCTTTATCAATAAGGAAATGCGCTCCGTTTGGGGAGGTGCCATAAGAATTGAAAGTATGTTCTGCAGTAGCGCCACCCGTTTGATGTACAACAATGGCGTTTACCTTATCTATCTTTCCTTTATGCAATTTGGCGAAAATCTTTTGCTTAACCTTTTCATCCAATAATTCACCGTTAATTAGTTTTGACATCTCTTAACTCCATGTAGATATTAACAATCGGGATTTTAGGTTATAGAAATTTAATTGCGTGCATTGCGTCCTAGGTCACAAAATTGCGGTGCCAAACCACTAGTTACTATCGATAAATTTCAATTGTGTTTCAAGCTTCGACGTGGGGCTAGAGTAATAATTTTGAGTCTTCATGAAGTGTAACGCAAATTTATCGCGCGAATCAATCCATAATACGTTTCACTTCTTACGGGCTACCTGCTCGGGAGTGATGCGAGGATATGAAATAATATTATCTTTAATATTTCCTAACGCCTGTATCAAAGTGTTCTTGCTGGGGATGTTAAACATTTTTACGAGTGATTTAAGTGCTATCCACATAAAAATTACGCCGAGTACTTCTGAAATAAAAAAGTAAATGTATGCATTTGCATTTTTTTCTGAATTTTGAAATATTGGAAATCCCCAAACATTAAAGCCAATCATAATTAGCCATAACCCCAAACATGCAAAAAATGCGTATGCTCCAAGCAGCATTGTGCTAAATAGCGGAATTGGAAAGGATTTTCCGTATAAAGCAAGTCTATTTGGTATGGTGTATTTGAAGACACCAGCTTTATCTACGACTACATAAGGCGTTGCCAAAAGATAATTATGTATCGCATTTTTAGGTGATTTTGTTTTTAGAAGAGCTTTTATTTCATCAAAATATATATTCTTTTTATAGACTAACGTGAAAGCCTCCTCAAACAATATTTTGTATTTTTGTTGACTTAATGGGCGGTCTAATTCAAGGATTGATTTTAGTAAGTCAATTTTTTCTTTTGATATTTTATCCTTATCTCCAGTTAGATTGAAAAAGTGATTTATTGCTTTTAATAAAAATGCAATTAATAAGGGTAGGGGTGCGATAACTATTTTATCCAGATAATCCATTTTTGTTTCCTTGGTGGTTTCGCTCGCAAGCTGCAGCTTGGTGCGTGGTATGGTCTGTTTGAAGTGTAGTGCAATTCGGGAAATTTATTGTACGAGTTTCCCGTAATACATTTCACTCCTTAGGGACTATATTCCCCGCAGACAGGTTGCATGCTAATCCCTGCACCAACCTTCACCCAAGCTTACTCTTAGACAATTCGATTTATCAGCAAGCCATTTCATTCCGGTATCGGCTCCGTTACTGGCCTCTATGATTTCAGTGATGCCATTACGATCAAAGATTATTTGGTCGTCTTTATTTTTTCCCTTATATTGCTTGGGGCCGTCGAGGTCTTGGATGGTGATTATATAGCTTCCGTTACCGCCGGATATTTCTATAAATGTACCCTCAGGGCCATTCCATTTGCCGAGCCACGCGTCCGTTAGCGTTGAAGTGGTTGTCTTGAGTGCGCTTGATTCTGTGCTGGAAGCTGGAACGACGGTTTTATCATCGCCATTGCATGCTGCTAGCAATAAAATGAGTATTGGTAATAATGTGTGTAGCGATGAACGATTCATATGTTCTCACAGAGTTTTTGGCTGCACCTGATTCAATTTTTCTTTAACCGAATACAAACTCTTTATTTTCCGATTCAAGGACAATGAGAAACGCTTCTGCTGCATCAACTTTAAACGATTTATTAAATCTAAAATTTGTTTCTAAAAGATCGATTCGCTTAGCCATCTTCGGAAATCCTTCAGTGCTGCATTTTTTGTAAAGTTCGGTAGAGCCTGCGCCAGTTGAAAAGAAGAGCTCCCATTTGTTATCCATATCTTGATGTTCGAGCATTTTAAGTTCATTTTCAAGTTGAGTGTATTCCTCGCCAATTAACTTTTTCCATGAGTCTTTCAAGTCGTATTGAAGGCCGTGCTCAAGGATGCGTTTGCTATAGGAGCGTGCGCCAAGGGTTGTATAAGCTGAAGTCAATAATAAAAACGATCTAGATACGCCATCCTGTATAAACTTGTTTGTGGCTAATTCAGAAAACACTTCGGATTCTTTGGCAAGCCTCAAATAATAACGTGAATAATCAGTTGCTTCGTCAAATAGCGACTCACGAGAAAAAAGGTCAGCAAGATATACTCTTGGTAGATGAAGGGAGTCAGGAAACCGCTGGACGAAGTGTTCTAGAAGATCAAATGCTGAGCTAATGTCCCCCTCAAACATTGCCGCTGCAACCCAAGCTAAAATATGTTCGTCCGCTTTTGAGTCGGAAAATGCTTCTCTTGCTATAACTTCAGCTTTTCTCAGTTGAGTGCGTTCGATAGCTAATTTGATACGCTCTTCGTAATTTTCTTTGTTTCCAAAACCAAACATATGTATTCCTTGTGTGTTTTATGCCGATTTAACCGGTGTTTTAGCTAAATAGCTCGGTGTTTCCAATATCGAAAGAATAGAAACTTTCGTAGTCAGATTTTATTTTGTATGTACATGCTGATTTCATATTGCCGTATCGTATTCTAAAAAATACTTGTAAGGTTTTGTTGGAACGTAATGCCCTTAAATCCCAGTTTATTAATCATATTTTTAAAATTTTCAGAGCAAAATATAGCGGTGCAACCTTCGTATTGTGATTTGAATACAAGTTTTCCCTGAATGCTGTCCGAATCAAATGCTAATGATGCAATTTCTGTGGCGCCGCCTTCAAACACTTCCTGTTTGGATTTTAGGGTATCAATTTCTGCGAGCTGCAAACAATTGAAAATGTAGTAGGGCAGTTTGTTGCAGGTAATTGGTAAAAATTCTCCGTAGGCAGTTAATGGTTCAGCCAAAGCCTCATATGCTTGTTGCGATAAAACAATGGTTGCTCCACGCCAGCAACTGATGTCGGGAGTGAGCGTGGCTCCTGTGCGAACTTTTTTAAAGTTTCCGGTAAAAGTTTTCCAATAAGATTTAAGGCGCAAGTTGTGACGACTAAAATGGATAAATTCAAGCTCGCCTGTATGCGGGCCAATGTGATCGAGCATTTCTTCTAGATCAGTATTGAATTCCAGAAAGGATTCGCTATCGTTTAAAATTTTATAAATTGTCATAGGGCAATCCATTCCAGTCTTATTTCGCAACAAAATGCTATCCGGTAACTGCGACTACTACAGTCATTCAGATCTATGAGTGAGCAATAACAAGCTTAAATGCTTCGTTAATTATTTCCACATCTGCACCCGCCCTATGGTGGCGATATTTGCCAGATGCAGCTAGCCGTTCTTTCTCTATTTTAAATTGAGCTTGTTGAGCCTCATTCAAAAGATTAAAAATTGAGTCAACATGGAATTGCTTTATTCGATTGACCGAAAAGTACAGCGTATCCATCCAATCTGCGTCCCAGTAAGCAGCGTCACTGTAAAGCACCGCCTTTGAGTTGCTCAAAAATTCATTCAATTCAATCGCAACTCTAGCAGCATCAATCCCTTCCTTTTGTAACATCTCCGAGTGATGCCGTGCATGCTCTCAGCAGTATTGCACCAATGCTGCCATTTGGGTTCAGGTTTAATTAGCCAGGATTTCTTCTTGCCATCGACTAATACCGCCACTTCTATGGGATAGGAATCAAAGTGCAGGCCGCTAGCCTCTATGTCAATTATGTTAATACTATTCATAGAAAAAACATGAATACCTGTGGCGTAAAAATATTTCGTTTTTTGAATATTTCATTGGCTGGCTCGTCTTTCCAAAAAGTCTGATCTTCCGGCTTAATCCGAGTTACACGTTAAATGCGTTGCTCAATTTCAGCAATGAGCTCGTTGTAATTCGGGAAGTTGCGGCCATTTATCCATTCTGAATTATATTGATTTTGTAAATTGTCGGCAGTGCGAAGAGCTGCCATTAGTAATTCCCCACAATCGTCCCGCAACTTTTCAGGTGTATTTTCATTTTCAATGGTTGCATTAAGCTCTTTAATATCACGTGCAACAAGTTCAATTAGGTAAAGTAAATCAATTAAAGAAATGGTCATCTGCTCATCTGTACTAATATCCTGTTGTGGTTGAGTGCCTTTTCACTAATCGTTATTTCCTAATGAATTATGCCTTGTCGCTGGCTCATGGTGATCCTACGGATAGGAAATTAATTTTCATCACAACTTTTATCCCAAACATCGTCAAAGCCTTGATTGCTTAAATACAGACTAATCTCATAATCGACATCGGGCATCATATCGCTATTGTCAGTACGGCCGAATACCTGAACGTTGTTTTCGCAATCAATAGCCATTTGGTCTGCCATGCTCCAGATAAAGTTAGCAAACTTGACTGCTTCGTCTTCAGTTGATACGCCTTTTTCTAAAATATTTATTATTTGGTTGTCTTTAAGTGATTTAGCGTAGTGTGATATTAATTCGTATACATGAGGATATCGTTTAAAAGTAATCATAATGCACGCTCCGCATTTCTTATTACGGTCATTCTATCTGCTATCCATTTAAGATTTTGGACGAGTTTATATATTGTTATCGATTCGGTAACGGTTAGAAAATAATGACCTTTTTTCTTGGGATCTTTATCTTCCACAAAAGCCATATCTTTAGGGATATCTGCGCCTTGCAAAACCCAGTAGACATCAACGCTGCTGTTTTTTGCTCTGGCTATCAAGCGGTAAACACGTTTTAGCTCATCCCAGTTGGAGGAAAATGACAAACCCTTTTGATTGTCAGGCAATATCCATTTTTCGTCTGTTGAGAATTTATAATCGATGATGCGAATACCTTGAATAGTTCTATATTTGCCATCCGGCGCTTCAGGGTAGAGGGTAGGGTGTCTTCCGCGTGTAACTGGTCTGGCGGCAAAGCTCTCTAAATGAGAAATTATTTTTTTTAAATCATCGACGGATTTAAACTGATTTAATTCATCCATATATTTTCCTTCGTTTTTAATAGTGGCTATTGGGGCAGAGCTTAATTACATCTTTACATGTAGCTCGCATGAAGTGTAACGCAATGTGAAAATTTATTGTGTGAATCTCTCCGTAAAACCTTTCACTTCTCACGGACCTTACTCTCATAAGCTTTTCCCCCAACATTATTCGTTGACAGTCAAAAGTCGTTCTACTACTCTGCACGAGCAGCGGCAAAATCCGCTGTCGGGATTCGTACCCCGGATAGTCCTAACTGGCACAAGGCTTTGCTTTGTGCCCCGCACAGTTACACCTTCGTTATGGTGGCTGGGTGGGGCCACCTTCGGGTGGGCCAGGTTGGTTAGGACTGGTGGTACGAACCCTGCTCAGTCCACCTCCATGAATTCGTACCTCATGTTGGTGGTTACAAATCCTTAACTGTGAGAATGTATTATGGATAATATCCCCCCTCCCGAGCAAAACCAAAACGTCAGTGGTGTCCCGTTTGTAATTTTACTTAATGCCACTCAATACGAGTTCTATAAAAACGCTTCTGTTGAAATCCTCGCGCCCGATAGTGAATATCTTGAAAGTATTGGTCGCACTGTTCAAAAAGATAATGCTGACATTTATGCTTATCAATTGCACAATCAAGTTGCATTGCTCGATTCTTTGTTCAGCACTATCAATCAAGATCTTGATTTGCCAGCACGAGCAGTATCAGGTTTGGCGGATGTGTTTTCTAAGATGTATGATCATTTTGTAAAATGCGCTGAATAGAGAGTAGGGCGGCTGTTGGCCGCCCTACATTCAAAAATATTTGTAGGTTGGGTAATTCGTGAGCATTCCCTGGGATTTGATAAGCGAGATCGGGATTGAACACATTAGAGCGTGCCCAGCCTTGAATGGATATACTACAGCCTACAAATCTTCAAGGATGTTGTTGCGATAGCGAATCATGCTGCAATTTTGAAAATACAAGTACTAGTGTAAGTATGTTATTTTCCAGCTTATTTCAAAGTAAAATATTATCAACTATTTGATTTTTAAAGAAAAAATAGAATTAGTAGACGATGTATTTAGAGGTTTTGCTCGCTCCATGTGTTGGATTTTGGTGTATTTGATATGTATATGTTTTTTTCAGGCTTTTTAGTACGTAGTTTATGCTCGCTATCCTATTGAATTAAGTTTTACGAATAAGTTTTTCAGATCTAATCCTGTTGTGGGATAGGTATTTTATGTCTCGATTAACAGGTTGGAGAAAGTAATGTCGGTTAGCTCTATTAGGAAACATTCAGAGGCTTTAAATAATCTTTACTCTCTACCGTTGCCTTCGCACCGCACCGGTCCTCTTTATAACGCCTTTTCATATCCTACGAAAATTTCACCTGAAGCAATTGCTGTTTTTATTGCTACTCATACTAAGCCAGGTGCAAACGTTTTAGATGCTTTTGGGGGGAGTGGAACTACCGGTTTAGCCGCTTTGCTTTGTGATAGACCAACTAACGCTATGCTTGATCTAGCTGCGAAACTAGGCGTTTCTCCGAAATGGGGGGCAAGAAATGCACACATTTATGAAATCAGTAGTTTAGGAACTTTTGTTGCGAAAACTCTTTGTAATCCTCCTGATCCGGTGAAGTTTTTTGATGCGGTTAAAAAGCTTCTTAGCCTTGCGGAAAGCAGTATTGGTTGGGTTTACAAAGCGCAAGATCCTGATGGCGTCTCTGGTCGTGTTCGGCATATTATCTGGTCCGATGTTCTTATTTGTCCTGAATGCAATTCTGAACAATTGTATTGGGATGTTGCAGTTCAACGTAAGCCTTTAGCATTACAAAATACATTTGCATGTCAGGTTTGCAATCATAAAGTTGCTGTAGATAAGAGCATGCGAGCAACTGAAAAAGTGTATGACTCTTTTGGTGTGAAAAATGTACAAAAAAAGCGTGTTCCTGTACGCATATATGGCTCTACAGGAACGAAAAGGTGGGCTAGGGATCTTACGGCTGATGATATAAAACTAATTAAAAAAATAGACAAAGCTGAGCTTCCCATCTCTGCCCCAGATAAAGAAATTATCTGGGGTGATTTGTATCGTGCTGGTTACCATACAGGCATAACAAAACTACATCACTTTTATACAAAGCGTAATTTTTTGGTGATTTCAACACTATGGAACTTGCTGGAAGAATTTGATAAAGATGTGCGTGATGCATTGCGATTACTTTTACTTAGCTACAACTCTACACATTCAACTTTAATGACGCGGGTTGTAATTAAAAAAAATCAAAACGACTTTGTATTAACTGGTGCACAGAGTGGAGTGCTCTATATAAGCGGCTTGCCAGTAGAAAAAAATATTTTAGAGGGGATTCTTCGGAAATCAAAAACTTTTGTTGATTCCTTTCGGCTCATTTATGGTAGTTCTGGAAAGGTAATTGTTTATAATAAAAGTAGTGAAAAAATGTCACTACAAGAAGGAAGCATTGATTATGTGTTTACCGATCCTCCTTTTGGAGATTACATTCCTTATGCTGAAATCAATCAAATAAATGAGTTGTGGCTTGGCAATATTACTAATCGCAAGAAAGAACTAATTGTAAGCCCATCGCAAGGCAAAACAGTGGTTCATTATGAGCAAATGATGTCAAACGTATTTAGAGAGATCTTCCGAGTTTTAAAGCCTGACGGGATGGCAACAGTTGTCTTTCATTCTGCCCATTCTAATATTTGGCGTGCGCTAGTTTCTTCATACATTAAAGCCGGCTTTTCTGTCAGTGCTACGAGTGTTTTAGATAAAATACAATCTAGTTTTAAACAGGTTGTATCAGAGGTTTCCGTAAAAGGAGATCCGCTTTTGCTTTTATCTAAAAAAAGTAATGCTTATTCGGATCGCAGGACGTGTTTGGATATTGCAATTGAGGTCATCGCTAACACCAATTATTCGAGAGTTCGAGATGACGCGGTAGATGTACAGCGATTATATTCAACTTTCATTTCTAATTGCCTGAAGGTTGGTGTTGAAGTGGATATTGATGCGAAAGTGTTTTTTTCAATGGCAAAAAAATCTCAAAAGGTTTTATCATTATGAAGCTGATTGATAGCTTAGCTACTAGGGAAGGCTTTATAAGTGATATCGAACGGAAAAAAAGATTGGGACAATTTTTTACTGGGGTGGCTTTAGGGCGCCTATTGTCTGCATTAGCATCTGCACAAAATGTATCCTCAATAATTGACCCAATGGCTGGCTCTGGAGATTTGCTGGTGGCATGTCTTGAGATTGGCGCTTCACCCAAAGTTCTAGCTGCAATCGAAATAGATCCTGAAGCGCATTCAGTATGTTCGAAAAGATTATCTAATTCAATTTGCGTTAGAGGTAATGCTTTCGATAAGAAAATTCTTTCTGAGTTACCTCTTAAAGAATGGGATTTAGTAATAGCAAATCCTCCATATGTTAGATATCAAAGTACGGGAAAAATGGTTGGGAAGAATTTTAAGCTTCCTAGTGCCGTTCAAATTAGAAATGGATTGATTGATGCGCTAGATGATATGACTGCACTTAATGATATTGATCGCAAGTTATTCAAAACTTTAGCTTCTGGTTATTCCGGTGTTGCAGATATGGCGGTTCCATCATTGATACTTTGTGCGTCAATGGTGGCTATCGGTGGGCGTTTAGCATTTGTAATTCCAGAAGCGTGGTTGACGAGAGACTATGCATCAGTTATTCATTATCTGTTACTGCGATGGTTTGTTATTGAATACGTTGTTGAGGATAATAATGCTTCGTGGTTTTTGGACGCACAAGTGAAAACCAGTTTAATAATTGCTCGGCGAGTTGTGCGTAAGAATGACGTATTTGATTGGCAAGGAGAATATTTTTCCAAGCTAATACTTTCTGGAAAAGCTTCAGGCATAGATGGCCCCGTATCTCTGCTATACCCGAACGATAAAAACCCCGAATTTATTTTTTCAAACAATGCGAAGCAATCTTTGATCTCTGGCTCTGCCAGCCATAATGAGTTTTTAGTATCATATCCTGTTCTGTTTAAGAATTTTTCTCAAAATTTAAAAGCGATTTGTTCTAAGCAGAAATGGTTCGGAATGGTTCAATCTGAAATAAATGCGCCAGCTTTCTCTAGCTCTGCTGGGTATGTAATTCCTACTCGTTTGGCGTCTTGGCTTGAGGGCAATATTGCAAATTTTGTTTCTCTTGAGAGTTTAAATATATCAATTGGCCAAGGGTTGAGGACAGGTGCAAATGATTTTTTTTATTCTGCTTACATCTCAGGTGATGACAATGAGTCCTTAATTATTCCCTC
This sequence comes from Pseudomonadota bacterium, assembly GCA_040386215.1. Lineage (GTDB taxonomy): Bacteria > Pseudomonadota > Gammaproteobacteria > Pseudomonadales > Cellvibrionaceae > Cellvibrio. The sequence continues at coordinate 16,803 of JAZKFX010000056.1, forward strand.
TCAAGAATACAGGGTAGATGTTCTAAGCGTACCATCAGATTGTTTAGTGCCTGTTATTCGTCGTCAGTCAGAGCTATCAGATGGATATATGATTTTAGGTGCTCAATTGAGCGGAAGAGTATTTGATTTTAGAAAATATGCATTGCCTGAAGATATTAAAGCAGGGGGCGCAGCAGCAAAAAAATTATATTCACCTATGCCTCAAGAGCTTGCTAAATTTGTGCGCAAAGTGGCATCTATTAATTTGGATTCTAACGGAAAGCGAATTTATGAGCTCTCAGCAGTCGCACCAAATATCAGAAAGGGCATCCCAGTTAGACAAGTGCCACCTCGCTTCTGGTATATGTTGCCAGATTTTGCTAAACGGCATCTTCCAGATATTGTTTTTCCCCGTATTAATGGCGGAGCGCCAAAGGCTTGGCTTATTGATCAGCCGAGTAAGATAGCGGTGGATGCGAATTTTTCAACTGTTTCGGTGATTAGTGCTGGCGTGATTCCCGATTGTTATGCTCTTTTTGCTTTTTTAAATTCATCATGGTGCAACGCCGTTTTAGAGTATTCAGCATCTGTTATGGGAGGCGGAGCCTTAAAGGTTGAAGCGGCACATATTCGACGCATACCAGTACCAAAGGTATCTGCTTCAAAATGGGTGCAGCTCTCTAGGCTCGGGCATGGTTTGGCGTACGAGAGAAAAGGAATAAATGAGATAGATAAATTAGTTTTATCTTGTATTTTTAGTGAGAAAGTCAAAAACGAAAAAATAGCGAAACTTCTAGAATTAGTGGATGAAGGGAGAGCGCGTCGTTTAAAATAAATTGAGTTAAGTGTAATAAAAATCTAAAGTAGCCCTACAACTCTATTAGTCGCTATTCGCCCTAGTCTGTAAATCGTGTTTCGTTGAGCAGAACCTTCTTTCCAAGAATTGGCTAGGTCTGAGTTCCATGGAGCAACAATTAACTCGAATGCCCCATCCTCAAGTCTTCGAAACATTACCGCTGTATTTGCATAGTTGAAACCATTCTGCGTTTCGGTTGGTAAGTTGAGTCTCTCCATTTTGTTATTGCCATGCCAAGTTAAAAGTCTATCGCTCCAGACTTTTAAGCCACTTTTCAATATGGGCTTTCCTATAGTCGCTTTATGAGGATAGTTATAATCTGAATAATGATAACCAAAAAATTTATGTCCGCCGCGAGGTAATTCTAATTGATTTCGCGATCCTCCTTGTAATCCTTCTCCTTGAATCCACATTGCCTTAAAACTTGCTGGATCAATTGCTCCTGACTCAATTTCCAATCTAAACTCTTTCAACGTTGTAGAGCTAATATCTGCTGGTGACTTTACTGGTTGAATCTCTTCTTTTATTCCGGGTGGTGGTGGTTGCTTTTGACGTAACCATGAATATGCGGTGAGTATTTCATTAGTTAGCAGAGTCGTTTCATATCGTATCAAAGAAAATGCCAAATCAATTTCTTTGCCAGAAATATCATGTTGTTTCCATGCTGCCTCAGTATTAATACTTAAGCCTCTACTGGTAAGGTTTGCAGAGCCTACGAGAGCATTATAATTTCTATTGTCTTTATTGAAGGCATAAAGCTTTGGATGAAATGCTTTAGCAGGTAAAAGGGAATTATTTGCAAGCGCTTTTTCACCTGAAATAAATACTTCTGAATTAGGTAAACCATGCCAGTAATGAAGAGCTCTGGGTTCCGTTAATCCATAATCAAGCGATGTAATCAATACTTTGGGTATTTGGTTGAATTGATCTTGGCCAATTATATTTTTAATAGCATCGAATAAAAGATCACATCCCCCAGTAGTTACATATGCAGACGCAATCTTTAAGCCTGTTAAATTCGGGGTTATTAAATCCACTATCGCATTTCTTATGGATGCTGGCTCCGTAGCATTTTGTATTATCAGCACGTTTCCTGACGCCTCTTATTTTTTTAAATTGATAAGTGACATAGGCACTTACTATCTCTATGTCACTTACGTGTCGTTCACCGGTAAACGAAGGAATTAAATCAATCCCAACTCAACGCCCCACCAGTCTGATACTCAATAACTCTAGTCTCAAAAAAATTCTTCTCTTTCCGCAAATCCATAATCTCACTCATCCACGGAAACGGATTCTGCGCACCAGGATACTGCTCTTTCAAACCAACCTGCGCACAACGACGATTGGCAATAAAGTGCAAATACTCTTCCATCATTACCGCGTTCATTCCCAAAATTCCACGTGGCATTGAATCGCGAGCGTATTGAATTTCCAGCTCGGTGCCTTGCAGAATCATTTGGATTACTTCTTGTTGGAAGTCTGCAGTCCAAAGGTGTGGGTTTTCCAGTTTGATTTGGTTGATCACATCAATACCAAAATTCAAATGCATGGATTCGTCGCGCAAGATGTATTGGAACTGCTCGGCCACGCCGGTCATTTTATTGCGGCGGCCCATGCTGAGGATTTGGCTAAAACCGCAGTAGAAGAAAATACCTTCGGTGACGACGTAAAACGCAACCAGATTGCGCAGCAATTCCTGATCGGTTTCCGGTGTGCCGGTGGTGAAGGTTGGGTCGCTCAATGCTTGAGTGTGTTTCAAACTCCAGGCGGCTTTGTTGGCTACCGATGGCAACTCGCGGTACATGTTGAAGACTTCGCCTTCGTCCATGCCGAGGGATTCAATGCAATATTGGTAAGCGTGGGTGTGGATCGCTTCTTCAAAGGATTGCCGTAAAATATATTGGCGGCATTCGGGGTTGGTAATCAGGCGATAAATCGCGAGTGCGAGGTTGTTGGCAACCAGCGAGTCGGCAGTAGAGAAGTAGCCGAGGCTGCGCATAATTACGCGGCGTTCGTCTTCGGTAAGGCCGTCTTTGTTTTTCCAGAGTGCGATATCCGCAGTCATGTTTACTTCTTGCGGCATCCAGTGGTTGGAGCAGCCGTCGAGGTATTTTTGCCAGGCCCAGTCGTATTTGAAAGGCACGAGTTGGTTGAGGTCCGCGCGGCAGTTGATCATCATTTTGTCGTCAACTTGAATACGCGTTGCGCTGCTTTCCAATTCGGCAATACCCGGTGCCGGGTCGAGTGCGGCGAGGGCGGCGCGGGCTTTGGCTAGCTCGGGGCTGATGCCAGCTTCGTTGCTGCTTGCGGCAAAGGTGGTATCCGGCGCTTCGGTTTGTGCGATTTGCATAACCGGTGCCTGGGCTACGGGTGCAGCGTTGAGTACGTCTTGGCGAGCAGCTTCTTTGCCCGCTTCTTTAATTACTTCTTCGGTGTCGAAATCGTCCCAACTAAGCATTGGTTTTCCTCTTGTTTAATTCATTCAGTCTTTGCAATAACAGCGTTATTTATGGCGATCAGGCTTGGCTATTCTTGTGCTTCACCTTTACGTCGATTCGTTGTTGCTGGTTATTGCTCGTTAAAAAAAATGGTTTTTTGCAGCTTTATTGCCCGTGGGCTAATAATTGTGATTGGTCGCTAAAGGTTTTGTTCCCACCCTGGTTCTTCATGGGGCTTTCCATCTAGCGATTCCAATGTGGTAGGGCTTTGTTCATAAAAGGCAGCTAAATAATAGGATTGATTGCCTAAGCTATGACGCTAGCCAGTGGTGGGAACTATAGGCCAGAGCGGTGCCGGACACAATATGTAGTGGAAAATATAATGGCCGGCACAAGATGTACACCGTCAAAACACAGACTTATCCACAGCGATATGCCTTTATACCAAGGTAGGGCTAGGCCGGTTATGCCGAATATTGCAGTTTGGGTACAAGACTTGGCGGCTCGCTTTAAAAAGCGGCGAGACCAACAATATTAAAAAGCCAGGCTGGCTTGTTTCTTATCCTCCTTAGATTTCTTGGTCTCTTTGGGTTTCTTTGTCTCTTCAGGTTTCTTTGCCTCTGTGGGCTTCTTGATATCTTTAGGCAGCTTTCCCGGTTCCTCTTCCAATGTGTCGGCGAGGTTAAATTTTTCGAGAATTTTGCGGGCGTCGTAGGGTGCCCATAGTTTGTCGGTGTTATCGAAGTAGCAATAAACATCTCTTGAGGTGTTCTTGCTATCGCTATCTTTTTTAGCCTCTGTGTTGTCCTTGGGCGAGTTAATGAGCTTGGCATCATCAGGTTGGTTACCTTCACTCCAGGCTTTCATGCGTTGATACCAGCGCTCCAGCGCCTCATCAGAATAACCACTGCGATACAGTTCTGCGTCGCCATGCAGGCGCATATAAACGAAGTCGCTGGTGATGTCTTCCATTTGTGGCCAGCGGCCTGCGGTGTCGGCTACCACCAAGGCTATTTTGTATTTGCGCAGCAGATCTATGAATTCTTCATTGCGAAAACTTTCATTGCGAATTTCTACGCTGTAACGCAGGCGGCTTTTCTTGGGCGGGGTTTCCCAATCAATATTTTTTTGATCGGGGTTGCAGTGTTTTGCGCAGTCTGCGGCGGCAAGCGTATCTCTGGGTAAGAGTTTTAAAAAGTTTTCAAATTTTTCTTTATCAAATTTAAAGCTGGGTGGAAATTGCCAGAGGATAGGGCCGAGTTTTTCTTTGAGTTGTAATACGCCTGAGGCAAAAAAATTGGCGATGGGTTCTTCTACGTCACGCAGCCGCTTAATGTGAGTAATGAAGCGGGGCGCTTTTACGCTAAAGATAAAATTGTCGGGAGTATCCGCATACCAGGCTTGGTAACTTTTGGGGCTTTGCAGCGCGTAAAATGAGCCGTTGATTTCGATGCTGTTAACGGTGCGTGAGGCAAAATGGAGTTCATTTTTTTGCAGCAGGCCTTTGGGGTAAAAGGTGGTGCGCCAGGGTGTGTATCGCCAGCCGGAAATGCCTACACGAATATCAGCCGATTTGTTTGTCATTGTTAAATCCCCAATGCAGAATTAATACATATCATCGCCAACTGATTTATTGCTACACGTTTTGCATCATTGACTTTATCGCCAATTATGTTTGCCATCAGTTAGCTACTTCACCAAGTTGCTGTACATTATTTTTCTTAATTTACGGTTGAGGAATGTGGTCGTCTTTCTGCGTGTTGTTGCGGTAATAATTTTACTTTTATCCAACCGCTGTCGCGCCGGTCGATTGCTTTAAAAGCCTCTATAGCATTATTCATAGGTGTGATTTTGGTGAGTATTCGGGAAGGATCAATTCGACGATTGAGGATGAGCTCGATTAATTTAGGAATATATTTGCGGTGATGGCAATTGCCCATGTTAATCGTCAAATTTTTATTCATGGCCAAGCCAATGGGAAAGCTGTGTGCCTGTTCTGGGTACACGCCAACAATGGCGAGGGTACCTGCTTTGGCCAAACATTTAACGGCCCATTGCAATGCCTGGCTAGGGCCATCTCCGGGTTGCCAGTTATTGCCATCGGGATGAGTTTTTGGCGCTACTTCTGCGAGCTCTTTTTGAAAGCGGTTTTCATCTTCCGTATCTATCGCGTAAGAGTGAGAGTGTTGGGCATCTACTCCTACGGCGTCTATCGCGCGGTCAACTCCAATTCCGCGCGTCATGCGGTGTAAAAATTCTACGGGATGTTCTTCTTCAAAATTAATTATTTCAGCACCTTGGTGGCGTGCCATGTGTAAACGATCCGGATATTTATCAATGGCAAAAACACGCGAGGCACCGAGCAGTTTAGCGCTGGCAATTGCAAACTGGCCAACGGGCCCGCAACCAAAAACTGCCACTGTATTGCCGGGTTTTACTTCTGCTAACTTCGCGCCGAAATAACCGGTGGGAAAAATATCTGACAGTAATATCGCTTGGTCATCGGTAATTTCACTGGGTAATTTTATTAAACCAATATTAGCGTAAGGGATGCGCGCTTTTTCTGCTTGCAGGCCGGGGAAGGGGCCGCTATTTTCCGGGCCACCAAAAAAAGCAGTGCCTGCTTGTTTACCATTGGGATTTGCGTAATCGCATTGCGCGTAGTAACCGGACCGGCAATAAGAACAATTACCGCAGGCAATGCTGGAAGGGATAACAACGCGATCGCCTATCTGTAAGTTGCGCACGTCATCGCCCAAGGCTTCAATAACACCGACGCCTTCGTGGCCGAGAATTGTGCCTGGTTTCATATTGCCGCCGGTGCCGCGAACAAAATGTAAATCAGTTCCGCAAATCGCGGACGCGGTTAATCGCACTATGGCATCGGTTGGCTCCTGAATAGTGGGTTCAGGTACATCTTCAAGGCGAACGTCACCCACATCGTAAAAAACAACGGCTTTCATAGTAAGTCCTCTTATTTCTCCGGCAGAACTGCAGGGGCAGGGCAAGCCGCGTGGATGTGGTTAACATTGCTGAAATAAAATTTAATTTTTGCGCTATTGAATCCCCAAAAAATTCCGCGTTGGATGCGGAGATAAATTGCTACCTATAACTGATGCTTTTTCAAAGTCGATAAGGGGTTGATCGCGTTCCAGTGCTTTGGTTTCTTAATAAAATAAATATTCATTGTTTAGCTTCGCTGATTTTTGCTTATTGGCACCGAAACGTTTCGTTGCGTAAAAAATAATTTTTTTATTACATGATGAATTGTCGAACGCTTGGCATATTTGTTTTTGCCTCGCTCGATGTCTGTATTCCAGATCACACTTGCTGATGTTTATTTGTGTTTATGTTAAAGCGTCAATACAAAAAATATTTTAAAAATAAATAAAATTTAATTTTTTAAAAAATAATTTCAGTTTGTATTTTTATTATTGTCGGTATGATATAAAAAATTCAAGATAAATCAATTGGTTGGCGCTTCGCTTGAGACAGTTATCTCGTCGCATTTTTTTAAATTTTAGTAATTATATTTGCTAAATAATTATTTTTTAATATAAAAGTAATTTAAAAATGTATTTGATTATTTAAATTTATATGTAAAATCAAGTTGTGTGCAATTCGCACATATACTTAACTTTATTCATGTGAGGTCTCAAAATGGCACAGTCAAAACAAGGTGGCGACAGCCAACAACATTCAGAAGCAGGTAAGAAAGGTGGGCAAGCAAGTGGAGGAAATTTTAAGAATGATCCAGAACGCGCTTCGGAAGCCGGTAAAAAAGGCGGACAAATGAGTGGCGGAAATTTCAAGAATGATCCCCAGCGCGCTTCGGAAGCTGGTAAAAAAGGTGGAGAGAACAGCCATGGCGGCGGACGTTCTGCGTCTTAAGGTGTTTGGCTTGAAAAATAAATATGGGGGCTTTGTAGTCCCCATATTTATTTTAACCAGGTTAATCAGATCTGCGCTGCGGCGCCAATATCCTATTAAATTTGCAATGCTTTAGGTCTTCAAAGGGAAGTAAAAATAACTATTGCTTCGTGTGTTATCGCACCTAAAAAATACCAATCCCTATTTAAGATTTATCTCCATCTGATTATTCCATGCCCACATAATTGACAAGATAATCCAAAAAGGTAACCCAATAATGGCACGAGCAATTTGGAAAGGCGCTATCAGCTTTGGTTTGGTACATATTCCTGTGGCTTTAGTTTCGGCTACCTCTTCGGAAAATATAAATTTTGATTGGCTCGATGACCGCAGCATGGAACCAGTGGGTTATAAACGTATTAATAAAGTGACTGGTAAAGAAGTCACAAAAGAACATATTGTAAAAGGTGTGGAATATGAAAAAGGCCGTTACGTTGTACTTAGCGAAGAAGAAATTCGTACTGCTCACCCTAAATCAACACAAACCATCGATATTTTTTCATTTGTCGATAGCGATCAAATCCCGCTTGCACATATAGAAACTCCTTACTATTTGGCACCTGATAAGCGCGGCGAAAAAGTTTATGCGCTGCTGCGCGAAACATTAAATGAAACAAAAAAAGTGGCTTTGGCTAATGTGATTTTGCACACTAAACAACATTTAGCTGCGCTTATGCCGATCGAATCTGCCTTAGTGTTGGTGCTATTGCGTTGGCCCAGCGAAGTGCGCAGCCTGGCCACGCTGGAGCTAAGTAGCGCAACGACTGATGCGGAGCTTACCAAAGGTGAAAAGGATATGGCACGCCGTTTGGTAGAAGATATGACGGGCGTATGGCAACCAGAAGATTATCACGATAGTTTTCAGGAAAAAATTATGCAATTAGTGGAGAAAAAAGCGCACGAAGGAAAAATTGAAAATGTCGAAAAAGATACAAGTGGAGAAGAGCGGAAGAGTGCAGATATTATTGATCTCACTGAATTATTAAAGCGCAGCTTAAGTGAAAAAGGTGGCCGCAAATCCGGTTCATCTACAGCCGCGAAAACCACGTCGAAGTCGGCCGCGACTAAGCCGACCGCATCTAAATCGGCCTCATCCAAGCCGAGCCCGTCGAAGTCGGCTAAATCTGAAGAGGCCCCACCCAAGCGAAAAACTTCTACCAAAGCGTCGCAAAAGTGAATAGACGTGAATAGGTAATTAGCATGACCAAGTCACTTAGCGAATATAACCGCAAACGTAATTTTGATATTACCTCCGAGCCGCAAGACGCGCCGGCAAAAAAAACTCGCGGCGCTCACGCTTTGCATTTTGTAATTCAAAAACATGATGCGCGCCGCTTGCATTACGATTTTCGCTTAGAACTGAGCGGCACCTTAAAAAGTTGGGCGGTGCCAAAGGGGCCTAGTCTTGATCCAAAAGATAAACGCCTGGCAGTGCACGTTGAAGATCACCCCATAAGTTATGCAAGTTTTGAAGGCAGTATTCCCGAAGGGCAATACGGTGCCGGGGACGTCATTGTTTGGGATCGCGGCGTGTGGCAGCCTCATGGCGACCCGGAAGAGACTTATAAATCCGGTAAATTAAAATTTACATTGATTGGTGAAAAGCTTACCGGTGATTGGACCTTAGTGCGTACTCGCTTACCCGGTAATAGTGAAAAAGAGCAGTGGCTATTAATAAAAGAGCGCGACCAAGTGGCACGTTCCGCTGAAGAATATGACATCACAGCTGAGCAGCCACAGAGTGTTATCACAGGTGCGTTTCTTAAAAATGAAAAAGTGGCTAGCCTTAAAAAAACATCCAGTCCAAAAAAACAAGCAGAAGAAAAAAAAGAACTTGCTGTAAAAAACCAGTCTGTAAAAAGCGAGTCGGCTTTAAAAAGAGAGTCGGCAGTTAAGAAAAAGTCTGTTTTAAAGAAAGAGCTTGATGCAGAAGTCCAGCCTGAAGAAAAACCTGTTGTGCCAGAAGCTAAAAAAAAATTAACTAGCGCAACACCGCTAGCAGCGAAGCCGGCTAAAATCCCCGAAAGTTTTTTACCAGAATTGGCGACCTTGGTAAGCGAGGCGCCCGGGGGCGATTGGTTGTATGAAATTAAATTTGATGGCTATCGCATTCTCGCGCGCATACTTAACGGTGAGGTAGCTTTATTCACCCGCAATCAAAATGATTGGACTGCACGCTTGCCGTTACAAGCAAAAGCAATTGCAGCATTAAATTTAAAAGACGCTTGGCTGGATGGAGAAATCGTTGTGTTAGACGATGAGGGTTTACCGAGTTTTCAAGCGTTGCAACAAGCCTTTGAAATCGGTAAGAGCCACAATACTCTCTACTATTTATTTGATGCACCTTATCTTAACGGCTTTGATATGCGAGAGGTTCCAGTTGAGGAGCGTCGTGCTGAATTGAAAAAAGTATTGCCTGGTTCCAAAAAAGAGTTGCTACGATTTTCGGAAGCATTTTCGGTTAGTTCAGAAAATATTCTCGCCAGCGCTTGTGCTATGTCACTTGAGGGCGTCATTGGTAAGCGGGTGGGAAGTACTTATGTTTCGCGGCGTAGTGGCGATTGGATCAAACTAAAATGTCGTTTGCGCCAGGAGTTTGTCATTGTGGGTTACACGCAACCGCAAGGTAACCGCAGCGGCTTCGGTGCGCTTTTATTAGCAGTTCACGATCAGGCTGGTCGATCTGAATTGCGTTATGCCGGCCGCGTAGGAACGGGTTTTAACGAAGTCAGTTTGCACCAGCTTCATGAACAACTGAAAAAATTACAGCGCGATAAAACGCCCGTTACGCACAATTTGCAAAGCGCAAGTTTACGCGGTGTTTCCTGGATAGAGCCAAAATTAGTATGCGAAGTAGAATTTGCAGCCTGGACTAGTGATGGTATTTTGCGGCAAGCCGCTTTTATTGCATTGCGCAGCGATAAGCCTGCGCGGGAAATTATTCGTGAACAAGCCATTTCACCTGAGGATTTAACATCTGCATCCCCCGTGGAGGAAAAAATGTCTGCTATTCACCGCAAACCCAAAGATAAAACAAATGAAAGTGAGCCCAGCGAAGAAAAAACAAAAGTAACAACAAAGGCAGCGGCAACAGAAACAAAAGAACAAACGGTAAAAGCATCCACAAAAAAAACAAATAAACCGAAAGACGGGTGGGAATCGAAAATCGCCATAAGTCACCCGGACCGTATTATCGACGCAGATACTGGTGCAACCAAAAAAGATTTAGCGGTTTATTATGCTGAAATTTCCGAGTGGATGCTGCCACATTTAAAGCAGCGCCCCGTTTCTATTTTACGTGCACCTGAAGGTATAGGCGGCGAACAATTTTTTCAGAAACATACTGAGCATTTAGATATACCCAATATCAAACATCTGGACCCCGCGCTCGACCCTGGCCATGCAGCACTAATGGAAATTGATAATACGCTGGCGTTGGTAGGAGCGGTGCAAATGGGCACGATTGAACTGCATACCTGGGGTTCAAAAAGCGAAAAAATTGAAATGCCCGATCGCATTACCTTGGACCTGGACCCAGACCCAGCGTTGCCGTGGCGTAGCATGATTGAAGCAGCACAGCTTACTCTGTCAGTGCTAGATGCATTAGAACTTGATGCCTATCTAAAAACCAGCGGCGGTAAAGGTCTGCATATTATTATTCCCCTGGCGCCACGCGCAGACTGGGAATATGTGAAAGAATTTTCGAAAGCCATTTCACAATTTATGGCGAATGAAATTCCGGAAAGATTTGTTGCCAAAATGGGGCCGAAAAATCGTATCGGAAAAATCTTTATTGATTATCTGCGTAACCAACGCGGAGCTAGCACTATAGCCGCTTATTCGGCACGCGCTCGCGCTGGTCTGCCCGTATCAGTGCCTATTGCAAGAGATGAGTTGTTAACACTGACGGCGTCCTCGCAATGGAATATTCATAATTTGCATGAGCGTCTTGATGGGCTTAAAACAGATCCCTGGAAGGGATATAAAAATCGCCAACGTATTACGTCGGCGATGTGGAAGCAGCTTGATGCTAAAGCGCCTCAGTAGAATTAATTTTTTATTACTGATGATAACTAAAGGTGAAAATAATTTTAGATCAGTAATTACTTTACACTTCATATATTTTTTATTATTAAATTAAAAATTGTTGTATTTATTGTCGTCGCGTAAATTATCAAACCTAAGTTCATTTGTGCATTGCGACATATTTTTATTATTTATTTCTAAAAATAAATAAAATTATTGACAAATATTATATTGAGTGTGGATACTCTGTTGGAAATTTTATAAGTTACTAGTCACATAGAGTCAAGCACGCTCGCGTTATGTCAAAAAACGACATTTTCAAGAGCATGGGTTTGACAGGAAAAATATTTATGGCGCATGGATTATTTGCTAGTCGTCAATGACGACCGCATTTTTGGCCTGTGGCGATCATCTGAATTTCAATCTTCTGCGTGAATATAAAGCACAAAAACAATGACTCAATGAGCAATTAATTCGTACGCAAAGCAGCTAATGCGTAAAAAAGGGGCGCTTGTAATGAAAGGGACTGAGTAGATGACTAATCGCCGACGTCACAGTAAAAGGGATGTAAAAATGGAGCGGTCAACACCCACCAAAGATTTTAAACAGCGAAAACATAAAGAGACTCCTAAGATAAACCATTTCTGGTCCAGCATTGTTGGCTTGGCGCGTTGTCTCACGCGGGTGCTGTTGTTATCCTTGATATTACAATTATTTGTCATTGCCACTCCCTTCTACATGCAAACTGTGGTGGATGATGTGCTGTTGCGGCAAGGCAGTAATTTACTGCTGATGCTAGCACTCGGCTTCGGTTTGCTTATGCTGATTCAAACCGGTACTACTGCCTTGCGTGAATTTACCATTCTGCATTTATCCAACCGTTTGAGCATGCAAATGTCTGCTCATTTATTTCACCATTTAATTCGCTTGACCATGGATTTTTTTGGCAAACGCCACAAGGGCAATATTGTCTCGCGGGTTGATGCACTAGGTAATCTACGCAACTTATTGACGCAAGGTCTGGTAGCTGCTGTGGTGGATGGCGCTATGGCAATAATCACACTCGCCGCAATGTTTTTTTATGATGTCCGTTTATCAATGATCGTTTTGGGGGTCGTCATACTTTATGGTTTATTGCGCTGGTCGATGTATCACCGGTTTCGTATGCTCACTGAAGAAAGCATTATCGCAGGAACCAAAAAAAGTTCGCACTTTATGGAATCCATTCGGGCGATACGAACCATAAAACTATTTCGGCGTGAAACTGATAACCAATACCATTGGCAACATACATTGGTGGATGTGATAAATAGAAATATTCATATCGCGCGCTGGAGCCTCGGCTACCGCACAATAAATAGTTTGCTATTTGCCGGTGAAAATATGCTGGTGATTTATTTTGCGGCAACAGCAGTTATGGGAAATGTTATATCGCTGGGGATGCTTTACGCTTTTATGAGCTACAAGATTCGGTTTATCAGCTCTATGGATGGCTTAATTACACAATGTATTGAATTTAAAGTGATTGGCGTTTATTTAAATCGCATTGCGGATATAGCAGCCACTGAGCCAGAAAATATTGCCTTAACCCACCCGTCGTAATCGAGCAATGGCTAAGCTGCCTATTGCCAATAATATCAATGTCAAACCTTTAGGTTCAGAAACATCGGTGACGCGATTAAGTGAATCAATTTTAAATGTATATTCATAACCTTCATTGGGTGCCGTGTAGTAGTACACATAACCGCCATTACTATGATTAGCAAATTGCGGTTGGATAATAACGTCGTTGTAATTTGCGCTACTCGTTAGCAATGCAACACTCTCACCAAGCGATGTTAATTCCAGTGACATGTTTAGCTGGGGATAAGTAAGTTTATTGTCAAGCGTGCGTTGCGCATAAAATCGACTGGATGGACCTTCGTTCCATTCATCCCGTAAATAGCTCAGATCAGTATAAGCATCATTGCCTTCAAGTATTGGGGTTGGAATAGGTGCGGCGGAACCGGGAATGTCCAGAATTGTGCCGTCCGGTTGAATAACATTAAATGCCATCCAGCCAGTATATTCCCCACTGTATTGTGAAAAATTCGTGTTGTTGAACCAGCTCGGGCTTGCTTCATCAAGGCGGAATGTCACGCTGCCTTTGACCGGATTCCCGGTCCATTCCGGGTGAGTTGTGTAGGTTGGATCTCCCCAGGTGCCGTTGCTCAGTATGGGCACATTGATAATGCCCGTGAATTCAAATGTGAGGGGGAGTGCCCAGGTGGGTCGCGCTATCAATAATAAAAAAGCACACATGGGAAGTATGCGGTAGTGGATGACTATGTCTCGGGCTTGCATGCAATTGATCATTTCGGAGCTCCTTGAATTTTTATGAGTAATGTTGTTGGATAACCTCATCATCATTGTCAAACAGTTTTTATCATGCGCTTTTTTTTACCTACAAACTAGGCGCTATTGAGCTGGCAATATCTGAACCAGGTTTTTATTATTATGCAAAATCATTAACTTGCAAACTTCATAAAAGCACATTTTATTAATTCGATAAAAATAAAAAGTATTAATGTAAAATGCATCGACGCATTTTAAGCGACCTAAGAAATTCACAACTATTTTAAAAATAAAAATGCTGTAAGTCCTCGGCATTAAAAAACGTCTATGTTGTTTGGCGCACAATCTTAATTTTTGCTTTAAGGTATAACACAGTTTAAAAATAGCGCCAGCTTGCAAGTTGATTATTGCGCTGCTTTTGGCTGACACTCCTTTATTCATAAATTTATTTATCCTTTTGCTTAAAGGAAAGGTGTTTCATGACAAAAAAAAATAAAAATAATGCCTTGCTTAAAGAGACTTTTCTTAAGGATCCGACCTGGTATAAAGATGCTGTTATTTATCAAGTGCATGTTAAATCCTATTTTGATGCGAATAATGATGGTGTGGGTGATTTTGCGGGCTTAATCGATAAGCTGGACTACATTGCCGGGCTGGGCGTCAATGCCATTTGGTTGCTGCCATTTTATCCATCGCCGATGCGCGATGATGGTTACGATATCGCGGAATATCGCGATGTTCATCCGGCTTACGGCACTATGGCGGATGCGCGCCGTTTTATTCACGAAGCCCATAAACGCGGCTTGCGAATTATTACCGAGATGGTCATTAACCATACTTCTGATCAACATCCCTGGTTTCAAAAATCACGGCTTGCTAAGAAAGGTTCGAAGGCTAGGAATTTTTATGTGTGGTCCGATACCAATCAAAAATATGAAGGCACGCGTATTATTTTCTCTGATACCGAAAATTCAAATTGGACTTGGGACCCGGTTGCCGGCCAATATTTTTGGCATCGTTTCTACAGCAATCAACCGGATTTGAATTTTGATAATCCGGAAGTGTTAAAAGAAATCTTGAGCATTATGCATTTCTGGTTTGATATAGGCGTTGATGGGTTGCGGTTGGATGCAATCCCTTATCTGGTTGAACGCGAAGGAACATCTAACGAAAATTTGCCAGAAACTCATGCGGTGCTGAAACAAATCCGCGCTGATTTGGAAGCTCATTATCCTGACCGCATGCTGTTAGCGGAAGCGAATCTCTGGCCTGAAGATATCCAACAATATTTTGGCAGTGGCGACGAATGTCATATGGCATTTCACTTTCCGCTAATGCCACGTATGTACATGGCCATTGCGCAGGAAGATCGTTTTCCAATTATTGATATTCTGCGGCAGATGCCGGAGATTCCACAAAATTGCCAATGGGCAATTTTCTTGCGTAATCATGATGAATTAACCTTGGAAATGGTAACTGATCAAGAGCGTGATTATTTGTGGAATTATTACGCGGCCGATAAGCGAGCCCGTATTAATCTTGGTATACGTCGCCGCCTGGCACCTTTGGTAGAACGCGACCGTCGGCGTATTGAATTATTGGAAAGTTTATTGTTATCCATGCCGGGCACGCCGACACTTTATTACGGTGATGAAATCGGCATGGGCGACAATATTTTTCTCGGTGATCGTCACGGTGTTCGCACACCTATGCAATGGTCAGATGATCGCAATGGTGGATTTTCACGGGCCGACCCGGCTAGTTTGATATCGCCAGCAATTATGGATCCACTCTATGGCTTTCAAGCCGTTAATGTGGAAGCTCAGACACGTGACACGCATTCGCTATTGAATTGGACGCGGCGTTTACTGGCAGTGCGTAAGCAGCAAAAAGCGTTTGGCCGCGGCAACCTGAAAATTCTTGCATCAGCGAATCGCAGAATTTTGGCCTATTTGCGCGAATATACCAGCCCTGAGGGTGTTTCTGAAATTATTCTTTGCGTTGCCAATATGTCGCGGGCAGCGCAAGCCGGTGAGTTGGATCTTTCACTTTATGCCGGAAAAATTCCGGTAGAAATGGTTGGTGGAACTTCATTCCCACCCATTACCAAACTTAATTATTTGTTGACCTTGCCCCCTTATGGTTTTTATTGGTTTTTGCTGGCGGATGAGAAGCAAATGCCGAGCTGGTACGTGGCACCTATTGAACGTATGCCGGAGCTGCGAACCTTTATTATTAAACAAGGAATGGCTGATCTTATGCAGCCACCGGCGAGCAATATTCTCGAGCAGGAAGTACTGCCTGCTTATTTATCAAAATGCCCCTGGGTATGCTTTCCTGGCGGCCCCATTCATGAGGCGAAGTTACTTTATACGATTGCGATTGGTGAACCCGGAGATCTTTTAGTTTTGACGGAGGTTAGAGTGGTCTTGAAAGAAACGCAGGAAAATTATTTTCTACCATTAGGTTTCGTGGCAGACCATTTGGCAGGTACGACATCTCAACAACTCGCGTTAGGGCGAATCCGTCAGAAACGCACGGTAGGTTTGCTCACCGATGCGTTTACCTTGCCCGAATTCAGTCGCAAGATCATCAGTAATTTACGTGAACAAGTTAACTTGCAGTTTGACGGTGGACAACTGCAATTTATTGCTGGTCCCTTGTTACATAAGTACGAAGAAAAAATCGGTCATCAAATTGATTTGGTGGCCACCAAAGATGCTCATGGCTCGGTGGTCGTGGGTGAAACTATGCTGTTGAAACCGGTGCGTAAGGTGGCTGCGGGTATTAATCCCGATACGGAAATTAACGGTTATTTAAGCGAGCTAGGTTTTGCAAACATCGCCCCCGTGCTGGGAGAAGTGAAGCGTATTGATCAAGCGGGCGAGCAATATACTTTGATGTTGCTACAAGCTTATATCGATAATCAAGGCGATGCCTGGCAATGGACGCAGAATACACTTGAGCGCGCATTGCGTGACTGTTTAACAACGGGAACATCTTCCATGGATATGGAATACCCGGCCATGATTGAGTTGGAAAGTTTCGCACAAGTATTGGGTCGTCGTCTTGGCGAGATGCACGTGCTATTGGCGAAGCCGACAACCAATACCCGTTTTGGTTATAGTGAAAATAATAAGGCTGATACCAGTGAATGGCTGCGAATGCTGAAAGTTCGCTTGCAACAAATGTTAACTATTTTGCGTGAAAAAAATATTAAAGATTCAAATTGGCTGGTGTCGCAGTCAGAGCAAATTCTTGAGTTAGTGGAAAATCTTGCGGCCCGTGCTTTTGGTGGCATACGTATACGTATTCATGGCAATTTACATTTAGCGCAAGTCATGGTAGTGCGCGGTGATGCTTACTTTATGAATTTTACGGATGGTGCAGCGGACAATCTTGTTGACTCGGATCTTCGCAATAGCCCCTTAAAAGATGTTGCCGATATGCTGTGCTCTTTTGATGACGCCGCCGCTGTGGCTATTCGCAATGCGCTGAATACCGATGTCTCTTCAGAAAAAAGTCAGGTTCGCCATCTCGCCACTACTTATAAAACGCAGGTCCGCACACTATTTTATGAAGCATATCGCTTGCAAACAGATGAATTATCGCGCACTTGGGAAAAGCGCGGAAATGAAGGTGCAGCGCTGACACTGTTTTGTATTGATAATCGCGTACGTGAAATTCTCAAAGCATTTTATCGCCCTGATTGGTTGGAGATTCCTTTGCAAGGACTGGTTGAAATGATCAAGTTACTGATGGAAAGTAAATGACCAAAAATAATAATTTAGCTATTTCGCGTTCTGAAAAAATGGAGTTTTAAAAGATAGTTTCTTTTTACAGGCTAGTGTTTGTCTAGAAGGTGAGTGTTTGCTAAAGCATTGGTGTTTTTCTAAAAATAATTTATGTTAAAAGTTGGATTTCTCGAAAAAATAGTTCTTTCCAAAAAATAGTTACTTCCAAAAAATAGATGCTTTCCAAAAAAAGATGCTTTCCAAAAAAGATGCTTTCCAAAAAAGATGCTTTCCAAAAAATAAATGCTTTCCATAAATATTCTTTCCAAAAGAGCGTACCTGGCAGTAGAAAGTGGTGATCTGGCTGATCTGTTGTTCAGCAATTTCTACAAACATTTTTAATAATGAGGAAATTCGTATGTCAAATTTTTTAAGCAGGGTTTGTCTGACGGCTGCACTCGGGTTGATCGCAAGTTTTGTCCACGCGCAAACGGTTTCATGGACCGCTTGTGCGAATGAAAATAGCACTTGTACATTTTCCGGTACCAAGGTCGTCCGCTACGGTGCGGGTACAAACTGGAATCAAGGTTTATATCTCAATTCCGTGGCCTGCAACAATGCTACCTTTGGTGATCCGATTGTCGGAACCTTTAAGCGTTGTCAAACCGCAGAGCCGCAATGGACTACATGCGCTAGAGAAGGGGGCGTGTGCACATTTACCGGCAAAAAATTTGTTCGCTACGGTGTTGGTACGCGCTGGAATCACCGGGAAGCGACCGGGCAAATCGGATGTAATAACAGTACCTTTGGTGATCCTGCGGTAGGTACTGGAAAAAGCTGCCAGATTGCCAGTGTGTTAAATGGCGTAACTGATACGGTTGCGCCCACACCGCCCGCTAATCTTGCAATGCGTAGTTTGACATGTACATCGGGCAGTCTGACATGGAGTTCGTCGAGCGATAATGTCGGTGTAACTGCTTACGATATTTACCATGATGGTCAACACATGACTCGCGTTGCTGGAACCACGCTAAGCACAACGCTCACGCTTGTCCCGGGAGTTAACTGGGGTTTTTATGTGAACGCCGTTGATGCCGCAGGCAATGTTTCGCAGGCGAGCACAACGCTGTATGTGAACGTACCGCAATGTCAGGCTGACACTATTCCCCCGACCACACCTACCGATCTTAAAGGTACTGCCGCCGGAACATCCGCCACCATAACCTGGACGGCTTCCACCGATAACATTCGCGTTACCGCTTACGATGTTTATCGCAACGATCTAAAGATAAGCTCGACTCCTGACTTGACCTACACAGATTCAGGTTTAACGGCGAATACTATGTATTTGTATTCTGTCGCCGCACGTGATGCCCAGCAAAATGTTTCCGCTCGTACCGCAAATATATCGCTTACGACGGGCAATACTTGCTCCACTCCCGTCTGCTCAGTGGATCAGGTCGCTACCGACACCGATCTTCCCTGGGGCTTGGTAACTCTGCCTGATGGTTCGATCTTTTATGGTCGGCGCGATGCCCATGATATTGTTCTACTAGATGTGGCTACTGGGATTAAGAAAATAATAGGGTCTGTGCCTAATGTACGAAGCACCGATGGTGAAGGTGGTTTGCTAGGCTTGGCGGTTACTCCACAATTCCCGACGACTGATCCCTGGCTCTATATTCACCACACCAGTCCTACTGATAATCGGGTAGTGCGCATTCAATATAGAGACGGCATATTAGTTCCTGCGACTCATCAAGTGTTGCTCTCGGGTATTGGTCGCAACAAATACCACGACGGTGGCCGTCTACGCTTTGGCCCGGACGGTAAGCTCTATGTCGCAACCGGCGATGCACAAGCAGCTGAAAGCGCACAAAATCTAAATAGCTTGAACGGCAAAATTTTGCGGATGAATGCTGATGGCAGTGTGCCTTCCGATAATCCCTACAACAACTACGTGTGGAGTTACGGTCATCGCAATCCGCAAGGGCTGGCATTCGATTCCAGAGGCCGGTTGTGGCAGCAGGAATTTGGTAACGCGGTAATGGATGAAACCAATCTGGTAGAGAAGGGTGGCAATTACGGTTGGCCAGCGTGCGAAGGAACTGTTTCGCATTCGGGTAGCGGTTGCGCTACAGCTGGATTTAAAGCGCCGAAGCAAACCTACAGTAACGCGCTGGCTTCATGCAGTGGTATCGCCATTGTTAAAGACGTGCTCTATATCGCATGCTTACGCGGCAATCGTGTTTACCGCGAAGTGATTAATGGCGACTCCCTAACTAACGTGCAGCAGTTATTCGTAGGTACTTATGGTCGTCTACGTACTGTCGAACCCACTATCGATGGCGACTTGTGGCTAACAACGTCCAACAGTGGCGATAAAGACAGCATCGCCAACAACAGTAATGAACAAATTTTTAAAGTGTTTTTAAGTAGATAATTTAATAATTTCCAAGGTCGCTTTAGTGGCGGCCAAGCAATAAAAAAAGCAGCCAACAGGAGCGTCCTGTTGGCTGCTTTTTTATTACGATAGCACCGCAATTTAACTCTTGGTTATCTGGTAAAGGTAACCACATTGATGTTGTCTATCGCTAAACCTTTATTGGGAAGTAGAGCTGTTCCCGATGAAGGCTTAAAGGAAATACTGAAGGTAGAATCCACCGGTATCTCTATTCTTACATTTCCGCCAGCCGCGCCAAAATTACTGTCCAATGTTTCTTGTGTCAGTTCATGTAAGTTTTTGGTCACTAAACCGGTTGGGGTGGTATAACTCAGCTGCGCTATCCCTTTACCATCAGAACCACCAAAGGTTTCATAATTAAAACTCAGTGAAGAGCGTTTGCCAGTTGCAGGTACACCGGTTAACTTAAAGGAAATTTTAGCAACTTCATTAGTACACAAGGTGCCATTAGTACTTAACGCATAACGACCACTGTCATCGCTGAGTTTTATACGTTGACTAATGTCAAAAGCATTGGTGCTAATGCGGTCATTGGTTCTTTTGTTAAAGCACTCAGAATTAGCCGATCCGATGGATAGTGTCGGTGCACCAAGAGCACCATAGGTCTTGTCTTCAAAGTCGGCTTGTTTAATATCAGCGCTCAAATTCAAATTCCATTCACTCATAATATTATCAACCTCAGCCAGCTGATCACCGGTAAGGATACTTCGGTTAGATGTCATCCCGGTTTCAAATGCAGGAGTAAGAATGTCAAAGACTGATGACATCACTTTGAAAGGTGAACCTGGTACTGACGGTTTAATGCTAGTGGAAGTAAGCAGTTCTGTTCCATGAATAGTATCGGACGATGTTGGAAGAGCGTATTCAAAACTGGCATTTTTTAATCCCTGTATTGGATTGTAGCTTTGCTCTGAGGCTGAAAAATGCCACGGCAGCCAGGTTCCTTTTGTCAATCTCAATGTACGCTTGGAAATTTTATTATTTACCAATGCGGTGGTTGTGCCAGGAACCAATACTGGATTGACACTAATGGGGTTGTATCTAAAAAAACCGGATCGCGCAGGATAAAGCCCTTCAAAATCTGTCAACTTAAAAATTGACTTACAATTTGTCGTATTTTTAATTAACGGAAGACGGTTAAGCACCGGCTGAACAAAATCACCATGGCGATAGAGATTGTGATGCGCAGTTTCCGAGTGCGGCATACTATTGGAAGGGTCGCAAGCACTGCTGAGACGGCTAGGGGTTAAGGCTATCGTCTGGGCCATGTGACATCCGCGGCAGTAGGGTCTGACTACACTTTTATAAGCGCTTACATAAGCGCTTAGATCTTCAGCTGAGGAATTTGCAGGAGTAAAACGCGCATCCACATAGTTATCATTCATGACCGCTGTAGCGGCAATTTCCGAGCCTGCAGCTGTGCCTGGTGCCGGAAGATAAGAGCCTTTTAAGAAGTCGATAATTTGATGCTGCGATGTGGGTTGCGTTGTTCCCGGTGCGGGATAGGGGTTAGCCAACAATTCTGCGCGATACACCCAGGCATTCAATTTATTAAATTGTAGCGTGGCCTTATTGCGATCAGTTTGGTCGACAAAATCAAGCGAGAAAGTATCAAACGGCAAAAAGTGTGCATTGCTAATAGTGCCGGTTGCCGCATCCAAAGTACCACCATGACAAGCAAGGCAGACCCCGGGTACGGGTTGACCTGGTGCATTTTGTCCCGGCATAGGTAGGCCTCTGCCGGTATCAAATTGATAAAAGGCATTGTCGGTGGTATTGCCTTGAGGATATAAAATAGTTCCGTCATCACCACCTTCGCCGAAGACAAAAAACCTGACTTTGTTTTCAGGTTCTGTTGGTCGATATTCCATAGCAACGGCAGCAAAACTTTGATTGTTAGCGGCGTTAACTGCGGCCAATCCTTCACGCATAGTGCCACCAATTTTGCCGTGGCTTGATACATAACAGGCCATGCCTTTCAGGCGGTTAGCTACTGCGTTGCCATCCTGGTTTACACAATGCATATTGCGCCCCAAGCCTAAGTCCACGCCATTGTAATATTTCGCTCCTGCGGTTACCGCGCCTGTAGCATTAAAACCATTTTTTTGTTTCCAGTCAGAAAGTTTAAAACTTGCAATTGCAGCATCGACACTCGCTTGGTCAGTGGGATTGGTTGGTACTACATAGCCACTATCAACCAACACTTTTTTGTAATAGAGTCGGTTGGCTTGAGCAGCTGAAACAGCATCAACAAAAAAAGCTTTACGATTTAAAAAATTCGCTGATGGGTTGTAAATTGCAGCATCACTCGTAGTGGCAAATGCGCCTATAGAGGTTGAAGCGAGCGCTAATGTCAGAGCCCCCTGAAAAAATCTCGAAATATTCATAGTCTATCCTCAGTTGTTATTTATTAATTTCCTAATGTCATCCTGATAACCTATATCAAAATGCTGTCGGACCATGTGCTTGCACGATAACGCTTGCGGTAATCATTGGTTGTTGTGTCATTTACCAAAACCTAGGGATTACTAACCAGAGCATTTTTACGCTCCGGTTAGTAAAGTTATTTTCCTTAACCAACTTTGAAAATCTAAACGATCCTGACCTTACAAATTTTTCACCAGCGATACTTCATCAAGCGTTACTGCAGAGGTTCCCGTTTTTCCTAAATTAAAATCCAGAACCGAGTTTATATCTGTGGGGATATTAGGCAGCGTTAAGGTGATGGTTTGCATAGTGTTGGTCAGGTTGACGGTCCTTTGCGCATAGCTTTGCCAGCTCCCACCGTAGTGACCAAGATTCACTTGAATCGAACGCGGGGAAGCAGCTTTGGCGTTAAAGCGCAGGGTGTAAGTGCCAGCAGTCAAGTTCACTGCAGTTCTTGCTTGCACATGCCAGAACTCGGAACCTGCATTGTTAATGTTGGTAAGCATTTGATTGCCGTTGTAGCTGACCCATGCGTTAGCACCGTTGTAAGCCGTAAGGCTCCAATTGGTTGCAGTGGGAATATCGAAGGTACAATTCGGCACCAGGTTGCTAGCTGATTTACAGGTTGGAATAGCATTTTTTAGCACAATGGCACCAGGGCGTTCCAGGTTTGCCGTGCTCCAGTTATCCCATCCAAGGGCAATAATACCGCTATGTATATCGACGGTGCGGGTAAAGAAAGAGTTACCTCTGGGGTCAGCAGGCACAATGGATCTGGGAATACGTTCGAATTCCTGCCACTGATTAACACTTGAATTTAATTTGTAGCTAATGGCTGTGGTTGCTGCAAATTCGAATCCTGCAACGGCAGTATCATTAAAGAGTGCAACGGATACTGGCGGCACCGCAGTTGGCACCATTTGGTGAAAAGACAAATTGCCATTGGTGTCAAAATTATAAAAGCTAAGAGTGCCGGATACATTATCCGTCGCAGTACCGCCGACGATAATGCGATTGGAGTGCATATCCAGTGCTTGGCCCAAATTCTTGATGCCGGCATTAGCGCTCCATCCGCGAACCCACTCCCAGGTCTGCAGAGAAGCGTTTCGTTTCAAGGTATAAAACCCACCTCTACCGCTAAAATCTCCCGGGACTGAAACAGCCAAACGATCACCGTCAAGGGCCATTGCTGTACCTAGCTTCATATCGTTAAGTCCATCATATGTCCATTCCTGGGCCCACCTCTTCTGAGATGAATCGTAGCGATAGATGGTTAAGATACTGGCCTTGATATCTGCCATAACCAGGTAGTTATCAGAAATAGCAATGTTATGGTCTTCTTCGGCTTTTGCGCTGAGTTGTGAAAAATCAATGGATGTTAACGCGCGGCCAGGATTTGCCACGCCGTTAATATCCACCTGATTGGTACAGTCGACACCCACGCCAATTTCGGCAGAAGTTCCTGGTGTAGCGGGGCAGGTTCGCCATTGATTATTGCCGTCTCTACCAACGATAAATACTTGTGCTGGTACATTCACATTTGCTTCACCAACATTTCCTGCTGTAAATGCCAGCCATTTATTCGACAACGCAATTTTTGCCCCTACTTTCTTATCGCGATTAATGCTGCCGGGGAATTGATAAACTGCTTTAGGTGTAGCATTGCCATTTTGAAATAAATACACAGAGCCTTGCGATTGCGAATTTGTACTACCAGCAAGTAACTCGCCGCTTTTTAGTAGGGTGTCGCTCGAACTAGCCACCAATGTGTCATTGCCATTCTGAGCAACTATTTTGCCGAAAGCCGCGCCGTAACGCTGTATAGCGGGCTTTTCAATAACGGTTTGAGCAGCAGCGTTGAACGAAATCGCACTCATGCTAATGCAAATAAATAAGGGTGAAGCCTTGATTAATTGTTGCGGTAAATTTTTCATATTCATATTTATCCTTGATATGGAGTAGCTCTGTATCCTCTGAAAAACGAGCGAAAAGAGACAAGGGTAAGGACTAACGATTGTTAGTCCTTACAAAATTTTCAGAGATGGTTTATGAGTCAGTAGAGCTGAGGAGCTTACGGATTTTTCACCAGAGACACTTCATCAAGCGTCACTGCTGAGGTCCCCGTTTTACCGAGATTAAAATCCAGTACCGACTTTGTGTCTGCGGTGATACCGGTCAGCGTTAAGGTAAAGGTTTGCATAGTGCTGGTTAAGTTAACCGTCCGCTGCATGTAATTGGTCCAGACATTATCTGAAGTACCATTGTGACCAAGGCTCACCTGAATTGAACGTGCTGAAGTTGCTTTGGCATTAAAGCGCAATGTATAGCTGCCGCCAGCTAAACTCACCGGAGTACGCGCTTGCACATGCCAGAAATCGGAGCCCGCATTGGTAATGGTGGTGAGCATTTGATTGCCACTGTAATTGACTGACGCGTTAGCACCGTTGTAAAACTTAAGGCTCCAGTTGGTTGCCGTGGGAATATCGAAAGTACAATTGGGCACTATATTGCTAATAGATTTACAGTTAGTACTTGGAATAAAATCTTTGAGTATTAAGGCCCCGACCAAACTATTTGCAAGTTGAGGTACGTGATAATTCATCCATCCCATGGCGATGGTATTTTTATAGACATCAACTTCCCGGCTTATGAACCTGTTGCCTTCAACATCGGCAGGGACGACGGTTTGTAGGATATTTTCATATTGCTGCCATTGATTAACTGTGGGATTTAGAATGTAAGTCATTCCTTCCACTGCCTGAAAGCTGTGAAAAGCGGCGACGGCAGCCTTGTCATGCAGTGCTACATTCCAAGCCTCATAAGGGGTTGTAAGCATTTGTTGGAAGTATAAATTGCCAGCCGCATCAAAATTATAAAAGCTAAGCGTACCTGCTGGATTATCGATGGATCCAGAGTTACCGCCGGCGACGATTCGATTGGAATGCATATCCAACGCTCTACCAAAATTTTTGATATTGATGTCCGTGGACCATCCCCCAGTCCAATCCCAGGTTTGAAGTGAGCTATTTCGTTTTAATGTAAAAAATGCACCCCTGCCGTCTAGATGACCAGGTGCAGAAATGGCCAACCGATCGCCTTCAATCGCTATGGCGGTACCGAATTTCATGTCATCTGGACCATCAAAGCTCCACTCTTGCACCCATTTATTCTGGTTCGAATCATAGCGATAGACGACCGTTGTACTTGAATTGATATTTGCTAATACAAGATAGTTGTCAGAAATGGCGATATTTTGGGGTAATCCCTCCTTAGTGCCAGCCACGGGAAAATCAATTGATTTCAATACCGGGTTATTATTTTGTGCCCCATTAGCAGCGACGTACGGCGTGCAATCCACCAGCGTAGTGGTAGGGTTCGGTAGGCAGGTGCGCCACTGATTATTGCTATCTTTTCCAACGATATATGCCTTCGCTGGTATGCTTGCCTCATTTCTATTTTCAAGCGCAACAAATGCCAGCCATTTATTAGACATGGCAACTCTTGAGCCTAAGCCCTTATGGTTATTTGTTTTGCCTGGAAATTGATATACGGTTTTAGGAGTAGGGTTTGCATTTTCGAATACATAGACCGAACCTTGTTCTCCGTAAAGCTGTGGATCCTCGTTGCCAACTAAAATACGATCCTCCATTGTTCCCACCACCGTATAATTTTCATATTGGGCAATGGCTGAACCAAACTCTGTGTCTTTGGTAATGGGCCCCGGTTTGGAAATCAAGACTTGCGCAGCGACATTGAACGAAGCCATTGTTGAAGCGATACACACAAACAGAAGTGAGGTCTTGAATAGCTTTTTGGATACATTTTTCATCTTCATTAATCCTTATTATTAAATAATTACTCGTGACCTATTGATGAAGCACGAGCTAAGAAAAGAAAAAACGCTGCGATAACTTGCAAGTTTTATCCCGCGAAAAAAATGAAACAGGGGTGATGTAGCGGACTAGGAATTACTCATTCGTCCGCACAAAATATTTTCGGGCGACAGATTACATCCCGCTGGTTATTAACGGCTTTCTCCATTCCACATCAGCGCCGAAACGTATGACTGCGCCATTTCTTACACACTCGGTGAGCACAAAATTAAGGCCATTGGAATTGGTTACACAAAGATTGGGATCCGTTGCCCAGTGCAACCGGAAATAACCCAATCGTGTGTCGACTTTCGTCCATAAATTTCTGTTGAGATTAGCGAGTGAACCTGTGCATTGTTTCCATACAACATCCAAACTATTGTCAGCTTTCGTTAAACAATATTGTCCATTTTTATTGCTAAACAAAAATTGTGTAACGTCGGTTGCAGAATCGTATGAATGAAATTTAAATATAAATTGCTGACTGGCTGTATTAGCGCATGGCTTTGCAACAATTTTGGTGTTTATCATTCCTTCTATAGGCCCAGTGGGCATAACTTCCTGATCATAACAATCAGAGCCGGAACCAGACACTGATTGTAGTGGGCTATAACTTGTCGTACCGGCTACACGTGCGGGTCCGAAATAAATATCATCCAACGTTATTGTATTAGTGCCTTGCGCACCCAGATTTAAATCGACGCGCATATTGCTGTCTTGTGGTATGGAATTACAGAAAACTTCTTGGGGAGGTGTGGTGATAAAAGGCGCTATGCGAATATTTTCTCTACGGCAATAACTTTGATAATCGCCATAGCCTTTACCCACATTCATGACAAAATTACTTTCCCTGGGCGATGTGACTTTTGCGCTTAGCTCATATGCACCTTTACGCGTGCTGACTGATTGCACTTCTTGCACGCTCCAAAAAATGGAGCCAGGGTTGGTGATAATCACTTTCAATTTATTGGAACTATCCACGCTGTGGCTTGAATTGCCGCCATTATTATTTAGCAA
Source organism: Pseudomonadota bacterium (assembly GCA_040386215.1). Lineage (GTDB taxonomy): Bacteria > Pseudomonadota > Gammaproteobacteria > Pseudomonadales > Cellvibrionaceae > Cellvibrio. The sequence continues at coordinate 43,883 of JAZKFX010000056.1, forward strand.
TGTCCAATTATTTAAACCTGCTGAAAAGTCACCGTTTTTAAGTTGGTTGTTTCCTGCTTTAAGCGGAGCACCGGAAACTATATCGGCCAAATCAAAAGCGTAAGCAGTTCCTGTTCCTACGATTTGATCACCACCATACATTTTTTCCCAAAATTCAGAAGCAGCCACCACAACTTTATCGTTGTTAATGTCCAAGCTGCTGCCAAAGTTATTGTGAAGCGGGCCATCAGCGTTATCACCAGGAAAGCGCCTTGGGGCGATATAAGAAAAGTTGTTTATTTCTAGCCATTCCTTTTTGATCACACCATTACGATTGATGTCCTTCTTTTGAAAAACAGAAACGGTATTAGTGCTGGAAAAGCCAAGTAATGCGTAATTATTGGAAATGGCAACTGCAGTACGACCGGATATATTGTAATTATATTGGTATATGTATTCATTGGTGAGCTGCCAATTACCACTAGGGTTTTTTTCAAAAAACCGCACCCCGTCTCCGTAGGTGATCATGGCGGAGGAATTGTCGATATCGACACTTGTTTCGGTGTAATTAATTAAATTGGCCGCCTGCTGACCCGGCTCCCATTCGCGATCGGTAATATAGGGTAACGTTTGATTAATGACCCAATTATGTTGGTTGGCTACTTTCGTGTAGAACCGTGTACCCGTACCGCCAGCAATAGCAATAGTTTGATCGTCAGGACTAATGCTGACTTTTTTTCCTTCACCAATAATAGTTTTCACTAATGTCCATTGGCTATTGATACGGGAATATACATATACATTTCTCTGTGAACCTATCTCGCCACTTACCACCAAATAGTTTTGACTCAATGCTACAAGCGCTCCAAAGTCATTCACGTTCACTGGCGCCGGTATATATTGAGAGTTTATTTGCGGCGCATAGGTAGTAGACCCTTGCTTCGGAATAAAAAACACTGCGCCGGCGGTACCATTAAATCGTGGTGCGCCCATCGCAATCCAGCTGCTATTAATTGCGACGGATTTACCAAGGTCACTATGAGTTTTCGACCAATTTTGGTTGGTCGCTGTATCTAAATGGGCTTGATTCAATCGATACAAAATGCCAGGTGCCGAGCTGCCGACGTCCCATAAATAAACATGACCATTATTGAGAAGAGTGGTTGCTGTTACCGGCGGCGTGCTATCACCCTCTGGGCCACCACTTACGACAAACTGTCCCAATCTGGCTGTGCTGCCAGGATATTGCCCAACAAAAGCGTGTAATTCCGGTAGGCTGGGTACTAAACGTTTGGGTTCTGCATTAACTGATGATGCAGTTACTACCAAGCTGACTAAAAATGTTATTTTGAATAGTTTTTTTTGATAAAAATTTTTCATGATAATGTCCTAATGAGTTATTTACTTTGAATGTTTACTATCCTTAAAACGTTAATTTTTTAAAATTTATTATTTGTTTTATCTATTTATGAACACGAAAAATAGGTAACGCAAAGCACGGTAATAATTATTGCTTGGTTAACGACAATGTGTAATTTCCTAATATGTTGGAGGAGTACGAAGTAACTTCAATGACAAAATTGCCGGAAACCAAAGTAGCATCTGGAATAGTTAAAAAAGAACCATTTACAGCGGGGATACGCGAATTGGTGCTGTTGTTGCTGTCGTCATTACGATCCACTATTCCACCATTCGCATCCCTGAGCGTGACAAATGTATCGAAGTTACCGGTAACTGAAATAGCAATTTTTTGACCTGGTTGAGCACTAAAACTAAAGCGGTCTGTATAGCGTGGCGATTTATCAAAAAATGTATCATTTAGATGCAAGAAACTATAAACGCAATCTGTGGAAGCTAATGAACCCGATAACGCAACACCAAATGTCACTGCAGTTCTAGGGGTACATGGTTTATAAACGGTGGAGCCCGCGACGGTAGGAAACATTAGCCCATAATCTCTATTCACACTTGGCGACGATTTAGGGACAAAATTGCTTAAATTTGTAAAAGAAATATTTGTACAGTTGCCTTGAGCACTAGTAACTTGTAAATGGCCAGCTTTGCCCAAATGCAAAGCCAATGATTCAAGCACCAAATAATCATCACCATTTAAGGATCTTTTTGCATTGCACCTAAACTTGTTGCCATTATTTTCGGCAAAGAGAGTTACACTCGGCTCCACTGAATTTGAATCTTGCTTTATCTCAGCACCAAAATATATATTTACATTGTTATCTAGGATTACGTCATTCTCATTTAGATCAGCAGTCAATATGTTCTGTTGCGTATCGATATCAACACTTGAAAAGCTAGCGTGCGCAACAAATAATAGAACCGAAGCACTTACAGAAACAATTTTTTTTACTGAAAATCTATTATTTTTTCTCATCATAAATACCTTTTATTATTTTGTTTGAGTTTTATTCAGAATCAGTGGATATGCGTTGCATGCTGATGCTAGTACACACTCCATTTTGCATAGTGACTTTTAACAAGGCACCTTTTTGAAAATTAGCTACTACTTTTGCCGCTAAAGGATAAAGCGAAGACGACGGAGATACGTTACAACCCGCAGACCTAGGCTGTCCTCCACCCACTATCTGCTCGCGGATCTGAAGATTAATTGAGCCTGGGTTAAGGTAAACATCCCATGGAGAACCGAGGCTACCAGCAGCCGTTGGCTGATCTCTGGTACCTTCAAAGGAAACAGTAAGCGCCGTTCCTGTTATGCCAATTATTTTGGTGCTCTGCATTGCGGATGCGCTATGGGCAGTTAATAGTCCAAAAAATAGTGCACACATCTTTTTACATTTCATAAATAACTCCATTGGTTAAAAAAATAAAACTTAAATCTGACTAAACCTATTTATATGCTTTACTAGAAAATTTATTATTCTATTCGTGTTCATTAAGCCTTTAATGTAGGAAACAACATTTGCTTAACGTGAGCTTGGAGAGCAGATAATTTTGAAACAGTTATGATTCTATATTTTGAAGCACCGCCCGTCGTCCGACTAAAGTAGGAAAAAATAAAATTAAATATCAACAGGCAACCCAAGCATGAGCGCAGTCAATCCGCGACGCTTCAATCCGGCCGATTGATAAATAGGAGTAAGGTGTGATTTGACGCTGGAAATATCGATATGAAATTTTTGAGCAATTTGTTGCAGCGTCAAGGTGCTTGTACAAGCTGCATGAGCGATCTCTGCTTGACGTCTAGTACAATTAAATCGTCTGACAAAGTCTTCAGGAAATACTGAATTTTTAAGCCATCCTTTTTTATTAAGCTCTTTCTGTGCGTAAATCTCGGACATGTGAAATCCGATGGTTTCCAGACGATTGATTTCATCTGGCTTAAATGCACCTTGTGCATTTGTTCTTGTCCATATCCAGGCTCGAGTAATCCCATCCAATTTGGATGTTATGTTTATGGCAGCGGTATAGGTATGTTTTTGTGGTCGCAGAAAATCGGACGCAAATTCACTCCACGTATTATTCCCGTTAGGTATATTTCTCTCTGTCACATGATCTGCAATAACTTTTAACGAGCGACAGGCTAGAACGGCAAAAGTTGGGTCCAGGCGGTTGTAGTAATCGTTGTAGTGACTTACATATTTCGAATCAATTGCATAATGGTTAGTAAGGCAAGCAGGTTGATTAGTTGGCCCAGCGGAAATGATACCCGTTGAACTGCACCCAAAACCCTCCACAATTTGTTCCAATATCCAGTTAAAACTCAGGTCGTCTTTCAGCTGCAATTCTGTTCTGTACAACTCTTTGACTAAGGAATCAACTCGCATTTGTTCCGAGGTGCGCATGTATTTCTCCAGTTATCCTAATGGGTGAAAAAGAAAATCCTTCATAATTTTATTTATTTATTTATTGACGTAAACCTGGGTGTAAGCTTCTGAAATCACATCTTTAAAAAAACATTGATAAATAAAATGCATTTATTGCGTAAGCAATTTTAATTATTAAAAATCGCATTTTACTTAAGGGCTACAGCCAAGCTGCGGCTGGGGCGTTGGTCACTCCGACGCAACGCATGCAAGTGGCAGCGTACATTGGCGAGCACAGCGCATCGAGCCTTCAATAAGACTAGCGAAAAGGGTAAAACAGATATTGTTTTTGGGGTTGTTTATATGATGAAGGGTTGAATTGGGCATTAAGCGGCAAATTTACCCAGTAAGCGGTAAGGTTATAAAAACACTATAGGTTTTAGCCATTCACTGACATTGTCCAAAGGGCGTTCCTATTTTCGAAACTCTTATTATTTAGTGGGAAATTGAATTATTTTTTAATAATAAAGTAGTCGACAAAGACGCCACGTTCCTGCATCATTTCTTCAAGATGCGATAGCTAATGGGTAAGCTTGAACTTCCCCGGTTTAACGGAATAAACCTGGATAACATTGATAGGAAATCGCATCGCGTAAGGTTTCACTGGTCGTCTTCGCTTAACTTAACGTTTACATCTGAATGTCGGCGGGTTTACTGGACCGATCTGTTTTCTATGCGGTTTTCAGTATGTACTTCGCGATTGAACGCGTCATGTCATGACATAGTTAACTTTTTTTACCGCCGGGCAGAGTTTACTATTTCACTAAAACTAAAGGACCTTAGGTTGACTATGAAAATGCACCATCTGACAAGGATTAGGGCAATGGCTCTGGACAGCACAACAATGCCAAAACATATCAATGCATTCTGGGTCTGTAATATCATCGTATGGTTGTTTTATATACCCGCTTCAAGTTGGATCACTCAATTTCACAACGCATCGAGCTTTCAGAAAAATTGTTTGCTTACACTTATTTACGTTTCCTTCACCATTGCTGCCCTTTTGTGTTATCGCTACATCTATAACCATTTCAACTATTGGTATAAACCGCCGCTACAAAATGCTGCTGGAATATTCATCTATGCGCTCCTCATCTCTTATTTCACCGCTGTACTGTCGACACTCGTCAGGCAAATCGTTTACCAACAGAATGTTTTATTCATTTACTTTCCCTTGCCCGATTCGCAGTGGGGTGGCTCCTGGGTGGGTACTTTTAAATCTTCATTTTTTATTTCCATTATTTGGTTATTCCTATACTCCTATATTTCTCACGAAAGGCGCTCTACACAAGGCAGCATAAACATTCAAAATCGCCAAATGGCATTTTACAAGGCTGCAATTACACTTTTCATACTCTATTGGTTAATTTCTTTTTTGGTCAGATGGATTTGGTATTGGTTGCCAATTGCTGACTATATTATTGTGAAAAGCGTTTATCTGGTTGCGTCGATATTTTTTTCGTTGTACATATTGTTAATAAAGCCTGGGGATAGATTTTACAAATCATGTCTAATTCCTTTGCTACCCATGATTTTATTTCTATCATTTTGTGGGTCTGTGTTAACGACAATAGTGACAGCAATATTTACCCAGATTTACGTAGATTACATCGGCAACATGGATTTCAATTTTACTGATAAATTGCAGAACCTTTATGCAGGTACAGAAAGGCTTTTTGTGAATAGAAGTTCGTTTATGTCCAATGTAACGGAAGCTTTTTTTTGGCAGCTCATTATTTCACTCTTCATCATGACATATTTATATTCAACCGCTTGGAAGCCCTATATAAAAAACAATCAGCCTCTAGATTTACATAAGTCGCTATTGTTCTGGTCCTATAATCTCAGTGGATGGTCACTTGCATTTTTATATATATCCTTGTCGAAATTGCTTTCGCTTGACACGGTCAGTATCGTGCTATCGCAAATATCTACGCTCTCAAACATACTGATAGGTGCCATGTTCGGTGTTTTTTTACGTTTTTTGATGCACCACTATAAGCTTGTAGTCTCATCTCCTTTGGTTTTTATACCGCGATTGCTAGGTATATCGATGATACTGGGTGTGGCTGCGACAGTAACTTTGATATTTGTAAGCTATGTTGTTATTTACGGATTTCTGGATGTCAGTAATCTCCAATATTTTCAAAATTACATTGCTACAAGCAATTACCTTTATCTTGCTTTTTTTCTTCATAGTTTGTGTTTTTTTGTTTGGTCACTACTTTATATCGTGACGGTAACGCAAAGAAATAATATTAAAGACGAATTTCGCTCATTACAACTTTCGAAAAGCATTAAAGAGGCGCAGTTAAATGCGCTTTCTGCAAAATTGGATCCTCACTTTATCTTCAATGCCTTGGATAATATTCGAACCTTAATAAAAGTGGATAGTGAAAAAGCCAGAGAGTCCCTATTGATTTTTTCCAATATTTTACGCAGCCCCATAAGTAGAAGCTCAAATGAAAAAATACAATTCACCAATGAAATTGAATTGGTGCGAAATTATGTTGCATTAATAAAAATTCAATTTGAGGAAAGGCTCAATTATTTTGAGGATATATGCACTGATAGCGAAAAATTAGCCATACCACCAATGATGTTACAAATTATGGTTGAAAATGCAATTACGCATGGAATTAGTCAATTAATTAAAGGCGGCTCGCTATCGCTACGCGTAATCGTTGATAACGACCAACTTATTTGCACAATTAGCAATACGGGTAGTCTGCAAATGGGTGAAAGCCGTCAAGGTTTTGGTGTTGGAATAAAAAATATAAAAGAACGTTTGCAATTACTCTATGGAGAAAAAGGAATGTTTAACTTATACGAGCTCGGCGAACTTGTTGTTGCAGAATTAATATTGCCAGTTGAGTATGTATCATGAAGGCCTTAATCATCGAAGATTCAAGATTATCTCGTCTCGAATTAAAGGAGTTGTTAAAGACTCATAAAAACATTCACCTGTGCGGTGAAGCGAGTAATTCAATCGAAGCTATAGAGATTATTCAGAAAGAACACCCTGACTTAATTTTTTTGGATATTAATTTGCCTGGACAAAACGGCTTTGGATTACTGGAGCAGCTTGATTACAGGCCCAAAGTTATTTTTATAACTGCACATGCCGAACACGCCATTCGATCATTTGATTACACTGCCGTCGATTTTTTACTAAAACCCATTTCCAATGAAAAATTGCAAAAGGCTCTGCGAAAATTGGAGCTATTTAAGGACAGCGATGGTGATTCAACCGATGAGATACTTAACATATCTAGCCGGGTATTGTTGCGGGACAATAATAATTGTCATTTGGTGATGCTGCAAGATATCGAATATTTTGAAAGCGTTGGTAATTACACTGAAGCACACTGGAAAACCCGCAAAGCAATGTTGTGCAGATCCTTGATCAAGATTGAAGAACGTCTACCGCCAGAGTATTTCTTTCGCGCAAATCGGCAACATATTATTAATATTAACAAGGTTGCGTCCATTGAGCCGTGGATAAATGGCGGTTATCAGCTTACGTTGGAATGTGGCTTGCAAAGTGAGGTTTCACGACGCCATGCAATCCAGTTTAAAGATGTTTTTAGTTTGTAACGCGGTAGTGTAATTCCCGATGTGAAATATCTTTATGCTATTTCGACAAAGAGGCTAACCGTTTATTTAACTTTACCGAAGCGGTAATTTTGGGGCAAAAAAAAGAGGCATTAGCCTCTGATTGGTAGGGTACGTTTAGAGAGACTCACACGCTCTCTACCAGGATATAGAGAGCGTGTGATGAGTTTCTTAAACGGACAATACTAAAAATTATTATTATAATTTTTAGTATTTATTCTTTATTGGCAAGCCTCGCAATCCGGGTTGTCAATCGAACACGCCAATGGCACCGGCGCTGCCGTTGCGTAACTCGCAGCTTCAATCGAAGAAAAAGCTTGTGTAGTTTTTTCGGCTGCAGAAGCTGCAGCCAGATCGCTACCGCCACCAGCTGATACCGCATTTAATGCGCCGGTATTAATGGTAGATTTTTCAGTAGTAGTGGCAGATAAGGCGCGCAAGTAATAAGTAGTTTTCAACCCGCTATACCATGCCATGCGATAAGTGATATCGAGTTTTTTACCGTTAGCGCCGGCGATGTAAAGATTCAGGCTTTGTGCCTGGTCGATCCATTTTTGACGACGACTGGCGGCTTCGATAATCCAGCGTGGCTCCACTTCAAATGCAGTCGCGTAGATGGCTTTGAGGTCATCGGGAATACGATCAATTTTTTGCACCGAGCCTTCGTAGTATTTAAGGTCATTCACCATTACACCATCCCACAATCCACGCGCTTTAAGGTCGTGAACCAGGTGCGGGTTAACCACGGTGAATTCGCCAGAAAGGTTGGATTTCACGTAAAGGTTTTGGTAAGTCGGCTCAATGGATTGAGTTACGCCAGTAATATTGGAAATGGTGGCGGTAGGCGCAATTGCCATAACATTAGAATTACGCATGCCCTGGGTTTTCACTTGTGCGCGTAATGACTCCCAATCCAAAGTAGAGCTGCGGTCGACTTTGATATATTTCTCGCCGCGTTGTTGCACGAGTTTTTCAATCGAGTCGAGGGGCAGTATGCCCTGGCTCCACAGTGAACCTTCAAAGGTTGAATACTTGCCACGCTCGGCAGCCAGTTCGCTGGAAGCTTTAATGGCGTAGTAGCTTACGGCTTCCATAGACGTATCGGCGAAAGCGACAGCAGCTTCAGAGCTATAAGCGATGCGTTGTTGATAGAGCGCATCTTGAAAACCCATGATGCCAAGGCCGATAGGGCGGTGGCGTACGTTAGAGGTTTTAGACGTGGCCACAGCGTAGTAATTAATATCAATAACGTTGTCGAGCATGCGAATCGCCGTTTTTACGGTGCGAGCGAGCTTGCCTTGGTCGAGCTTGCCGTCAATCACATGTTGCGCCAGATTCACTGAGCCAAGATTGCATACCGCAATTTCCTCGTTGGCTTTGGTGTTGAGAGTGATCTCGGTACACAGGTTAGACGAATGCACTACGCCGCAATGTTGTTGTGGGTTGCGAATATTGCAAGGATCTTTAAAGGTGATCCACGGATGACCGGTTTCAAATAACATGCCGAGCATTTTGCGCCACAAATCCAGTGCACGAACAGTTTTGAATACTTTGATATTGCCGGCAGCCACTTCACGCTCATAGTGTTCATAGCGGTCTTCAAAAGCCTGGCCATACAAATCGTGCAGATCAGGCACATCGTTGGGCGAAAACATGGTCCATTCTTTGTCATCAAACACGCGCTTCATAAAGGTGTCGGGCACCCAATTGGCAGTGTTCATGTCGTGGGTGCGACGACGGTCATCACCGGTGTTTTTGCGCAGCTCCAGAAATTCTTCTACATCCATATGCCAGGTTTCGAGATAAGCGCAGACAGCGCCTTTGCGCTTGCCGCCCTGGTTTACTGCAACGGCAGTGTCATTGGCGACTTTCAAGAAGGGCACAACGCCTTGTGACTTACCGTTGGTGCCTTTGATATAGGCGCCTAATGCGCGCACTGGCGTCCAGTCATTACCCAGACCACCAGCAAATTTGCTGAGCATGGCGTTGTCTTGAATCGCGCCGTAAATGCCGTGCAAGTCATCGGGTACAGTGGTGAGGTAGCAAGACGATAATTGCGGGCGCAAGGTGCCAGCATTAAACAGGGTTGGAGTAGAGCTCATGTAGTCGAACGATGACAGTAACCGATAGAATTCTATAGCGCGGTCTTCGCGGTGATCTTCTTCAATCGCCAAACCCATAGCAACGCGCATAAAAAATATTTGCGGTAGTTCGATGCGCACATCATTGCTGTGGATGAAATAGCGGTCGTACAGAGTTTGCAGGCCAAGGTAAGTAAACTGCAGGTCACGGTCGGCAAGTATGGCTTTGCCCAATTTCTCGTGATCGAATTTTAATAACTCCGGTGATATCAGCTCTAGCTCCACACCTTTTTTAAGGTAAATGGGTAAGGCGCGAGCGTAGTACAGCTCCATATCGGATTGGGTGGCTTCGTTGGTGATACCCAGGAAGCCAAGTGCTTCAGCGCGCAGTTTGTCGAGCAACAGGCGGGCGGTGGCGAAGGAATAGTTAGGTTCTTTTTCTACCAGAGTGCGGGCAGTAATCACCAGCGAAGTGTTGACATCGCTTTCGTTAATACCGTCGTACAGATTGCGCATGGCTTCATCGAGAATAGCTTTGCTATCGACGCCTTTGAGATTCGCACAAGCTTCGTTAACGATAGTGCGCATGCGGTCGATATTTAGTGGAGCGCGTGTGCCGTCGGCATGAATGACATTAAGGCTCGGGTATTCGGTTTCGCTAGCTTGCGATGAGGCACGTTTTTCAGCGCGCATACGCGAGTGGGCATCGCGGTAGAGAACATAATCACGGGCAATTTTTTGTTCGCCAGAGCGCATCAAAATCAATTCAACCTGATCTTGAATCTCTTCAATATGAATAGTACCGCCGGATGGCATACGACGCTTGAACGTAGCGGTAATTTGCTTGGTAAGACTGTCAACGGTTTCATGAACGCGGGTGGACGCCGCCGCTGTACCACCTTCAACCGCCAAAAAGGCTTTCGTCATAGCAACTGCGATTTTGCTCGCATCGAACGCCACAACCGTGCCATTGCGTTTTATAACGCGCAATTGCCCCGGTGCTGTAGCACTGAAGCTGGTTGTGTAATTATTGTCGCTCGGCTGGATAGGGTTGTTGGTAGTGCCAGTTTCTGTTTGCATAGACGTCTCCGCTTG
>JAZKFX010000057.1:0-17895 GCA_040386215.1 Pseudomonadota bacterium
GTAAAAAAACCGGTATCAACAGTAAATTGTACACAAACAAATAGGGTATAAACCAGAGATGTAGCCAATGAAAATTGCCAGTGGGATACCACTCGAACTGTAAAAACGTTTTATAAAATTCAAGGTATGATGAGTCATAACCGCTCAACTTTCTTTCAAAATAGATCTGGGGAGCGACTAAAATAAAAGTCCATACCACCAGGGGTATTATCAGCCGCTGAAATCGTAGGCTTAAAAATTCTTTCCAGCTTAAGCGAGTCAATAGCATGGCAGAAATATAACCCGACACAAAAAATAACAAAGGCATTCTAAAAAACGATAAAAAAGTATTCACCTCCAGAAGCACACTGCTTTGTTCAGTATTTTTAATATGCCAACCAGACTCGGCAACAAAAATCATGGAGACATGGAAAACAAACATCAGTAAAACGGCAATCACCCGTAAAGCATCGATGTAAAAATGTCTTTCACTTGCTTCAAAACCCGTAGATTTCATTCCTGTTCCCTGTTAACGCCAATTCCGCCATAAAGCGCTCCGGCAATAGTAAGTTTTGTTTGTAGCAAAGTATGCGCAACCAGTCCGTCAGACAATGACTAAAATCAAGCAATACCGCAAAACGAATTATTGTAATGAGGCAATATATTCTATTGATAAGCTTCTTGCCGTAGCACTTTGTTCATCTGTTAAAGCACTACTATAACAGGCAGGAGCCTTTACTGGAGGTAATGAAAACCCATAAGTTTCATATGGAGAATTAACAGATAATGGAACCTTCAGCTTTATATTTTTACTGTCCCCGATCCAGGTGCCAAGAACAAACCAACTCGACCTGGATTTGAGCCTTTCAAGGAAGACATCTGGCGTATTACATTTAATCTTATATTGTTCAAAAGAATCTACGACATCGTTAAACTCGTGACCTTTGATTAGGAACTCACGATCAGACCACTTTCCATCCGAAGAAATATAAACCACTTCCGTACCTGAGAATACAATATTTAAAAAAACAATCCCCAAAATTAATGTAATAACTAAAACCCTGGTATATTTCATGACTCATCCTTTACTATTTTTATAACGACACTGTGAAAGAACCCAAGTAATAACAAACTTAGCTTGACCAAACTGTACAGCGGTGAAGGTAGGTTCTGCAACTATTTATACGTATTTATGCAAAAAAAATTACTAAGTTACTTATAAATTAGTATTTTTTGAGAATATAAAATTAAAAATAATTCACCAACTTTTGCTATTTTTTTTCAGATTAGATATCTAAAAATAATGAACGAGACAGACCCATAGCGAAAACGCCAGCTTATTAGAATTTTAATTCGGTTGATTTAAGTATTAAAGCGTATTCATTATTTAAATTGGCTAATGACATAGCATGCACCTCTTCAGCTGTTCGTTGAACACCGAAATAATCAACTTTTGAAAAAGCAAAACAGGCGTCTTCAATAACATTGACATGAAAACCTAGACAACCACCCGCTCTTACCGTTGCTTCTACAGAATTATTGGTGGCTGCGCCAACTACAATAAGGGTAGTTACACCATGCCGGGCAAGCAATACCTGAAGGTTTGTTTTAGTGAATTCGCAGGGAGTTGTTTTTTCAATGACATATTCACTACCCACCGGCAAGAATTCTGCCCTGAATTCAAAACCTTCCTGATCAGACCAAAAAACCGAATCAATTTGATTTGAACGATGCTTAACGTGAAATATCGGCCAGTGCAATTTTCGCCAATGCGACAACAGGCTTAACATTGCTAATTCTGCATTTTCATTGTTGCGACGCCCAAGTTTAGGATTAGCAATACCTTTTTGCTGATCAATGATAACCAGAGCTGAGCCATGTTTAATATTCATAATTCCAACCGCACGTGAGACCAAATCATCTGGAGTTGTTAAATTATGCACGCCGGACCGCAAGAAAGACACCAACTACCATTAAGGCTAAACCAACGAACCGCATCAGACTTACTGGATTGTGTGGAGCACCTAAAAGCTTGAAGTGATCGATGGCAGCCATTGAGAAAATTTGTCCCAGCAACACAAAAGTAATCGCATTGCCAACACCAAACCTTGGCGCAATCCAGGTAATAGTTAAAATATAAAATATGACGAATGCACCACCAAAATAAAAATAAACTGGAATATCTTGTGGTACTGCCTTTGGCAGGTTGCCAGAAACGAACAAATAAATAATGGAAAGTAGACCACCAACTGCGAAGAGAATAGTCGTTGCTAGCGCTGGATTCTGTAACCTTGTGCCAAGGCCACCGTTCAATGCGGCCATAATTGGAATACCCAGACCAGCAAGCAGCATTACTGAGGCGTAAAGATAAAAAGTATTATTGCTCGTCATTTGCCATTTCCTGTAGAAATAGATTTAAATTGAAACCGCACGGTTGTCTACATTTGTTACTGTTGCTCTTGACACATTGCTATTGCAAGGACTGACTTGCCGTTATATTCAGCAACGAACTTAGACGTTACAACAAAGCCAAAACTCTCATAGAGCGACTTTGCTGGAAAATTTGAAGCAGCCAAATTCAGTGACGCCGCTCCTTGAATATTTGTTAGCATGAACTCAAGCATATTTTTACCTACGCCTTTTCCTTGAAATTGTGGCAATACAAAGAGCGCCCTTATTTCATTACCAAAAAAAGCACAGTAACCTACAATTTCAGCCTCTTCATAAACAAATACTTCACATTCCTGAAATGCTTTTAAACGTTTTTCATCGGCATCAAGCGGCAGAAAAATAAATTCTTCAGGTTCAAAACGAAGCTCTTCAAGTTTTGTTAAAGAATAGATTTTTAATATTTCCGAAAAGTCTGTATTTATATATTTTCGAATCATTATAGTTGCAACTCAGAGTTAAAATACTTAGTGGCACCAGACTTTTCATGCGCAACAGTGCGTTCTTTCAGCAAGGAAGCCATGGCCCTCTCTACTCCCTCCAGTTCATTAAACATGAATACCTCTACCTTATTACATAACCCCGTTGGGAGCGATGAATTTTAAGTAGTGCTTTTACCCTAGAGATAAAAAAGTGAATGGTCACATAAAGAACCACTCACTTGATAAATTTTTAATACCTTTTTTTACCTATTAACTTCAATACTCTTCATTTTACGGAAAATGGTTTTCAGCAGCATTTATAGTTTGAAGTTCCAGATTGGGGATAACTCCACTATAAATTCCATCCTGTAATTTTTGGTGGATAAAATAATGATTTAATTTTCTAGTACCTGTTGAAAATACAACTGCGAGCCCCATATTGCAGTATCACATGGAGAACTTCAATATGACTGACAGCGACTATACTATTTTAGGAATAACGTGCCTTTTTTTTATACTTACCTGGCTCGCAAGCATTTACATTAAATATTTAAGAAGCAAAAGACACAACACAGAATTATGGGGCACTATTTTTGAAGGTGTAACAAACAAGCTTGTAGACCTTGATGCAATAAAGAAACCTGAAATTTTTATCGAAAAGAAAGCACCAAAAAGTGGACAAGAAAAAGATGATGACCTGGATAAGGATAACACCGATGCCACGTCGAAAAACAAGTAGAAATATTTAATTAGCATCGAGGTTTGCAAACGCATCTGCTATTTCAGCCGTTGTGTATCAGCACCTATTACGCATCAGTGTTCTGTGCCCGAATATACCCACATGGGCTGCGTTTTTCCTGCGCGAACAAAACCTAAGGATTTATAGAACTCAATAGCGTCACCGTCAGCAGTTAACATTTGTTGATGAAAGTCACCGTAAATAGAGTGCATTGCCTCAACCATTTTTCTGCCTATACCTTGCCTTTGAAATTCAGGATGAACAAGCATATGTGGATAGTAAACAACTAAGTGTCCATCAGAAATAGCGTTAGCAATACCGACCAGAACGCCTGAAATTCTAGCGGTAATTAAAGTATGTGAATTTCTTAATGCGAGTAGAAGCTGATTTGGTTTATCGGCGGAAGACCAATTATTTAAACGATATAATTCGACTACTTCGCGCTCTTCAATAGCATCGTTAATTTTAATTTCAATTTCCATGATCAATTTTCTACTTGATTTTTATAACGTTTACAGTAGCCGCGCCACTTTTTGCGGTTGCGTTGATTGCCTGTACTTGTTAGCAATTCGTGCCGCGCACTTCTGAACTCTTCGATCTTTTAAAATGACTAACTTAAAGTTTGTCTGATACAACGAAGTGCTAGCAATGGTTAGTGAATTCCCTTTTTTGCTTTTCTGAGCGAGGCCAGATATAGGCGGCAGATTGTTTAAGCCAGCCAAGCTTCTCATAAAATCCGCCTTTACCAGGAACAGCCGTTAACATTGTGCTAATAAAAGGCTCCAGATCTTTTTCAAGCTCTTTAAGAATAAAAGAACCAATACCTTTACCCTGGTATTCTGGCAATACCGCTAGATCTACGACCCAGGCATAATACAGGCCATCATCAACCGTTCGGCCCATACCCACCAGCTGCCCATCAATATACGCAAAGCGCATGAAAGAGCTCTTTTGGAAAGCTGACTTAACTTTTTCAGGGGGCCGCTCCCCCCAACCTATCAATGCAAATATTTTAGAAACCTGATTCCAATCTACTTCATCAAAATTATTTCTATATTGAATGTTCATAGTTTTATACTTTTTTTACCGCCGATTCCAACATTTAACCCAATTTAACTCGCCATTAGCACCGCTACAAATCCACCGGGCTAAGTCTGCAGAAACGCAACTATTTTTCTCATAGCATTCTCAGTAAAAGTTAATCGTAATATCGATTGCCTGAGGCCATCGAAGCTCAGAATTTAATTCGAACCGCCTAGGTCAATTGCCAGGCCACTTTAACAAATATCGACATTTTTGGGTTCTGCAAAAGCATGCACGTGAAGTTAAACGGTGCGGACTTCAAGTTCATTGGAATAAAACCCTACCTTCTGAAGGTTATTGCATCCTGGCATATTTAGTACGCCCTAGGTTAAGCAGAAGTTTTTGTTGAGCCAGAGTAGGACGACCTGAGGATTCGGCGGATTGAGTAGGCAAAGGTGTAACTCGTAAGCTATGGAAAGTTAAAATCAAACTGTTTTTATATGTCACCTAAGCAACTTATTGATATTTCTCATGTTTAAGTGCCGCTGAATAATTTTTACACTTACCCATATACAAGCATGCAGACCTTATGGTGTAATTGACTACAACATAACCTAGAAATAACGGAGTCCCTATGCATGCAAAAATAATGATCCCCCTGATTGCAGTTAGCTTCGCTCTCACCGCTTGCGGTGGAAGCAGTGGCGGAGGCAAGCCCAAAAGCTCCGCTAGCTCTAAAGCGGTAAGCTCAAACAGTTCCACTGTTATTGCCTCAGCTGCACCGGGTAGCAGCTCGGTGAGCATGTCTTCATTGGTAGCGAGTTCAGTGAGCATATCGCCTTCAATACCAGGCAGTTCAGTTGCCTCTGTAGTGAGTGTCGCATCCAGTTCGGCTATAAGCACCTCAGTTGCCAGCACACCTTCATCGCAAGCCAGCTCAGGCGGGCCGGTAGTTATTATTGCCGACATGACCGCTGGCTGGGCAGGAAACGGAGCTGGCAACACAGGAGTTGTCTATACCACCGACGGCGTGAGTTTTACCCCAACGGCTGACAACCAGGGTGCTGTTTTTAAGGTGCCAAAAGGAGCCCTTTTAGAAAAGGCGGTCATTGAAATGGTGGTCAATGTTAGCAGCGCCTATAAAGCCAGCGGTGCAAACTTACAGATATTTGCGCAAGTTGAGAATTCCGGTGATGCAGAATGGAATTGTTGGGCCAGTAACAATCAGATAGGCGATGCAACTGATACAACGCTCACCTGTAAAATTGTTGAAGACGGTAAACTCAATCAAACAGCCAACGATACAAAAATCGGTATTCAGGCAAAGCCTGGCGCAAGTGCACTGGCAGGAACAGTCACTATCAAAAGCGCAAAAGTTACGCTTGCAGCTCCTACGTCAAGCTCAAGCTATTCAGCCTACTCAGCTGGCGTTACTCATTTGCGAGATTTGGCTAGCTTCCCGATAGGAGTAGCCGTTTCAAATACTGACTCACCCAGCAACAATATTCTGACTTCAGTTCCGGAGCAAACTGTTGTTGAGCAGCATTTTAATCAGATGACCGCTGGTAACATCATGAAGATGAAATATCTGCACCCGAACAATGACACCGGCACCATTGCTGATTACACCTTCACCGATGCTGACGCTTTTGTGACTTACGCTCAATCAAAAAATATGACTGTTCATGCACATACATTGTTTTGGCATGCTGACTATCAAGTGCCGGATTTCATGAAAAATTGGACTGGAACTTCCGATGACTTTTTAACGATGGTGGATGCCCATGTCACAACGCTGGTCGATCATTTTGAAACTTTTGATAACGTTGTAAGCTGGGACGTGGTGAATGAAGCGCTTACCGACGGTAATCCTTCTGAATTCCGCACATCACCTTTCTACGTGAAAAGCGGTAACAGTCCTGTGTTTATTGAGCGCGCGTTCACAGCGGCACGAGCGGCTGATGCCGATGTAGATCTTTATTACAATGACTACAACATTGAAAATAATGATGCTAAAACAGATAAGCTCATGGAAATGGTTACCGATCTGCAAACTAAAAGTATTCCAATCACCGGCGTTGGTTTTCAAATGCACGTTTGCTTGAGATGGCCGAGTATCAGCCAAATTTCTGCAGCTATGCAAAAAGTTGTCGACAAAGGTTTGAAAGTGAAAATCACGGAATTGGATGTGGCAGTTAATCAACCTTACTGTGATAGCTATCCAACAAATAAAATAAATGATTTCACACAAGCGATTGCTTTCGAACAAAAGAAAAGATATTGCGACATTGTGGCTGCTTATATGAGCATAGTTCCGGTAGCACAGCGTGGTGGCGTGACTGTGTGGGGTACTACCGACGCAAGCACTTGGTTGGACAGCCTATACGCATCTGAGTATGGCGGCGAGAAAATTTCCTGGCCTTTATTGTTTGATTCACAATACGGTGATAAGCCCGCATTACGTGGCGTTGCTGACGCACTGGAAGGTAAGACCTGTACTAATCTTTAATACCATTTAATAAATCCGAAAATTCACTGGCTTACCCGAGCCAGTGAATTTTTTTTATTTATCAATTTAGCAAGCAGCCAAAGACCGCATTATTACCGCACCGCTCGCCAAGGCGAATATCAAAATCCAATTCTCACCGGTTTTTCCCCCCGACCCAAGTATTGCAAGAGTCGATGAAGATTATTACCTTGTTAATTCATTTTTTTATGAAACTCCACCCCGGTAATTGGGAAAGTCCTGGAGGGTTGCCGATAAATAATTGCCCCGCTTTTTTATCACCTTTCAATTGCCACTTAAACCAGGCTGTTGCCACCTTGGCATATTCGCCACCAAAAGGTTGAGCGTAGGTTCCACCGTGACCAACATCCAGGTTGCCGACAAACACGGGGACATGATTAATTTTTTCAACATCATCCATGCCATTCTGATAAGCAATATCTGAAGGTCCACCGAGTAAATACAGCGTGGGCGTATGAATTTTTGTCAAATGGGTTTTGTCCAGTTGCGGCATCATGGGCAAAGCCTTACCACGAATCGGATCGATAAATATGCCACTGTTGGCAACAACCAGTGTAGAAATTCTCGGATCAGCAGCAACCTCCAGCGCCTGCAAACCGCCGCATGACATTCCAGCGACGGCGATATTTTTAATATCAATTTTTTTGAAATAGATACTCTTCTTGTTGCTGTTTTGGGCGATAGCCCAATCAATGGCGTCGCGCAATTTCGAAGCTGTTGATCGCTCCTTCACTTGCTCACCAATCTCCTTCGGCATAGTCCCAATGGCAATAACTAAAAAGCCATGCGACGCAACTTCATTGAGAAAGTTTACGTGCTCAAAGGGTGAATCATTACACGCACCATTACCCCAAACGATTAAGGGCAAACTCTTTTTACCTTTGAATTTATCAATACTTTGGGGTTTAAAGATGGTGTGGGTTGGTAAAGACGAGTCCGTTATCATGATTGCACTGTGTTTGCCCGTTCCGCCATTCTCAATAACGCGAGAAGCAGCCTCTTGAGAAAACGACGGAACCGGAATCGACAGAACTAGAAATAGAAATGAATATTTTATTTTTTTCATACAAATATTTCCGAGAATTAAAAATTAGGGGGTTGAATTTAACGAACTGACTTAATCAGCTGCATTAATTCCCTGTCGTGATTGTTAAGAATTCTGGGCTCATTATCAAACATCATGGTTTCGCCATTTTCACGCGAGTAAGGCTTCCAGGCCGGTATGGATTTGTCATTCGGGTTGCCGGTTTTCGCAAAATTAATCCAGGCGGAACTCATTTTATCCGCAAGTTTATAAGCATCGTCACTTATACCAGTCCAGTGCTTACCTAGCTCAATATTGTTGAACGCCAAGGGAATATCAAGGCCGTGAAAAGAACCTTTGGTGTTATCTTCAACAGTGCTTTTCCAGGTCAACAGATAGGTATAAACAGGCGCAGCTGTTTTAGCGGAGCGCGCATCGGCCGTCACAATAGTGTTAGGGCGGAACAGCGTATCTATGGACAGCAGATCCTGCGGCGTATAATTTGGATAGGCTTTTTCAAACAGCTTGATATAGTTGTCGGTTTTATTGCCGTAGGTTTTTACTAAACGTTTTTTTGTCTCTTTCATCGTCAGATTTTTTTCAACATAAACCGTCTTCACCAACTCATTAAACGTAGACCCTATTAACAGCGGAATATCTTTGGATGTATCAGCAAAATCCGGCGTAAAAGGTTGTTGCAGCAAATTCACTCCATCCGCAACAGGTCCGAATCCAAACATGGTTGTGGAACCCGGAGTTCTCAAGCCGACCGTTTTTTCCAACGCTTTATTGCCCGCTTCAACCAGCTGCTTGTAAGGAATATATTTAAGCTGGCCCATATTTTCTTTGCTAAACCCAAGAGTACTCACAAGCGCCTTACCAACTTGAGCCGACTTTTCCTTTGTCATCACATTTACGAGCGTACCACTTTGAATAATGGCTTTATGGAATAACCCGTTTGCGGCGGGCATAGACATCAATGTACCCACTTTTCCACCGCCACCTGATTCACCAAGGATCGTGACGTTATTAGGGTCACCACCAAAATTGCGAATATTTTTGTTGACCCACTCAAGTGCTGCCACGACATCCAGCATGCCAACATTGGCAGAGTGCGCGTACTTATCACCAAACGCTGACAAATCAAGAAAGCCTAAAATGTTAAGCCGATGGTTCACCGAAACCAAAACAATATCGCCTTTTTGTGCGAGCATTTTTCCATCAGTAATCGGATCGTCGCTCGCACCTACGCTAAACCCACCACCATGCAGCCAAAACATTACCGGCCTTTTTTTGCCGTCTTTCAGTCCCTTAGTCCAAACATTCACCGTAAATAATTTACGCTCATCCATGGCAGACTCTGGCGACCAGGAATTCACTTGCATTGCAATCGGACCAAATTTTGTATGATCACGCACCCCTTGCCAAACCTCAGGTGCTTGCGGAGGCATAAACCTTTCGGCTTTCGCATAGGGGATGCCTTTGAAACTAAAAACGCCGTCATCAATACTGCCTGAGATAGAGCCGTAGGTAGTCTTTACGACCGGTCCGCGAAGTTGATTGGACGCGGGCACGCAGCCCGTAAGATAGAATCCTGCAATTAACAAACAAATAAAGCGCATAGGTTTTTTCATGAGAAGCTACTCATATTGAAAGATGATGGTGTTGTGACTTGGTGGTTGTAACTTTTTTATTCCAGGCCTTCATTAGGTTGCGAGGCACTTACTTTTCCTGCGGAATTCTACACTGTTGGTTGATAATCCGGTCGCAGAAGCTGCGTACAACGACAGTTTTTGGATGTATTTTTGTAGATTATTTTTGCGTAGTAAAACTATAAAACTGCGACGCTATCCGTTTCAATGTCCGTTTCAATTGTTGAGAATGTTAGCAGTAAGCTAAGCCTCCTATCTTTTCATTAGAAAACTTTGCATAAGTAAACTGTTACCCATTATTTCAATCTCTCCAGCTGCCCTTTTCGTTTGACCAAATTCTTATAGTCCCATTGAATCTCTTGTGCCTTTTTTAGCCATCGCCGGATATCCGCCTTGTTTATTTCAGAAACTTCATTAAAAAAGATTGATGCATCCTTGAATTTCTTTCCCATAATGTTCAGCGCGGTCTCTTCAAAATCCGCCCCGCTCCAGAACATCAAACGAATGCCCGGTTTCTGCTTGCTGTATCCGACTGCCGGGTTACCGTCCAGGAACCAAACAGGATGTGCGTGCCATATCTTACTTTCAGCTCCAGGCAGGTTTGTGTCGATTTCCTGAGCCAGTAAGTCACATAACTCTTTGTGATTCGCTTCATGATTCTCGTTGTAATTCATTATTTCGAGATTCATTTTATCCTCCTGCTGCAGATACGCCGAGTTTAGCGGCTAGGCCACCCACGACATTTTTTGATGTCGTGATTGAATAGAATAATTTTGCGTAAAAAAACCAGATAACCACAAATCATAACCCGCTCGACGCAACAATTTGTTAAAAATAATTTTTAGTTACTCTTTCTAAGAACCGTAACATTCAGTACTTTCAGCACGTTCTTTGTTGTAATACAAAGTAACATAAGCTGCACAACCAGCACTACCGCAAGACCATTCATCTTTAAGCCATAAAGACTTAAAGCCGTTAGATTCAATTACGTACACGACATTACCTGAACTAGCAGGCTCAGACGTTTTATTACACTTCAAAGGGACTAATGAATAATTTTTCTTTTTTAGGATACCTACAATATCAAAGTTATACTCCTGGGTGTTATTTAGCATTTTAATAGAAACTTCATTTACGAATGACCTCGAACCCAAAAGCTCAACACTCCACTTACCAGGTTGAGGAGTTTTGCCTAAAACCTCATAAATAGATGACCCGTTATTGTTGAAGATTGCGCGACCTTCTCTAAAATAGAAATTATTAATTTTTTGATTTAATTCAGAGGATTCTTTTATGCCCTCAGTGAGCCAGCTTACTGAATTAAGTTTTTTTGAGAGAGATTTCCAGTCTGGGTTCGTGTAGGCCTCATTATCAGGAATTGAAAGTGAATTAAAAAATAGCGCAAGCTCCATATTATTTTTCGGGTCAGGATCGATAGCCACGGACGAGACACAAAGACTAGATTTAAGACATAGAAACAAAAATGTAAATTTTAATGATTTTAACATTGGCACAATTCCTTATTTATTTTCTGTGGTTGCTAACAGTTTATATATTGGTAGTGACGAGCTCTACAAAAACAATATCTAACCTTTTAGAAAGCGAACCAGATCATCAAGAGTTTACAAATATTCCTTGAAAATTTCTTATTCAGATTTTTCGTCCAACACAAAGCAAAGATTATTGCACGACTAGCTCAACACGCCGATTTTTGGCGCGACCAGAATCAGTCTGGTTAGTAGCAAGGGGTGAAAAATTGGCGACACCTTTAGCATTTAATTGTGCTGCAGCCACTTTAAATTCGTTTACTAGTGTTGCAACAATTGCATCGGCGCGATTCTGTGAAAGCACCAGGTTATTGGCTAAAACGCCTTGGTTATCGGTATGCCCTACAATAAAAACTTTCATGCTTTTATTCGCGTTTAAAAGTTTGGCCATTTCCATCAGCTGGCCTTTTGATTCCGGCTTGACTTCCGTTTTACCCGTATCAAAAAATATTCCATAGAGCACAATTTTTCCATCGGCAACCAACCCCTTATTCATTGCATCAACAGACAAGACATTTACTTTGCCCGTCTCCATGGCTTTAGGCTGGATAATTTCAACGAAAGTACCTACACGACCAGTCAGATCTTCGGTTTCAGTACCATCAGGCTGTCCGCTCATTATGGTCACATAATAAATCTCGCCAGATCGAGTCAACTTATATAGCCCATGATTGAGATTTTCACGCAAAAGATTCAGGGCACTATCGGCACTGGAATTTTTCTTCGCGTAAGCAAGGCTCGAAACCCAACCCACCGCATCCTGGTGAAGTGATGCGGCTGCGCGGGCACATGGTTGCTTCGGGGCACAGCTTATAATTTTAGTTGCACCGGCTTGCAATAGCGCCGCTTCGTAATTTTTTTGCACTTCAAAAGCACCACGCCCAACAGGAGATAAATAGATTAAACGCGTACGGCTTCCTTCAATAGGCTGGGTTTTAGTCCAATCATAACCATCAAAATCCTCATAACTCATCGGCAACTTATTCATTTCAAACGGCACGGTTTCAGCGGCCGCAAGTTCAGAACCCTCATAGCGAGAAATCAGTGGGTGGTCCTTGGCACCCTTCACATCTGCAGCCTGTACCATGATTGGAAATATAAGTCCGAGCAAGACAGAACACACAATTTGTCGTTTCATAATGAGTGCCACCCAATTAACGTTTTAGGAATTTTGTATCCGTTATTTGTAACCACAATATACCGCATATAAAATAACAAAGGGTTTTATATCCTGCAAACTCCTTCGCTTCCTAAGCATGCGAACGATCATCTTGAACGCATTGCCATATTAGAAATTGGAATATAAGATTTAGTGAATAAGGCTTCAGGAAGTAACGCTAACCAAACGTTGATTATGTAATAAAAATTTTATTTTTTTGTTTTGTAGACAAATTTTCGCTCACCAACGAAGCTGAGCTTTGTGCATTCGCGACCTAAGTTCCAATAAAAAAATGAACTTAAAAATCATCAGACTCATTGCTTGTTATAACTTGCAATTGTTTCTTTGGAAACACCGTATACCACAAAGGCCAACATACCACCCAAATTGCCAGCATCCAGAAGATGTAGCCAAACCATTCATAAAGCTGTGCAGTTTTTTCCGCATGGTCAACATATACCACAGCTGCAAACAGTAACAATGATGCAATACCACCAGCCAATACTCCCTTTAACCACTGCCGCCACTCATAAACGGTATGTTCCCACCCATACAGTTGCAGCCCTTCCATTTTCTTCGTTGATGCAAACCGCTGAGCCACTAATTGATCCAGCCATCTTATTACGCTAGAACCGTAAACTACGGTGAAACCTAGATACACCGCAGCAAGTCCATGAGCGAATTCAGCTACAGCGCCATTATGTAAATCAATTGCGGTTACTAAAAGAAGAAGCAGATCAAGCAAAGGGACGCACAATAAAACCGCTTTTCCAGTTTTGGGATATTTGAGGATGTAACGGATGAATAAACCTATAAACAGAATTACCCAAAACCCAATTTCGCATCCAATGATTAACCATAAAAGCATATTGAGTGTTCCTTGTTTTCTTTGTATGTGATTTATTCTGCACTTGAATTGCCATACGCATTGCGGCAATTGCTTTCAGAAAGATTAGTTAACTCAGCAGCATTAGCGGAGTATGCCAGTATGAATTGTATCGCTGCTATCCTGAGAAAAAATCCAACTGCGTGATTAATTTTATTGCGCATTTTATACTCCTTAAGCCCACTCTATTTTTTTAACGCACATAACGGCGCGCGCACCGAAGGCAAATACGTAATATGTCTCCGGCTTTTAGCCAGTAATTATTGCCACCGTTATAAAACCGGTATCCGCCGTAATGGTCATAGTGCCAAATATGCTTCAAGTTTTAGATGTGAGGTGTGCAAGCAATCTTAATACTTAAGATAAGACATCACCATTCGTTTTATCTCGTCTACAAAATCTTTTTCCAGTAACAATTGTGGCTGATTCAAAACAGTGTCATGGGTCATACTCTCAACAACTTTGTAGGTGAGTTTTGCGGCAAGGGAAATGTTAATGTTAGGCCTAAGTTCTGACCGATATTTATTTAACAACCCCTCTATGACAAAACGAACTGACTGCTGAGAATTGTCGTCTTCCTTAATTTTAAAATCCTCCCACTCACCCGTTAGAATTCGATGTAGCTCCGGGTCTATTTGATGCGCTGCAATTGAAGCTACGATGAATGCTTCAACAATCTTATCAAGTGTTGAGTCTATGTTTTCCTGGTAAGCATTCTTAATGAGTACTCTTAGCTGTGCAAAATGATCTCTCTTTATCTCAGCAATTAAAACTTCTTTAGATGGAAAGTATTGATACAAAGAGCCGATGCTAACACCGGCCTTCTCAGCGACATGATTAGTAGTGAATTCGCTTAATCCTTTTTCTTTCAAAATGTGAGTAGCTGCCTGTTTTATGAAATCTACAGTGGCTCTCGCCCGCATTTGAACAGGCTGTTTCTTTAGGTTGTAGCTTGATTTATTCAAGGGAAAGCCTCTAGCCATTATGCGAGTAGAAAACTACCTCAGCTTCACTAAAATAGTGCATTCAGTAGCGCGTACACGACGATACACGACGAAGAGTAATCTGAATGAAAATTAAAAAAAAGATATTTCGAAGTATCCATACTATTGTAGTAGCAACACTGCCATTAACTTGCGACGCGCAGAGTGAGGAGCAAAATTCCGGCTTTATTATTGTAGGTCCAGCTGCAAGCCCCCAATACAGGGGTAGTGACCACTACGGTATTGTGCCGATGATAGTGTCTGAGTTTTGGCTTGGTAGCATCAAGGTCGAAGTTGAAGGACTAACAACCCGTGCCGGACTTTATAAACACCATGCCTGGACATTTGGCTTAACGACCGAATTTGATTTTGGACGAGATAAAGATATTGATAATGCCATTGTGGCGCGCATGACAGAAATTGATCCAGCCGTAAATGCCGGGCTTTACGCAGCCTATGAGCGAGATAATTTTCTGCAAAATGACGATAGCCTTGAATTCAGAATATCCGGCTTCGCCGACGGTGAAAATACCCATGAAGGAGCCTACACGACGCTAGGCTTAACCTATACCTTGCCCATGGTGATCCCGTGGCGATTTCAGTTTGAGTTAGAGACGACCTATGCCAATAACAATTACATGGACACCTATTTTGGTATCAATAAAATAGATTCAACATTGTCTGGGCTAGCAGCCTATGAGGCTGGCAGTTCGCTCAGGGATATTACTTTCAGCACGAATATTGGACTTTTTTTTAATCCATCATATGGCGTTTTTATGAGGCTCAGCGCAGCAAAACTACTCGGCGATGCAATCGACAGCCCAATCACAAATGCGGGCAGTAGTGAACAATATTTTGCAGGTCTTGCTGCCTATTACAGATTCTGAGAATGCCAAATGAAAAACCTTTATTTGACCTGTGGCTTATTGTTTTCAATAAGCTGCCAAGCCAATACGATTATTAATATCGACCGCGGCTTAACCCTTGCCCAGGTATCCGTAAACGATCAAACACATACCATCGCAGTGATCGCAGATAAGGGCAACCTTGTGCAAGGCATAGACATTAGCGCCCTCTCAAGCACGCCAGGTGATATACCCAGCGTTTATAAGGTTTTAGGCTATGACAGAATTATCAATCTGCTGCAATTAGCACCGCAAACAGCATTACATAATTATTCATATTCTGTTCTTGAAAGCCCGGCGGGAACAAAATCTCTTACTGATCGAGCCTATCTAATGCGCAATATAGATATGGATAACATGCGTAGCGGTAAAGGGTTCAACGGTGCCAAGAGCGTTCCGGGTTATTTTCCAACGGGTCCTTATATGGTCATTCCTAAAAACCGCAAGGAATTTATAAAAGACATAGATTTCTCTTTAGCTCGCAATGGCGACATAAAACAACACGCAAACGCAGGAGAAATGATTTGGCCACTAGACACTTTCCTAAGGCAAACTTTTAATGCCCACACTCATCGAACCCCCACCTTTGCAGAATCTTCCAAGCAGTGGTTGCCAGAAAATATGCTGTCAGCTGATACTGTGATTGTGACTGGAACTCCCCAAGGAGTGATCATAAAACCGCCCAACCTGGGCTTTAAAATTTTGTATGGTAGTAAATACATATTTTCGGGCGCTGTATTTAGCATGAAAGCTACAGATTACATTATTGATGAATACATTAAATTTTTAACGAAAGAAGAAATTTTTCTCCAGCCCGGGGAAAAAATATTAATGAGAGCTAAGTTCTTGGGAAAAATTCGAGTAAAAATTGAATAACAACAACGGATGAAAAAGATGTAAAGTAATTTTCACGTTTGCATATTGCTCCAATCTTACTAAAGAATAATGTGCAGCATTCGGTAGAGCTGATTCAATAGACTTCCTTCTAAAATTCCAAAACTCTAGAACTTTCAAACGATCTGCTTTCCATGCCTCGGGAGAGGCCACCTCGGAATGATTATGGACCTGCCATACGCCATTTGTATCTCGATAGGTTGAGATGCCGCTTTCTGCGCTTATACAAGCACCAGATGTTACTACAATGTTTTTTTCATATTATTTAATTCTGTGCACACCCGAGACAAACACGGGAGCGAAGCAGATGTGTTTGGCTAGTGTCTTAACTTAAAAAATTGTGTAGTGCTGCCAATAAAGACAATGAATGGCAACATTCCAAATTTCCACTCAACGCTACCATTTATATAGATCTCCCAAGCAAATAAAGCAAGCGCTAGCGCCGATAGAATACTGGCTCCGGCTGCAAGATAAACACTATAAGTTTTCACTTCCGTACTCCTTGAGGTAACGACCTTGTTAAATTTTGTTAGCTTTCTGACTTCACTATAGTGCCAACTGAAAATGCAACTAATTTTTCTATTCCATTTTCAACTGAATGAATCTTACATTCACAGACAGCTTGCCGCTTTCCAAAAGATATTATTGTAGCCCTTGCAACCAAAAACTCGCCAATTGCAGGGCGTACATAATTAATCTTGAATTCTGAAGTAACACAATTGCCAAAAACTGACGCCGCAGAAAATGTAAGGCAGTTATCAGCAAGGTAGCTCAATACACCACCATGAACGTACCCATGATTTTGCTTAAACTCGGGCTTAATCTGAAGCAATAATTCTGCATGTCCTTCAGATAAACTATTCAGTACAGCGCCCATATAACAACTAAATGGTTGGCCTTTTAAAATTTCTCTTCCCGAAATTAAAAGTTCGCTCAAAGTTAAGGCTCCAATTTAACGTGATAAAAAACGGCACCGCTTGCGGCATCCAATGGAACGAAGCGGAAGTGTTTCACCGCGCCTTGTTAAGCTTTGTTTTTAGTTATGACCTAAAGCTCGTTTCACAAACTCATAATCATAGGTTGTTATTTCATAAGGGTTGCCGTCAGGATCTTTGAAATATACGGACCAGGATACTTCATGATCGTTATGGTTAATTTGCAACCCTGCTGCTCTTAAATGCGAATACCACTTTATATATTCCTGGCCCGCTACTGAAAACGCTACGACTGTACGTTGATTACTTTCAGATTCAAACAATGCAAGGTGGATGCTGCTCTCGCTATTGGTGATTGTCAGGGGCCCTCCATTATTAGCCCAGAATTCCAGGCTTTTTTCACGACGCAGACCAAGAACTTGTTTGTACCATTGCTCTGCTAATTCTCGTCTGGAAACGTGAATATGAATATGGTCTATAGCGTTAAGTTTTGGCACAATATTTTCCGGCATCTTGATTCCTTTTTTAGCTTAACGTCAAGGTAACAGCGCGCCCAACGGAGGTGCGAAGCACGGTAGTGTGTTTGATAGTATTGTTAAATATTTTTTCCCAGTTAAAATTGTTGTTTATTTAGAGCATTTTGTAAATGAACTTGGAGTATCTCGTTTTAGCAAAAAACCAACAAGCTGATACTGATTTTTTGTTTCTGTGTCGGAAGCTTCAAACTTCCAATGCTGCATATATTCAATTGCATTCATATTAAAAGCTCCAT
>JAZKFX010000057.1:17995-23785 GCA_040386215.1 Pseudomonadota bacterium
TTGATGAAGTAAAAATTCTGGATAAATAAGTTTGGGAATGTAAATTGGAACTCTGTTTCCTTCCAAGCGAAATCTTGCAACAAGTTCCGGACTAACTTCAGGCTCAAGATAATTTGTTCCGCATAAGCCGCCTTCACATTTTCTTTCCCATTCAGGATTTACGGATGCGCAAGAACTGAAAAGGCATACGATAATTGCAACTACTAGTAATACGTTAATTTTTGCATTACAACTTAACGCCTGTCCAGCGAAGGCACGCAGCGCTGAAGTGATGTTTAATAGCGTTGCTAAGCATTTTATATCACCCATATTTTTACCTTAAATTAGCTTTTCCATTTTTACAAGTTTAAAGAATTGCCCGTTTGATAGCGCCTGATCGAATCTTTCAGTTTCAATAAAGCCATAATTTTTGTAAAAAGGCTCACCTGATAATGTAGACGTTAAAAATAAAGATTCAATTCCCATTTTTAAACAATGAGACTCACAATACGCGAGAATTTGAGATGCAATGCCTTTCCTTGAAAATTTAGGTGCAACAAAGAAACCTCTTATTTCAGCTCTTTTTGTCTCAGCGGAATTGACAGTGACTCCGCCACACCCAGCTATTACATTTCCATATTCAGCTAAAAAGTAAGTTCCAGAATCAATTAAAGATTCAATACCATTTACCAACTCCAATGCAGCTTCAATCTCAGAATTTTTATAGTATTGAATTTGAAGCGTGCGTGCCGAGCTGCCAATTACTTCTCGAATATTTTCAATGTCTTCGGTTTTTGCATTGCGAATGTTAAAATTCATAAATTAACTTTAATTATGATACTGCCTAACGCAGGAGTTAAGTGACCGCATTCTGCGGTCCGCTTGGATATTTTGTTATGTTACTTTAAGCAAGGAATATTGTTCAAAAATATCCTGATACTTGCTTTTAAGATCAACCCCCATTTCAATCCTGGCAAGATACCAACCACCTTGACCTTTGGGAGTCTCATATACCTCGCATTATTTCACTTTACTTATTGAGGCTTTACGGTGGGTTCCTTGTTATTACTGTGCGGGCATCTGATAAACAACTATTTCATAAAGATATCAAGGCTGCAGACCACTATTTTCCCATTAAGAGATAATGACAAGCCCAGCCTTGTCTACGCCATCGCACCATGCGCTCATTCTGAAAGTCAAAAGTAATCTTACAGGGACGTTCCTGAGTGATTTCAGGCCTGCCGGAACTGGTGGTAACTTCTGTGTCGGTTTTTACGCCCTCCCATTGATCGTTTGAATAGGCATTGGTATTGATATTGGTGGTCGTAGTTGACGGCGTTGCACTCTGCACAATCTCGACTTTTGACAACTCATAAAGCAAATATTTAATGCCACCCGTTTCGTACACCTTTTGCGGTAAACCCCAAAAACGATCTGCTATCAATTCATGCTCAGTGCGACCAATCCATTTATCAAGAACGACTTTAATATCGGCTTCCATGGCTGCAGCTTGTGCAAGCAACTTGTTATTTTCTTCCACTTGTTTTTGTCTTGCGCGCTCGGCTTTTCCTGCTGGACTTTCAAGCCATTCCAGCTCAGCGTTCAGTTTTTCATATTTTTCATTCAGCCTCACGGTTTCCGCTTCCATCTCTGCCGACTCGCTTTTCATTCTTGCAGTTTCTTTTTGCATATATTCAACCGAGCATCCCGACAATACAAGCACACACAAAATAATCGTATTAATTTTTTTCAATTATTTACAACCCTTATGAAAAATTAAAAATATAGACAATTGATATATCGAGCCGTTGCTGGACAACCATCGATTCAGCTACTGTGAGACACCAAACACATGAAACTCCGTATCCCGGATCTCGCCTAATAATCTATTATCAATTTGATAAAGTTCTAGAACATTATCTAAGTAGTTCTCGTCACTGGCCAAGATAACCCGCGCCAATGCAGAAACTCGAATGGCTGTACTCTTAAAATTTTTCCAACTCCGAAAGTGCGATGCTTGAGTGCTGTTATGCACTGGCTTATATTCCGAGCCAGTATATTACTTTTTTAGCCGTCATCTGATTCGCTATTTTTAAAATTAACTTTTTTGCTTGGCTCTAGTATGCACTGATTTTCTGATGCATTTGAAAAGGCTGCAAGGAAAAATAGTATTGTAAAGGTAGCAAATTTCTTTTTCATTAGGCTCTCCATAACGAAGCTGTAGAAAAACCTACCGCCAATTGTAGTTTAAATTATTTGTTAAAACGGCAGACATTTTTCACGTTGCTATTCAGATTTCAGCTCAACTCAATAAAACGAAATTGCTACTTTTAAAATAGGAACGCTTCAACTAAAAATAAAACGACCCGGAAGTTTTTCTACAGCTTCAACGTTCAGTTCACCTACGGATTGTAAGTAGCGCGTTGCGATAAACTTAGCGTAGCGACATCGCATGAGCGCTACCTACAATTCGTAAGGTACAAGACTTGTTAGGCTTTTTTTGCTCTAGCAATGAAAATGCCACTTAAACCCAATAACATTATGGCTAAAATTGAAGGTTCCGGAACAGCGACATTAGCAACGTTTAACTGCGCAGAGTGTCCATAATTGTATTCAATTGAACTAAACACATCGGTGTCAGTAGTTCTCAAATTGAAACCAACATAGCCGCTGGATACAGAATTTATAAAATCCTTAACATCAAAAAATGAGTCTTGACCATGGACCAAAGAATCACTCAGAGTTAAGCTCCCAAGCAACGTACCGGCGTTATAGTCTAATGAGGTTAATATTCCGTCATTGCTTGAGTAGCCATAAATATCCACTGTTTTATCCCATAACGGCAGGCCGTATGGGTTGAGGGACAATTGCGCACTACTAACACTACCCCCAACTCCGTTCAGTGAAAATTCTACGACTGCCTGAATTGAACCACTGGCCATTAAATAAGCGGAATTTGAGACAATACCGCTACTGTAAATTGAACCATCATCAGATGGGTTAATTAACAATGCATTGGCAATTCCACTTGATAACCCTAGTAAAGCACCAGCAATTATTGATATAGCGTTTCTTTTCATTTTATTTCTCCTTTGTGTTAATTGTATAAACTACATTTATGTCCCAAATGTTATGGTCCCCCACCTTAACAAATAGCACCGTGCCATTGTAAAGTTAGCTTTCAACTCAAAAACCCGCGGGAGACTTTATGAATCTTACAACACCTGGTATCGATTTGGCGAAACTTCTTTCGGCATTGCCGGGATGGATCAGTACGGGAAAATTGTTTTGCGCAAAACACTTAAGCGCGCGCAAGTTCTACCCTTTATCGCGCAATGCCAACCCTGCTTAATTGGTATGGAGGCCTGTAGTACCGCACACTACTGGGGACGCGAATTTCGCAAGCTCGGACATAGGGTAGGTATCATGGCCCGCAAATTTATTGCACCTTTTCGCAAAGGTGGCAAGAACGATAGCAACGATGCCGAAGCCATTGCGAAGCCGTGTCACGCTCTACCATTTGGTTTGTGCCCATCAATCAGCTGATCAACAGGCTGCGCTTTGTGTGCATGGTGTTCGCCAAGGATTAAATGGCGAGCGCACAGCACTCATTAATCAATTGCGCGGGCTTCTGAGTGAGTTTGGTGTTGTGCTACCCAAAGGACGATATCCGGCGGCGCCCCCGGCAATTTTTAAGTTATATTTTTGTGGAATAGTTTTGCGCAGCAAAACCACAAAACTGCGACTTAACAACTGTCTAACCGAGGCGCAACGCGCCGGAGTGATGCTTGAGCGACTTGTATTTTAATCTTCCGCTACAAAAACTATCATATTTTTAACATCATTAACTTTAATATAAAATTCAAGCAACCCATCAAAATAAGCCACTATGGGTTCGAAGTAAGAGAATGAGCTTTTGTATACAACTCTATTTTCAGATCGGTTTTTATTAAAATTTTCCAGCAATATTTTTTTATCAATGCTTTGTAAGTACTTGACGCAATTTTCGATAAAAACCGAATCAGAGTGCCGTACTAATACTCCCTGTGTGCCACGTAAATGGTCACAAAAAACCTTATCTCCCTTTACAACTTTAAATGGCATAGACTCTGTTATTTCCTGATAAACCATATCATATAGTTCGGGATCTAATGTGTGAATAAGCGCTTCATATTGTCTTGATGATGGGCGATAGTTTAGCTCTCTTATTTCAGGATTAGACGAAAACAATTTACGAATTGGTTCATGATCATCTTGAAGATAATAATTTGCTTCTTCAATTCTTGATCCACTTCTCATCAACCAAAAAAAATACGTTTTCTGAAAATTCAGGATCTGATGAAGCAAGCGCTAAAACTTCAGACGTGGATGGAATACCTTGGTATGAACAATCAAATCCCATATTAAAACCTATATTTATATTACGTGCCAATTTAAATGTAGAAATTGCTATATCCTATTTGTAAAAAAACATACGATCCAAACTACACAAGGAACAATAGCAAAAAATAGTAGCGGAAACCCTATATAAACCCAAATCCTATCCGCTTTCGTATGTCCTCCCTGACGATATTGAATTAAAACTATAGGTAGCCAGTACCCTAGCTGTACAAGACCGATATATATCGGCAGATTAAACGGATCTATATCTGTTACAAACATTACCGGTAAAATTAAAAGGTATTGAGTGAATAGCGGTATCCATTTAGCAATTTTTGATTTCAATAGAATTAGAAAAATTATGAATATTAACGGTTGGAGTAAGACTACTAAATATTGTGCATAAATTTTATTCATAAAGTATTACTAGCTTTCGAAGTGAATTGAACGATGTGTTCACCTGCGGATTGTAAGTAGCAAATTGCGATAAACTTTGCGTAGCAATTCGCTAAATGCGCGACTTACAACTGTAGCGTAGAGGCGCGAACGCGCCGTTTAATATGGTGATGATGAACACACAACGATTTCCGTATTTTCTTTAGCAATACCTGCAGAGTTTTTTGTGTAAACGTTGTTTTGACTTCCACAAGCTGGGCTTGCGCCCAAAGCTAAACCGCAGGAATACAACATGGTACGGTCTTTGTTGGCATACCAAATGGCTCGCTCATTATGTTTAACCTTAGATTTAAGGAAGAACTCTGAAATAACTTTTGAATTGGAATCAACTCTCTCCCATTCCTCTTGCGCTGGCAAACCACATTGATTCGTGTTCACAACTGAAGCACAACCACTGAAAATACAAACAACTGAAAGAACTATATATTTATGCGATAAATAGAATGGAACTCGTGGATACTTTTTCATTTGGAGGTTCGATGCTCCTAATATTTAACGTGAAGGTAAACGGCGCCGCTTGCGGCGTCCAATGGATCGAAGCGGAATGAGTTTCACCGCTTGTTAGCTGCACTTACACCCACGAACACTTTGACTCAATATAATAATTGCCAACTTCCGTAGGCTCAAAAGCTGCGTCGAGTAAAGTTGCCGGAACGGAAACCCAATCTTGATACTCAGGATGACCGCTCCATTCAATATTTGACCCGCAATTTGAACAGAACTTACGTAAAATGGTGGATGATGAATTATAAGAATGTAATTTGTCATGCCCGGCTATAAAAATTAAATTTTCCTTTTTAAAAGTTAAATACGTAGCAAATGGAGCACCATGTTGCTTTTGACACATTCTGCAATGGCAGTTTGCCACCATTGAGGGAGTTTCAAGTATTTGAAATTTAATGATTCCACACAAACAACTACCACTAAGCATTTTCATTACCTTATTTCAATTTACTTAATTTCTTCGCTGAAAGC
>JAZKFX010000058.1:0-9230 GCA_040386215.1 Pseudomonadota bacterium
AATATGGTAGCTAGAGGCGGACTTGAACCGCCGACCCCAGCATTATGAGTGCTGTGCTCTAACCAGCTGAGCTATCTAGCCATAGTTGAGGGCGCGTATTTTGGCTATAGCGACCCGTAAAGTCAACCATAGAATGGTAGTTTTCCGTAATAGGGGAGGGTGTAGCCTCCGTGCATGAGAAAATTCCCGGGTGCGTAAATGGCTATCTCGTTGCTTGGGATGAGTAAAGTGGTTGCCTTAAAAAGACCCATTGCTATATAAATGGAGATGTACGGCTCCAGGTAGAGCATCGGTATTAATGGGTCTACAATTAAGTCGCGATGATATTAATACCGCTAAACAACGCGACGCGGGTAAATGATTTGCCAACAACAATAAATATTCGCGATGTCGCACAGGCTTGGTAAATAGGTCGGCTAATGCCGCACAACAGCGAGAGTAATCATATGACCATACAACATACTGAACCAGTCTTGGCGCAACATATTATGACCGAGAACATGCTCACCGCTTATGAAGGTTGGACGATTCATCGGCTTGCTGATTTTTTTATTAAGCATCAAATATCAGCAGCACCCGTCATTGCTTCAGATCACGAGTTGGTGGGTATTGTGAGTGTCGGTGATGTGTTTCGCTTTAACCACATGAACGACAATGCTAAGGGGCATGCGCTGCGCAACCATTATCGCGATAGCTGTGGGCAGGAAATCAACGAAGAAGATTTACGCAGTTGGGTTAAAGATGCTCATAAAAATTGCACGGTTCATCAAATCATGACGCCCGAAGTTATTGCGGTAGAAAAGGACGCATCGCTGCAAGAAGTCACAGAGGTTTTATTGAGTCGTCATATTCATAGGGTCTTTGTTACTGAAGAAAAAAGAATTATTGGTGTCATTACCGCGATGGATGCCTTGCGTGCATTTTCTTCGGTGTAGGCGTCAGTTTTAAAATATTTAGAGTTTAATTATAAAAAGAAAGCACCTACGCATATCACAATCCGTAGGTGCGAATTTCTTACCTTACCAATACATTTTTCGCTGCAGGTCGCGCCTGAATTTTTGCAATGTAATTGCGTAATGGACTATTTGCACTGACCAGATCCGAGTTGTTGGGGCCGGCTACTAAATAAAACAAAATGGGCGCTAATAAAATATCCGCTAAAGAATATTCATTGCCCACTAAAAAATCATCGGCTCCCAGTTGATCCTCAAGAATTTTCACTGCATGGATTATTGCCGGCATAGCGGCCTGAGCAACATCCATTCGTACTCTACCGTTTTCCCCTTTAGGAAACACAAACTCCACCAAATAATCACGTATAACCCATTTATCAATATATAAAGTGATGGCTGCGCACCATTGATCTACTTGCGCGCGTTGCCACGCATCCTTTGGTTGCAGTGCTACGCCAGAAAAACTATCGACAAGATAACGGCAAATAGCCTGCGTCTCGTAAAGCACATGTTCCCCATGTAAAAGTATCGGAAGTTTTCCAAAGGGATTTAACGCAAAATGTTCCGGGCTTTTTAATTCAATTGTTTGATCTTTAACGTCAAGCCCCAATGTGTATTGAATGCCTAATTCTTCACAACAAAGTTGTACGCTGCGTACAAAATTACTAATGTGTTTCCCATAGATATGTACATGATTAGTCATGGTAGCCCCTTGTGTTGGATTATTTGAAAGCAGATGCGATCTTTACGCAATGAGGTTTTAGGTTATACTCATCCAGAATATGTTCAACAACATATTTCAGGTTTTTATTACGGGAGGGAAAAACAATGGCTTGGCAAGAAAATCATAAAGCTCAATCGCGAATTCGCATTTTGGACGCCGCCGGTGATTTATTTACGCGTAAAGGCTTCGATAAAGTGGGGATAGATGAAGTGATGCAAGCTGCCGGGATGACCCGCGGTGCATTTTACGCGCACTTTTCATCAAAGTTTGAAATGTATGAAGAGGCTATTCTGCGGGCCGGAAAGCGAGCAGCCCAACATTTTATGAGCCCCGATTCCGATCGGGAAGACTTCGTAGGTGCCTATTTAAGTAAAGCCCACATGGCTGCAGTGGCCGTGCGTTGCCCTTTACCATGTTTAGTGAGTGATGTGGCCCACGGCGATCCGCGTGTGCGTGGGACCTATACTCTTATGCTGAAAGGATTTATTGCGCACATGAGTAAATTGTCGGATGGTGATCCGGATATGGAGTCATCACCTGAAAAAATTATTCAGCAAGTGGTGTTACTAATCGGAGGAATGGCGCTTTCACGCAGTGTATCTGATGAAAAATTAGCAGCGCAAATACTCGCGGCCTGCAGTAATTCCACAAAAAATATGGTGTAAATGGGAACGGCATAGTTATTTTCTGGTCGAGCTAAAAATATACTTTTATGCTTATTATTAATTTACTTGGATTGCATTATTAATCAGAAAAAATTTTTTATTTAGCCAAGGCTACCACATCCTGATTGGATAATTCTCTCCAGCAACCTCGTTGCATTGTTGCATCCTGCTCGTCCAATGTTAAGGTTCCAATGGCTACGCGATGCAGTTTTATTACTGGATTTTGAAATCTGCCGAACATACGTTTGATTTGATGATAGCGACCTTCGACTAAAGTCACCATTGCAACATGCTCGCTAACAATCTGAAGGGTAGCGGGGCGCGTAGTAATATTTTCAAAAGGGAAATGCATGCCCGCGGCGAAGGCATGGATATAACCTTCATCAATAGGATTTGCGAGGGTGACTTTATAAAGTTTGGCAATTTTATGTTCGGGCGTCGTAAGCCTGCGTGACCAGCGCCCATCATTCGTAAGCAATAATAAACCAGAGGTGTTGAAATCAAGGCGCCCAACAATATGTAAATTATCTATATCCAAACGCATGATTTCTTTTTCGTCGAGAGACTTTTTTAATACATCAAGCACAGTAGTGTGCTTGTCATCTTTCGTTGCGCTCACCACACCAATGGGTTTATTCATCATAATATAAACGGGTATTTTAGCTTGTAAAACTTTTTCATCCAGGATGACTTGCGTAAATTCACCCACGAATTGGTGAATTTCGCTAGCGGAATGCCCATCTATTTTAAGTCGGCCCTGTGCCACTAGTAATCTTACATCTTTGCTATTGATGCCGGTGTGTTGGCTAATAAAACGATCCAGCCGTGTGCGTTTGGATTGCAATGGAATCAGCCTTTATAGTGTTTTGTATCTGCCCAGGTAGTTTCATGAGATGTTGAAAACCAAATGATGATCCGGGCTATGAAATTATTCGTGACGGTTTTGTCAGTTGCTTTCAGCGGTATAGGTGCAACTTTTATTTTTTTGACAGAGGGCGTATTTGTTTTTGCTGTTACTTTTTCAGTGGTTGAGCTATTAACCTTAAGTTGCTCTGGTAATGTGTCGTAGTGGATTTCTTCAATGAGTGTCGGTAAGGATTCAATATTATTTCCGCTGCGCAATAATTTCAGTGTGGCGCGCAGGTTTTCGCTATTCTGTGTCAATATCAACGTAACCGCAGGGTTGTTACTTGCAATTTTCAGCAGCTGTTCATTATCACTTAACATTTCTAATACTGTTGTATGGAATTGCTGACGCGCTACCTTTTCTCTACCGCGTATTTCGGCCAATTTTTCCGCGAGAAAGTCCTGATCGAGCGTAAGCTTGCTGCGTTCAATCTGCACGCCACGATCTTGAAGCACTATCCGTATTGCAAGGCTATGGTGAGCTTGCTTTTTGAATTGTATAAGTTTGGCTTGTAGCTTTTGAAATGCTTCCCGATCATTTTCACAGGCTTGAAAATGCTTTAAAAAAGCCGCGTCATCAATTTTCACAACGCGCATTAATAGCGAATAATTTTTTTCGATGGCCTCATTCAGTTGGGATAATTTTTGTTGTAGAGCAAGGGTTTCTTGCGAAAAATAAATCGATACCTCAACATGTAAAGAGTGGCGCAAAGGCTCGGAAAAATGTTGTGATGGGCGAATAATATTTTGTACAGCAGACAACCCGGCATTGGCACCGTTTAAATTGCAGGTGAGTTGTGCCAAAGCTTCAACCAGATTTCTGCGTTGTAGCATCGAGTCCAATTGCGCAACAGTGTCTGGTTGTATATTAGTTTCCACGGTCTTTACCGGTTGATGACTTATTTTAAGGTTAGTGAACAGTCTTTAGATGCAATTTGGATAAGGCATTGGGATCAATGCATTGCCCGAACATATTCATCAGATTTTTTTACACAAGATTCCAGAAGATCTTTAATGTCAGAATTTTTTTTCACTTCGCTGATCAGGTGAGCTTGTACCATTCTATTGAAGCGCTGTAAATGAAATACGACCTCTTCTTGCATTAAAAAAATATCTTCTACGTGACGATAAGAATCTTTTAATTTTTCATTCAGTATCTGTTCCAGATACTCAAGAAAGCCTTCTTGAAATATGCCAGATGCATTGACTGACGTAGCCACATGGAGAATCACGTTTTGTAGCGCATGTAATTTTCTTTCGCCATGCGCGTAACCAATGAGCCCCATAAATTCTTTTACTTCATTAAACCAGGATTTTATTTGTGCGTTTCTAACGATTATTTTATTAATAAACTCTAACATAGCGCCGTCATCAATCGCCCGGGTAGCAGGTAAATAGCTATGGCGTAAAATAGTAATCAACACTTCATAGTTGCGATAAAGAAATGCATGATTATTCATTTGAATAATCGGCAGCACATCGCACCAGCTGCGGCCTTCGGGCTTGAATCGATTAAAATAGACGGCTATCACACTGTCCGACAACGCAATAATTTGTCCAATTAATGATAGTTCACTTTCTATCTTGCCGAAAGGGTAGCCAGTACCATCACAGCGTTCGTGATGTTCAAGTACGGCAAGGCAAACGCTCGGATGAATGTTAGGCATGGCAGCCAGAATAGTTTTACCGATAACGACATGTGCCTGTATTTGTCGCCACTCTTCTGCGCTAAGTTGTTCTTTTTTGTCCAGGGTTTGTGGGCTGATATGCAGCATACCT
This sequence comes from Pseudomonadota bacterium, assembly GCA_040386215.1. GTDB lineage: Bacteria > Pseudomonadota > Gammaproteobacteria > Pseudomonadales > Cellvibrionaceae > Cellvibrio. The sequence continues at coordinate 5,028 of JAZKFX010000058.1, forward strand.
ATATCATGAGCCAGAGCAGCTAAAAAAACGTTGGTAATTTCAGTGGGGGTAAGACGCATTTCTTTTGCGATCAATAGTGAGAACCAGGTGCAGCAGAGGGTACGCTCAAAGACCACTTCCATTCGTTCCGACATAACGGTAATTTTTTGTTTTAACATGGGTAGGCTTTCATAATAGGAGCACTGTAACTCCACCAATGAAGCCATATCATAGCGCTCATGAATAGATTGCAGAACGCGCTCTTTTGCCAATAAAGCTGAAAATTTTTGCGTTAGTTCACTGGCCGAAATTTCGTTTTCAATAGTAATGCTATCTTGCAGCGGTTTAATTAATTTAAATTGAGCGATAGCGCGTGATGCTACCGGTGTAATGGCCTTGCCTGCTTTTACTAATAACACTCCGCGATCATTAAAAATATCCTCTTTCGCGAGCACGTGTCGCGTTTCATTTATCTGGGCTAAATGTGCGGAATAGACATTGCTTTCAATGAGATCATCGCCAGAAGTTGTGGTTGTGGCGGCCTTGTTGTCCTGCATTTTTATGATCCGTTATAGGGCTAATTCATTCATTTTAAAAGAAAAATACTTTTATAAAGGCTAGCTGTCATTGACATCTTGTCAATGATACTTGTTCGTTTTGCAGTCAGTTTGGCATTTTATTGGCTATGCGATAGCGCAATAAGAATTCAAAGATGTGTTCGAATGGGTTACAAGCTGGCCATCTCTTTTTATCAGCACCCCGGATGTGGCTGCAGCGAAGACTTGCTGGATTGCATCGAAGTGCGATACCAGGCTTGCATTACAAAGCTTCGCTGCACTTGGGAATTTCGCTGCACTTGGGGCTAATGTATTCGATTTAGGACTCAAGGAAATAGGGTGCAAAGTTTGGATTGATAAGAGAGTATTGCTATTCGCAGGTAACATCCCCATCATCTTCCACAGTGGCGGGTGGTCAGTTATCACCGGTAAGTTAATTGAATAAGAGAGCGAATTATGGCTACGGATAATTTTAAAGGCGCTGCCGGCTATTTACAGCAAGAGCAGGGTTATAGAGATAAAGCGTTAAAAATGTACCCCTGGATTTGCGGGCGTTGCGCGCGCGAGTTTGTTTATTCCGGGTTGCGTGAATTGACGGTGCATCACCGCGATCATAACCACGATAACAATCCTGCTGATGGCAGTAATTGGGAATTGCTGTGTGTTTACTGCCACGATAATGAGCACACTAAATTCCACGAATATATTCTTTACGGCGCGACCAAAGAAAAGGTCATAGCTCCCGCCACATTTAATCCATTTGCACAGTTAAAAGATTTAATGGAGAAAAAGTAAGCATGAGTATCTGTGATGGCTTGCAGCCCGGCTGCGGCAGCACTGCAGACCGTTTAAACAGCGACTGTTTTTGTACAACCTTGAATCGCGATCAATTAAATAAAGTCTTGCAAGCGGATGATATTAATCAAGACGTATTGATGGCCAACCCGCAATTATTTTCAAATACCACCGTGTTTATTTCTGCTGCGCAAATGCAGCAGATGCGTGAGATTGTTCGCGCAGTTACCCGTGTGGTCAAATTGCCGGAATATGCGCAACACATATTCGCACGCGAGCCCCATCTTGCTGTCGGTCATTCTGGCCCGGAGGGCGTATTTATGGGCTATGATTTTCATCTTAGCGATCATGGCCCCAAAATTATTGAGATCAATACCAATGCCGGGGGTGCATTTTTAAACTCCGCTTTAATAAACGCACAAACCGAATGCTGTCGCGCAGAGGGTGTCTTATTACCCCGATTCAAAAACGGAATTGATGATAAATTTTTGGCAATGTTTTTGCGCGAGTGGCAATTACAAGGTGGTGAAAAGCAGCTTAAGACTATTGCAATCGTTGATGAAAATCCACAACAGCAATTTCTCTATCCCGAATTTAAAATGGCGCAGCGCTTATTTGAAAGCCATGGCATAGCCGCCATAATTGCCGACCCTGGTGAACTGAAATTTACCAATGACCAACTTAGTTATGGTGAGTCAGGCCAAATAATTGACCTTGTTTACAATCGCCTGACTGATTTTTCCCTTGCAGAACCTCAGCACTCAGCGCTTCGCCAGGCTTATGAGCTAAACGCTGTGGTAGTCACACCTAACCCGCGTCATCATGCGTTCTATGCCGATAAACGTAATCTTATTGTATTGAGTGATTCGCAGAGCTTAATCAATATGGGAGTAGAGCAGCAGGATAGCGAAATTTTGCAGCAGGGTATTCCGCGTACGCAAAATGTTAATGCGAAAAATGCTGATGAACTATGGAGTTCGCGCAAGCATTTATTTTTTAAGCCTGCAGTGGGTTTTGGTAGTCGCGCCACCTATCGCGGCGATAAACTTACCAAGCGCGTGTGGGCAGAAATTTTACAGGGGGAATATGTAGCGCAGCAATTAGTTGCACCGAGTGAGCGCGGAATGTTAGTGGACGGAGTTGAAGTCGCATTAAAGATGGATATTCGTGCATATGTTTATGCCGGTGAAATACAATTACTCGCTGCGCGTTTATACCAAGGCCAAACAACAAATTTTAGAACCCAGGGTGGTGGCTTTGCGCCGGTATTTGTTGTGGAATAAATATTTTTTTGCGCGATAACAAATATTTTTGCTAAGCCAATCCGAGTACTTTCCAAGTCGATTAAAATATACTTCATCAGGCATAAAAAAAGCGAAGGCAAAATAAATCGCCTTCGCTTTTTTTTTTACTTTTCTATATTAGCCTGAACGCTTACCCGTAAGCGTAGGTGTTGCTACTGGCTCAGATGTCTTTTGCAGGAAGGTAGCATTAGTTGCTGAGACTCCAAACGAATTCAAATATTGCACAAAATTTCGTTTTCTCGCGGGCAGGAATGCCGTCCTCATTGCCGGTGAAACAGTGAATTCTCTTTGTCCTGCACTGAGTGTTTCACTGATGTGCACAAAACCCAATGAATCCGGCCAGCTTACGCCCGCAGCAATACTATTTGCTGATGTTAGTTGAAACGCTGAGGGCATATGGCAGCCGCCACAGGTCATTGCGGTGGCTCTGTTAATGACTTGCGCGGCGGATATATTGGTCACCGAACTAGCCACTAGTTTTTGCGTAACCGCATCTCTAAAGCTTGTGGTGCCTTGAGCGAAATGGCTCGCAAAATTATTTTCCGCAACATCTGCACCGTTGGCATGACTCTCGCCATTGTTGTGCGAGTCGTTTGCCACTTTAAGGAAAAAGCTATCGCGATCGGTCAGCAGAGTGCTCATGTTGGCAATGAATTCATTTTGAAATGGTAATGCTCTTGCATCTGCATTACCGCCCCTAAACAATTCACCAAAGGGATTACTTTTCACGGAAACTGGTTTCACAATGCTTATACCGTTTTCAATCGTGATTTTAAATTCATTCAATACCCACGAAAGATTAGCATTCGACAAAAATTGGTTAGTGCGAATTTGACCGCTAGTGGGGGCGTAATTGTCTTTGTGTATCACTGGCGTAATTGACTGCGCGGGAATTCCGTTGAAGTAAAAATTACGCAGCTCGTTGGCCCTTTTCGCCACATCTGATGCATCTGACAAGGTATTCCAGAAGTTGGCGATAGGTAAGCAGCCCGCAGCGGATCCGGGTTGTGGATTTGGCAGTTGTGCTTCAAAAATAATGAAATTGCGATTGGTCGCGGTTTGCACATTGCTTCTCAAGCCGTAAACCACCCGCGCTTCACCGCAATCGCGAAATGTGACTGAATCGCGCAAATCAAATCTATTGACGAGGGCTATGGGCTGATAATTATTGATGAAAGTTGACGGATTCAGCACTTGCTTGCCTTCACTCGTCCTGCACTCGTGTTGAAAGCCATTTAAGGAGCCGGTGCACTTGGGGCCTCTCACGCCCGATGTTCCCGGGGCTGGATTTTGTGTATCCCACATGCGTTGGAATAAGCTATCAGCAGTAACGGGATCCGTTGGGTTTGCGAAACTAAGTTGATCCGCTAACCTCGTCAAAACCGATTGCAAACTGAAGTCTGCCGCAGTCAAGGTTGCAACATCAGTGACAATCAGCGAATGAAATTCAGATTTTATGGCAATCGGCGCGGCGCTTACCAATGCGGAACAAATGGTCGTTGAGCTACAAGCTTTTATTTTGTAAATCAATCTAGTATTGGCTGTTGCCGTGGTATCGGTAAAGCTTA